>QJOU01000030.1 GCA_003265685.1 Piscinibacter caeni | reverse complement strand
CGATTCAACGCATGAAGCGGACTTCCAAAGGCAGCTCGAGGCGAACAGCTGCCGACCAGATTCGTGCGATCGAGATCGAGCCTATGTGAGAGGCGCGGTGGCACACGCCACCGCCGCCCGTCATAGCGCCAGCGAATCCGTCCAGATGTTCTCGGCCCAGGACAGCGCGTAGCGCGCCTCGACCTGGTTGGCCGCGGCCGAGACGCCGCCTGCGCCCTGCACCGGCAGCGGCTGCTTCTGCTCGGCGTTGTACTGGTGCACCGAGGCGACGTGGATCACCTCGCGGGCGCTGACGAAGCTGTAGCAGGTGTTCATCACCACCGGCGTCGGGTTGACCGGCTCGCCCTTGAGCAGCTGGATGATCGCCGCCGCCGCCACCTTGGCATGCTGGTTGGCCATGTGGCCGGACTTGGGCATGGTGGGCGCAGGGAAGATCGCGTCACCCAGCACGTGCACGCCGGGAAGCGCCGTCGATTCCATCGTCAGCCAGTTCACGCCGGCCCAGCGGTTGTTGACGTTCACCAGGCCGGCCTTGACCGCGATGTCGGCCGCGCGCTGCGGCGGGATCGCGTTGATCACGTCGGCCTTGATGTCCTCGAACTCGAACCTGGCCACGCCGCCGGCGGCGTCGACCTCCTTCAGCTCGGCGTTGGGGCGGTACTCGAGCAGGCCGGCGTAGCGGTCCTTGAAGGCCTTCTCGAACAGCGCCTTCTTCGACTGGACCTCCGGGTTCGCGTCCATCACCAGCAGCTTGGACTTCGGCTTGGCCTCCTTCAGGTACGAGGCGACCACGCAGGCGCGCTCGTAGGGCCCGGGCGGGCAGCGGTACGGCACCTTCGGGATCGCCAGCACGAACACGCCGCCGTCCTTCATGGCCTCGATCTGGCGGCGCAGCGCCACGGTCTGCGGGCCGGCCTTCCAGCTGTGCAGCACCTTCTCCTGCGCCGCCGGCGTGCCGAGGCCGCCGATGCCGTCGGGGATGAAGTCGATGCCGGGCGAGACGACCAGCCGGTCGTAGGCCAGCGCGCTGCCGTCGGCCAGGCGCACCGTCTTGCCGGCCGCGTCGATGGCCGTCACCTCGCCCTGCACCACATTGACCCCGGCGGCCTTCAGGCCGTCGTAGCCGCGCGTGACCTCGGCGATCTGCTTGTAGCCGCCGAGCACCAGGTTGCTGATCGGGCAGGAGACGAAGCTCGGGTTGCGCTCGACCAGGGTGACGTCGACGTTGCCGCCCCACAGCTTCAGGTAACGCGCCGCGGTGGCGCCGCCGAAGCCGCCGCCGACGACGACGACACGGCCGATCGACGGACCGCCCGAAGTGGTGGCGCAGCCGGCCAGCGACACCGCGGCCAGCGAGGCGCCGGCACCGAGCAGGCGGCGGCGCGAGAACGTTGTGTGGTTCATGGCTGCTCCCTCACTGGGCCGGCTTCTGGGCCGCGTAGTAGTTGGCGATCAGCTTGAGCTGCTCGTCGGTGTAGCCCTTGGCGATCTGGTGCATGATCGTCGCGGGCTGGGCACCGCTCTTGAAGTCGGCGATCTGCGCCAGGATCTTCTCCGCCGCGACGCCGGCCAGCGGCTTCACGTCCTTGCCGCGCACGTTGCCGTTGGTGCCGTGGCAGTTGGCGCAGGTGGCGGCGAGGTTGCGCGCCAGGTTCGCATCCTGCGCCGCGCACCAGGGCGCAGCGCACACGAGGGCGGCCGCGGCCGCGAGGGAACGAAGGGGCATGGACGGGTCTCCTCGTCTGGGTCCGGGGCCGGATTGTGGTTCAGGCGCGACCGCCGGCGTCTGCGGGTTGATGCGCTTGCGTTGGAACCATACTCGGCGTTCAAATATCACTGCATTCGAATGTATTGTTGTTATGCGAGCCGATCGAAGCGTGCAAACCGTGGTGCGGGTGCTGGTCGCCGCGCTGCTGGCCGCGGCGCTGGCGAAGGCCAGCCCGGCGCAGGAGCGGCCGGTGCCGGTGCCGGTGCCGGTGGCCGCCGGCGCATGGATGGTGCAGGGCCAGTCGGCACTGGGTTCGGCCGCCAACCGCAACTTCATCTCCAACGCCGGCGTGGTGGAGACCAACGACGGCCTGGTGGTGATCGACGCGCTCGGCTCGCCGACCCTGGCCGAGGAACTGCTGGCCGCACTGCGCACGCTCTCGCCCAAGCCGGTGACGCACGTGATCGTGACCCACTACCACGCCGACCACATCTACGGCCTGCAGGCCTTCAAGGCCGCCGGCGCGCAGGTGATCGCGCACCGTGCGGCCCTCGGGTACCTGCACTCCGACACCGCGGCGCGGCGCCTGGAGGCGAGCCGTGACGAGCTGTTCCCGTGGATCGACGAGAAGACCCGCCTGGTCGAGGCCGACCGCTGGATCGACGGCCCGACCCGGCTGAGCCTCGGCGGCGTCGAGTTCGTGCTGCAGCCGGTCGGCCCGGCGCACACACCGGAGGACCTGGTGGTGCACGTGCCGGCGCGGCGCGTGCTGTTCGCCGGCGACCTGGTGTTCCGCGGCCGGGTGCCATTCGTCGGCCTGGCCGACAGCCGGCAGTGGATCGCCTCGCTGCAGACCCTGCTCGACTTCGCGGTGGACGTGGTGGTGCCGGGCCACGGGCCGGCCTCGACCAGCGCGCGCGCCGACCTCGAACTGACGCGCGACTACCTGATGCACCTGCGCCGCACGATGGGCGAGGCGGCGCGTAACATGGAGCCCTTCGAGGAGGCGTATGCCCGCACCGACTGGTCGCGCTTCGAGGGCCTGCCGCTCTTCAAGGCCGCCAACCGGATCAACGCGTACAACACCTACCTGCTGATGGAACAGGAGTCGAAGTGACGCGCCGCCGCCAACTGCTGATCGCCGCCGGCGCGCTGGCCACGGCGCCGGCGCTGCGGGCCGCGCCGGCGGCGCCGGGCGAGCCGGTGCGCTGGCCGGCGGTGACGCTGCTCGACGGCACGTCCTGGCAGGCCACGCCCGGCCAGCCGCAGGTGCTGGTGTTCTGGTCGCTCACCTGCCCGTTCTGCCAGCGCCACAACGTGCACGTCGAGAAGCTGTACCGGGCCGCAATCGCCCAGCATGGCCCGGGCGTGCTGAGCGCGGTGCGCGAACGCGATGCGGCCGCGGTGCGGCGCCACATGGCGCAGCGCGGCTGGAGTTTCCCGGTGACGCTCGACAGCGAGGCGCTCGGCGCCGCGCTCGGCGCGCGCCGCGTGGTGCCGCTGACCGTGGTGGTCGATGCACGCGGCCGGCTCAAGCAATCCATCCCCGGCGAGATGTTCGAGGAGGACGTGATGGAACTGATGGAGCGCGCCGCATGAAGCGGCTGCTGCTGGTGGCCGGTGCGCTGTGCGCCGGCGCGGCGCTGGCGCAGGCGCCGCAGCGCCTGTTCGACGGTGCCGACCTGGCGCTCGGCGAGCGGCTGCTGAAGGAGCATCGCTGCGCCGAGTGCCATGCGCGCCGCGTCGGCGGCGACGGCTCGGCCATCTTCCGCCCGGCCGGCCGCATCAACAACGCCGCGCGCCTGCGCGGCATGGTCGACTACTGCAGCAACGAGCTCAACCTCGGGCTGTTCCCGGAAGACGTCGACGCGGTCGCCGCGGTGCTCGACCGCGACCACTACCACTTCGAGCGCCGGCTCGACGGGAGTGCGAAACGATGAGCGACGCGACGAACGGCAACGGCGCCCGCGACGAGGCCGACGAGGTGTTCGAGTCCGCCGCGGAGCTGTTCGGCCTGCTGTCGACGCCGATCCGCCTGAAGCTGCTCTCGGCGCTGTGCCACGGCGAGCGCAACGTCTCCGAGCTGCTGGCGCAGATCGACACCACGCAGCCCAACCTGTCGCAGCACCTGGCCACGCTGTACCGCGCGCAGATCCTGGCGCGGCGCCGCGAGGGCACGCAGATCTACTACCGCATCGCGAACCAGAAGGCCGTCACCTTGTGCCGCGCCGTCTGCACGCAGATGGCCATGGAGATGACCGGCGCAGCCGAGCTGCCCGACGACGAGCGCCTGCTGCCGACCCGGCGCCGCCCCGCCAACGCCTGATCGCGGGGAGCCCCGGGCCGCCGGCGCGGGCAGAATGCTCGGCGCTGCGTGAGATCCCGGCCATGCCCCTGCGCCCCACCCACCTCCTTGCCGCCGCCGTGCTCGCCGCCGCCGGCGCGGCCGCGCTCGCCGCGCCGGCCGAGCAGGTGGTCGGCGGCATCGACGGCGTGATCTTCGTCTGCCAGCCGATCGACGCGAAGAGCGTCAAGCCGGGGCAGGACCTGCTGCAGCGCGCCGTCGAGCAGCGCGGGCTCGACCTGGCGGCGATCCGCCGCAGCGAGGGCTACCGCAGCGCCTACAACGCCGAGGTCAATCGGCTGCTCTCGATGCCGCAGCGCGAGCGGCTGGCGGCCTGCCAATCTGCCTGGTAGCCCCCCGGCAGCGCTGCGTCACGCTGCCGTCGCCGGCGCGACACGCCGGCGTCATGCGCCGCGGCGAGCATGCGCGCATGCAGATCCTCGAGCTCCGGCGCCCCGCCGCCCTGCCCCCGCCCGGCGCCCGGCCGGCACCGGCCGCCGCGCGGCTGGAGGCCGTCTGGGCACGTGACGCCGACGAGCTGCGCGCCGCGCAGCGCCTGCGCTGGCAGGTGTTCGCCGACGAGATGGGCGCGCGGCTGCGCCCGCCGCCGGGCACGCCGGACGGCCACGACGCCGACCTGTTCGACCCCTTCTGCGAGCACCTGCTGGTGCGCTGCGCCGCCACCGACACCGAGCCGGCGCGTGTGGTCGGCACCTACCGGGTGCTGACACCCGACGCGGCCCGCCTGGTCGGCGGCCTGTACAGCGAGACCGAGTTCGACCTGACCCGGCTGCGCCCGCTGCGCGGCTCGCTCGCCGAGCTCGGCCGCTCGTGCGTCGACCCGGCCTGGCGCAGCGGCGCGGTGATCCTGCTGCTGTGGTCCAGCCTGGCGGCCTTCATGCAGCGCAACGGGCTGCGCCACATGATCGGCTGCGCCAGCATGTCGATCGCCGACGGCGGCCACAGCGCGGCCAGCCTGTGGCAGCACCTGCAGCGCGAGCACCTCGCGCCACTCGCTCAGCGGGTGCACCCGCGCCTGCCGCTGCCGGTGGACGAACTGCGCACCGACCTCGCGGTCGGGCCGCCGCCGCTGATCAAGGGCTACCTCGCTTGCGGCGCCAAGGTGCTGGGCCCGCCCGCCTGGGACCCGGACTTCGGCACCGCCGACCTGCCGCTGCTGCTCGACCTGGCCGACCTGCCGCCGGCCTACCGGCGCCGCTTCCTCGGCGGCTGAGTCCGGGTGGCGGCCGCGCCGGCAGTGCTCCGTACACTGCCCGCATGCGCCTCCTCGCCCTCGCCGCCACGCTGCTGGCCGCCGGCTGCAGCCATGTGACGACGCCGCCGGCGCCGGTGCCGGTGCGCCTGATCGCGCTGAACGACTTCCACGGCCACCTGCAGCCGCCCGGCCGCTTCGGGGTCGACAACCTGGTGCCGGCCGAGCAGCGCCCGCTGGTCGGCGGTGCGGACGCGCTGGCCGCCAAGGTGGCGCAGCTCAAGCAGGGCCAGGCGAACACCGCGGTGGTGGCGGCGGGTGACCTGGTCGGCGCCTCGCCGCTGGTCTCGGCGCTGTTCCACGACGAGCCGGCCGTCGAGGCGCTGAACCGCATCGGGCTGGAGTTCAGTGCGGTGGGCAACCACGAGTTCGACCGCGGCGCCACCGAGCTGCTGCGCCTGCAGCGCGGCGGCTGCCGGCAGCTCGGCGACGGGCGCGACGCCAACAGCTGCCGCGGCGCCGGCGCCGGCACGCCGGTGCCCTTCGAGGGCGCGCGCTTCCAGTGGCTCTCGGCCAACGTGGTGCAGCGCGCCGACGGCGCGACGCTGCTGCCGCCCTACGGCGTGAAGGTGTTCGACGGCATCCCGGTGGCCTTCGTCGGCATGACGCTGCAGGCCACGCCGGGCATCGTCACGCCGCGCGGCGTGGCCGGGCTCGAGTTCCGCGACGAAGCCGACACCGTGGCCGCGCTGGTGCCGCCGCTGCGGGCGCGCGGCATCGAGGCGATCGTCGTGCTGCTGCACGAGGGCGGCGTACAGAGCGGCGCGCGCGCGGCGCTCAACGGCTGCGAGGGCCTGCTGGCCGGCTCGCCGCTGGCGCGCATCGTGGCCCGGCTCGACGACGCGGTCGACCTCGTCATCAGCGGCCACACGCACGCCGCCTACAACTGCCGGCTGCCCAACGCGGCCGGGCGACCGGTGCCGGTGACCAGCGCGAGCGCCTTCGGCCGCGTGCTGACGCGCATCGACCTGCAGCTCGACCCGCGCACGCGCGACGTGCGCGCGGTGCAGGCCGAGAACCAGCTCGTCGAGCGCCCGGCCGAGGGCCTGCAGGCAGCCGCGCCGGTGCGTACGCTGGTCGAGGCCTATGCGGCGCTCGCCGCGCCGCTCGCGCATCGCGTGGTCGGCACGATCGCCGCCGACGTGCCGGCGCAGGCCGTCGACCCCGCTTGCAACATGCCGGCCGGCGAGCTGATCGCCGATGCCCAGCTGGCCGCCACTGCCGCAGCGGCACTCGGCGGCGCCGAGGCGGCGCTGATGAACCGCGGCGGCGTGCGCCAGCCGGGCTTCGTGCACGCCGGCAGCGCCGCCGGCGAGGGCGACGGGCGTGTCACCTGGGGCGAGCTGTTCACGGTGCAGCCCTTCGGCAACAGCCTGGTGACGCAGACGTTCAGCGCCGCCCAGCTGCGCGAGCTGCTCGAGCAGCAGTTCGCCGGCTGCCGCGGGCAGCAGCCCGGCGCGACGCGGCTGCTGATCCCCTCGGCCGGGCTGCACTACAGCTGGGACGGCGCACGCGCCTGCGGCGAGCGCATCCGCGAGGTCCGGCTGCGCGGCGAGCCGCTGGTGGCCGACGGCCGCGTGACCGACCCGCAGCGGCGCGTGCGGCTGACCGTCAACAGCTTCCTGGCCAGCGGCGGCGACGGCTTCGGCGTGCTCACCGAGGGCCGCGACGCGCTCGGCGGCGCGCAGGACATCGACGCGCTGGCCGAGCACCTGGCGCGCTTCCAGCCGCCGCAGCCGCCCTACGACCCGCGCACGCAGAACCCGGCCGGGCCGCGCATCCGGCGCGTCGGCGGCGGCACGGCCTGCCCGACCGGCGCCGACACCAATCCCTGAGCGTGCCGGGCCCGGCGGCCGTCACGCCGCCGCGAGCTTGAAGACACGCACCGCCTCGGTCAGGCCCTCGGCCTGCTGGCGCAGGCTCTCGGCCGCGGCCGCGCCCTCCTCCACCAGCGCGGCGTTCTGCTGCGTCACCTGGTCGAGCTGCGTGACGGCGTCGTTCACCTGGCCGATCCCGCTGGCCTGTTCCATCGTCGCCGCGCTGATCTCGCCGATCAGGTCGGCCACGCGCCGGACCTGCCCGACCACCTCGGCCATCGTCGCGCCGGCCTCGCCCACCAGGCGCGAGCCCGCTTCCACGCGGTCGCCGCTGGCGCCGATCAGCGACTTGATCTCCTTGGCCGCCTCGGCGCTGCGCTGCGCCAGCGAGCGCACCTCGCCGGCCACCACGGCAAAGCCGCGGCCCTGCTCGCCCGCGCGGGCCGCCTCGACGGCCGCGTTGAGCGCCAGGATGTTGGTCTGGAACGCGATGCCGTCGATCACGCCGATGATGTCGGCGATGCGCTTCGAGCTCTCGCTGATGTCGTGCATCGTGGCGACCACCTGAGACATCGCCGTGCCGCCCTTCTCGGCCGCCTGGCTGGCGCTGCCGGCAAGCTGGTTGGCCTGGCGCGCCGTGTCGGCGTTGTTCTTCACCGTCGAGTTGAGCTGCTCCATCGAGGCCGCGGTCTGCTGCAGGTTGCTGGCCTGCTCCTCGGTGCGCTGCGACAGGTCGACGTTGCCGGTGGCGATCTGCGCCGAGCCGGTGGCGATCGACTCCGACGCCGCCCGCACCTGCGTGACCACCGCCGACAGCCCCTGCTGCATCTGGCCGAGCGAGGCCAGCACGCTGTCCGCCGAGGCGCGCGCCGCCCCCTCCACCGGCGACAGGTTGCCCTGCGCCACGCGCTGCGCCACCGCGGCCAGCGCGGCCGGCTCGGCACCGAGCGCCCGGGTGATGCCGCGCGTGATCAGCAGCGCCAGGGCCGTCGCGGACAGCACCGCCAGCACGCCGGCGACGATGAGCCCGTTGCGCTGCCGCGTGTAGTCCGCCTCGGCGCGCGCGACCTCCGCGCGGCTCTGGGCGGTGCCCTCGGCGATGTAGTCGTCCGTCGCCTTCAGCAGCGCCGTCAGCAGCGGCCGGCAGTCCGCGTTCATCGCGGCGATCGCCTCCTCGCGCTTGCCGCTCGTTGCCAGGCCGACGATCCTCAGCGCGACCGGGCCGTACCGGGCCTCCACCCGCTCCACCTCGGCCAGCAGGCTGCGCTCGCGCTCGCCGACGCCCGGGTCCGCCGCCAGCATCTTCTTCAGCCCGGCGATGCTGCGCTCGACCTTCTGGTGCGCCGCCTCGGTGGCGGCCTTCTCGCGCGCCTGGTCCGCCGGGTTCGTCACCAGCACCAGGTTGCGCGCACCGACTGCACGGGCGTTGGTGGCATCGAGCACGTCGTTGGCCAAGGTCAGCCGGACCGCCACGTCGTTCACGTAGTCGGCGTAGTTGGCGTGTGCGCCGGCCAGTGCGTGGATGGCCGCGGCGGACAGCAGCAGCACGATGCCCGCCAGGAAGCCGAAGCCCCCCAGCAGGCGCGAACGAACACTGAATCGATCGAATCTCATCGCCAACAACCTCCGATGGAATGCAATAAGGGACACCGATGGGCGCCCACCGCTGCCGTTATCGTCCCAACAAAGGATCGCTTGAGAGATTTATGCTCGATTGATCAAATTGAATGCTTGATGCGCCCCAACTTGGGGAATAGTCCGCGCCAGCGCGCGACTCAGACTCTCAGCCGGGCTTGCCGTCGGCCCGCGGGCGGCCGAACCAGCGGCCGTAGCGCAGCGCCCAGCCGACCACGGCCAGCGCCCAGACGAGGCCGGCGCCCACCAGCAGCGCCGGCTCGGCGGCCGGCCAGAGCGCGGCCGCCACGCGCAGCAGCGTGGCCGCCTGCAGGGCCCAGAACAGCGCCCAGGCCAGGTCGTCGGCCGCCAGCGTGCGGCCGCCGTGGCCGCAGGCCACGCGCGTGGCCATCGCCAGCAGCAGCGAGCCGAAGAAGCCCATCGTCAGAGCGTGCTGCGACGCCAGGCCGAGGCCGAGCTGCCCGTGGCTGGCCTGCAGCAGCGCGTGCGAGGCGGCGGCCAGCGCAAACGAGACCGCGAGCCAGACGAAGCCCAGATGCAGCATCGCCAGCAGCCGGATCGCCAGGCTCTGCACCAGGCCCCAGCGCAGCGCCAGCGCCGCCAGGCCGAGCGCGGCCGACGCCTCGAGCGCGACACGCGCCCAGGCCGGCGCCGGCAGCAGGGGCCACCACCACAGGTCGGCCCAGGCCAGCGGCACCTGCAGCACGAACAGCGCGACGAACAGCCCGAGCAGCAGCGTCGGCCGCCAGGCCGCGACGAAGGGCAGCGCGCTGGCGGTGAAGAACGGGATCATGCGGTGCGCCACGGTCACGTAGACCACGCCGACGAAGCCCCACAGCCCGAGCTGCAGCGCAGCGCGTGCGACGTCCTCGCGCTGCAGCAGCAGGCCGACCGAGGCGCTGACCAGCGCGGCCACGCCGGCCACGCAGGCCGCGGCAATGACCCGTGCGTGCAGCCGGTCGGGTACGGCGCTGCGGCGCACCAGGCCCACGAAGCGCCACGTGAACGAAGCCCAGCCCCAGGCCACCGCGGCCAGCCCGATGGCCGCCAAGGCCGCCGCGCCATGCACGCCGAGCACGAACACGCCCCAGCCGGCCAGCGAGGCGAGCAGCGCCGGCGCCAGCACGCGTGTGTCGACCGGCGGCAGGCCCAGCCACTTCGGCCCGGCGGTGAACAGGAAGCCGGTGAAGAACAGCGGCATGAAGCCGAAGGCGAACCACAGCGCATGCGCCAGCCCGCGCGACACGGCCCAGGGCACCGGCCCCTGCAGGGCATGTGTGACCAGCAGCACGGCGGCCCACCACAGCGCGGACAGCGCCAGCATCAGCGCGCCGGCGAAGAAGCCGAGCCGGTGCGGCGCGTCGAACAGGCGCTGCCAGCGCCAGCGGTCGCCGGCCACGGACGTGGCGGAGGAAGTGGCGGGCCGGGCCGAGGCCGGCAGCGGGCGGATCGCGATCGTCTTCATGGTCGGCATGCTCGGCAAGCGCGGCGATCATGGTTTTGAGAGTCGTCAAGCCCCTGTCGCCGGCAGGCCGCGACCATGCGCCCATGGACACGCCCCGCCCCGACGACCACACACTCGCCCTGCAGGCCCTGACGGCGGTGCTCGACCCGGAGATCGGCGAGAACATCGTCGATCTCGGGCTGGTCGAGCGCCTGCTCGTCGAGCCGCAGCGCATCGTGCTGCGTCTGGTGCTGACCAGCCCGACCTGCCCGATGGGCGGCGCCATCGCCGAGGACGCCGAGCGCGCGCTCGCGCAGGCGCTGCCGGGCCGCCGGATCGACATCGACGAGGCCGACGAGGTGCTGTGGACGCCCGAGCGGCTCAGTGCCGCGGCGCGCCGGCGCCTGGGCTGGGACGATGCCGCCGCCTGAACGCGGGCCCTCGGCCGCGGCCCTGCTGCCGGCCCTGCTGGCTGCGCTGACGCTGGCCAGCGGCCTGGCCGGCGGGCTGGCGCGGCTCGGCCTGGACCTGCTGCCGGAACGGGCCAGCGCGCCGCTCGCGCTGCACGGCGCGCTGATGGTGTGCGGCTTCTTCGGCCTCGTGATCTCGCTCGAGCGCGCCGTGGCGCTGCGCCGCGGCCTGGTCTGGGCCGCGCCGGCGCTGGCTGCGGCCGGCAGCCTGGCCGCGCTGGCGCTGCAGCCCGGCGTCGCGGCCGCGCTGTGGTTCGCCGCCGCGCTGGTGCTGGGCGCGGCCTACGTCGGCGTCTGGTGGCGCGAGCGCGCCCTGCACACCGCCGTCGAAGGCGCCGGCGCGCTCGCCTGGGCCGGCGGCACGCTGCTGTGGCTGACCGACCGGCCGTTCGAGACCGCGGTGGCCTGGTGGTGCTCCTTCCTCGTGCTGACCATCGCCGGCGAGCGCCGCGAGCTGGCGCGCTTCGTGCCGCTGTCGGCCTTTGCACGGCGTGCCTACGGGGGCGCGATGGCGCTGCACGGCCTGGGGCTGCTGGGCCTCGCGGCGGGCCTGCCGGGCGCGGGCGCGCTGTGGTGGCTGGCGCAGCTCGCGCTGGCGGCCTGGCTGTGGCGCTTCGACCTGGCGGTGCGCCCCGGCCTCGTGCGCACCGGCTGGACGCTGCACACCGCGCGCTGCCTGCGCCTGGGCTACGCCTGGCTGGCGCTGGCGGCGCTCTGGGGCCTGGCCGGCCTGGCGCGCGGCACGGCCTTCGGCGCCAGCGGGCCGCTGCACATGCTGCTGCTCGGCTTCGTGTTCGCGATGGTGTTCGGCCATGCGCCGATCGTGCTGCCGGCGCTGCTGCGCCTGCGCCTGGCGCCGCCGGGTTTCCGGCCCTTCGCGCCGGTGCTGCTGATGAGCGCGGCGGTGGCGCTGCGTGCGCTGGCCGAGCTGCTGCAGCAGGCCACGCTGCGCAGCGCGGCCGGCGTGCTGCAGGCGCTTTCCATCGTCGCCTTCGCGGTGCTGCTGCTCAGCCGGGTGGAGCCTCGCACGCCAGCACCGCCGCCCCGCTGAGCTGGCCGGCGCGCAGGTCGGCGAGCGCGCGGTTCGCGTCGGCCAGCGGGTACGGCACCGCGTGCACGCGCAGCGGGATCTCGCCGGCCACGCGCAGGAAGGCCTCGCCGTCGGCACGCGTCAGGTTGGCCACCGAGACCAGGCGCCGCTCGCCCCACAGGATCGAATACGGGAACGACGGGATGTCGCTCATGTGGATGCCGGCGCACACCACCGTGCCGCCCGGGCGCACGGCGCGCAGCGCGAGCGGCACCAGCGCACCGACCGGCGCGAAGATCAGCGCCGCGTCGAGCACGAAAGGCGCGGCCTCGTCCGAGCCGCCGGCCCAGGCCGCGCCGAGGTCACGCGCAAGCTGCTGCGCCGCATGGTCGCCCGGCCGCGTGAAGGCGGCCACCTCGCGGCCCTGCGCGACGGCCACTTGCGCGATCAGGTGCGCCGCGGCGCCGAAGCCGTAGAGCCCGAGCCGCGGCGCCTCGCCCGCCATCGTGCAGGCACGCCAGCCGATCAGCCCGGCGCACAGCAGCGGCGCGGCCTCGGCGTCGCTGTAGCGCTCGGGCAGGCGAAACACGTAGCGTGCGTCGGCCACCGCCTGCTGGGCGTAGCCGCCGCGGATCTGCCAGCCGGTGAAGCGCGCGTTCTCGCACAGGTTCTCGCGCCCGGCGCGGCACGGCGCGCACTCGCCGCAGGTCCAGCCCAGCCAGGGCACGCCGACACGTTCACCGACGGCCAGGCCCGTCACGCCCTCGCCGAGGGCGGCGACGCGGCCGACGATCTCGTGCCCCGGCACCACCGGGTGGCCGGGAAAGGCCAGCTCGCCGTCGACGATGTGCAGGTCGGTGCGGCAGACGCCGCAGCAGCTCACGGTGATGCGCACCTGCCCCGGCGCCGGCTCCGGCAGGCGCTCGTGCAGCACCTGCTGCAGCGGGCGGCCGGGCGCCTCCAGCTGCATCGACGCCCACACGGTCATGTCCGCCCCTCGCCCGACGAATACGTCGGTCGATCCCCCGAGGGGATGCGGGCCGGCTCGGGAGCGGCCCAGCGCTCGGCCCGCCGACCCATCACCTCAGGCCGGCACCGCCGCGTTCACCGTCAGCAGCCGCTCCATCAGCTCGCGCACGCTGCGGATCTGGTCGCCGAAGGGCAGCGCGCCGGCGCCGCGGAAGAACAGGCCCTTCTTCACGTCGCCGCGCAGCGCGGCGGCGAGCTGGTTGTCGATGCAGAACTGGCCCCAGCCCTTGAGCCCGTCGCGCAGGCCGCATTGCGCCAGGCAGTCGAAGGCCTTGGTGCAGCGCGACTTGGCATGCACCACGGCCTGCAGCCGGTCCTCGATCTTCAGGTAGGCGCGCAGCCAGGGCGTGGCCACCGCACGCGCCGGCAGGCCGGCGACGCTGGTGAACTCGACCATGTCCTCGTCGCGCGCCCCGGCCAGCACCTGCTTGAAGGCGTCGCTCGCGTCGCCCTCCTCGGTGACGGCGAACGGCGTGCCGAGCTGCACCGCGGCGGCGCCGAGCGACTGCAGCCGCGCGATGTCCGCCTGCGTGCGGATGCCGCCGGCGGCGATCAGCGGGATCTCGCGCTCGATGCCGGCGCTCTTGAGGAACTCGCGCGAGGCCGGGATCACGTTCTCGAAGTCGAAGCGCGGGTCGCCCAGGTCGGCGATCTTCGCCGCGCCCAGGTGCCCGCCGGCCAGGCGCGGATGCTCGATCACGATCGCATCGGGCAGGCGCTTCTTGCGCTCCCACTTCTTGACGATCAGCTGCACGCCGCGTGCGTCCGACAGGATGGGCACCAGCGCGGCCTGCGGGTGCTCGGCCGCGAGGTCGGGCAGGTCCAGCGGCAGGCCGGCGCCGACCACCACCGCGTCGATGCCGCACTCCAGCGCCTTCTTCACCGAGGCGGCGTATTCGGCCACCGCCCGCATCACGTTGATCGCCAGCAGCCCGCGGCCCTGCGAACGCTCGCGCGCCAGCGCGATCTCGCGCCCGATGGCCTCGAGGTTGGCCGCGTCGATGGCCGCCTTGGCCGCGGCATCACCGCCGGGCACGGTGGCCAGGCCCTGGGTGCGTTCCATCAGGTCGGGGTGGTGGCGGCGCAGGTCGACCGAGGAGATGGTGCCGACCCCACCGAGCGCGGCCACGCTGCCGGCCAGCTTGTGCGCCGACACACCCACCCCCATGCCGCCTTGCACGATGGGCAGCAACCGGCGCCCGCGCAGCACCAGCGGCGCGAGGCCGCTGCGCTCCAGCAGCATGGCCAGGCGCGGTTCGATGGCGTCGACGACGCCGGGCAGCAAGGGTGGCATGAACAATCCTCCAGCCTTGGACTGTCGGGCTCCGGGGCCGCCGCCCGCTTGACCTCGCGCAACCTGCGGCCGCTTCGGCGGCCCGGCCGCGTGACGAAACCGACGCCAGAATGCGGGCCAGCGTGAACACCCCCACTCCCTGGCCGCTCTGGCCGCTCTGGCCGCTGGCGCTGCTGGCCGCCCTGCTGCCGCTGGCCGGCACCGGGGTGGCCTACGTGCTTTCGGTGCGGCTCGGGCTGATCCCGGACTGCAACCCCTTCGTCGACGGCTGCGTCTCGATCAGCCGCGCCGGGCGCCACGGGCTGCCGAACATCCTGTTCCGCGCGCTGCTGCTGCCCGCCGCGGTGCTGCAGGCGCTGTGCTGGATGCTGTGCGCGCCCTGGCTGCACACGCTGGGCCGCGGCGCCACGCGCACGGCGCGCGTGCTGCCCTGGCTCGGCGTGGCGGCGGGCGTCTGCCTGGTGCTGTACGGCAGCTTCCTCGGCACCGAGGGCGAGGGCTACCGCTTCATGCGTCGCTACGGCACCGCGCTGTACTTCGGGCTCACCTGCATCGGCATGCTGCTGCTCGCGCAGGGGGTGCGGCACGCGCAGGCGCACGGCGTCGCGCGCGCCCTGCTGCTGCCCTGCGCCGGGCTGCCGCTGCTCGGGCTCGCGCATGTGCTGCTGCCGCTCGTGTGGCACGACCCGGCGGCCAAGGACGTGCTGGAGAACATCACCGAATGGTGGGGCGGCGCGCTGTTCACGGCCTTCTTCGGGGCGCTCGCCTGGGGCTGGTGGCGCACCGGCTACCGCCTCGCGCCTGCCGGCCGGCCCTGATCAGGCCAGCGAGGCGAGCTGCCAGAGCGCGAAGCCGGCCAGCACCACCGCGCTCGCGAAGTTGACACGCCGCCGCCAGCACGCGTCGAAGCGCCCGCGCAGCCGGCCGACTGCGGTGGACAGGAACAACCACCACAGCGCCGAGCCGAGCAGCACGCCCAGCACCATCGTGCCCGGCGCGCTGACCGTGCTGCGCCCGGCCAGCGTGCCGAACACGGCGATGAAGGAGAAGATGGTCGCCGGGTTGGAGAGCGTCAGCACGAAGGTGCTGGCGAAGTACTGCCAGCCGTTGCGCGCCGGCGCGGCCTGCGCGGCCCGCTCGGCCGCCGGCGCACGCACCAGGCCCCAGGCCATCCAGAGCAGGAAGCCGGCGCCGAACAGCGCCAGCGGCACGCGCGCGGCGACCAGCGCGCCGATCAGCCAGCTCACGCCGTACGCCCCGATGGCGCCGTACACCGCATCGGCCGCGGCCGCACCGAGCCCGGTGGCCAGCCCGGCACGCGGGCCGTGCTCGAGGCTGCGCTGGATGGTCAGCAGCCCGATCGGGCCGACCGGCGCGGCGATCGACAGGCCGATCAGCAGCGCGGAAGCGAACACGGCAAGCAGGTCCATGGCGGCGACTGTAGGCCCGGCGCGGCCGGCGCCACAGCGCACCATTGCGGCGATGATCGCGGACGGCCGGAGATTTTTCCGGCGCCACGCGCCTCGCACCGGAACATGCAGCTCGACGCCAAGGCCTGGAAACTGCTCGCCGCCCTGCAGGCCGACGGCCGTGCCCCGCTGAAGTCGCTGGCGGCGGCAGCCGGCCTGTCGATCGCCGCCACCGCCGAGCGCCTGAAGCGCCTGCAGGATGCCGGCGTGGTGCGCGGCGTGCACGCCGACGTGGACCCGGCACGCGCCGGCCGACCGGTGCAGGCGATCGTCGGCATCACCACGGCGCAGCCGCACAAGCAGGCGCTGCTGAAGGCCCTGCGCGCACGGCCCGAGGTGCTGGAGTGCCACCACGTGACCGGGGCCGACTCCTACGTGATGACTGTGGCGGTGGCCGACTTGGCGGCGCTCGAGGCCTTCCTCGGCGACATCAACCGCTGGGGCGAGACACGCACCGCGATCGTGATGTCGACGCCGATCGCGCGGCGCGGGCTTCAGGCGCCCTGATGTGATGGCGCGAAGCTCGCGTCGATCTCGTTGAACAGCGCCTCCGGCTCCGGCAGCGCATACGGCCCGGTGCCGCTGTGCTCGGCGCGCGAGGCCGGCACGAAGCCACCCTGGCGCACGTCGAATACATGCACCTCGCCATCCTCGATCACGTAGTGCCAGCCGTGCAGCGCGAGCCGGCCGGCATCCACCTGCGCGCGCACCATCGGATAGGCCATCAGGCGCTCGAGCTGCAGCACGACGGCGCGCTGCTCGGTGCGGCGCAGTGCTTCGGGCGACACCTGCACCGGCAGCACCGCCTCGCGCCCCAGCTCCAGCCAGGCCGCCAGGTTGGTGGCCTGTGCCGACACGCCCTCGTAGAGCGCGCGGATGCCGCCGCAGTGGCTGTGGCCGCAGACGACGATGTGCGCCACGTTCAGATTCAGCACCGCGAACTCGATCGCCGCCGCGGTGCCGTGATAACCCGCCGAGCCGTCGTGAGGGGGAACGAAGGCGCCGACGTTGCGCACGATGAACAGCTCGCCCGGTCCGGTGCCGGTGAGCAGGTAGGGCACCAGGCGCGAATCGCTGCAGCCGATGAACAGGATGGTCGGGTGCTGGCCCTCGCGCACCAGGTCCTGGAACTGCTCGCGTGCGCCCGGGAAGGTCTGGTCGGTGAAGCGGCGCAGGCGCTGCAGCAGCTCGTCGGGCATCGCGCGCCCTACTGGACGAGCGGCGTCTGCGCTCCACCCAGCACCTGCAGGTACTGGTGCAACGCGGTAGCGAAGGCCTGCTGGCGCAGCGCCGCCTCGACCGCGCCGCGCACCGCCTCGAAGGGCAGCGCCTCGCCCGGCTCGCGCTGCAGCACCTCGACCACGTGCAGCCCGAAGCGGCTGTGCACCAGGCGCGGCAGCACGCCGACCTCGGCGTGGCCGAAGATCTCGCGCGCGAACTCGGGCGCACAGTCCTCGGCCTGCAGCCAGCCGAGCTCGCCGCCCTGCGCGCCGCTCGGGCAGTTGGACAGCGAGCGCGCCGCCGCGGCAAAGGCCTCGCCGGGCGTGCCGTCGTGGCAGCGCAGATCGAGCAGGCAGGCCTCGGCGCGCCGCCGCAGCGCGGCCACGTCCACGCCCGGCGTCACCGCGAACAGCACGTGGCGCAGCAGCACCCGCTCGCCGCGGCTGTAGCGCGCCGCGTGCGCCGCATGGTGGCGCCGGCAGGCCTCCTCGCTCGGCGCGGGCACCTGCACCGCGCGGTCGATCAGGGCCTCGATGGCCTGCGTGGCCGCGGCGCTGATCACGCCGCCGGCGGCGGGCGGGTCGGCCGCGTCGAGCAGGCCGGCGCGGATCGCCTCCTGGCGCAGCAGCTCGGTGCAGTGGTCGATGCTCTCGTGCGTGTTCATGGCAGCCTCCGTGTCAACGTCCGGCGGGAAGGTTCAGCCGGCGCGCCCGCACCACCTGGTAGGGCCGCACGATGTAGGCCAGCGTGCCGAAGCCGCTCCACACGTGCACCAGGCGCGTGAACGGGAAGACCAGGAAGATCGTCATGCCGAGCACCATGTGGGCGCGGAACACCGGGCCCACCCCGGCCATCAGCTCGGCCGCGCCGCCGCGGAAGGTGGCGATGCGCTGCGCCCACTCGGCCAGCACCAGCATCATGCTGCCGTCCAGGTGCTGGGCCGACAGCGGCACCGTCGCCAGCCCGAGCGCGAACTGCAGCCACAGCAGCACCAGCAGCACGATGTCGCTGGTCCTGCTCGTCGCGCGGATGCGCTCGTCGGCCAGGCGCCGGTGCAGCAGCAGGCTCAGGCCGATGATGCCGAGCACGCCGAACAGGCCGCCCGAAACCATCGCCAGCAGCTGCTTGGCACCGGCCGAGATGAACGGCTCGTAGACGAAGTGCGGCGTCAGCATGCCGACCGTGTGGCCGAACAGCAGGAACAGGATGCCGAGGTGGAACAGGTTGCTGCCCCATTTCAGCTGCCCGGCGCGCAGCAGCTGCGAGGAATCGCTCTTCCAGGTGTACTGGTCGCGGTCGAAGCGCAGCAGGCTGCCGAGCAGGAACACGGCGAGGCAGATGTAGGGGTAGACGCCGAACAGCAGCGTGTCGAGCCAGGCTTTCATGCGTGGGCTCCTTGGGTCTGATGAGTCTGGGGGGACTGGCGGACGATCTGCACCGGCTGCGGCGTGCCGGGGCGGGCCTGGCCTTGCGTGGAGCAGCCGTCGAAGGCAGCCGGCTCCTCCCAGGCCTCGTCGAGCGCCGGCTCGCTCGCCAGCGGCACGGCCTGGGCCTTCTCGCCGGCCAGCTCGATCACCGCGCCGAGCGCGCTGGCGTACGGGCTGCCGCGCCCGAGCAGCGCGCTGAAGACCTTGACGAGCAGGTGCGCCGTCTCGGCCAGGAACTCGCGCGCGGCGCGCGGCGCCAGCGTGGAGGCGAACTCGAGCAGCACGCACAGGTGGTCGGGCAGCTCGTCGGGGCCGAACAGCAGGCCGGCCTCTTCGTAGGTGCGGATCAGGTCGATCATCGCCGGGCCGCGGTCACGCGAATCGCCGTGCACATGCTCGAACAGGTGCAGCGAGGTGCTGCGGCCGCGGTCGAACAGCTCGACGTAGGCGGCCTCGGCCTCCAGCGCCGGGGTCGCGGCCAGGCGGTCGATCAGGGCCTCGAGCTCGCTGCGGCGCGCGAGGCTCAGCGCCCGCTCGGCCCGCAGCGCCTCGCGCAGCTCGCCCAGGTGGGCGCGCAGCTCGGCGTCGGGGTAGGCGAGCAGCTTGGCCAGCACGCGCAGCGTGAGCCGGGCGTCGGGAGGAGCGAAGAGGTTCATGCTCATGCCTCCGCCTTGATCGGGATGGTGCGGCGCTTGCCGCCACCGAACAGCGAGACGTCGCTCGAGCCCTCCGAGCAGCCGTTGCCGAACGAGAAGCCGCAGCCGCCGCGCACGTCGAAGGCGTCCTCGGCGTACTCGCGGTGCGTGCTGGGGATGACGAAGCGGTCCTCGTAGTTGGCGATCGCCATGGTGCGGTACATGTCCTCGACCTCGGCCTCCGACAGGCCGACCTGCTGCAGCGCCGCCAGGTCCGGCGTGCCGTCGACATGCTTGCCGCGCTGGTAGGCGCGCATCGCGAGCATGCGCTCGAGCGCACGCACCACCGGCACGGTGTCACCCGCGGTCAGCAGGTTGGCGAGGTACTTGATCGGGATGCGCAGCTGCTGCACGTCCGGAATCTGGCCGTTGATGCCGACATGGCCGGCATTGGCCGCGGCGGTGATCGGCGACAGCGGCGGCACGTACCAGACCATCGGCAGCGTGCGGTACTCCGGGTGCAGCGGCAGCGCCACCTTCCACTCCACCGCCATCTTGTAGACCGGGCTGCGGCGCGCCGCCTCCATCCACGCGTCGGGGATGCCGTCGGCACGCGCCTGCTCGATCACGGCCGGGTCGTTCGGGTCGAGGAAGATGCCGAGCTGCGCCTCGTACAGATCGCGGTCGTGCTCGACGCTCGCGGCCTGCTCGATGCGGTCGGCGTCGTACAGCAGCACGCCGAGGTAGCGGATGCGGCCCACGCAGGTCTCGGAGCACACCGTCGGCTGGCCCGCCTCGATGCGCGGGTAGCAGAAGATGCACTTCTCGGCCTTGCCGGTGTTCCAGTTGTAGTAGATCTTCTTGTACGGGCAGCCCGAGACGCACATGCGCCAGCCGCGGCACTTGTCCTGGTCGATCAGGACGATGCCGTCCTCCTCGCGCTTGTAGATGCTGCCGCTCGGGCAGCTCGCCACGCAGGCCGGGTTCAGGCAGTGCTCGCACAGCCGCGGCAGGTACATCATGAAGGTGTTCTCGAACTGCCCGTAGATGTCCTTCTGCACCTCGTCGAAGTTCTTGTCCTTCGAGCGCTTGGAGAACTCGCCGCCGAGGATCTCCTCCCAGTTCGGGCCCCACTCGATCTTCTCCATGCGCTGCCCGGTGATGAGCGAACGCGGGCGCGCGGTGGGCGCCGCCTTCATCTCGGGCGCCGTCTGCAGGTGCTCGTAGTCGAAGGTGAAGGGTTCGTAGTAGTCGTCGATCTGCGGCAGGTTCGGGTTCGCGAAGATGCGCATCAGCAGCTTCCACTTCGCGCCCTGGCGCGGCTGGATCGAGCCGTCGGCGTTGCGCACCCAGCCGCCGTTCCACTTGTCCTGGTTCTCCCACTCCTTCGGGTAGCCGATGCCGGGCTTGGTCTCGACGTTGTTGAACCAGGCGTACTCCATGCCCTTGCGGCTGGTCCAGACGTTCTTGCAGGTCACCGAGCAGGTGTGGCACCCGATGCACTTGTCCAGGTTCAGCACCATGCCGATCTGTGCGCGGATCTTCATGCCGACACTCCTTGCGTCTGGTTCACGGGCGTGTCGAGCCAGTCGACCTTGTTCATCTTGCGCACCACGACGAACTCGTCGCGGTTGGTGCCGATGGTCCCGTAGTAGTTGAAGCCGTAGCTCAGCTGCGCGTAGCCGCCGATCATGTGCGTGGGCTTGAGCACGATGCGGGTCACCGAGTTGTGGATGCCGCCGCGCGTGCCGGTGATCTCCGAGCCCGGCGTGTTGATGATCTTCTCCTGCGCGTGGTACATCAGCACCATGCCCGGATTGACGCGCTGGCTGACCACCGCGCGCGCCGCGATCGCACCGTTGATGTTGAACAGCTCGACCCAGTCGTTGTCGACGATGCCGGCCCGCTTCGCGTCGTCCTCCGAGAGCCAGATCACCGGGCCGCCGCGGTTGAGCGTCAGCATCAGCAGGTTGTCGCTGTAGGTGCTGTGGATGCCCCACTTCTGGTGCGGCGTGATGAAGTTCAGCAGGATCTCGGTGTTGCCGTTGCCCTTGATGCCGTGGATGCCCGCGGTCGTCTTCAGGTCCACCGGCGGGCGGTAGCTGACGAAGCCCTCGCCGAAGGCGCGCATCCAGGGGTGGTCCTGGTAGAACTGCTGGCGCCCGGTGAGCGTGCGCCAGGGGATCAGCTCGTGCACGTTGGTGTAGCCGGCGTTGTACGAGACCTTCTCGGACTCGAGGCCGGACCAGGTCGGCGAGCTGATGATCTTGCGCGGCTGGGCCTGGATGTC
Organism: Piscinibacter caeni; assembly: GCA_003265685.1. GTDB lineage: Bacteria > Pseudomonadota > Gammaproteobacteria > Burkholderiales > Burkholderiaceae_C > Piscinibacter > Piscinibacter caeni. Next base: position 64,147 of record QJOU01000030.1, on the reverse strand, counting down.
GCGGAAGCGGATCTTCTCGTCCTCGCGGTGCAGCGCCAGGTGCGCGTGCTCGCGGCCGGTGGCCTTGGACAGCGCCTCCCAGGCCTTCACCGCCACGTGGCCGTTGGTCTCGGGCGCGAGCTGCAGCACCACCTCGCAGGCGTCGATGTCGCTCTCGATCTTCGGCATGCCGCAGGTGGCGCCGGGCTCGCTGACCACGCCGTTCAGCTCGGCGAGCTGCTTCACCTCGTCCTGCGTGTTCCAGGCGATGCCCTTGCCGCCGTTGCCCACCTTGGTCATCAGCGGCCCGAGCGCGGTGAAGCGCTTGTAGACGTTCGGGTAGTCGCGCTCGACCACCGCCATCTGCGGCGCGGTGACGCCCGGGATCAGCTCGCACTCGCCCTTCTTCCACTCCTTCACGTCGAAGGGCTGGGCCAGCTCGGCCGGGCTGTCGTGCATCAGCGGCGTCAGCACCAGCTCCTTCTCGACGCCCAGGTGCCCGACGCAGACCTCGCTGAACTTCTTCGCGAAGCCCTTGTAGATCTCCCAGTCGCTGCGCGACTGCCAGGCCGGGTCCACCGCGGTCGAGAGCGGGTGGATGAAGGGGTGCATGTCGCTGGTGTTGAGGTCGTTCTTCTCGTACCAGGTCGCGGTGGGCAGCACGATGTCCGAGTACAGGCAGGTGGTGCTCATGCGGAAGTCGAGCGTCACCAGCAGGTCGAGCTTGCCCTCGGGCGCCTGGTCGTGCCAGACCACCTCCTCGGGCTTGGCGTCGTCGGGGCCCAGGTCCTTGCCCTGCACGCCGTGCGTGGTGCCCAGCAGGTGCTTGAGGAAGTACTCGTGGCCCTTGCCCGAGGAGCCGAGCAGGTTGGAGCGCCAGACGAACATGTTGCGCGGCCAGTTGGCCGGCTCGTCCGGGTCCTCGCAGCTCATGCGCAGCTTGCCGCTCTTCAGCGCGGCGCTGGCGTAGGCCTTGGCGTCCTGGCCGGCTGCGGCGGCGTCCTTCACCACCTGGATCGGGTTGGTCTGCAGCTGCGGCGCCGAGGGCAGCCAGCCCATGCGCTCGGCGCGCACGTTGTAGTCGATCATGCTGCCGCCGAAGGCCGCCTTGTCGGCCAGCGGCGAGAGCACCTCCTCGACGCCGAGCTTCTCGTAGCGCCACTGGTCGGTGTGGGCGTAGAAGAAGCTGGTGCTGTTCTGCTGGCGCGGCGGGCGGATCCAGTCCAGCGCGAAGGCCAGCGCCGTCCAGCCGGTCTGCGGGCGCAGCTTCTCCTGGCCCACGTAATGCGCCCAGCCGCCGCCGCTCTGGCCGATGCAGCCGCACATCATCAGCATGTTGATGATGCCGCGGTAGTTCATGTCGCAGTGGTACCAGTGGTTCATCGCCGCGCCGATGATCACCATCGACTTGCCGCGTGTCTTGTCGGCGTTGTCTGCGAACTCGCGCGCCACGCTGATCACCTGCGCCCGCGGCACGCCGGTGATGCGCTCCTGCCAGGCCGGGGTGTAGGGCTGGTCGTCGTCGTAGCTCGTGGGCGCGCTGTCGCCGGGCAGGCCGCGCGCGACGCCGTAGTTGGCCACCTGCAGGTCGAACACCGTGGCGACCACGGCCTCGCGCTTCTCGCCTTCCTTGCCGAGCGTGATGCGCTGCACCGGCACCGTGCGCACCAGCACCTCGCCGCCGCTCTGCGGGCTGGCGGTGAAATGTTCGGTGGCGCTGCCGGCGAAGTACGGGAAGGCGACCTGCGCGGTCTCGCCGCCCGGGTAGTCCCCCTCGAGCACCGAGAGCTTGAGCTTCACGTCCTTGCCGTGGCGCGCCTCCTTGGCCTCGAGGTTCCACTGGCCGGCGTCGGCGCGCCCGTCCGGGCCCCAGCGGAAGCCGATCGCGCCGTTCGGCAGCACGACCTTGCCGACCTCGTCGAAGGCCACCGTCTTCCATTCCGGGTGGTTGGCCTGGCCGAGCTTGCCGTTGAAGTCGCTCGCGCGCAGGTAGCGGTCGGGCACCAGCGCCGTGCGGCCGTCGGGCAGGGCCTGCTCCTTCAGCAGCACCAGCATCGGCAGGTCGGTGTAGCGGCGCGCGTAGTCGTCGAAATACGCGGACCGCTTGTCGAAGTAGAACTCCTTCAGGATCACGTGGCCCATGGCCATCGCGAGCGCGGCGTCGGTGCCCTGCTTGGGGTGCAGCCAGAGGTCGCAGAGCTTGCTGATCTCGGCGTAGTCGGGTGTCACCGCCACCGTCTTCGCACCCTTGTAGCGCACCTCGGTGAAGAAGTGCGCGTCGGGCGTGCGCGTCTGCGGCACGTTGCTGCCCCAGGCGATCAGGTAGGTGCTGTTGTACCAGTCGGCCGACTCGGGCACGTCGGTCTGCTCGCCCCAGACCTGCGGGCTCGAGGGCGGCAGGTCGCAGTACCAGTCGTAGAAGCTCATGCACACGCCGCCGATCAGCGACAGGTAGCGCGAGCCGGCGGCGTAGCTGATCATCGACATCGCCGGGATCGGCGAAAAGCCGATGATGCGGTCCGGCCCGTGCTTCTTGATGGTGTGCACGTTGGCCGCGGCGACGATCTCGTTGACCTCGTCCCAGCTCGAGCGCACGAAGCCGCCCAGGCCGCGCACGCGCTGCCAGTCGCGCCGCTTGGCCTCGTCCTCCACCAGGCTGGCCCAGGCGGTCACCGGGTCGTGCTGGAGGCGCGCCTCGCGCCAGGCCTTCAGCAGCCGGCCGCGCACCAGCGGGTACTTCACACGGTTGGCGCTGTAGAGGTACCAGCTGTAGCTCGCGCCGCGCGCGCAGCCGCGCGGCTCGTGGTTGGGCATGTCCCAGCGGGTGCGCGGGTAGTCGGTCTGCTGCGTCTCCCAGGTGACGATGCCGCCCTTGACGTGGATCTTCCACGAGCACGAGCCGGTGCAGTTCACGCCGTGGGTGGAGCGCACCACCTTGTCGTGCGCCCAGCGGTCGCGGTAGGCGTCCTCCCAGGTGCGGTCCTCGCCGGTGGCGACGCCGTGCCCGCCGGAGAAGGCCTCCTTGGGCTGCTTGAAGTACGTGAGTCGATCGAGGAAGTGGCTCATGTCGGTTCTTTCAAGGGTTCTTCACGTAGGCGTTGCGGCGCAGGTAGAACCACCAGTTCAGCACCAGGCAGACGGCGTAGAACACCGCGAAGCCGTACATCGCGAACTGCGGCGTGCCGGCCTTGATCTGGTCGCCGATCACGATCGGCGCGATGAAGGCGCCGTAGGCAGCCACCGCCGAGGTCCAGCCCAGCACCGGGCCGGCCTGGGCGCGGTCGAAGATCACGCCGATGGTGCGGAAGGTCGAGCCGTTGCCGATGCCGCTGGCGGCGAACAGCAGGATGAACAGGCCGAGGAAGGCCGGGAAGTACTGCTCCGGCGTGGCCGAGTACCAGGCCTGCTGCATCACCCAGCCGACGGCGACGGAGGCGGCCACCATCACCGCCGAGATCACCTGCGTGACGATCGAGCCGCCGAGCTTGTCGCTGATCCAGCCGCCCACCGGGCGCACCGCGGCGCCGACGAAGGGGCCGATCCAGGCGTAGGCCAGCACGGTCGGCGCGTTCGGGTTGGCGGCCGTGTGCTGCCACACGCCGGCGGCGTCCTGCACGTGGCTGACGCCGAAGATCACCTTCATCGCCAGCGGCAGCGCCATCGAGAAGCCGATGAACGAGCCGAAGGTGACGATGTAGAGGGCCGTCAGCGACCAGGTGTGCTTGTCGCGGAAGATCGCGAACTGCTTCGCGATGTTCTCCTTCATCGGGCCGAAGGCGGCCAGGCGCATGATGGTCAGCGCGGCCACGATGTCCAGCGGGATCGCGACCCACATGCTGATCAGGCCCAGCCCGGTCGGCTTGGGCAGGTACAGGTACAGCCCGAGGATCGACGGGATGAAGGCCAGCGTGTAGAGCCAGGTGATCTTGGCGAACGCGACGAGCGGATGGCCCGTGTCGGGCGAGACCGTCTTCAGGTTGTTCATGCCGAACCAGCACAGGATCGACAGCGGCACCAGCGAGAGCAGCCAGGCGAAGCCGGCGTTCTGGATCCAGGTCGACGTGCCGGCGGCGATCTTGCCGAAGATCCAGCCGCTGTCCTTCAGCAGCGTCATCGGCTCGCCGCCGAAGGTGCCGAACAGGCCGACCGTCATCACCAGCGGGATGACGATCTGCATCGTCGTCACGCCGAAGTTGCCCAGCCCCGCGTTCAGCCCGAGCGCGGTGCCCTGCAGCCGCTTCGGGAAGAAGGTGCTGATGTTGGACATCGACGAGGCGAAGTTGCCGCCGCCCACGCCCGACCACAGCGCCATCAGCTGGAAGGCCCACAGCGGCCAGTCCTTGTGCTGCAGCACGATGCCGGTGCCGATGGCCGGCGCGAGCAGCATCGCGGTGGTCAGGAAGATGGTGTTGCGCCCGCCCGAGAGGCGCACCAGGAAGGAGGCCGGGATGCGCATCGTCGCGCCGGCGATGCCGGCGATCGCGGTCAGCGTGAACAGCTCGGCCTGCGTGAACGGGAAGCCGAGGTTGAGCATCTGCACGCTGATGATCCCCCACATGCCCCAGACCGCGAAGCCGCACAGCAGCGCGGGCACCGAGATCCAGAGGTTGCGGTAGGCGATCTTCTTGCCGGTGCTTTCCCAGAATTCCTCGTCCTCAGGCCGCCAGTCGGCGATGTCCGCGCCGCTCGCTGCACGCGCGGGTGCACCGGCGGCGGTGGTGGTGTTCATGATGGTTCCTCGAAGAAGCTCAGCGGGCGAAGGCCTGCGAGCGGGGGCCGATGACCTCGGTCTTGCGCACCTCGGTCCAGTACATCCAGATCAGCGAGACCCAGACCACGCCGTACATCAGCATGAAGGCGCTGGAGCGGATGCCGGTCAGGTCCATCAGCGCGCCGAACATGATCGGCAGCACGAAGCCGCCCAGGCCACCGGCCAGGCCGACGATGCCGCTGATCGTGCCGATGTTGTGCGGGTAGTCGTCGCTGATGTACTTGAAGACGCTCGCCTTGCCGAAGGCCCAGCAGATGCCGAGCACGAACATCAGCCCGGTGAAGGCGTAGACGTTCAGGCCGAGGTGGAAGGTCCTGGCGCCGTTGACGGTCACGATCGTGAAGTCGGTCTGCGGGTAGGAGAGCAGGAACAGGCAGATCCAGCTCACCCACATCACCCACCAGGTGACGCTGTGCGCACCGTACTTGTCCGACAGCCAGCCGCCGATGGCGCGCAACACGCCGCCGGGCAGCGAGAAGCAGGCCGCCAGCAGCGCCGCGGCGCGGATGTCCAGTCCGTACTCGCCGACGTAGTACTGCACCATCCACAGGCTCAGCGCCACGTAGCCGCCGAACACGATCGAGTAGTACTGGCAGTACTTCAGGACCTTCGGGTCCTTCAGCGCCTTGAGCTGGTCGCTGAACTTGGTGTGCGCGGGCACGTGGTGCGCCGGGTCGCTGTAGCTGAAGAGCCAGAACACGACCACCGTGCCGAGCATGATCGCGGCGTAGACGGTGGGCACCATGGTCCAGCCGAAGGCGACCACGAGCGCCGGCGCGACGAACTTGTTGACCGCCGCGCCCGAGTTGCCCGCGCCGTACACGCCCATCGCGAAGCCCTGGCGCTTCTTCGGGAACCAGCGCGCCACGTAGGGCGTGCCCACCGAGAACGAGCCGCCGGCCAGGCCGACGAACAGGCCGATCGCGAGGAAATGCCAGTACGCCGTCGCGTAGGACATCAGGAAGATCGCCGGCACCGTGCTGGCCATCAGCACGGCCATCACGATGCGGCCGCCGTACTTGTCGGTCCAGATGCCCAGCGGCACGCGGATCAGCGAGCCGGTCAGCACCGGCGTGGCCGTCAGCAGGCCGAACTCGGTCGCGTTGAGGTTCAGCGTCTTCTTGATCGGGATGCCGATCACGCCGAACATCATCCAGACCATGAAGCACACGGTGAACGCCAGGGTGCTGACGATCAGCACCGAGAGCGCCTGGCCCTGCTTGCTCATGAAGGTTTCCCCCGCATCCTTGTCGATGCAGCCACTGTAGGAAGCTGCCGCCCGGCGCGGCATCCGCCGCCGGCACACGCCGGGTGCGGCGCAAGAACGAGGTCCGCACGACGCGGCATCCTCCGGAAGAACGATGGCCGCCGGCAGCGCGCCACGGACTGATCCCGATCAATGCGCAACCGGCCGCTTCAGTGCCGCTGCCGCCGGCCGATATGGAACCGGGACCCCCTTCGGACCGGAGCCGTGCCGTGCGGAACTTCACGCTGAACCTGCTCGATCGCCTGCTCGCGCCCGGCGCCGCCCTCATGCGGCAGCTGCGCTTTCCGGCCAAGATCGCCGTGCTGTCGGTGGTGCTGACGGTGCCGCTGGCCTGGCTGACCTGGCAGACGCTGGACTCGGTGCAGGCCGAGGCCCGGCTCGCCGTCTCCGAGAAGCAGGGCGCGGCGATCGTGTCGCGCGTGACCGACCTGGTCGGGGTGACACAACGCCATCGCGGCCTGCTCAACCGCCGGCTGGCCGGCGACACCGGCGTCGACGCGCCGCTGCAGACGACCCGCGCCGAACTCGCGACCGCGCTCGCGCAGACGCAGGCCGCCGTCGCGGCGGTGGACACGTTCCGCGTGGCGCCCGAGTGGCGCGAACTGTCCGCCGCACTGGCCCGCCTGGCGGCGGGCGAGCACCCGCCCGAGGCGGTGCAGAGCTTCGCCCTCCACACCGAGCTGGTCGACCGGCTCTACGCCTTCGTGGTGCGCAGCGCGGAGGACAGCCAGCTGCTGCTGGACCCGCAGGCGCCCAGCTTCCACCTGATGCACATCAGCGTGGCGCACGTGCTGCCCTGGGCCGAATCGCTGGCGCAGATGCGCGGGCTGGGCGCCGGGATGCTGCAGCGCGGCCAGGTCACGCCGGAGGAACGTGCCCGGGTGGTGTCGTTCCAGCGCCTGCTGGCCCACCAGGCGACCAACACCCGCATGAGCGTGGCGGCGCTGCGCCGCACCGGCACGGACGTGCCCGACGGCTTCGAGCCGGCCCTGGCCTCCTCGCGCGAGTTCGCGGAGCTGGTCGATGCGGTGTTCGTCGCCGGGCGCCAGCAGGTCGACGCGAAGACCTTCTTCGACACCGGCAGCCGCGCGGTCGACCAGTCCATGGCGATGGGCCAGGCCGCCGCCCGGCAGCTGGTGGCGCTTCTCGACGAGCGCATCGCGCAGGCGCAGCGCCGCTGGCTGTTCGCGCTGCTGGCCGGGCTGGGCACGCTGCTGGGGGTGTCCTACCTCGCGGCGTCGTTCTTCAAGCTGCTGTTCGACAGCGTGCTGGGGCTGCAGCGCAGCGTCCACCAGCTCGCCCGGGGCGACTTCGCGACCCGCATCGACGCGGCCGGCAAGGACGAGCTGGCCGTGGTGGCGCGCACGCTGGACGAGATGACCGGCCGCATCTCGGAGATGGTGGCGCAGATCCGCAGCAACTCGGTGATGGTGGCGCAGTCGGGCCTGCGCCTGGCCGACGACAGCAAGTCGCTGTCCGAGCGCACCGAGTCCCAGGCCTCGAGCCTGGAGCAGACCGCCGCCAGCGTGCAGGACCTGACGACCGCGGTGCAGCGCAGCGCCGAGGGCGCACGCGCGGCCGACGCGCTGGCCGCCAAGGTGCGCGACGTGGCGGAGTCCGGCGGCGGCGCGGTGCGCACGGCCGTCACGACGATGCAGGACATCCAGGCCAGCTCACGCAAGGTGCACGACATCATCGGCGTCATCGAGGGCATCGCGTTCCAGACCAACATCCTGGCGCTGAATGCCGCGGTCGAGGCGGCACGGGCCGGCGATCAGGGGCGCGGCTTCGCCGTGGTGGCCGCCGAAGTGCGCACGCTGGCGCAGCGCAGTTCGGCCTCGGCGCGCGAGATCAAGGCGCTGATCGGCGACGCGGTCACGCATGTGGAGGCCGGGGTGCGCGAGATCGAGCACACCCAGCGCACCTTCGACCAGATCGTCGCCGGCATCCGCGACGTGGCCGAGAACGTGGGCCGGATCTCCTCCAGCGCGGCCGAGCAGAGCGGCGGGCTGGCGCAGATCTCGCAGGCGGTGGCGCAGATCGACGAGATCACGCAGCGCAACGCCCAGATGGTTGAGAAGGCCATGCACGGCTCCGAGCAGCTCGGCGAGCGGGCCGAGCAGCTGGCCGCGGCGGTGAGTTCGTTCCGCCTGCGCCAGGGCAGCGCCGACGAGGCGCTGGCGATGGTGCGCGCCGCCGTCGAGCTGTACAAGCGCAAGGGGCGCGCGGCGCTGGAGGAGATCACCGCCGACGGCAAGCGCTTCACCGACCGCGACATGTACGTGTTCGCGCTCGACCGCCAGGGCGTCTACCGCGCCTTCGGCGGCAACCCGGCGCGCTTGGGCGTGAACGTGACGACGATCCCGGGGGTCGACGGGGCCAAGCTCACGCGCGATGCCTTCGATGTGGCGCGGCACGGCGGCGGCTGGATCGACTACGACTTCCGCAACCCGGCCACCGGCGAGGTGGCGCCCAAGACCTCGTACGTGGAGCCGGTCGAGGAGGACCTGGTGCTCGCCTGCGGCATCTACAAGCCGCGCGTGGCGGTGCGCGACACGCTCAGCTGAGGCGCGGCCGCGCCGCCGCGCGCGCCAGCGCGGCGAGCAGGCGCGGCAGGCGCACCGGCTTGGGCCAGTACTCGCGCGCGCCCAGGCTCATCGCCTTGAGCACCTCCATCGACAGCGTATCGCCGGTCAGCAGCACGACGTCGAAGCGGCCCGCGGCGATCGGCTCGCTGAGCGCGCGCACCACGTCCAGGCCGCTGGCCGCGCCGAGACGCATGTCCAGCAGCACCAGGTCGGGCGACTGCTCGCGTGCCAGTCGGATGCCGTCCTCGGCGCTGGCCGCCTGCAGCAGGCGTACGTCGGGCTGGCCCTCGAGCAGGCCGGCCACGAGGGAACGGCTGATCGGGTCGTCCTCGATCACGAGCACGGTGCCGTGCAGGCCTTCGGGCAGCGCTTCGTCCATGGTCGAGAGCTTACTCGTGCGCACGCACGCGCCAGCGCGTGCCGGTCAGCTCGAACAGGCCGCGCTCGATGCGGCGCGCGATCGTGCTGGTCATGCGCGGGCCGACGAAGGTGTAGCCGCCGTCCTCCCAGACGCAGTCGCCGTGGAAGTACTTCAGGCCGGTGTCGCCCTTGAGCACCTTGGCCAGCAGCGGCTTGAAGGTGTCGCCCGCGGACGGGCCGAGGTAGGGCGCGCAACTGCGGTGGCCGAGGCACAGCAGGTACTTCACGGGGATGTCCGGCCGGTTCTTGACGAGGCGGAACTGCTGCACCACGCGGGCGCTGACGCGGCGCCGCTCGGGGCTGTCCTCGGGTTCGGCGGCGGCCTGCTGCTGCGCCTGCGCCTGCAGTTCCTCCAGGCGCCGCTGCGCGGCCTCCAGGGCCGCCTGCCAGGCGCGCTCGAGCACGCTGCACCAGGGCGCGACCGCGCGGCCCAGCGCCTCGGCCGCCTGCAGCGCGGGCCGGGGCGCCGCGCCGCCCTGGCGCGCGCCGGCGAGCCACTTCGAGGCCGCCTGCGCCGTGGCCTGGGCCTGCTGCTGCAGCGGGCGCAGCCGGCGCTCGCCTTCGCTGCGCAGCTGGGCCACGCGCAGCTCGGCGGCGGCCGCATCCTGCAGCCCGTCGAGCACGAGCAGCCCCCAGGGCACCGCCTCGTGCGCCTTGTGCAGCGCCCGCAGCGCATCGGCCACCGTCGCCGGCCGGGCCTTGGCCAGCGCGCCGGCCTGGCGTTCCCAGGTGCTCAGCGTCAGCTCGGCGGGCAGCTCGGTGGACGGGGACATCGGCAGCGATCTTGACGCGGCGCTGCGGCCGGGGCATCCACACCCCCGCCGACGTCGCGGGAAAGCCCGGCCGCCGGCGCGTGCTTCGGCATCAGGCCAGGCCCTGCTCCGTGGCCAGCACCGCGGCCTGCACGCGCGAGGCCACGTCGAGCTTGCGCAGCACATGCTGCACGTGGATCTTGACGGTGGTCTCGGCGATGCCCAGCGTGCGCGCGATCTGCTTGTTGCTCTCGCCGCGCGCGATGCCGCGCAGGATGTCGAGCTCGCGCGGCGACAGGCTGGCCAGCGGCGAGGCCGGTGCGGCCGGCGCGGCCGGCGCACGGAAGGCGGCCAGCAGCTTGCCCGACATCTCGTCGGCGATCACGCTCTCGCCGCGCATCGCGCGCCGGATCGCCGCGGCCAGCGCGTCGCCGTCCATGGTCTTGAGCAGGTAGCCGCAGGCGCCGGCGCGCAGCGCGGCGGCAAGGTCCTGCTCGTCCTCGCTGACGGTCAGCATCAGCACGCGCGCGAGCGGCGCGGCCTCGTGCAGCGCGGGCAGCGCGTCGACACCGTTCACGCCGGGCAGGTGGTTGTCGAGCAGGATCAGGTCGGGCTGCAGCGCCTGCGCCCGGCGCTGCGCCTCGCCGGCATCGCCCGCGTCGCCGACGACCTGGAAGTCGGCCTCGCGCGCGAGCAGCGCCATCAGCCCGCGACGGAACAGCGTGTGGTCGTCGACCGCCAGGATCCGGATCACGCCGCCTCCGCCAGCGCCCCGGCCGCCGCCGGCAGCGTCAGCACCACCGAGCTGCCGCGCCCGGGCGTGGAGAACAGCTCGAGCGTCGCGCCCAGGCGCGCGGCGCGCTCGGCCATGATGCGCAGGCCGACATGCGTCTCGTCGGGCGCGCCGCGTTCGGCGTCGAAGCCGACGCCGTCGTCGCGCACCTCGAAGCGCCAGCGCGGCTGCTGCTGCACGTCGAGCCAGACGCGCGCGGCGCGCGCATGCTTGCGCACGTTCGACAGCGCCTCCTGCACGATGTGCAGCACCTGCACCTGCTGGTCGGGCGGCAGCGGCAGGCCCTGGCCCTGGCTCGCGTACTGCACCGCCAGGCCGCTCTGGTGCTCGAACTTGCGCAGCGTGGTCTGCAGCGCCGGCTCGATGTCCTCGGCGTTGGTGCGGGTGCGGAAGTGCATCAGCAGCTCGCGCACGTCGCCGTAGCTCTCGCGCACGCCGGCGTCGATCTCGCCGGCCACCTGCGCCAGGCGGGCCTGGTCGCCGGCGGCCAGCGCGTCGCGCAGCAGCTGGACCTGGATCTTCAGGAAGGCGAGCGACTGTGCAATCGAGTCGTGCAGCTCGCGCGCGATGAAGCTGCGCTCCTGCGCCACCGCGGCCTCCTTCTCGAGCGCCACCAGACGCAGGTTCTCCATCGCGCCGGCCAGGTGCGCGGCCAGCGCCTCGAGCAGCGAGCGCTCGGCCTCGCCGACCGTGACCTGGGCGTCGAACAGCAGGTCGACCTCGCCCATCAGGCGCTCGTGGTGGCGGATCGGCACCGACACCACGGTCTGGTAGCCGGCCTGGGCGCAATGCGCCAGGCCGGGCGCGGCGCTGCGGATCGGGATCACGCGCACCGCGTCGGCGGTGCTGCCGCAATGGCACTGGCCGGCGCGCACGCAGTGCTCGTCGTCGGCGATCGAGGCCGGCAGGCCGTCGCTGGCCAGCAGCAGGAATCGCTCGCGCGCCTCGTCGGCCCAGCGCAGCGCCACCGCGTCGGCCCGCGCCACGCGGCGGATGCGCTGCGCGAAGCCGCGCGCCAGCGGCTCCAGCGCGGTGGCGCCGGCCACCAGCGCGGTGACGTCGTACAGCGCCTCGAGCCGCTCGCGCTTCTCCTCCAGCTGGGCGGTCTTCTCGGTCACCTTGGCCTCGAGGTGGCGGTACATCTGCTGCAGGTTCTCGGCCATCTGGTTGAAGCCGTCGGCCAGGGTGCCGAACTCGTCGCGCGTGGCCCGGTCGACACGCGCGCCGAAGTCGCCGGCCTGGATGCCCTCGATGGCACGCTTGAGCTCGCCCACCGGCTCGAGCACGAAGCGGTAGCCGGTGTAGACCAGCACCGCCGCGCCGACCACCGCCAGCGCCATCATCGCGGTCTGCAGCAGGTGCATCAGCGCGGTCCAGCGCGACAGGTGGCCCTCGATGGCGCGCACCAGCGCGTCGATGTGGCCGGTGAACCCGGCCGCGTCGCGGCGCAGCGCGGCTGCGTCGTCCGCCGGGCCCGCGCCCCAGCGTGCGCGGAAGAGCTGCCAGTCGGCCTCGACCTGTGCGAAGCGGGCGCTGCTGTCCTCGTCCCAGGGCAGGAACAGCGGGCGCTCGGGGTCGCCGTGGCGCAGCAGCGCGACGCTGCGGTCGAACTCCTCGGTCAGCCCCGGCAGGGCGGCGCGGTCGCCGGTGCCGGCGGCCAGTGCCAGGCGGTAGGCCTGCATGCGCATGCGGCCGGCCTCGTTGACTGCCGCGGCCCCGCCGTCGAGCTGCCACGAAACCCACAGCGTGGCGCCGATGGTCGCCAGCGCGAGCAGCAGGAACGGCAGCGCCACCAGGCCGAGCTTGGTGCCGAGGGTCCACGAGCGGCCGGAGCGCATGGCGGGCAGTCTAGGCGGCCGCGGGTCCGAAACCTTGACTTCGGTCAATCGCGCCGACGACGCTGTCAGCGCTCGGGCGTCAGGGCCTGCACGGCCGCCTCGGCCAGCCGCTTCCAGCGGGCATGCGGCCAGTTCTTCAGGTAGCGCTGGAACTGCCGCTCCGTCGAGGCCACCGCGAACGCCTGTGCACCGACGCTGTCGACGATCTGGCGGCAGCGCTCGGCCACGCGCTGCGTCGCCTCGCCGATCTTGAAGCCGCGGGCCTGGTAGACGCTGCCCAGCAGGTCGAGCTCGGCCAGCGTGCCGAGCGCCCAGGCACGCGCCTCGCCGCTGCTGCCGCGCAACTGCCATTCGGCGACCTGCCGCGCCGCCACCCACCAGTCGCCGTAGCGCTCGCGCAGCGCCGCCTCGCCGCCCTCGGGCAGCAGCGCCGGCGTGGTGCAGACCGAGAGGAACTGCGTCGCCACCCAATGGTTGGTCGGGTCGGTCTCGAGCGCCTGCCGGTAGGCGTCGCGCGAGGCGCGGTAGGCCTGCAGCGCGTGCTCGGCCGCCTGGGCGTTGCCGTCGCGGGCCCGCTCGGCCCAGGCGATCGCGATGCGCTTCTCGCTCGCGCCGCGCATGCCCAGCGCCTCGGCATGGGAGCGTGCATGTTGCGGCCGGTCGGCCTTGGAGGCGGTCTCCAGCCGACGCGCGCTGCGCCCGATCCAGCCCGCATGCTCGGCGCGGATCGCCTCGGCCAGCTGGTCGAACTCGACCGCCTGCGACGCGCCGAGCGCGTCGAGTCCGGCCAGCGCGTCCATGCGCTTGAAGCGCACGTCCAGGCGCGCGCGCACCTGGCGGTCGCGGAAGGCCTCGACGCGCGCCTCGAAGTCCCACGGCGAGACCGCGTAGGCGACGATGCTCGCCCAGTCGTGCGCATGCGTGACCTCGGTGCTCAGGCGCTGGCGCAGCAGGCGCAGCACGCGGCGCGGGTCCTCGCCGGCGAGCAGCTGGCCGTACAGCGTGTCGACGGCCACGTTCGACCCGCTCATGTAGAGCGGGAACTGCGAGGCCACGACCCACGGGATGCCGGCCTCGTGCAGCGCATGCGCGATGCTGCCGCCGGGCACGATCACCGAATCGACCGCGCCGGAGTCGCAGGTCGCCAGCGACACCAGCACCGGCCGGCCCTTGGCCGAGCCGTCGGCGCCCGAGCCGCACAGGGCGATCGCGAGCGTCTTGCCGTCCACCACCTGGGCCTCGTCCGAGCCGCCGCCGGCACGCAGCGCGATGCCGTAGACGCCCTGCTCCGACTCCTTGGTCTCGGCGCCGTGCGCCAGCAGGTGCACGTGCGTGTAGTCGTTGCGGCGGCACTCGTCGGCGATGTCCTTCAGGCTCGCCTCGGGCAGCACGGTGAGCAGGGCGCGCACGCTCGGCAGGCGGTCGGCGGCGGCGTCGCGGATCTCCACGTAGGGTTCGATCGCGCGGCGCAGCGCGTTCACGTGCTCCTGCGCCGGCACCGGCGCCATACCGCGCGGCGTCGCGAACGCGAACAGGATGCGCGGCTTGCGGTCCCAGGGCACCTCGACCGTCTCGTTGCGGCGGATCTCGCGCGTGATCACGGTCGGCGTGTGCAGCAGCAGCGGCGCGCCCGAGCCGGGGAAGTTGTCCGGCGCGATCGCGGCCTCGAAGGGCACCATCGACAGCTCGAGCGCCGAGATCGACAGCCGCAGGTGCGCCAGCGCACCGCCGTCGCGGCCGAGGCCGTGCAGCGCGCTCTGCAGCCCCGGCACCTGCCCGAGCACACGCCCGACCGCCTCGCCGAGCTCGCGCAGCTCGGCCTCGCGCTGCGCCGGCGGCACCGGCACGCCGCCCTGCACGTAGCGCAGGCGCGCCAGGCGCGAGAGCAGCTGGCGGTGCTCCCAGGGCAGGAACACGGTCTGCGGCGCCGACGCGCCGCCCAGCGCGATGTAGGGCGTCAGCGGCGAGAGCAGCTGGTTGTGCGCCGGGCCGCCGCGCAGCAGCTCGATCTTGGTGGAGCGGATGTCCTGCATGGCGCCGCACTCAGCCACGGCGCAGCTCGCCCAGCACGGCCGGCGCGGCCGTGCCGTCGCCCTCGATGCGGTTGAGCCGGCCGCGCACGCCGGCGCCCTCGGCCGCGATCTCGATCTCGGTGGTCCAGTCCAGCACCAGCGGCTGGCCGCCGACCAGCGCGGCGTCGAGCGCCGCCATGCGGCCGTCGATCAGCGTGTCGTAGACCGGCTTGAACACGGCCGTGTCGCGCAGCATCGCCTCGGTGAAGCGCATCAGGCGGATCCAGGTGCCGCTGTTGAAGTAGAGCCGGCCGTCGGCCAGGCGCAGCGCGCGGGCCAGGTGGGTGTGGCCGGTGACGACGATGTCCACGCCCGGGCCGACCGTCTTCATCACGTCGGTGCAGGTCGCGTCCGGATCGGACGGGTCGAAGGTCTTGTCGCCCTTGAGCCAGTCGAGCAGCGCGCGGCGCAGTGCCTCCGGCTTGTCGATGCCGCGGATCCAGCCGGTCAGCCGGTCCCAGATCAGCTGCCCGGTGCCCAGCGTGGCGTCGCCCGGCGGCGGCATCGGCGCACCGGCCAGCCCGCCCTCGGCCGCCAGCAGCATGTCGTCGGCCGCCGGGCGCGGCTGCTGCGCCGCGCGCAGGTTCGGCCCGAGCAGCTGCTCGAGCGCCGCCGGCGTCGGGGCGGCGCCGGCCGGCTCGGCGAAGCCGTCGGCCGACAGCCGCTGGTCGAGCTGGCCCTGGCCGCGCACCTGCTCGCCGACGATGCCCACCAGCTCGCCGAGCTTCTGCATCTGGCCCGGGTCGATCACCATCAGTGTGCCGACCGCCGCCGAGTTCTCCGGCTTCAGCAGGTCGATCCACGCGTAGCGGCGCTTCACCGCGTTCATGACCTCCTTGACCATCTTGGTGCCGGCGTTGGGGCGCCACTGCGCGCCGTCGAACGGCTGGTCGGCGTTGAGCCGCCGCCCGACGCGCGCCAGGTCCTCGTAGCGGTTGTAGTTCCACGCATCGACCTCGTTGCCGTGCGTGCAGTAGACGCGCGCATCGCCCACGCGGCAGGTGTAGCCGGCCCCGGTGGTGGAGAACTCGATGCGCGCGCGCGCGGCCAGGTCGTCGCCGGCCAGGCGCGCCAGGATCAGGCGCTGCACCGCCGGGAAGGCGATCTCGATGTCGTGGTTGCCGATCACGAACACCAGGCTGCGCCCGGGCGTGCGCGCGAACTGTGCCAGCGCGTCCCAGACCGGCCGGAAGGAATCGTCGCCCATGATGCGGCCGACCACCTGCTGCGCCTGCTCGATGGCGACGTAGGCCCCGCCCAGGTCCTCGGCCAGGGTGTCGAACACGTCGCCGTTGAGCACCAGCGCGACCGACTCACCGGGGCGCTCGGCGGCCAGCCGCAGCACGTAGTTCGCCAGCCGGGCGGCCTCGCGCAGGATCTGGAAGCCGGGCTGGCCGCCCATGTGGATGTCCGAGATCACGTGGATCGCGGCGTGTTGCGGCAGTTCGGCGAGGCTCATCGGGCGGCTCCGGTTTCGCGGCGGTGGCGGATCATCGGCACCGGCGTGCGGGCGTGTCAATGACGCGCCGCCCCCAGGATCCCCATTGCGCGGGACACGCCGGCGCGCGCATGATCGCCGCGCCATGCTCCCCTACGACGCCACCCGCGAGGCGCTCTACCACAGCGAACAGCGTGGCACGCTGTTCGTGGCCGGCGCGGTGCTGCCGCTGCCGCAGATCGCGATGGAGGCGGCCCGGCTCGCCTACCTGCGCGCCGAGACCGTGCCGGGCGAGCGGGTGCGGCTCGACGAGGCGCTGGCGCGCGTCGGCTTCGGCCCGGTCACGCTGTTCGTGCACGCGGACAGCGGCAGCTACGCCTACGGCACGCGGCGCAGCAGCGACGGCACGCGCCTGCTCGCGTTCCGCGGCACGCAGCCCGACGACCTGGACGACCTGCTGACCGACCTGAACTTCCCGCCCGTCGAGTGGCCCGAGACCGGCGGCCGCGTGCATGCCGGGTTCGCCCGTGCGTGCCGCGGCCTGCGCGCCGAGCTCGAGGCCTGGCTGGGCGGCGCCGGCAGCGGCAGCGGCGCGCTGGTGCTGACCGGGCACAGCCTGGGCGCGGCGCTCGCGACGCTGGCGGCGACGCTGCTGCGGCCCACGCTGCTCGTCACGCTCGGCTCGCCGCGGGTGGGCAACGCCGGCTTCGCCGCCGCGCTGGCCGGCGTGCCGGGCGCGCGCTACGTCGACTGCACCGACATCGTCACCCGCGTGCCGCCGCCCGAGCTCGACTACGTGCACGTGCGCGCGCCGAGCTACATCGATTCAGCGGGCCGCCTGCGCGAGGATCCCTCCGAGGCGGCGATGCAGGCCGACGGCCGCCGCGCCAAGCTGGCGTACCTGCTGCAGCAGGCCTGGCGGCCGGGCCACGTGGGGCTGCGCAGCTTCGCCGACCACGCGCCGGTCAACTACCTGCGCGCCTTCTTCTGAGCACCCCCAGGGCCGGGCCAGGCCCGGCCCGCCCCCCCCCGCGGGGGTCAAGGAAACTTGGGACGGCCCGGCGTTTCCTTGAGACGCCGGGGCGGTCTCGATCAGGATGCGGGCGCCGGCGCGTTCGGCCCCGACCAGCACCTGCGCCCGCGGCGCGAGCAGCATGTGCTGGCCCGCATCGAGGAAGTGGTCGTCGGGATCGCCGCACCGGGTGATCCAGACGCGCCCGGCGGCCACGCGCAGGCGCACCGCTTCATGCTGCTGCCAGCGCAGCAGGCGTCCGGGGGCGAGCTGCAGCTCGACGGGGGGTTCGAAGCGGAGCATGGCGGCATCCTCGAGTGGCTGGGTGGCCAGTGTTCCGCCGCGCGCGCCGGCGCAACAGCGCCAGCGCTGCCCGAACTGCAGCAGCACAGAGGGGTGCGGCGGCCGCTCTGTACCGGTGCCCTATGGCCACCTCTGTACTGGTACGCGCCCTGCCGCACGGTCCACAATGCCCTGCATGGACGCGAGCGCCGCCCCCGGGCCCCTGTACCAGCGCATCGCCGGGCAGCTCGAGGCGGGCATCGCCAGCGGCGCCCTGCGCGCCGGCACGCGGCTGCCCTCGGTGCGCGCGCTCAGCCAGCAGCACGGCGTGAGCATGAGCACCGCGCTGCAGGTCTACCGCAGCCTGGAGAACCGCGGCCTGGTGCAGGCGCGCCCCAAGTCGGGTTACTTCGTCGCCCCGCGCGTGCCGGTGCTGCCCGAACCGATGCTCGACCTGCGCATGGCACCGCCCTCGCTGGTCAACATGGACCAGGTGCTGCAGGAGTTCCTGTGGATCGTCAACGATCCGCTCGCAGTGCCCTCGTTCCACGCCCAGCCGGCGCGCACCCTGCTGCCCGAGGCCAAGCTGCAGCACCTGATGGCTGGCGTGAACCGGCGCCACCCGGAGTACGCCTCGCGCTGCCAGATGGAGGGCAGCCCGGCGCTGCGCCAGGAGATCGCGCGCCGCGCGGTCAGCTCGGGCGTGCAGCTGCGGCCCGAGGAGATCGTCATCACCAACGGCGGCATGGAGGCGGTCTACCTCGCGCTGCGCTCGGTGGCGCAGGCCGGCGACACCATCGTGCTGGAGTCGCCCACCTATTTCCACCTGCTGCAGGTGATCGAGAGCCTCGGGATGCGCGCGCTCGAGATCCCGACGCATCCGAGGGACGGCATCTCGCTCGAGGCGCTCGACTTCGCGACGCAGCAGCCCGGCGCGGTGCGCGCCTGCGTGCTGCTGCCGAACTTCCCCAACCCGATGGGCAGCCTGATGCCGCCCGAGCGCAAGCGCGCGCTGGTGCAGATGATGGGCGAGCGCGGCATCACGATCATCGAGAGCGACATCTACGGCGAGATCCACTTCGGCGAGCAGCGCCCGCCGGTGCTCAAGCATTTCGATCCGGACGGCGACATCATCCTGTGCTCGGCCTTCACCAAGACCGTCGCGCCGGGTTACCGCATCGGCTGGGTCGCGCCGGGTCGGCATTTCCTGAAGACGCAGGCGCTGAAGTTCCGCACCTCGGTGGCCTGCCCGATGGTGACGCAGGAGGTGCTGGCGCAGTTCATCCGCGACGGCGGCTACGACCACCACCTGCGCCGCCTGCGCGCCGCGCTGAAGACGCAGATGCTGCAGATGGCCGACGCGGTGGCGCGCCACTTCCCGATGGGCTGCCGGCTCTCGCTGCCGCAGGGCGGCATGATGCTGTGGATCGAATTGCCGAAGCACGTCGATTCACGCGAGGTGTTCGCGATGGCGCGGCACGAGCACATCGGCGTCGCGCCCGGCGCGGCCTTCTCCACCACGCGCCGCTTCGACCACTTCATCCGCCTGCAGTACGGCGAGCCCTTCACCGCGCGCACCGAGGCGGCGATCAACAAGCTCGGGCAGATCGTCGCCCGGCTGGCGCAGGCCGGGCCGGCGGCGCCGAGCCGCACGCCCGTGCACGCACCGGCGCCGATGGCCTGAGGGCCGAGCCGCTAGCATGCCCCCCGGGAGGACATGCTCTTGGTGATCGAACACGCCTATGCCGAACTGGGCCTGGCGCCCGGTGCGAGTGTGGCGCAGGTGAAGGCGGCCTGGCGCCGCCTGGTGGCGCAATGGCACCCGGACCGCAACCCCGCGCCCGGTGCGCTGGCGCGCATGCAGCGCATCAACACGGCCTACGAGACGATCCGGCTCGGGCCGGACGGAACGGAGTCACCGGCGCCGGCCGCCGATGCCGAACCGGCCGCCCGGCCGCTGCGCCGGCGCATGCGCCTGAGCCTGGAGGAGGCCGCGGCCGGCTGTCTCAAGCCGCTGCGCGGCCAGCGCAGCGAGCCCTGCGCGGCCTGCGACGGCCAGGGCGAGCTGCGCCGCCCGGCGTGGTACGGCTGGCTGTCGTCGACCGCGCCGTGCAGCGCCTGCGCCGGCCGCGGCCGGCTGGCGCGCGGCTACCGGCACACGGTGCGCATCCCGCCCGGCGCACGCGCGGGTGACCGGCTGCAGGCGCACACCCCCGCCGGCGCGCTGGAGCTGCAGATCGAGCTCGCACCGCACCCGCTCTTCACGCTCGACGAGGACGGCACGCTGCGCTGCGAGATGCCGGTGGACGGCTTCGCCTGGATGGCCGAACGCTGGGTCGAGGTGCCCACGCTATCCGGGCTGCAGCAGATGCGGCTGCGCCGCGCGCACCGCAGCTACCGTCTGCGCGGCCAGGGCTTCCCGGACCGCGGCGGCGTGCGCGGCGACTGCGTGGTGACGATCGAGCCGCGTTTCCCCGAGAGCCTCAGCGCGGAACAGGAGTCGCTGCTCGAGCGCCTGTCGGCGGCGGGGGCCGCCCCGCTCGACGATTGGCAGCGCCGGCTGCGCGCCTGGGAGCGGCGCAGAGCCTAGGCCGCGAGCCGCTCGCGCATCGCCGCGATCACCGCGGCGTAGTCCTTCTGCCCGAAGATCGCGCTGCCGGCCACGAAGGTGTCGGCGCCCGCATCGGCCACGGCGCGGATGTTGTCGACCTTGATGCCGCCGTCGACCTCGAGCCGGATGTCGCGCCCGCTCGCCTCGATCAGCCGGCGCGCGCGCTCGATCTTCTTCAGCGCCGAGGGAATGAAGCTCTGCCCGCCGAAGCCCGGGTTGACGCTCATGATCAGCACCAGGTCGACCTTGTCGATCACCCACTCCAGCACGTCCAGCGGCGCGGCCGGGTTGAACACCAGGCCGGCGCGGCAGCCTTCGGCCCGGATGAGCTGCAGCGTGCGGTCCACGTGCGTGCTGGCATCGGGGTGGAAGCTGATCAGGTCCGCGCCCGCCTTGGCGAACGCGGTCGCGAGCGCGTCGACCGGCTGCACCATCAGGTGCACGTCGATCGGCACCTTCGTGCCGTCGGCCTTCGCGGCATGTTTGCGGATCGCCTCGCAGACCATCGGGCCGATGGTCAGGTTGGGCACGTAATGGTTGTCCATCACGTCGAAGTGGATCCAGTCGGCGCCGGCGGCGATGACGGCGCGCACCTCCTCGCCCAGGCGGGCGAAGTCGGCCGAGAGGATGGACGGGGCGATCAGGCGTGGGGGCATGGGCCGCGATTCTAGAATCCGCCCCCATGGCCAAGCCCGAGTTCACCAACAGCGTGGTGGTGCGTCCGCTGCCCGAGCAGTCCGATCCGGCTCGCGGCCGGCACGCCTTCGCGTACACGATCACGATCCGCAACACCGGCGACGTGACGGCGCAGCTGATCGCGCGGCACTGGATCATCACCGACGCCGACGGCCACGTGGAGGAGGTGCGCGGCCTCGCGGTGGTGGGCCACCAGCCGCTGCTCAAGCCCGGCGAGAGCTTCGAGTACACGAGCTGGGCACAGATCGGCACGCCGCACGGCACGATGCGCGGCACCTTCTTCTGCATGACCGAGGACGCGCGGCCGTTCGACGCGCCGGTGCCCGAGTTCGGCCTGACCACCGCCTCCGCGCTGCACTGACCCGCGCATGACGACCCGGGCCCGCCGTTCGACCTGGGACCTCACCGCACTGCTGAACGGCGCCGACCCGAAGGCGTCGCTGGCCGAACGCCACCTGTGGCTGGTGCGGCTGATGCAGTGGCTGCGCCATGCGCCGCTCGAAGGCGAACGCCAGACGCCCACGCCGGTGCTGCGCCTGAAGCACCTGCTCGGCGTGCTGGAGCGCCACCCCGCGCACCGCGCGCGCGTCGGCGAGCTGCTCGCGCTGTTCTGGCGCGAGGTGGACATCGCCGCCTTGTTCGCCGACTTCGGCTTCGCGCCGCGCACGCATTTCCTGGCCGAGCTGGGCCAGCGGCTGCGCACGCGGCTGCTGCCGCACACGCCCGAGACCACCGACCTCGGCGAGCTGTTCGCGCTGCTGTTCCCGCGCGAGGCCGATGCGGCCTGGCTCGAGGCCGTCGACGACGAGACGCTGGCGCGCCTGGCCGCGCTGCTCGCCCCCGCGCGGGCGCAGGGCGAGGACTGGCGCACACCGCTGCTCGACGGCGTGGTGTTCCTCGCCTCGGCGGTGCGCGCCTCGGGGCTGTCGGGCGCGCTGCGCCAGCGCATGAGCCCTGAGCTGCTGGTCGACCGCCCCTTCCGCCAGCTCGCCGCGGTGGCCGAACGCACCGCCGAGCTGGCGCAGGCCGGCGACACGGCGCGCCTGCTGCAGCAGGTGCAGTACCTGCGGGCCCTGCTGGCCGCCTGCCGGCGCGCCGCCGCCAGCGTGCACGAGCACCTGGAGGAGCACGGCGTCTCGGTGGGCATCGTGTTCGAGGTCGACCAGCTGCGCGCGCGCTGCGACCGCATCGAGGCGCTGCTCGACTGCCTGCTGGCCGAGCGCCCGGCGCACGAGCTGGCGCGCCTGCTCGCCACGCTCGCGCGCACGGCCGAGCAGCGCCGCGGCCTGCGGGCGCTGTTCGCGCGCCACTACTCGCTGCTGGCACGCAAGGTGGCCGAGCGCAATGCCGAGACCGGCGAGCACTACATCACCCGCGACCGCGCCGAGTACCGCGCGATGCTGCGCGCGGCCTGCGGCGGCGGCGCGGTGATCGCGGGCACCACCTTCGTGAAGTTCGCGATCGGCGCGCTCGGGCTGGCGGCGTTCTGGGCCGGCTTCTGGGCCGGCGTCAACTACGCGGCGAGCTTCGTGCTCATCCACCTGTGCCACTGGACCGTGGCCACCAAGCAGCCGGCGATGACCGCCCCGGCGATGGCCGACAAGCTCGCCGACGTCTCCGACGACGCCAAGGTCGAGGCCTTCGTCGACGAAGTGGCGCACCTGATCCGCTCGCAGGCCGCGGGCATCTTCGGCAACCTGATGCTGGCCGGGCCGCTGGTGCTGCTCGGCCAGCTCGCCTGGCAGGCGCTGTTCGGCGCGCCGCTGGTGGGCGAGGCCACCGCGCAGTACGTGCTGCATTCGCTCACGCTGCTCGGGCCGACGCCGCTGTTTGCCGCCTTCACCGGCGTGCTGCTGTTCGCCAGCTCGTTGATCGCCGGCTGGGCCGAGAACTGGTTCGTCTGGCACCGGCTCGACAGCGCGATCGCCTGGAACCCGCGCAGCATCGCGCTGCTGGGCGACGCCCGCGCCAAGCGCTGGGCGCGCTGGTGGCGCGCCAACATCTCCGGGCTCACCGCCAACGTCTCGCTCGGGCTGATGCTCGGGCTGGTGCCGGCGGTGGCGGGTTTCTTCGCCCTGCCGGTCGAGGTGCGCCACGTGACCCTCTCGACCGGCCAGCTCGCCGCGGCGCTGGGCGCGCTCGGGCCCGGGCTGCTGGGCGAGGGTGCGTTCTGGTGGTGCGCGGCCGGCATCGCGCTGACCGGGCTGCTGAACCTGACGGTCAGCTTCGTGCTCGCCTTCAAGGTGGCGCTGCGTTCGCGCGGCATCCGCCTCGCCGACCGCAGCCGCATCTACCGGGCCTGGCGACGCCGCCTGCTGACGCGCCCGCTGTCGTTCGTGTGGCCGCCGCGCGAGTCAGCGGCCTGAGTCGCCGTCGGCGTCGTGGCGCTCACCGCGCCGGCGGCCCGAGAACATGGTCCACCAGACGATGCCCAGCAGGATCACGAGGGCCAGCAGGGCTTCCAGCAGAATCAGCCACATGATCGACGTTTCCTGGCGAGTGCTCGTGACGGGCGCCGCGATTCTAGGCAGCCTGGCCGGCTGCGGCAGCCTGGTCGACGAGGGCCCGCCCCCCGCAACCACCCCCGCCCCCTCGGCCAGCGCGCCGGGCGGCCCGGCCATCGTGCGCGCGCGCTCGCGCTGGGTGCCGGTGGACTGGGCCGAGCTGCCCGGCTGGCAGCAGGACACCACGCGCGAACTCTGGCCGGCGCTGCAGCGCGGCTGCGACAAGCCCGCGCCCGGCTGGCAGGGCCTGTGCCTGGCGGCGCGCGGCTTCGTGCCGGCCAGCGACGTGCAGGCGCGCGAGTGGCTGCAGGCGCGGCTGCAGCCCTACCGCGTCGAATCGCCCGAGGGCTCGGCCGACGGCCTGATCACCGGCTACTTCGAGCCGCTGGTCGAGGCGCAGCGCCAGCCGCGCGGCGCCTTCCGCGTGCCGCTGCACGCGCCTCCGGACGACCTGGCCGCGCGCCGGCCCTGGTGGACGCGCCAGCAGATCGAGTCGCTGCCGGCGGCGCAGGCGGCGCTGCGCGGCCGCGAGCTGGCCTACGTGGCCGACCCGCTGGATGCGCTGCTGCTGCAGGTGCAGGGCTCGGGCCGCTTGCTCGTCGCCGAGCCGAACGGCACGCGCCGCCTGGTGCGGCTGGCCTACGCGGGCCACAACGACCAGCCCTACAAGTCGGTCGGCCGCTGGCTGATCGAGCAGGGCGAGCTCCGGCCCGAGCAGGCCTCCTGGCCGGCGATCCGCGCCTGGGCGCGCGCGAACCCGAAGCGCCTGAACGATCTGCTGTGGAGCAACCCGCGCTACGTGTTCTTCCGCGAGGAGCCGCTGCCCGACCCGACACTCGGCCCGCGCGGCGCGCAGGCCGTGCCGCTGACACCGGGCCGCTCGATCGCCGTCGACCCGCAGTCGATTCCCTACGGCACGCCGGTCTGGCTGGATGCCACCGAGCCGCTGTCCAGCACGCCGCTGCGCCGCCTCGTGATGGCGCAGGACACCGGCAGCGCGATCACCGGCGCAGTGCGGGCCGACTACTTCTGGGGCTGGGGCGAGGAGGCCGAGGCGCAGGCCGGGCGCATGAAGCAGCCGCTGCGGCTGTGGGCGCTGTGGCCGAAGTGGCCCTCGGGCTGAAACGCTTCTTTGCGGGCGCGCAATCGGCGTGATGCGAGCGGCGCGGAGCATGGGGACCTTGCCCGGAGGCCGCCATGAAGCGCATTGCCGCCCTTGCCCTCGCCGCCCTGATCGCCGCGCCGCTGGCCGCGCAGGAACGCCACCGCCCGCCGCCGCCCCCCGCTCGCCGCGGCCCGCCGCCGCCTGCGGTGTTCGACGGCCGCTACCGGCACGACCACTACTACCCGGCGCCCGGCTGGGTGTCCCCGGCACTGCCCGGCGGCAGCGTCGGCGTGACCTTCGGCAGCGGGCAGTTCTTCTTCCACGGCGGGGTCTGGTACCGGCCCTACGGCACGCGCTTCCGCGTCGTGCTGCCACCGGTGGGCATCATGGTGCCCTTGCTGCCGCCGTCCTACGTCACGCTGTGGATCGGCGGCGCGCCGTACTACTACGCCAACGGCGTGTACTACACGCCGGCACCGGCCGGTTACGCGGTGGTCGCGCCGCCGCCGGGTGCCGACGGCGCGACGCCGGTACCGCCGGCCCCGCCCCCGCGGCCGATGCCCGAGCCGATCTACTACCCGCGCAACGGCCAGAGCGCCGCGCAGCTGGAGAACGACCGGCGCGAGTGCAACCGCTGGGCCACGCAGCACCCCGGCGCGGTGGGCGACCCGAGCATCTACGAACGCGCGCTCGCGGCCTGCATGGACGGGCGCGGCTACAGCTCGCGCTGAGTCTCAGCGCGCGGCCGCGCGCAGGTGCGCCAGCGGCAGCGCGCCGCCGGACTTGACCTCGCCGAGCGAGAAGCTGGTGTGCACGTCCTTCACGTGCGGCAGCGCCATCAGCGCATCGAGCGCAAAGCGCGAGAACGCATCCAGGTCGGTGGCCATCACCTGCAGTTCGAAGGTGCCCGAGCCGCTGATGTAGTGGCAGGAGATCACCTCGGGCAGGCGGCGGATGGCGTCTTCGAGCAGGCGGGTCGCCTCGACGGTATTGCGGTCGGCGTCGATGCGCACGAAGGCGAGCACCCCGAGGCCGATCTTGCGCCGGTCAATCTCGGCCCGGTAGCCGGTGATGTAGCCCTGCTCCTCGAGCCAGCGCACGCGGCGCCAGGTCGGCGCGGCCGACAGGCCGATGCGCGAGGCGAGCTCCGCATTGCTCAGGCGGGCATCCTGCTGGAGTTCGCGCAGGATCGCGATGTCGTAGCGGTCCAGCCCCGCGCCGTGGGCCTCGGCGGCTTCCGGCGCAGGATCTGGGGTTTTCCCGGGAATGGCCATGTCGAGCGCGATTCTGTTCTATTCCTTGTACTTTGAGCAAGATCGTTGCTCCACGATCCCATATTCAGGCAACGAAGGAAAGCACCTGCCCGGAGCCCTTGCCTACACTGCCGCCACGCACGCGCTGCTGGAGACCCCCCGATGAACGCACCCCTGCCCGAGGCCATCCGCAAGGCCCTGGAGAGCGTCACGCTCGACGACAAGTACAGCCTCGGCAGCGGCCGCGCCTTCATGAGCGGCGTGCAGGCGCTGGTGCGACTGCCGATGCTGCAGCGCCAGCGCGATGCGATGGCGGGGCTGAACACCGCCGGCTTCGTCAGCGGCTACCGCGGCTCGCCGCTGGGCGGCTACGACCAGGCGCTGTGGCAGGCCAAGAAGCACCTGGCGGCGCAGAACATCGTGTTCCAGCCGGGCGTCAACGAGGAGCTCGCCGCCACCGCGGTGTGGGGTACGCAGCAGCTCGACCTCTACCCGCAATCGAAGAAGTTCGACGGTGTGTTCGGCCTCTGGTACGGCAAGGGCCCGGGCGTGGACCGCTGCTCCGACGTCTTCAAGCACGCCAACATGGCCGGCACCGCGAAACACGGCGGCGTGATCGCGATCGCGGGTGACGACCACATCGCCAAGAGCAGCACCGCGGCGCACCAGAGCGACCACATCTTCAAGGCCTGCGGGCTGCCGGTGTTCTTCCCCTCCAGCGTGCAGGACATCCTCGACATGGGCCTGCACGCCTTCGCGATGAGCCGCTTCGCGGGCGTGTGGACCTCGATGAAGACGATCCAGGAGATCGTCGAGTCCTCGGCCAGCATCTGGGTCGACCCCGACCGCGTGAACATCCTGCTGCCCGAGGACTTCACCGTGCCGCCCGGCGGCCTGCACATCCGCTGGCCGGACGCGCCGCTCGAGCAGGAGTCGCGCCTGTTCGACCACAAGTGGTACGCCGCGCTCGCCTACGTGCGTGCCAACAAGCTGAACCATGACGTGATCGCCGGGCCCCCGGGTGGATCGGACCGCTTCGGCATCATCGCCTCTGGCAAGGCCTACAACGACACGCGCCAGGCGCTGGCCGACCTCGGCCTCGACGAGGCGGCCTGCCGGCAGCTCGGCATCCGGCTGCACAAGGTCAACGTGGTGTGGCCGCTGGAGGCGACGATCACGCGCGAGTTCGCGCTCGGCCTGCAGGAGATCCTCGTCGTCGAGGAGAAGCGCCAGGTGATCGAGTACCAGCTCAAGGAGGAGCTGTACAACTGGCGGCCCGACGTGCGGCCCAACGTGCTGGGCAAGTTCGACGAGCCCGAGGGCGACACCTCCGGCGGCGAATGGTCGCGCCCGAACCCGAGCGAGAACTGGCTGCTCCGCGCGCAGGCCGACCTGACGCCGGCGATCATCGCCAAGGCGATCGCGAAGCGGCTGAAGAAGCTCGGCGTCGATGCCGACACCGCCGCGCGCATGGACGCGCGCGTCGCGCTGATCGAGGCCAAGGAGCGCGCGCTGGCCGAGATCAAAGGGGGCGGCGCCGACCGCACGCCCTGGTTCTGCAGCGGGTGCCCGCACAACACCAGCACCAAGGTGCCCGAGGGCTCGCGCGCGGTGGCCGGCATCGGCTGCCACTACATGGCGGTGTGGATGGACCGCAGCACCGTCACCTTCAGCCAGATGGGCGGCGAAGGCGTGTCGTGGGTCGGCCAGGCGCCGTTCACGAAGGACAAACACGTCTTCTCCAACCTCGGCGACGGCACCTACTACCACTCCGGCCTGCTGGCGGTGCGGCAGAGCATCGCCGCGGGCGTGAACATCACCTACAAGATCCTGTTCAACGGCGCGGTGGCGATGACCGGCGGCCAGCCGGTGGACGGCCAGCTCGACGTGGCGCAGATGACGCGCGAGCTCGAGGCCGAGGGCGCGAAGAAGATCGTCGTCGTCACCGACGAACCGCAGAAGTACGGCGGCACGCCGGTTGCGCTGGCGCCCGGCGTCACGGTGCACCACCGCGACGAGCTGGACAGGATCCAGCGCGAGCTGCGCGAGATTGCCGGCTGCACGATCATCATCTACGACCAGACCTGCGCCACCGAGAAGCGCCGCCGCCGCAAGCGCGGCACGATGGCGGAACCCGACAAGCGCGTGGTCATCAACGAGCTGGTGTGCGAGGGCTGCGGCGACTGCTCGGTGCAGTCGAACTGCCTGAGCGTCGAGCCGATCGAGACCGAGTTCGGCCGCAAGCGCCGCATCAACCAGAACACCTGCAACAAGGACTTCTCCTGCGTGAAGGGCTTCTGCCCGAGCTTCGTCACGGTGCAGGGCGGGCAGCTGAAGTCGGCGAAGAAGGACAAGGCGGCGCGGCCCGACCCGTTCGCCTTGCCCGCGCTACCGGAGCCGGCACTGCCCGTGGCCGAAACGGCCTGGGGCATCGTCGTGGCCGGCGTCGGCGGCACCGGCGTGATCACCATCGGCCAGTTGCTGGGCATGGCCGCGCACCTCGAGGGCAAGGGCATCGTCACGCAGGATGCGGCGGGCCTGGCGCAGAAGGGCGGCTCGACCTGGAGCCACATCCAGATCGCGAACCGTCCCGAATCAATCCACACCACCAAGGTCGGCACCGCCGAGGCGCACCTCGTGATCGGCTGCGACGCGATCGTCGCCGCCAACAAGGCCACGCTGGCGGTGATGCGCGCCGGTCGCACCTTCGTGGCGATGAACACCCACGGCACGCCGACGGCCTCGTTCGTGCACAACCCGGACTGGCAGTTCCCGGGCGGCAACTGCGAGGGCGCGGTCACGGCCGCTGTCGGCGCGGAGGGCGTGGGCGCCTTCGATGCCGACGCGCTGGCCACTGGCCTGCTGGGCGACTCGATCTACACCAACCCGCTGATGCTGGGTTACGCGTGGCAGAAGGGCCGCGTGCCGCTCTCGAAGGCCGCGCTGCTGCGCGCCATCGAGCTCAATGGCGTGCAGGTGGAGAACAACAAGGCCGCGTTCGAATGGGGCCGCCGCGCCGCGCACGACCTGGCGGCGGTGCAGGCGCTGCTGAAACCGGCGCAGGTGATCGAATTCGTCAAGCGCCCCTCGCTCGACGACATGATCGCCACGCGTGTCGAGTTCCTCACCGGCTACCAGGACGCGGCCTACGCCGCGCAGTACCGCGCCTTCGTCGACAAGGTGCGCGCCGCCGAGGCGAAGCTCTCGAGCACGAAGCTCAGCGAGGCGGTGGCGCGCTACCTCTTCAAGCTGATGGCCTACAAGGACGAGTACGAGGTCGCACGCCTGCACACCGACCGGCGCTTCCTCGACAAGGTGACCGCGCAGTTCGAGGGCGACTACAAGCTGCACTACCACCTGGCTCCGCCGCTGCTGGCGAAGACCAACGAGCGTGGCGAACTGGTCAAGCAGCACTACGGCCCGTGGATGCTCAAGGCCTTCGGCGTGCTCGCGAAGCTCAAGGGCCTGCGCGGCAGCGCATTGGACGTCTTCGGCCGCACCGAGGAGCGCCGCACCGAGCGCGCGCTGATCGGCGAGTACCGCAGCACGATCGAGGAACTGCTGGCCGGGCTGAACGCCGACAACCTGGCGCTGGCCGTGGAGATCGCGCGCATCCCGGAAGAGATCCGCGGCTACGGCCACGTGAAAGCGCGCCACCTCGCGGCGGCGCGGCCGAAGTGGGCCGCACTGCAGGCACGCTGGCGCGAGGGCGCCGGCGCGCGGCAGGCGGCCTGATCAGCGGGTCATTTCAGAGCAGGTCGGTCCAGGCGACGACGGTATTGCGTTCGTAGACACCGTCGCCGGTCTCATCGACCTCGAGCCGCACCTGGGTGTTGGACAGCACCGTCGCGCGCAGCTTGCCGGTCTTGCCCACGGCCAGGATCTGGCCGGCGTGCGGATAGGCCTCGTTGTCGGTCTGCACCAGGGCCCGCGGCGTCGACAGGTTGAAGGTGCCGCCGGAGGCCAGCGAGTCCACCGGCCCGGCGGCGACCGCGCGGGTCGTCGCGTCGGACACGGTGTAGGTTGCCTCGGTTGCGTAGCCGCGCAGCAGCGAGACCGTGTCGCTGATCGCGCCGACGCTGGCATCCAGCACCAGCTCGTTGCCGACGCTCAGGCGTGACGTGAACACTCCCGGGGTGACGGTCAACGACAGCCCGAAGCCGCCGTCCAGCGACGCGGTGTAGCCGGTGGCCGTGTCGCGCACCGAGAAGTTCGAGGTCGAGACCGTGAAGCCGATGCTCGACGATGCGAGCGAACTGATGGTCAGCCGCAGCACGCCGCTGGCCACGGTGCCGGACCCGTCATTGCAGTTGATGAAGGTGACCTGGGCCGAATCGCCGACGCTCTCGCCGGGCGGCGAGACGTCGGTGGCCGTGGCGTCGGCCGCGCCGCCGCCCGGACACAGGTCGGCCGACACGTCCTCGGCGATGCGCTTGCGCACGGCCAGCGCTGCCGACTGCGCGCGCTTGACCACCAGGGGCGAGGCCGCGCCGCCCGAGGCCACGCCGGTGAAGCCGCCGACCGCGCCCGACACCGAACTCCCGAAGCTGGCCCGCGCCACCTGCTGCTGGTTCTGCAGGTTGATGTTCACCGTGATCTCCGGCGCCGGCAGCGGGCCGTCACCGCCGCCGCCGCAGGCGGCGAGCAGTACGGCGAGCCCGGCGGCAGCGATGGCACGGAACTTGGACAGCGGCGGACGGATCATGGTCAACTCCTCGGCTAGGACCGGTGCACTCTAGCGCCGGTGCGCCGTCCGGCGTTGCGGCGACGCAATCGCAGGTCGGCAAGATTTTTTGAACGCACGCATCAACGGCGATGAAGTGGTCGCGGTTGACAGCCGCCTACAGTGCGTCCGTCCGTCGCGGCGGCCCGTACGTCGGGCATCGGCTCCAAGAACGTCCTGCACCATGGCCAGCACCCCGCGCTACACCACCACCGCCATCCTGCTGCACTGGCTGCTGGGCCTGGCGATCATCGGCAGCTTCTGTGTCGGCGTCTACATGGCCGACCTCCCGATGTCGCCCCAGCGGCTCAAGCTTTACAACTGGCACAAGTGGGCCGGGGTCACGATCCTGGCGCTGTCGGCGCTGCGCCTGCTGTGGCGCCTGACACACCGCCCGCCGGCCGATGCGCCGATGCCGGCCTGGCAGGCGGCCGCCGCGCACTGGACGCACCGCCTGCTGTACCTGCTGTTCTTCGCCGTGCCGCTGGCGGGCTGGGCCTACACCTCCTCGGCCGGCTTCCCGGTGGTGCTGTTCGGCGTGCTGCCGCTGCCGGACTTCGTGCCGGTGGACAAGCCGCTGTCCGAGGTCTTCAAGCTGGCGCACAAGGTGCTGGCCTTCTCGCTCGGCGCCCTCGTGCTCGTGCACATCGCCGCCGCCCTGAAACACCAGTTCGTCGACCACGACGGCCTGCTCGAGCGCATGCGCCTGCGCCGCGCCTGAGGAACGCATCATCATGAAGAACGTCGTCATCGTCTCGACCCTCGCGCTCGCCTCTACCTGGAGCGGCAGCGCCGCTGCCCAGCAGGTGCAGCCGGCCGGCAGCGAGATCGCCTTCACCAGCAAGCAGATGGGCGTGCCGGTGGACGGCACGTTCCGCAAGTTCGACGCCCAGGTGGCGTTCGACCCGAAGAAGCCCGAGGCGGCCCGCATCGCCTTCACGATCGACCTGGCCAGCGTGACGCTCGGCTCGGCCGAAGTCGAGGCCGAGGTGGTCAAGCCGGACTGGTTCGACACCAAGAAGTTTCCGCAGGCGCGCTTCCAGAGCACCGCGGTCAAGGCCGCCGGCCCGGGCAAGTTCGAGGTGGCCGGCACGCTGACCATCAAGGGCGCGAGCCAGAACGTGGTGGTGCCCGTCGCGCTGGCGCAGTCCGGCGCCGCCACCACCGCCACCGGCGCGTTCACGATCAAGCGGCTCGACTACCGCATCGGCGACGGCGACTGGAAGGACACCTCCATGGTCGCCAACGACGTTCAGGTGCGCTTCAAGCTCGCGCTGACCGGCGTCGCCGCGCTCTGACCGCCTCCCGACCCACCCCTTCCCAACCCACCGACCGCACCATGACGAAGCCCTCCCTGATCGCCCTGGCCCTGATCGCCGCCGCCGGCCTGGCCCGCGCCGAGAGCGCCACCTACAGCCTGGACCCGTCGCACACCTTCGTGACCTTCGAGGCGCTGCACTTCGGCACCTCGACCATCCGCGGGCGCTTCGACCGCAAGGAAGGCGCGGTCACGTTCGACCGGGCCGCCAGGAGCGGCAAGGCCGAGATCACGATCGACATCGGCTCGATCAGCACCGGCGTGGCGCCGCTGGACACCCACCTGAAGAGCAAGGACTTCTTCAACGCCGCCGAGCATGGCAGCGCCAAGTTCGTGGCCGACAAGTTCGCCTTCAACGGCGACAAGGTCAGCGAGATCGGCGGCACCCTCACGATGCTGGGCAAGAGCGCACCGGTCACGCTCAAGGCCAACAACTTCAACTGCTACAACAACCCGATGTTCAAGCGCGAGGTGTGCGGCGGCGACTTCGAGACCACCATCGCGCGCAGCCAGTGGGGCATGACCTACGGCCTGCCGGGTATTCCCGACAACATCCGCCTGCTGATCCAGATCGAGGCGATCAAGCAGTGATGCGCGCGGGCGGCGAACGGCCATGATCCGCGCCGCCGTGCTGGGCCTGCTGGCCGGCGCCATGACGGCCGCCGCGGCGGCCGACTACCGGCTCGACCCGTCGCACAGCTTCGTCCAGTTCGAGGTGCTGCACTTCGGCACCTCGACCCTGCGCGGCCGCCTGGGCCCGCTGGAGGGCAGCGCGACGCTGGACGCCGCGGCCGGCCGCGGGCGGGTCGGCCTGGCGATCCCGCTGTCCAGCCTGTCGACCGGCTGGCCGCTGCTCGACCGGCGGCTGCGCGAGGCCGACCTGTTCGACGCGGCCGCATACCCCGAGGCCTATTTCGTCGCCGAACGCTTCGTGTTCGACGGCGCCACGCTGCGCGAGGTGCGCGGCGAACTCACGCTGCGCGGGCAGGCGCGCGCCGTGGCGCTGCGCGCGCTGCGCTTCGGCTGCCGCGCCGACCCCGACGCCGGCCGCGAGCGCTGCGGCGGTGACTTCGAGACCGAGCTGCGCCGCAGCGACTTCGGCATGACCTTCGGCCTGCCGCTGGTGGCCGACCGCGTGCGCCTGCTGGTGCAGGTCGAGGCGCTGCGCGAGCCCTGACGCGCGGAGAAGCCGGCCCGAGGGGAAACCCGCGGTCCGACAACTTGTCGCATCGTCCGATGAGTTCCCCGGGGAAAGCTCCACTTGTGAATCGGCAGTCCTGATTCGATAGTCTTTGGCGTTCGTCTCGGCGCCTCACCGCCGGGCCGCATCCACCGACATCAGGAGACCCCCCTCATGAGCAAGAAGACCCCGACGCCCGCGCCGCGCCGCCGCTTCCTCAAGACTGCCGCCGTCGGCGGCGCGCTGGCCGCGCCGATGGTCTCGCAGGCGCAGACCACCACCCTGCGCTTCCAGAGCACCTGGCCGACCAAGGACATCTTCCACGAGTACGCGCTCGACTTCGCCAAGAAGGTCAACGACATGGCCGGCGGCCGGCTGAAGATCGAGGTGCTGCCCGCCGGCGCGGTGGTGCCGGCCTTCCAGCTGCTCGAGGGCGTGGCCAAGGGCACGCTCGACGGCGGCCACGGCGTGGTGGCCTACCACTACGGCAAGAACTCGGCGCTGGCGCTGTGGGGCTCCGGCCCGTCCTTCGGCATGGACCCGAACATGCTGCTGGCCTGGCACTACTACGGCGGCGGCAAGGCGCTGCTGGAGGAGATCTACAAGTCGATCAACGTCGACGTGGTGTCCTTCCTCTACGGCCCGATGCCGACCCAGCCCTTCGGCTGGTTCAAGAAGCCGATCGCCCGCGTCGAGGACGTGAAGGGCACCAAGTTCCGCACCGTCGGCCTGGCGGTGGACATGTACACCGACATGGGCGCGGCGGTGAACCCGCTGCCCGGCGGCGAGATCGTGCCGGCCCTGGACCGCGGCCTGATCGACGGCGCCGAGTTCAACAACGCCTCGAGCGACCGCCTGCTCGGTTTCCCCGACGTGGTGAAGAACTGCATGCTGCAGAGCTTCCACCAGAGCGGCGAGCAGTTCGAGATCCTGTTCAACAAGGGCAAGTACGACGCGCTGCCCGCCGAGCTGAAGGCGATGATCGACTACGCCGTGCAGGCCGCCAGCGCCGACATGAGCTGGAAGGCGATCCAGCGCAACTCGCAGGACTACATCGAGCTGAAGAAGGCCGGCGTCAACTTCTACAAGACCCCCGACGCCGTGCTGCGCGCCCAGCTCGCCTCGTGGGACAAGATCATGGAGAAGAAGGGCGGCGAGAACGCGCTGTTCAAGAAGGTACTGGACAGCCAGCGCGCCTTCGCGCAGCGCGCCGGCTCGTGGCAGAACGACTACATGGTCGACTTCAAGATGGCCTACAACCACTACTTCGGCAAGAAGTAAGTCAGCAGCGCCCCGCGCGGGGCCACCGGCCGAGAATGCGGCCGGTGGCCCCTTCGTTCGATGGGGCGCGGGGAAAGCACATGCAGAAGCTCCTGCTGGCGGTCGACCGCCTGTCCACCTGGATCGGCCAGGCCTTCGCCTGGCTGATCGTGGCGCTCACCTTGCTGATCACCTACGAGGTGTTCTCGCGCTACGTGCTCAACGATCCGCACGACTGGAACCTGAACGTGCAGATCATGCTGTACGGCACCTTGTTCATGATGGCCGGCGCCTACACCCTCTCGAAGAACGGCCACGTGCGCGGCGACGTGCTGTACGGCTTCTTCCGGCCGCGCACGCAGGCCAGCATCGACCTGCTGCTCTACATCGTGTTCTACCTGCCGGGCATCGTCGCGCTCACCTACGCGGGCTGGACCTACGCGAACGAGGCGCTCGCGATTCGCGAGAAGACCTTCTCCGCGACGCCGCTGCCGCTGTACCCGTTCAAGTTCGTGATCCCCTTCGCCGGCGCGATGCTTCTGCTGCAGGGCATCGTCGAGATCGTGCGCTGCGTCACCTGCCTGCGCGACGGCGACTGGCCCTCGCGCGAGCAGGACGTCGAGGAAGTCGACGTCGACAAGCTCAAGGAGATGGTGCACGTCAAGGACGAGGACATCGCCGCGCTGGACAAGTACGTCACCCACGAAGCAGGGAGCAAGCCGTGAAGATCCGCAAGGAACTCTGGTTCGGCTTCATCATCATGGGGCTGATCGTCGCCGGCACGGCGGTGATGCTGCTGTCGGCCGACAAGATCACCAACGGCCACATCGGCCTGATGATGCTGGCCCTGGTGGTGGTGGCCATCATGCTCGGCTTCCCGACTGCGTTCACGCTGATGGGCATGGGCATGCTCTTCACCTGGATCGCCTACGAGGAGAACACCACCAAGACGCTCGACCTGATGGTGCAGTCGGCCTTCAAGGTGATGAGCAACGACGTGCTCATCTCGATCCCGCTGTTCGTGTTCATGGGCTACCTGGTCGAGCGCGCGAACCTGATCGAGAAGCTGTTCAAGTCGCTGCACCTGATGCTGGCGCGCGTGCCGGGCTCGCTGGCGGTGGCCACGCTGTTCACCTGCGCGGTGTTCGCCACCGCCACCGGCATCGTCGGCGCGGTGGTCACGCTGATGGGCCTGCTGGCGCTGCCGCAGATGCTCAAGGGCGGCTACGACGTGCGGCTGTCGGCCGGTGCCATCACCGCTGGCGGCTGCCTGGGCATCCTGATCCCGCCCTCGGTGCTGCTGATCGTCTACGGCGCGACGGCCGGCGTCTCGGTGGTGCAGCTCTACGCCGGCGCGTTCTTCCCCGGCATCATGCTGGCGGGCCTGTACGTGCTGTACGTGATCATCCTGGCCAAGCTGAAGCCGTCGCTGGCG
This sequence comes from Piscinibacter caeni, assembly GCA_003265685.1. Lineage (GTDB taxonomy): Bacteria > Pseudomonadota > Gammaproteobacteria > Burkholderiales > Burkholderiaceae_C > Piscinibacter > Piscinibacter caeni. Next base: position 28,850 of record QJOU01000030.1, on the reverse strand, counting down.
CCGCCGCTGTCCGAACAGGCGCGTTTCGTGCCGCTGCCGCCGCTGACGCAGCGCATCTCGGAGACGGTGTCCAACCGCGCGCTGCCGGCGCTGCTGATGGCGCTGAAGGGTTCGCGCAACGCCGGCGTGCCGACCGGCTACATCCTGCGGCAGCTCGGCATCGCGCTGCTGCCGGCGCTGGTGTTCACGGCCGTGGCGGCGCTGTCCTACGTGGCCGCCACGCAGCCGGCCGAGCCGGTGGCAGTGCAGCGCAGCGGCGCGCTGGCCGAGCCGGGCGGTGGCGTGCAGGAACCGCCGAGCGCGAGCGGGCTGCAGGAGCCGCCTGGAGCAGGCGGCCTGCAGGAACCTCCGGGCGCGGGCGGCGTGCAGGAGCCGCCCGGGTCCGGCGAACTGAAGGAGCCGTCGGGCAGCTCCAGCGGGCTCAGCGAGCCGCCGGGCGCCGCCGGTGCGGTGCAGGAGCCGCCCGGCGCGGGTGGCCTGAAGGAGCCCGGCGACGCCGGCGCGAGCGAGGCGGCCCCCGCGGCCGAGCGCAAGCCGGCCAGCCGCGGCTTCTGGATCGGCTTCGGTGTCGGCCTCGCGGCGCTGGTCGGGCTGTACGCCCTGCTCAGCTTCCAGCGCCTCGAGGTGTTCAAGATGCTGCTGGCGAGCTTCTTCCCGCTCGTCATCCTGATCCTCGCGGTGCTCGGCTCGATCGTCTTCGGCCTGGCCACGCCCACCGAGGCGGCGGCGGTCGGCGCCTTCGGCGGCTTCGTGCTCGCGGCAGCCTACAAGCAGCTCAACCTGGCGATGGTCAAGGAGTCGGTGTTCCTCACCGCCAAGACGAGTGCGATGGTCTGCTGGCTGTTCGTCGGCAGCGCGATCTTCTCGGCCGCCTTCGCCCTGCTGGGCGGGCAGGAGCTGGTCGAGCGCTGGGTCATGTCGATGAACCTCACGAAGACCCAGTTCCTCTTGCTCAGCCAGGTGATCATCTTCATCCTCGGCTGGCCGCTGGAGTGGACCGAGATCATCGTGATCTTCATGCCGATCTTCATCCCGCTGCTGGACAACTTCGGCGTCGACCCGCTGTTCTTCGGCCTGCTGGTGGCGCTGAACCTGCAGACCGCCTTCCTCAGCCCGCCGGTGGCGATGGCGGCGTTCTACCTGAAGGGCGTGAGCCCGCCGCACGTCACGCTGAACCAGATCTTCGCCGGCATGCTGCCCTTCATGGGCATCCAGATCGTGGCGATCTTCCTACTCTACATCTTCCCGGAGATCGGGTTGTGGCTGCCGCAGGTGCTCTACAAGTAAGCGCCTGAGAAGCACGGCGCGCGAGAATGAGCCCATGAACGCTCCCTCGCGCGCCCGGATCGCGGCGCTGATCAACGGCCTGCAGGCCGGCCTGCTCGAGCGCAGCGCCGCCGCGCGGCTGGTGCTGCTGGCGGCGCTGGCCGGCGAGCATGTGCTGCTGATCGGCCCGCCGGGCACCGCCAAGAGCGAGCTGGCGCGGCGCCTGCACCGTTGCTTCGCCGGCAGCCCGTTCTTCGAGCGGCTGCTCACGCGCTTCACGACGCCCGAGGAGCTGTTCGGCCCGCTGTCGCTGAAGGCGCTCGAGGACGACCGCTACGAGCGCCTGGTCGAGGGCTACCTGCCGCGCGCCGGCATCGCCTTCCTCGACGAGGTGTTCAAGGCCAACTCGGCCATCCTCAATGCGCTGCTGACGCTGCTCAACGAACGCGAGTTCGACAACGGCCCGACACGCGAACGCACCCCGCTGGTCAGCGTGGTCGGCGCAAGCAACGAGGTGCCGGGCGAGGAGGCGCTGCTCGCCTTCTTCGACCGCTTCCTGGTGCGTGTGCCGGTGGCGGGCGTCGGCGAGGCGAGCTTCGGCGCGCTGCTGACGCTCGCGCCGGCCGCAGCGCCGGCCGTCGAGCCGGTGTCGCCGCAGGAGCTGCGCGGCTGGCTGGCCGCGCGCGAGTCGGTGCTGCTGGGCGCGGACAGCATCGAGGCGCTGCATGCGCTGCGCCGGGCTGCGGCCGCGCAGGGCATCGTCGTGTCGGACCGGCGCTGGCGCCAGCTGGTCGGCCTGCTGCGCAGCGCCGCCTTCCTGGAGGGCCGCACGCAGGTCGAGCCGCTGGACCTGTGGCTGGTGCCCTACGTGATCGCGGCGCAGCCGGCCCAGGTGCCCGCGCTGCAGGACTGGTTCGTGCGCGAGGTGGCACAGGCCGAGCCGCAGGACGCGCCCTGGCTCACGCGTGCCGTCGAGGCCTTCGAGAAGCAGCTCGAGCTCGAGGCCACGCTGCCGGCCGACGACGGCGACGACGCGGCCGGCAAGCTCGCGCTGGCACGCTCCCTCGGCGGCAGCAGCGAGGCCGGCATGCTGCGCATCGTCTCGGCCACGCTGGAGCAGCAGCTGCGGCGGCGCTGGAGCCCGGTGCATGTCGAGGCCCGGCTGGCGCAGCTCGACGAACTGATCGAGCGCGCCGGCGCGCCGCTGCCCGGGCTGCGCGCGGCGCTCGCCGCGCTGGAGGCGGCGCTGGCCGCGCGCCTGTGGCTGCCGCCCGAGCTGGCGCAGCAGCTGCGGGCCAACCGCCAGGCCACGCTCGCCACGCTCGAGGGCCTGCTGGCGCGCCTGGCCGCAGTGCGCGACGGCTTTGCCGCGCTGCCGCAGGATGACCAGCTGCCGGCGCAGCGTCCCGAGCCGGTGGCGCTCGGCGCATGAACCTGGACACGCCGTACGACCGGCTCGGCGCGCTACCACGCACGCTGTGGCTGCCCGCGCTGGTCTGCTCGGCCGGCCGCAGCGAGGCCCGGCTGGCGCAGTTGCGCCCCTGGGCCGAGGCGCTCGAGCGCGGCGAGCTGCCCGCGGCGGCGCTCGACTTCGCCGACCCCGAGGCGCTCGCGCCGCTGCGAGCGGCCATCGGCGCACTCGGCCTGCCCGCGCTCGCGCGCGGCGTGCCGGCGCTGGCCGAGCAGGTGCTGCGCACGCTGCTGTGGCACCTCGACCGCATCGTCGACCACCAGCCGGCACTCTCGCGCGCCGAGGCCATCACGCGCGCGGCCGGCGAGTTCCACGCCGAGTGGCAGGTGCAGGCCAGCGGCTGGGACGAACAGCTCGCGCTGCTGCGCGAGCTGGGCGACCTGGCCCATCTGCGCTGGGACGAGTTGCGCGGCCGGCTCGCCGCCCGCGAGTGGCAGGAGGCGCGCCGGCTGGCGGCGCTGCTCGAGCACCTGCAGCCGCTGGCCGCGCTGATCGAGCGGCTCGGGCGCAGCGAGCATGCACCGGACGCGCCGCCCGCCGCAGCGCCGCTCGCCGGCCCGGCGGCGCAACGCCTGCCGCTGGCCGAACGCGTGACCCGGCTGCCCGATGCGCCGGGCGAGCTGCGTGGCATCCGCCACTCCGGCCGCCTCGAGCGCATGCTCGGCAGCGAGGCGATGCAGATCCGCCACCCGGTGCTGCACAAGCTGTGGCGCGCACGCCTGGCCGAAAGCCGGCTGCTCACCTACGAGAGCGAGGCGTTGCTGGTGGAGCGGGTGCCGGACCCGTCCGGGCGCACGCCGGCCGCCGCGCGCGACGAAGCGCAGCCGCTGCAGCGCGGCCCGATGATCCTGGCGGTCGACACCTCGGGCTCGATGCGCGGCGCGCCGGAGAACATCGCCAAGGCGGCGGTGCTGCAGGCGCTGCGCGTGGCGCAGCGCGAGCGGCGCGGCTGCCTGCTGATCGCCTTCGGCGGCCCGGGCGAGCTGGTCGAGCGCGAGCTGCGCAACGTGCACGAACCCGCGGCCGGGCTCGATGCGCTGTTCGAGCTGCTCGGCCAGTCCTTCGACGGCGGCACCGACGTGCAGGCGCCGATCGAGCGGGCCGTCGCGCGGGTGCAGGAGGCGCGCTGGCGCAGCGCCGACCTGCTGATCGTCAGCGACGGCGAGTTCGGCTGCACGCCGGCCACGCTGGCCGCGCTGGACGACGCGCGCCGCACGCTCGGCCTGCGCGTGCAGGGCATCCTGGTCGGCGACCGGGAGACGCTCGGCCTGCTGGACAGCTGCGACGAGGTGTTCTGGCTGCGCGACTGGCGCCGCTACGGCGACGCGGTGCCGCAGCGCGAGGCCTTCGTGCCGGTGCACACCGCGAGCCTGACGGCGCTGTACTTCCCGAACGCGCTGCGCCCGCACGCCGCCGCCACCGCGGCCCGGCGCCCCGGCAAGCCGTGACCAGATGCTGCGCGGCCCCAGGCCGGGCAGCGTGCTGCGACACAGTTCGACACGCGGGGTGACGTGGCTCGGGCATCGTTCGTGCCGCTGTGGCGTGCCGTTCCGCGCTGCGCAGGGAGCAGCCATGCGGCAGAAGAATCATTCCGTCCCGATGTCGTTGCGGCTGCTGTTCGCGGCCGCCGGCTCGGCGACCTTGCTCGCGGCCTGCGGCGGCAGCGGCGACTCGGCCTCGCCGCCCACCGGCGGGCCTCCGGCGCCAGCGCCTGCGCCTGCTCCGGCCCCCGCTCCTGCTCCTGCTCCTGCTCCTGCTCCTGCTCCTGCTCCTGCTCCTGCTCCTGCTCCTGCTCCTGCTCCCGCGCCCGCGCCCGCACCCGCACCCGCACCCGCACCCGCACCCGCACCGGCCCCCGCGCCTGCCCCGCTCAGCGTGCGCGATGCCTACCGCCTGGCCGACCAGGCCAGCTTCGGCGCCACCGAGCCGCTGGTCGCCGAGATCCGTTCCCAGGGCGCTGCGGCCTGGGTCGCCGGTCAGATGGGCCTGTCCGGCTCGCGCTACACGCTGGGCAACGGCGATGCGATCCACAAGAACACCCAGTCCAGCGCCTTCTGCGACCTGCCGGCCAACGCGGGCGCGAACTGCTGGCGCGACTGGTATTCGAGCCAGCCGCTGGTGTGGGACTTCTACCGCAACGCCACGCAGAACGCCGACCAGCTGCGCCAGCGCGTGGCCTTCGCGCTGCAGCAGATCCTGGTCGTCAACAACCTCGAGGTCGAGGGTACCTACGGCCTGCGCAACTACCACAACGCCTTCCTCGACAACGCGTTCGGCAACTACCGCCAGGTGCTGAAGAAGGTCGCGCTGTCGCCGGTGATGGGCGACTTCCTGAACAACGCCAACAACGACAAGGCGGCGCCGAACGAGAACTTCGCGCGCGAGCTGCTGCAGCTGTTCTCGCTCGGCACCTGCCTGCTCGATGCCGACGGCAGCCTGCAGGGCGGCCGCTGCACGCCGACCTACAACAACGAGACGGTGCGCGCCTACGCCTACGCACTCACGGGCTGGACCTATCCGGCCGGCGGCGCCACGGCCTGGGGTTGCTGGCCGGTCGGCACCAACTGCCAGTACTACGGCGGCGACATGGTGCCCGCGGCGAGCTACCACGACAGCGCCGCGCGCACGCTGCTGGCGGGCGTCTCGGTGCCGGCCAACAGCACCGCACCGCAGGCGCTCGAGAAGGTGCTCGACAGCCTGATGCAGCACCCCAACGTCGGCCCGTTCGTCGGCCGGCAGCTGATCCAGCACCTGGTGTCGAGCAACCCGAGCCCGGCCTACGTGCAGCGCGTGGCCGCGGTGTTCAACGCCGGCCGCTTCACGAGCGGCGGCCGGAGCTTCGGCAGCGGCCAGCGCGGCGACCTGGCCGCCACCGTGGCCGCGGTGCTGCTGGACACCGAGGCGCGTGGCGACACCCCCGCGCGCCGCGCCGGCAAGCTGCGCGAGCCGGTGCTCACGTTCACCGCGGTGCTGCGCGCGCTGAACGGCCGCAGCGACGGCGAGGCGCTCGCCTGGTGGTGGGGCGAGACGCTGCGCCAGCATGTGTTCCGGCCGCCCTCGGTGTTCAACTTCTACCCGCCCGACTACCCGGTTCCGGGCAGCACGCTGGTGGGCCCGAGTTTCGGCATCCACAACGCCAATTCGGCGCTCGAGCGGCTCAACTTCCTGACCTACCTGCTGTGGTGGGGCGGCTCGACGGCCACGGCCGGCGTGCCCGGTGCGTTCGGCACCTCGGTCGACACCCAGCCCTTCGAGACCGATGCCAACGACCCCGCCAAGCTGGTCGACCGGCTCTCGCTGCTGGCCACCGGCGCCGCGCTGCCGGCGCCCACGCGCAGCGCGATCGTCACCGCGGTGGAGGCCTTCACGCAGGCCAACAACGGCGCCACCTGGCGCACCGAGCGCGTGCGCCAGGCGGTCTACCTGGTGTTCGCCACACCGGCCTTCCAGGTGCAACGATGAAGGGGCCCTCGATGCAACGACGTCACTGGCTCAAGGCCGCCGGCCTGGTGGGTGCCTCCCTCGGCGCCGGCGCGATCGGCAACCTGCTCGCGCCGTCGCGCACCGCACGCGCGGCCGACTACAAGGCGCTGGTCTGCGTGTTCCTGTACGGCGGCAACGACGGCCTGAACACCATCGTGCCGACCGACACCACGCGCTGGGGCGAATACGCCGCGGTGCGCGGCGCGCTCGCGCTGCCGCAGGGCAGCCTGGTCGGCCTGGGCACGAGCGGCTACGGCCTGCACCCCGCGCTGGCCGCGCTCGCGCCGGCCTGGGCCGAGGGCCGCCTGGCGCCGGTGTTCAACGTCGGCCCCTTGTTCCGCCCGCTGACCAAGAGCCAGTACCGCAGCGCCGCGCAGAGCTCGGACGACATCCCCGACAGCCTGTTCTCGCACAGCGACCAGCAGATCCTGTGGGAGACCGGCAGCACCGACGCGCTGACGCGCACCGGCTGGGGCGGGCGCGCGGCCGAGGCACTGGCCACCGTCAACCCGGTGATCTCGGTGGGCGGCAACGGGCGCTTCGGCCTGTCCACGCGCAGCGCGCCGCTGGTGCTGCCGGGCCCGGGCTCGACCTTCGGCGCCTACGAGTTGGGCACCGAGGCCTGGCGGCTCAGCTACGCGCCGATCGTCGCCCGCGCCGCGGCGCTGCGCGCGATCTACCAGCAGCCGCAGGACAACGACATCGCCGAGGCCTACGCCACGATGCAGCGGGACGCCTTCGCCGTCTCGGAGCGGCTCGGCGCGCTGGTCAAGGTGCTGCCCGGCGAGGCCGGCTCGGTGGCGGCGATCGACAACGCCTTCGCGTCGCTGATCTCCGACGGCAACGTCGTGCCCGGCCTGGCGCGCCAGCTCTACCAGGTGGCCAAGCTGATCCACGGCAACGCCACGGTACAGGGCAACCGGCAGATCTTCTTCGCCCAGCTCGGCGGCTTCGACACCCACGGCAACCAGATCGGCGCGAGCGTGCTGGAGGGCACGCACGCCGGGCTGCTGAAGTCGGTGGGCGATTCGCTGGCCGCCTTCCACAACGCGATGAAGGCGCTCGGCCTGGCCGACGCAGTGACGCTGTTCACCCAGAGCGACTTCGGCCGCACCTTCGCGCCCAACAACAGCAGCGGCACCGACCACGCCTGGGGCAACCACCACCTGGTGCTCGGCGGCGCGGTGCGCGGCGGCCAGACCTACGGCAGCTACCCGGCGCTCGCGCTCGGCGGGCCGGACGACGTGGGCGTCGAGAGCTGGGAGCGCCAGGGGCGCTGGATCCCGACCACCTCGGTGGACCAGTACGCGGCGACCCTGCTCGCCTGGTTCGGCGCCAGCGACGCGCAGCTCGACAGCGTGCTGCCGAACCTGCGCAACTTCGGCAGCACGCGCAACCTCGGCTTCGTGTAGCGGGGCGCACCGCTTCGTCGGCCGCCGGCGCAGCCTGTCGGCCGGCGACTCCCTTGCGTCGCAACGCGCTCGCCGCGGCGGCGCCCCGCCCGTACATTGGCGCGCATGTCCAGCATCGCCTCCCCGACCCTGCCGGCCGCACCGCAGTCCGCCTGGCTGCGTGCCTTCCACGCCTACGGCAACTGGCTCGTCGGCATCAGCTGGTGGAAGTTCCTGCTGCTCGCGTCGCTGTTGCTGGTCAGCAGCGCCATCCTCCAGGAATTCCCGCCGTTCAGCTGGCCGGTGCCGGGCTGGATGCGCGCCGAGCCGGTCGTGTTGCTGCCGCCGCAGCCGCCCGCGCCACCGGCCGCCCCGGCCGCCCCGGCCGCCGTGCCGCCGCAGCGCAGCGCCAGCGCGGCGCACGGCGGCGTGGAGATCACGATCGACAAGGGCGGGGTGCGCATCAAACCCGCCGCGCCGGCGGACGCGGCCTCGGCCGCCGGCATGGAGATCGGCCGCGACGGCATCCAGATCAAGGTGCCGCCCGGCGCGGACAGCCAGGAGGTGCGCGAGGCCATCGAGGCGGCGCGCGAGGACATCAAGGCCGCCATCGAGGAGGCGCGCGACGCGGCCATCGAGATGCGCACGGAGGGCGACACCACCGTGATCGCGCCGCGCCGCGCGCCGCGCCGCGCCACCTTCGGCGACTCGCTGCCGGATCTGGCCTTCCTGTGGATCTTCATGTCGGCGATCCTGAAGTTCACCTACAAGGGCCGGCTGCAGGCCGAGGTGAAGGCCGCCCAGGCCACCGAGACGGCCGAGGCCGAACAGCTCAAGCGCCAGGTGGTGGAGGCGCGCATGGCGGCCATGCAGGCCCAGGTGGAGCCGCACTTCCTGTTCAACACGCTGGCCTCGATCGACCACCTGATCGAGACCGATCCGCCGCGCGCCTCGGCGATGCAGAAGAACCTGATCGCGCTGCTGCGTGCCAGCATGCCGAGCATGCGCGAGACCTCGAGCAACGGGGTGCGCGAACTCGGGCGCGAGATCGCGGTGATCGCGCCTTACCTGGAGATCCTGAAGGTGCGCATGGACGACCGCCTGGCCACCCGCATCGACGTGCCCGAGGGCCTGCGTTCGGCCGAGTTCCCGCCGATGATGCTGCAGGGCCTGGTCGAGAACGCGATCAAGCATGGCCTGGAGCCCAAGCCCGAGGGCGGCTCGCTGACGGTCAAGGCCGAGATCGTGCACGGCAAGCTGGCCGTCACCGTGGCCGACACCGGCGTCGGCTTCGGCCAGGCGGCCACCGCCGGCACCGGCATCGGGCTGGCCAACATCCGCGAGCGCCTGGCGCTGCTGTACGGCGGCAAGGCCGAGCTGACGGTGGCGGCCAACGCACCAAGCGGCACACGCGTGACGATCACGCTACCCTACGTGGCCCGCACCGAGGAGGCCCGCCCGACATGACCCGTGCCGTCATCGCCGACGACGAACGCCTGATGCGTGATCAGCTGCGCGCGCGCCTGGCCGAGGTGTGGCCGGAGCTCGAGATCGCCGCCGAGGCGAAGAACGGCCTGGAGGCGCTGCAGCTCGTCGAGCAGCACCACCCCGACGTGGTGTTCCTCGACATCCGCATGCCCGGCCGCACCGGCCTGGAGGCGGCGCGCGACATCCTGCAGCTGCCGGTGGACGACGAAGCCGGCGGCTGGCCGGGCTGCGAGATCGTCTTCATCACCGCCTACGACGAGTACGCGGTGCAGGCCTTCGAGCAGGGCGCGGCCGACTACGTGCTCAAGCCGGCCGAACGCGAGCGCCTCGCGCAGACGGTGGCGCGGCTGAAGCGGCGCCTCGCCGCGCGCGGCAGCACGGAAGGGGTGGCCGTGAACCTGCCGCTGCTGCTGCAGAAGCTCGCCGCCGGCACGGGCTCCGCGCCGCCGCGGCTGAAGTGGATCCAGGCCAGCGTCGGCCCGGCCATCCAGATGATCCCGGTCGAGGAGGTGCTGTTCTTCATCTCCGACGAGAAGTACACCCGGGTGCAGACCGCGACGGTCGAGGCCCTGATCCGCAAGCCGATCAAGGAGCTGCTCGAGGAGCTCGACGCCGAGCAGTTCTGGCAGATCCACCGCTCCACGCTGGTCAACGTGAAGGCGATCGCCGGCGTCACGCGCGACCTGCGCGGCCGGCAGATCGTCAGCGTCAAGGGTCACCCGCAAAAGCTCGAGGTCTCGCGCAGCTTCGCCGGCCTGTTCAAGGGGATGTAGGCGCGGCCTGCGCCGCACGCGCGGCGGCGGCCTCGCGCAGCGCCTTCAGCCTGGCGCGCGGGTTTTCCTTCTGCTGCACCTCGTGCAGCTTCATCTCGGCGATGAAGCGGCTCGGGAGGCCCTGCACCGTGTCGCGCCCGCGCTTGCGGCGCCGCAGGGTGCTGACGCCGAGCGTCTCGCGCGCGCGGGTGATGCCCACGTACATCAGGCGCCGCTCTTCCTCCAGGCGCTGCGGCGTCATCTCATCGTCCTCGCTCCTGAACGGCAGCAGGCCCTCGTTGACACCGGCCAGCAGCACGTGCGGCCACTCCAGGCCCTTGGCGGCGTGCAGGGTCGACAGCGTGACCACGTCCTGCTCGTCGCCGCGTTCAGCCAGGCTGATGATCACGGAGATGGTCTGGGCCACCTCGAGCACGCTCTTCCTCGTGGTCTCGACGGTCAGGCCGCCGTCGTTCTCGATCTCGCCGCCGCAGCGCTTGGCGATCCAGTCGACGAAATCGAGCACGTTGCCCCAGCGTGCGGCGGCGAGCTTCTCGCTGTCCTCGCCCTCGAGCAGGTGCTGCTCGTAGCCGATGTCCTTCAGCCAGCCCAGCAGCAGCGCCTTGGCGTCCTCGGCGCCTTCGGTGTGGCGGGCGCGGTACTCGAGGTCGTTCACGTAGCGGCCGAACTCGTGCAGCGAGCCGATCGCGCGCGTGCTGATCGCGGTGCCCAGGCTTTCGGCGAACAGCGCCTCGTAGAGGCTGGTCTTCCACTTCGACGCGAACTCGCCCAGGCTCGCCAGCGTCTGGTGGCCGATGCCGCGCTTGGGCGTGGTGACGGCGCGCAGGAACGCCGGGTCGTCGTCGTGGTTGACGAGCAGGCGCAGCCAGGCGCACAGGTCCTTGATCTCGGCGCGGTCGAAGAAGCTCTGCCCACCCGACACCTTGTACGGGATGCTGGCCTTGCGCAGCGCCTTCTCGAACACCTTGGCCTGGTGGTTGGCGCGGTAGAGCACCGCGAAGTCCTTGAAGGCCACGTTGCCCCCCTGGCCGCGCTTCGACTGGATCAGCGCCACCGCGCGCTCGGCCTCGTGCTCCTCGCCGTCGCATTCGAGCACACGCACCGGCTCGCCGTCGCCGTAGGCGCTCCACAGCTTCTTCTCGAACAGCTTCGGGTTGTGCGCGATCACCGCGTTGGCGGCGCGCAGGATGTGGCCGGTGGAGCGGTAGTTCTGCTCCAGCGCGATGACCTTCAGGGTCGGATAGTCGGTGGGCAGGCGGCGCAGGTTGTCGATGGTCGCCCCGCGCCAGCCGTAGATGCTCTGGTCGTCGTCGCCCACCGCGGTGAAGTTCGCCGCCTCGCCGGCCAGCAGCCTGAGCAGCTCGTACTGGATCGCGTTGGTGTCCTGGTACTCGTCCACCAGCAGGTAGCGCAGGCGGTCCTGCCACTTCGCGCGCGCCTCGGCATCACGCTCGAGCAGCTTCTTCGGCAGCAGGATCAGGTCGTCGAAGTCGACCGCCTGGTAGGCCGCCAGGCGCTCCTCGTAGCGTTGCATCACGCGCTGCGCAACCCGCTCGTCGTCGTCCGCCGGCGCGACCTGGTCGCTGGCGAGCCCGGCGTTCTTCCACAGGCTGATGGTCCACTGCCAGCGGCGGGCCAGCGCGTTGTCGTTGCTGCCGCCGGCGTCCTTCAGCGTTGCGAGCACGTCGTCGCTGTCGAGGATGCTGAATTGCTCCTTCAGCCCGAGCCGCGCGCCCTCTTCGCGCAGCAGGCGCACGCCGAGCGAGTGGAAGGTGCTGATCACCAGGTGCTTGGCCGCACGCGGCCCGACCAGTGCGCGGGCGCGCTCGCGCATCTCGGCCGCGGCCTTGTTGGTGAAGGTGATGGCCGCGATGCGCGCGGGCTCGTGACCGGCCTGCAGCAGCCGCGCGATCTTGTGCGTGATGACGCGCGTCTTGCCCGAGCCGGCGCCGGCCAGCACGAGGCACGGCCCCTTCAGGTGATGCACCGCCTCGAGCTGGGCCGGGTTGAGCGATGCGGGGCTGTCGGACACGGGGCGCGGACGTCGGATGGCGGGCTGCGGGGCGCGCCATGATAGCGGCGGCACCCTGTGCAGATGTCACGCCCGCGTGGCGTGCATGCCGACGCACGTGGCCATCGCAGTGGCATGTTTGGTCCCGGCCTCGATTGCGTGCGCCCAAGCGCTTTGGCCCGCGCGGCGGGCGACGCACACTGAGGCCATCACAGACATGCCCGACCGTGCGAACCGCGCACGCGACGAGAGGCTCACGACATGCTGATGACCCATCGCTCCATGGCCACGCCTTCTGTCCCGCGCTGGAAGCGCACCCTCGACCAGGCCCTTCGGCTCGCCCGCCCGGGCCTGGATTTCCAGAGTTCCGGCAACACCGACGAGCTCGAGCGGCTGCGCTGCCTGTGCCACGAACTGGTGGCCGACCTGCCGGCCTCGCAGCGCCACCTGATCGGCGTGACCCTGCTGCACGCCCGCGACCGGCGCGACATCGAGCACCTGCGCACGCAGCTGTTCGACGCCATCGCCCATCAGCTCGGCGAACGCACCGCGCGCGAACGCATCGTGCTGCTCGACGAGGCCCTCGCGCGCTGAGCCTGCGCCGCGGCGCACGCGGGGCGCTGCGATACTGGCGGCATGCAGGCGATCCTGGCTGTCACCTTTCCGTTCTTCGCACTGGTTGTGCTGGGATACGTCGCCGTTCAGCGCGGCCTGCTGCCGGAGTCGGCGATTCCCGGTCTGAACGGTTTCGTGCTGTTCTTCGCATTGCCTTGCATGCTGTTCCGCTTCGGCTCGAGCATGCCGCTGGCGCAGCTGCTCGACCCGGTGCTGATCGCGATCTACCTCGGCGGCGCGCTGCTGATGGTGCTGTTCACCATCGCACTGACGCTGCGCCAGCGGCCCGACGGCCCCGGCGTGTCGATGAAGGACGCCGCCTTCGGCGCACTCGTCGCGGCCTTCCCGAACTCGGGCTTCATGGGCTTCCCGCTGCTGATCGGCCTGCTCGGCGAGCGCGTGGCCGGCCCGCTGATCGGCTGCATCCTGATCGACCTGGTGGTCACCAGCTCGCTGTGCCTGGCGCTGGCCCAGCTGCGGCCGGCCAGCGAGACCGCCACGCGGCACGACCTGCTGCCGAGCTTCGCACGGGCGATGCGCGGCGCGTTCTCCAACCCGCTGCCCTGGGCCATCGCGCTGGGGGCGCTGGTGGCGGCGACCGGGCTGCCGCAGCCGCAGGCCGTCAAGGACATCGTGCGCATGCTCGGCGATGCGGCCACGCCGGTGGCGCTGTTCACGATCGGCGCCGTGCTGTGGCGCGCGCAGCAGCACGCCCACAGCCGCACGCCGCTGCGCGACTACCTGCCGGTGGCGCTGATCAAGCTGCTGATCCACCCGCTGCTGATGCTGGCCGGCGGCGTGCTGGCCAACGCGGCCGGTGCGGAGGTGTCTTCCTTCGCGCTGCTGGTGCTGGTGCTCAACGCGGCGCTGCCCAGTGCGAGCAACGTGGCCATCCTGGCCGAGCGCTACGGCGCGGACAACGGACGCATCACGCGCATCATCATGGCCAGCACGGCGCTGGCCTTCGCGAGCTTCTCGCTGATCGCCTGGGCCTTTGGCGTGCGGCCTTAGGCCCCCCGCCGGTGGCCCGGCGGGCCGAACTCACTTCTTGCGCAGCTTGGCGATCGCCGCCAGCTGGGCCGCCATCGCGGCGAACTCGCTCTGGGCCTTGGCCAGGTCGATGTCGCTCTTGGCGTTGCGCATCGCCTCCTCGGCGAGCTTCTTGGCCTCGGCGGCCTTGGCCTCGTCGAGGTCGTGGCCGCGGATGGCGGTGTCGGCCAGCACGGTCACGACATTGGGCTGCACCTCGAGGATGCCGCCGGCGACGAAGACGAACTCCTCCTCGCCGTTGTCGGCCCGCTCGATGCGCACCGCACCCGGCTTGATGCGGGTGATCAGCGGCGTGTGGCGCGGCAGGATGCCGAGCTCGCCGGATTCGCCCGGCAGCGCGACGAACTTCGCCTCGCCCGAGAAGATGCTCTCCTCGGCCGAAACGACGTCGACGTGGATGGTGGCCATGGCGCGTCCTTACTGGAGTTTCTTGGCCTTCTCGAAGGCTTCGTCGATGGTGCCGACCATGTAGAAGGCCTGCTCCGGCAGTGCGTCGCACTCGCCGTTGACGATCATCTTGAAGCCGCGGATGGTCTCCTTCAGCGGCACGTACTTGCCCGCGGTGCCGGTGAACACCTCCGCCACGTGGAAGGGCTGCGACAGGAAACGCTGGATCTTGCGCGCGCGGGCCACGGCCAGCTTGTCTTCCGGCGAGAGCTCGTCCATGCCCAGGATCGCGATGATGTCGCGCAGTTCCTTGTAGCGCTGCAGCGTGGCCTGCACGGCGCGCGTGGTGCTGTAGTGCTCCTCGCCGACGACGTTCGGGTCGATCTGGCGCGAAGTCGAGTCCAGCGGGTCCACGGCGGGGTAGATGCCGAGCGCGGCGATGTCGCGTGAGAGCACGACGGTCGAGTCCAGGTGGGCGAAGGTGGTCGCGGGCGACGGGTCGGTCAGGTCGTCCGCCGGCACGTACACCGCCTGGATCGAGGTGATCGAGCCGACCTTGGTCGACGTGATGCGCTCCTGCAGGCGGCCCATTTCCTCGGCCAGCGTCGGCTGGTAGCCCACCGCGGACGGCATGCGGCCCAGCAGCGCGGACACTTCGGTGCCGGCCAGCGTGTAGCGGTAGATGTTGTCGACGAAGAACAGCACGTCGCGGCCCTCGTCGCGGAACGACTCGGCGATCGTCAGGCCGGTCAGCGCGACGCGCAGGCGGTTGCCCGGCGGCTCGTTCATCTGGCCGTACACCATCGACACCTTGGACTCGGACAGGTTCTCCTGCACGACGACCTTGGAGTCCGACATCTCGTGGTAGAAGTCGTTGCCCTCGCGGGTGCGCTCGCCCACGCCGGCGAACACCGACAGGCCCGAGTGCGCCTTGGCGATGTTGTTGATCAGTTCCATCATGTTGACGGTCTTGCCGACGCCGGCGCCGCCGAACAGGCCGACCTTGCCGCCCTTGGCGAACGGGCAGATCAGGTCGATCACCTTGATGCCGGTCTCGAGCAGCTCCTGCGAGGGCGAGAGCTCGTCGTAGGCGGGGGCCTTGCGGTGGATGGTGCTGTAGAGCTCGGCCTCGACCGGGCCGCGCTCGTCGATCGGGTTGCCCAGCACGTCCATGATGCGGCCGAGCGTCGCCTTGCCCACCGGCACCTTGATGCCGTCACCGGTGTTGGTGACCATCAGGCCGCGGCGCAGTCCGTCGGACGAGCCCAGCGCGATGGTGCGCACGACGCCGTCGCCGAGCTGCTGCTGCACTTCCAGGGTCAGGGCCGAGCCTTCGAGCTTCAGCGCGTCGTAGATCTTGGGCATCTTGTCGCGCGGGAACTCCACGTCGACGACCGCGCCGATGCACTGGACGATCTTGCCCTGGGCGTGTTGATTGGCTTGCATGTTCGGGATCCTCTGGGTATTTCTTCAGACGGCGGCAGCGCCGCCCACGATCTCGGAGAGTTCCTTCGTGATCGCGGCCTGGCGCGTCTTGTTGTAGACGAGCTTGAGTTCGGCGATCAGGTTGCCGGCGTTGTCCGTCGCGGCCTTCATCGCCACCATGCGGGCCGACTGCTCGGAGGCCATGTTCTCGGCCACCGCCTGGTAGACCAGCGCCTCGACGTAGCGCGTCAGCAGCTCGTCGATGACGGTCGCGGGGTCCGGCTCGTACAGGTAGTCCCAGCCGTACTGGCGCTTCTCTTCCTCGGTCTGCTGCAGGTCGCCGGCCGCCAGCGGCAGCAGCTGCTGCACCTGGGGCTCCTGCTTCATCGTGTTGATGAACTGCGTGTAGCAGAGGTAGACCGCGTCGAGCTGGCCAGCGACGAACGCATCGAGCATCACCTTGACCGGGCCGATCAGGCGCTCGAGCTGCGGCGCGTCGCCGAGCTGGGTGGCATGCGAGACCACCTTGGCGCCGATGCGGTTCAGGAAGCCGAAGCCCTTGTTGCCGATGGCCACCGTCTCGATCGCCACGCCCGCGCCCTGCAGCTCGCGGAACTTGTTCGTGACGGCGCGCAGCACGTTGGTGTTCAGGCCGCCGCACAGACCCTTGTCGGTCGTGACGACGATGAAGCCGACCTTCTTGGCCGTGCCGCCGGTGCGCATGTACGGCGAGCGGTACTCCGGGTTCGCCTGCGACAGGTGCGCGGTGATGTTGCGGATCTTGTCGCTGTACGGGCGCGCCGCGCGCATGCGCTCCTGCGCCTTGCGCATCTTGGAGGCGGCGACCATTTCCATGGCCTTGGTGATCTTCTTGGTGTTCTCCACCGATTTGATCTTGCCGCGAATTTCCTTGCCGACCGCCATGGTCCAGCTCCTTAGGCGAAGCTCTTCTTGAAGGCGCCGATCGCGTTGTTCAGCTCGGCCTCGGCGTCCTTGTCCATCGCCTTGTCGTTCTCGAGCTTCTGCAGCAGGCCGGCATGGCTGGACTTCAGGTGCTGGTGCAGCCCGTGTTCGAACGCCAGCACCTTCTTGACGTCGATGTCGTCCATGTAGCCCTTGTTGACGGCGAACACCGAGGCCGCCATCAGCGAGATCGGCAGCGGCGAGTACTGCGCCTGCTTCAGCAGTTCGGTCACGCGCGCGCCGCGATCGAGCTGCTTGCGGGTGGCCGCGTCCAGATCGGAAGCGAACTGGGCGAACGCCGCCAGTTCGCGGTACTGCGCGAGGTCGGTGCGGATGCCGCCCGACAGGCCCTTGATCAGCTTGGTCTGCGCCGCGCCGCCGACGCGCGACACCGAGATGCCGGCGTTGATGGCGGGGCGGATGCCCGAGTTGAACAGCGAGGTCTCGAGGAAGATCTGGCCGTCGGTGATCGAGATCACGTTGGTCGGCACGAACGCGGACACGTCGCCGGCCTGCGTCTCGATGACGGGCAGCGCGGTCAGCGAGCCGGTCTTGCCCTTGACCTCGCCCTTGGTGAAGGCCTCGACGTAGTCGGCGTTCACGCGCGCGGCGCGCTCGAGCAGGCGGCTGTGGAGGTAGAACACGTCGCCGGGGAAAGCTTCGCGGCCCGGCGGACGACGCAGCAGCAGCGACACCTGGCGGTACGCGACCGCCTGCTTGGACAGGTCGTCGTAGATGATCAGGGCGTCCTGGCCGCGGTCGCGGAAGTACTCGCCCATCGTGCAGCCGGAGTAGGCCGACACGTACTGCATCGCGGCGGATTCGGAGGCCGAGGCCGCCACGACGATGGTGTAGTCCATCGCGCCGTGCTGCTCGAGCGCGCGCACCACGTTCTTGATCGAGCTGGCCTTCTGCCCGATCGCGACGTAGACGCAGGTCATGTTCTGACCCTTCTGGTTGATGATCGTGTCGATCGCCACCGCGGTCTTGCCGGTCTGGCGGTCGCCGATGATCAGTTCGCGCTGGCCGCGGCCGATCGGCACCATCGTGTCGATCGACTTCAGGCCGGTCTGCACCGGCTGCGACACCGACTGGCGCGCGATCACGCCCGGGGCGACCTTCTCGATCACGTCCGTCATCTTGGCGTTGATCGGGCCCTTGCCGTCGATCGGCTGGCCGAGCGCGTTGACGACGCGGCCGATCAGCTCGGGGCCGACCGGCACTTCCAGGATGCGGCCGGTGCACTTGACCGTGTCGCCTTCGGAGATGTGCTCGTACTCGCCCAGAATCACCGCGCCGACCGAGTCACGCTCGAGGTTCAGCGCCAGGCCGAAGGTCGGCTGGCCGTCCTTGGTCGCGGGGAACTCGAGCATTTCGCCGGCCATCACGTCCGACAGGCCGTGCACGCGGCAGATGCCGTCGGTCACCGACACGACGGTGCCCTGGTTCTTGATGTCCGCCGAGGCGCCCAGGCCTTCGATGCGGCTCTTGATCAGTTCCGAGATCTCTGCGGGATTCAGGTTCATATCTCTCTCCGTGACGACGGGGCCGCCTCAGGCGGTCAACGCCACTTTCATCTGTTCGAGACGGGCCTTGACCGAGGTGTCGAGCACCTCGTCGCCGACGACCACGCGGATGCCGCCGATCAGCGACGCATCGACCACCACGCTCGGATTGAGCTTGCGGCCGAAGCGCTTCTCCAGCGAGGCCACCACCTCGGGGAGCTGCGCCGCGTCGATCGGGAAGGCGCTTTCGATCGTGGCGTCCGAGACGCCCGAGCGGGCATTGACCAGCGCATGGAACTGGCGCGCGATCTCCGGCAGCGCCGCGAGGCGACCGTTGTCGATCACGGTGCGCAGCAGGTTCTTCGCGCCGTCGCCGAGGAAACCCTTGATCACCGAGGCGATCAGGTCGAACACCTGCTCGGGCGCGACCTTCGGGTTGTCGGCGAACTGCCGCACCTGCTCGTGGCCCGCGACCTCGGCGATCGCCGCCACCTGCTCGGCCACGGCGGCGGCATCGGCCGGCGCAATGGCCTTGAACAGCGCTTCGGCGTAGGGCCGTGCGATGGTTGCCAGCTCGGCCATGGTCAGAGTTCCGCCTTCAGGCGACCCAGCAGCTCGGCGTGAACGGACGGGTTCACTTCCTTGCGCAGGATCTGTTCGGCGCCCTTGACGGCCAGCGCGGCCACCTGTTCGCGCAGCGCCTCGCGGGCCTTGACGGACTCCTGCTCGGCCTCGGCCTTGGCGGCGGCGATGATCTTGGCGCCTTCCTCGCTTGCGCGGGACTTGGCTTCCTCGACCATCTGCTGGGCCAGGCGCTCGGCGTCGGCCAGGCGCTGCGCCGCGTCGTTGCGCGCGGCGGCGAGCTGTTCCTCGACGCGCTTGTTGGCCTGGGCGAGGTCTGCCTTCGCCTTGTCGGCGGCCGACAGGCCGTCGGCGATCTTCTGAGCGCGCTCGTCGAGCGCCTTCGTGATCGGCGGCCACACGAATTTCATCGTGAACCACACCAGGATCAGGAAGACGATCAACTGCGCAATCAGCGTAGCGTTGATGCTCACGTGCTTGCCCCTGAGTCGTCAGTGGGAGGGCGGCGGGCGCCCGATTACTTCGGCAGGTTGGCGATCTGGCCCAGGAACGGGTTGGCGGTGGCGAACCACAGCGCGATGCCGGTGCCGATGATGAACGCGGCGTCGATCAGGCCGGCCAGCAGGAACATCTTGGTCTGCAGTTCGTTCATCAGCTCGGGCTGGCGGGCGGCCGACTCGAGGTACTTGCTGCCCATGATGCCGATGCCGATGCAGGCACCGATCGCACCCAGACCGATGATCAGGCCGGCGGCGAGGGCAACAAAGCTAATGACTTCCATGGTGGCTCCTAGTTGTGTCAGTCAGGGGAAAAGAAGAAAGGGAAGGAAACGGCAGACGGGATCAGTGCGAGTCGTGGGCCTGGCCGATGTACACGAGCGTCAGCATCATGAACACGAAGGCCTGCAGCGTGATGATCAGGATGTGGAAGATGGCCCACACCGAACCGGCGACGATGTGGCCGAGGAACAGCAGGATGCCGGTGGCCGACAGCGCCCAGGCGCCGCCCATCAGCGCGATCAGCATGAAGATCAGTTCGCCGGCGTACATGTTGCCGAACAGACGCATGCCGTGCGACACGGTCTTGGCGACGAACTCGATCATCTGCATCAGGAAGTTCACCGGGTACAGCACCGGGTGGCTGCCAAACGGCGCGGTGAACAGTTCGTGCACCCACCCGCCAGCGCCCTTGATCTTGACGTTGTAGACCAGGCAGGTGATCAGCACGCCGAGCGACAGCGCCATCGTGATCGAGAGGTCCGCGGTGGGCACCACGCGCAGGTAGGCGTCGTGGTTGCCCTGGGCGGTCTGCCACAGCCAGGGCAGCAGGTCGACCGGCAGCAGGTCCATCGCGTTCATCAGGAAGATCCAGACGAAGACGGTGAGCGCGAGCGGGGCGACGAGCTTGCGGCTCTGCGCGTTGTGCACGATGCCCTTGGCCTGCGACTCGACCATCTCGACCAGCACCTCGACGGCGGCCTGGAAGCGGCCCGGCACGCCCGAGGTGGCGGCGCGCGCGGCGCGCCACAGCAGCCAGCAGCCCAGCGCACCGAGCAGGGTAGAGAAGAAGATGGAGTCGAGGTTGATCACCGAGAAGTCCACCACCGAGTGCTGATGGCCGGACTGCAGGTGATGCAGGTGGTGGACGATGTATTCGCCGGCGGTCGGGGCGTGGGCGGTGCCTTCTGCTGCCATGTGCTTGCTCTTGTCGTCTCAGTTCAACGTCCGCGGGCGCGCCACAGCAGCGCCACCCAGTTCACCTTCATGCACACCACCATCGTGATCAGCAAGGCAGGCCAGCTCAGTCCCGGCACCACTCTCGCAGCGATCACCAGCATGGCGACGGCCACTCCGATCTTCAGCATCTCCCAGAACATGAACCCCGCGGCTGCCGCCACCGGGGAACGCGTCCCTCGCGTCATGCCGCGCGCCAGCAAGGCGCTCGGCAGCACCACCGCGGCCGCGCCGTACAACGCCGACCAAGCCGCCCCGCCGGACCGAGTGACAAGCCAGATGACGGCCCAACACACCAGCCCCGCCACGGCCTGCGCCGCGACGACCCGCCAGGGCGAGACCTGCGGGATGCCGGCCTTCAGGCGCTGCGCCTCTTCGTGCGTCAGTCGCCGGAAGCCCTCCTCCTCATCGTTGCCCCACGGCGCGTGGTCACGCCGTGCGCCGCGAACGTCGCCATGGTCGAGGGTGTCGGTCATGACGCGTCACAAATCCGGCAGGAGCAAAGCCGCGGAAGTATACGAGGAAACCCGTGCTGTTCCCCCGACTCCCCAGACCGTGACGGAGTTTGGCCTGCGACCCTGACGTGGAACCAACGCAGTGTGGCGCGACTCTGTATGCTGCTGCGTCCGCCCCCGCAGGCCCCCGCCTTCCCTCCCCGCATGAGTCTCTTCCGCGCCCTGACCGCCGCGCTCCTCGTCGTCGCGAGTGCATCGGCCCACGCCGCCGGCGCCGTGGTCAGCACCGAGCAGGTCCGCGCCGAACTGGTGGCGCACGCGCCCGAGGGCCTCGCGCCGGGCAAGCCGATGTGGCTCGGCCTCGCGATCGACCACGCACCGCACTGGCACACCTACTGGAAGAACCCGGGCGACTCCGGCCTGCCCACCACCTTGCAGTGGACACTGCCGCCCAATGTCGAGGCCGGCGAGATCGACTGGCCGACCCCGCAGCGCCTGCCGATCGGCCCGCTGGTCAACTACGGCTACGAAGGCCGGCTGCTGCTGCCCGTGCCGCTGACCCTGCCGGCGAACTTCGGCGCCGACGCGCTGCGTGTGCAGTTGCGCGCCGACTGGCTGGTGTGCAAGGACGTCTGCATTCCCGAGTCGGGCGAGTTCGTGCTGGAGCTGCCCGCCCGGTCGGCCACCGCCGGCCACGCGGCGCGCTTCGAGGCCGCGTTCAAGGCGCGCCCGCAGGCGCTGCCCGCCGCGCAGGCGCA
This sequence comes from Piscinibacter caeni, assembly GCA_003265685.1. Classification (GTDB taxonomy): domain Bacteria; phylum Pseudomonadota; class Gammaproteobacteria; order Burkholderiales; family Burkholderiaceae_C; genus Piscinibacter; species Piscinibacter caeni. The sequence continues at coordinate 7,494 of QJOU01000030.1, read as the reverse complement.
GGCTGCGGTGAAGGACGGCGCGCTGCAGATCGAGCTTGCCGGCCTGCCGGCCGCGTGGCAGGGCCAGCCGCTGGTGTTCTTCCCCGAGACCGCCGGCGTGGTCGACAACGCCGCGCCGCCCACCGCCTCCTGGCAGGACGGCCGCTGGCGCGTGCAGGTGCCGCTGTCGGCGCAACGCAGCGAGAGCCCGGCGCGCATGGCCGCGGTGCTGGTGCCGCCGGGCCAGGCGGCGGGCGGGCATGTCGAGTTCGCGGTCGCCGGCCCCTGGCCGGCGCTGGCGCCGCTGCCTGGCGAAGGCGGCGCGCCGGCAGCAGCCCCGGCGGCCCCGTCCGCGCCGCAACTCGGCCTGGCCGCCGCGCTGCTGTTCGCGCTCGTCGGCGGCGCCATCCTGAACCTGATGCCCTGCGTGTTCCCGATCCTGTCGCTGAAGGTGCTGGGTTTCGCCTCGCACGCGCAGGACCGTCGCCTGCTCGCGCTCGGCGGCCTGGCCTACACCGCGGGCGTGGTGCTGTCGTTCCTCGCGCTCGCCGGCCTGCTGCTCGCGCTGCGCGCCGGCGGCGAGCAGCTCGGCTGGGGCTTCCAGCTGCAGTCGCCCGCCGTGGTGGCGCTGCTGGCGGCGCTGTTCACGCTGATCGGCCTGAACCTGGCGGGCGTGTTCGAGTTCGGCAGCGTGCTGCCGAGCCGGCTGGCGGCGCTGCAATTGCGCCACCCGCTGGTCGACGCGCTGCTGACCGGCGTGCTCGCGGTGGCGGTGGCCTCGCCCTGCACCGCGCCGTTCATGGGGGCGTCGCTCGGCCTGGCGGTCACCCTGCCAGCCGGCCAGGCGCTGGCGGTGTTCGCGGCGCTCGGCCTGGGCATGGCACTGCCCTACCTGGCGGCCAGCCTGTTCCCGGGGCTCGCGCGGCTGCTGCCGCGGCCCGGCGCCTGGATGGCGCGCTTCAAGGTGCTGATGGCCTTCCCGATGTTCGCCACGGTGATCTGGCTGGTCTGGGTGATCGGCCAGCAGACCGGCATCGACGGCGCCGCAGCGCTGCTCGCCGTCCTGCTGGCGCTGGCCTTCATCGCCTGGGCGCTGGGCACGCCGGGCATCGGCCGCGTGGCGCGGGCCGGCTTCGGCGCGCTGGGCGCGCTCGCGCTGGCCGGCGCGCTGGGCTGGATGCTGCCGAGCTTCGAGGCCGGCGCCGCGCCCAAGGCCGGCATCGCGCAGGGCGCCTGGCAGCCCTGGAGCGAGGAGCGCGTCGTGCAGGCGCTGGCGTCCGGCCGGCCGGTGTTCGTCGACTTCACCGCCGCCTGGTGCGTGACCTGCCAGTACAACAAGCGCACCACGCTGGCCGACGCCGCCGTGATGCAGGATTTCGAGGCGCGCCAGGTGCTGCTGCTGCGCGCCGACTGGACCCGGCGCGACGCCGCCATCACCGCCGCGCTGGCCGGCTTCGGCCGCAACGGGGTGCCGGTCTATGCGCTCTATGCCCCCGGCGGCGGCGCGCCGCGGCTGCTCTCGGAGATCCTGAGCGTGCGCGAGGTGCGCGGCGCGCTCGCCGGGCTCTGACACCCGCTCTGACCCCGTTCCCCCCACGACGCAGGAGTTGTCCATGCTGCCCCGTGCCCTGGTTTCCGCCGCCCTGATCGCCTTCAGCGCCGCCGCCTCCGCGGCGGCCGCCCTCGGGCAGCCCGCGCCGGCCTTCAGCGCCGTCGACACCGCCGGCAAGACCGTCGCCCTGAGTGACTTCAAGGGCAGGACGGTGGTGCTCGAATGGGTCAACCCGGGCTGCCCGTACGTGCGCAAGCACTATGACAGCGCCAACATGCAGGCCACGCAGAAGGCGGCCGCAGCGCAAGGGGTGGTCTGGCTCGCGGTCAACTCGACCCACGCCGGCGCGGGCGACTACCTCGCCCCGGCCGCGATGGGCGCCTGGATGAAGGACAAGGGGGCCGCCGCGAGCGCGACGCTGATGGACGTGGACGGCAAGCTCGGCCGCGCCTACGGTGCACGCACCACGCCGCACCTGTACGTAATCGACCCGAAGGGCACGCTGGTCTATGCCGGCGCGATCGACAGCAAGCCGAGCGCCAACCCGGCCGACATCAAGACCGCGACCAACTACGTCAACCAGACGCTGGCGGAAGTCGCCGCCGGCAAGCCGGTCAGCCGGCCGGCCACGCAGCCCTACGGCTGCTCGATCAAGTACGCGGACTGAGACCCCGCGCAGCCGGCTTCAAACGGGGCCGAAGGCGTAGTCGAACGTGGCACGGGTCGAGGCCACGCCATTCAGGGTCGCGACCAGCGTCAGCTCGCTCGCCTCGACCACCTCGTCGAGGTCGGAGCGGAACAGGTACACCGCTGTGCTGCTGCCGTTGTCGAAGGCGAACAGCTGGGTGCGCGACTGGATCGCCGCGCCGCCGGCCTGCGATCCGGCCAGCGTCGCGGCGGCGTCGGCCGTGAGCGCCGCGAGGTCGGTGGTGAAGACGACGATCTCCTGCGCCTGCGTCCAGCCGCCGGAGCCGGCGCAATCGACCGCAGCGTCGACCTGCAAATCGCCGTTGCCGATCGACCAGCCGGGCCCGACAGCCTCTACAAGCAGACGATCGGTGCCGGCGGCGTAGTCGATCACGTCGGCCACGCCTGGCCCGACCAGGAAGCTGTCCGCGCCGTCGCCGCCGGTCAGCGTGTTGCTGCCTTCTCCGCCCTTCAGGGTGTCGTCGCCGGTTCCACCGACCAGCGTGTCGTTGTCGTAGCCGCCGTCCAGGCGGTCGTGTCCGTTCCCGCCCGCCAGGCGGTCGCTGCCGTCGTTGCCCGTCAGCACGTCGGCACCCGCCCCACCCTCGAGGGTGTCGCTGCCGTAGGCGCCTTCGATCGTGTCGTTGCCGAGCAGGCCCGCCAGCAGCAGGTTGCCGCCGACATCGCCGAGCAGCCAGTTGTCGAGCGCATTGCCGGTCAGCGACGCGTCCGCGTCGTCGACCGTCAGCACACCCTGCTCGACGTTGTCCGGCAAGGTGTAGCTCTCGTTCACGCGGACCTGGTCGATGCCCCCGCCGACAAGTTCGACCACCAGGTCGCCCGCGGCAACGAGCACGTAGTAGTCGTCCCCGGATCCGCCGACCAGAGTGTCGTTGCCGGCGTCGCCCTGCAGCACGTCATTGCCCTGGCCGCCGATCAAGCTGTCGTTGCCGCCCCAGCCCCGGAGGCCGTCGTTCCCGTCCAGGCCGGAGAGCCGGTTGGCCGCACCGTTGCCGAGCAGCTGGTTGTCCTGCGCATTGCCGGTGCCGTCCAGGGCCCTCGTCGACGCGTCGCCGCCCAGCGACAGCTGCTCCAGGCCTGCCGCCAGCGTCCACGACACCGAGGCCTGCACCTGGTCCCGGTCGGCCGCGCTGGAATCGCTCACCACGTCGCCCGCGGCGTCGACGATGAAGACGTCGTCGTCGCCACTGCCGACCAGCGTGTCGTTGCCGGCCCCGCCATCGATCGTGCCGCCCTGCCAGCCGCCCTGGAGCCGGTTGTCCAGCGCATTGCCGGTGACGCTGAACCGGAAGCCCAGCCCGGTGATGCGGAACTCCTGGTTCTCGATGCCGGCGCCGAGCTGGTAGCTGCGCACGTCGCCGGCCACCACGACCGTGTCGACACCCGACCCGCCGGACTCGCTCACCACATCCTGCGTCGAGTCGATCACGTAGCGGTCGTCGCCGGCGCCGCCGATCAGGGTGTCGGCTCCGAGATGACCGTCCAGGGTGTCGTTGCCGCCGCCGCCGGCGAGTCGGTTGGCGCCCGTGTTGCCCAGGATTTGGTTGGCCAGCGCATTGCCGGTGCCGGCCAGGCCGGCCGTCCCGACCAGGATCAGCCACTCCTGGTTGGCGCCCAGGGTCCAGCTCACGGAGGCCTCGATCGTGTCGACCTGCAGCGGATCGGCATCGGTCTCGACGATCACGTCCGTGAGGCTGCTCACCTGGTAGAGGTCGAAGCCGGCGCCGCCGACCAGCGAGTCGCTTCCACTGCCGCCGTTCAGGACGTCGTTGTCCGCGCCCCCCAGCAGCGTGTCGTTGCCCGCGCCGCCGGCCAGGCGATTGGGCCCTGCATTGCCGGTGATCAGGTTGGCCAGCGTGTTGCCGGTGCCGCGCAGCGATGCATTGCCGACCAGCACGAGCTGCTCGACGTTGGCGCCCAGCACATGGTTGACGAGGCTCTCGACGCGGTCGATCTCGGTGACCAGGCTGCTGGTCTCGACGACCAGGTCGGCAGCGGTGCTCACGACGTACACGTCATTGCCCGCGCCGCCCACCATCGAATCGGCCCCGGTGCCGCCGACCAGCGTGTCGTTGCCGGCGCCGCCGGCCAGCGTGTCGTTGCCCGCCGCGCCGGACAGCAGATTGGCCGCGCCGTTGCCGTCGATCCGGTTGGCCAGGGCATTGCCCGTGCCGGCGAGCGCCTGGCTGCCGCCCAGCACCAGCCGCTCGAGGTTGGCGCCCAGCGTGAGGCTCGCAAAGCTGATCACCGAGTCGAACTCGGTGGGCAGGGTGCTGGTCTCGACGATCAGGTCGGCCGCCGAATGGACCACGTACACATCGTTGCCGCTGCCGCCGACCAGGGTGTCTGTCCCGCTCCCGCCCACCAGCGAATCGTTGCCGGCGCCGCCGACCAGCGAGTCGTCGCCGGAGCCACCCGACAAGGTGTCGTCGCCCGCCAGGCCGTTCAGGGTGTCCTTGCCGGAGCCACCCAGCAGGGAATCGGCCGCCGGGGTGCCGTTGGCGACGAGCAGGTTTCGGCGCATGCAGGTCCTCTTGTGCCGGCCGCTGTGGCCGGCATGCTGATCGTTGTGGGGAGCGGCGGAACTCTAGCGGCCCGGCCTCGCATGCCGGCCCGGCACATCCCCCACCCTCGGGGCAGGGGCTAGACGTGGACGAAGTTCACCGGCAGCCCCGGCACGTCCACACGCAGCCCGAGCATGCAGCCGGCCAGCGGCTGCGCGGCGAGCTCCTCGGCCGGGCGCTTCTCGCGCGCGGTGGTGAGGTAGAGCGTCTTCAGGTCGTCGCTGCCGAAACACGGCATGGTGGCGCAGCGCACCGGCAACACCACCTCGCGCAGCACCTCGCCGGCGGGCGACAGGCGCAGCACACGCTGGCCCTCGAACATCGCGACCCAGTAGCAGCCCTCGGCGTCGACCGCCGCGCCGTCGGGCCGGCCGCCGTACTCGTCCAGCGGCTGTCCGTCGCGCCGCGGCGCGAACTGCGCGAACACGCGCTGCCGGCTCAAGGCGCCGTCATGCGGCTCGAAGTCGAAGGCGTAGATCGTGTGCGCCTTGGTGTCGGTCCAGTACATGGTCGCGCCGTCCGGGCCCCAGGCCAGGCCGTTGGCCACCGTCACGCCGCCGGCCCTCTGCTTCAGGCCCTCGCGCGTGAGGCAGTGCAGGGTCGCGGCGGCCGCGTCGCGCGGCTCGTAGATCGTGCCGACCCAGAAGCGGCCCTGCGGGTCGCACTTGCCGTCGTTGAAGCGCTCCTTCGCCGGGTCGTACGGCGGCTTCGCGGCCAGCCGGCGCTCGCCGCTGGCGGGGTCGAAGCGCCACAGCCCGTCGCGCATCGCCAGCAGCAGCCGGCCGTCGAGCTGCGGCGCGCAGCTCGCCACGTCGGTGTCGAAGTCCCAGTGCGCCAGCGTGCCGGCGGCCGGCTCGAAGCGCCGCAGCTGGTGGCCGGGAATGTCGCACCAGTAGAGCGCGCGCTCGCGCGGGTGCCAGAACGGCGATTCGCCCAGCAGCGACGCGTGGGCGACGGCGACGAACAGGCCGGGGTCCGCGTCGCGCATCGTCAGATCACCGTCACGTCGAGCTGCATCCAGGCGCTCGTGCTCTCGCCCGGCGCGAGCGCGCGCAGCCCGTGCACCAGCGGGTCGGCCATGTGGATTGCGTTGTTGACATGGCTGACCGGCTCGACGCAGAAGTAGTCCTTGTCCTGCGGTGTGAAGACCACCAGCCGGTCGAGCGAGGACGTGAGCTGCAGCGAGAAGCGCTCGTCGCGGATGCGCGCGGCGCCGCGCCAGCCGTCGAAGGCGTGGTCGAAGTCGAGGTGCGCGACGTCGCCGTCGATGCCCGGCTGCGCCACCTTGCGCACCGGCAGCATCGCGTCGTCCTTGTCCCAGCGCCCGTCGACCTCGATGTGCAGCCGGCTGCGCGCGCGCTTGGGGAAGTACGGGTGCCAGCCCAGCCCGACCGGCGCCACGACCTCGGCGGTGTTCGTGACCACCATTTCCACGTGCAGTGATTGCGGCGTCAGCGTCAGGTACTGGCGCGCCTCGAACGCGAATGGCCAGTCGGCATCGGGCGCGTGGCGCATCCCGAGCACCACCTCGAGCGCGCTCGAGGAGACGATCTCCCAGGGACGCAGCCAGCCCACGCCGTGCAGCGAATGCGGGCTGCCCTCGAAGTTGGGCTCGGTGGTGTAGTCCCGGCCCTTCCAGCGGAAGCGCCGGTAGCCGAGCCGGTTGGAGTACGGCACCAGCGGGAAGCTGCCGCTCATCCGGGGCGATTCGAGCGCCGCCGGCTCGGCGCTGCGCAGCACCGGCACGCCGTGGTGCCACAGGCCGGCGATGCAGCCGCCCAGGCCCGGGCGCAGCGCCAGGCGCAGCGCGCCGGCATGGAGTTCGAAGCTGTCGCGGGTGCTGGCGTTCATCAATAGCCCTGGGTGCCGGAGGAGATCGAGTGCACGTGTTCGCTGCCGGGCGTGCGCAGCGCGCCGATCACCGAACGCGCGGCGCGCATCAGCAGGCTCACGTCCGAGCCGATGGCGATGAAGTCGAAGCCCGCGGCGCGGTACTGCGCCGCCACCTCGGGGCTGTCGCCGATGGTGCCGATCGGCGTGCCCGCGGCCTTGGCGCGCTCGGCCGCGCGGCCGAGCAGCTCCATCACCTTCGGGTGGGTGAACTGGCCGATCACGCCGAGCGAGGCCGACAGGTCGCCGGGCCCGACGAACAAGGCGTCGACGCCGGGCACCGCGGCGATCTGCTCGAGCCGTTCGACCGCGGCGACCGTCTCGAGCTGCACGATCACGCCGACCTGCTTGTTGGCCTGCGCGAAGTAGTTGGCCTGCGTGCCGTAGCGCGAGGCGCGGCTCGCGCCGGCCAGGCCGCGGATGCCCTCGGGCGGATACCGCGTGGCGGCCACCGCGCGTGCCGCCTCGTCGGCGTTCTGCACGAAGGGGACCATCAGCGTCGTCGCGCCGGCGTCGAGGATGCGCTTGACCACCACCGGGTCGTTCCAGGGCACGCGCACCGCCGGCACCATCTTGGTGGCGCAGAGCGCCTGCAGCATGTGCAGCACCTCCATGGTGTCGGTGGGCGAATGCTCCATGTCGAGCACGGCCCAGTCGAAGCCGGCGTGGCCCACCGCCTCGGCGACGACCGGGCTGGCCGAGGAGATCCAGGTGCCCACCGGCGGGTGCGCGCCGGCCGCCTTGAGCATCTGCTTGAACGGGTTCATGGTCGTGTCTCCTTGTATCTTTGGTTCAGGGGTC
>QJOU01000029.1 GCA_003265685.1 Piscinibacter caeni | reverse complement strand
CACGCCCGCGCCGGCGGCGGCTCCGGCCGCCGCGGCGCCGGCCGTGCCGCTGCTGCGCCCGCGCGACCCCGGCTTCGCCGACGAGGTCGAGCAGCGCCTGACCACGCTGAAGCGGCTGCGCGACCGCGGGCTGATCTCCGAGGAGGAGTACCAGCAGAAGCGCAAGGAGATCCTGCAGCAGCTGTGAGCTGCAGGCGCCCGGAGGGGGTGGCTCAGGCGTTGCCCGAGCCGCCCATCACGTGGCTGAAGCCGCCGTCGACGTAGGTCACCTCGGCGCTGACGCCGGCGGCCAGGTCCGACAGCAGGAACGCGGCGACGTTGCCGACGTCCTCAATCGTCACCGCGCGGCGGATCGGCGCGGCGGCGGAGAAATCGGCCAGCAGCTTGCCGAAATCCTTGATGCCCGAGGCGGCCAGCGTCTTGATCGGGCCGGCCGAGATCGCGTTCACCCGCACGCCGCGGGCGCCCAGGCTGTGCGCGAGGTAGCGCACGCTGGCCTCGAGCGAGGCCTTGGCCAGGCCCATCGTGTTGTAGTTGGGCACGTAGCGCACCGCGCCGAGGTAGGACAGCGTCAGCAGCGCCGCCCCCGGGCGCAGCCGCGGCGCGGCCGCCTTGGCCATGGCCGGGAAGCTGTAGGCCGAGATGTCGTGCGCGATGCGGAAGTTCTCGCGGCTCAGGCCGTCGAGGAAGTCGCCCGCGATCGCCTCGCGCGGGGCAAAGCCGATCGAGTGCACGAAGCCGTCGAACTCGCCCCAGGCGGCGCCGAGGCCGTCGAACAGCGCGGCGATCTGGGCGTCGTCGGAGACGTCGCAGTCGAAGGTGAGGGTCGAGCCGAACTCGGCGGCGAACTCGGCGATGCGCTCCTTGAAGCGCTCGCCCTGGTAGCTGAACGCCAGCTCCGCGCCCTCGCGGTGGCAGGCGCGCGCGATGCCGTAGGCGATCGAACGGTTGTTGAGCAGCCCGGTGATCAGGAACCGCTTGCCGGCGAGAAAGCCCATGGAGTCTCCGCGAGAGGGGTGGTCGGGTCGAAGCGGCCGGATTTTGGCATGTGTCAGGTGCCCGGCGAGGGGCCTTGACAGGCTTGCGCCTTGCTTGTAGCTGCGCCGCAGAGTACAATCCGGCGTTTCCTAGAAAGCTGCTTCCATGAGATTGGGCGGATTCTTCCGGCCCATTTTTTTTGCCGCGTCGTTTTCATCTGCACGGCGCGGCCCGTCTGAACCGAGGAATTGTTGGCAAGGGTCGAACCACTCGTGAGCAACTGGCATCAGGCCGTTGAACGCACCGTCGCCGGGCTCGGGTACGAGCTCGTGGACGTCGAGCGTGCCGGCGGCGGGCTGCTGCGCGTGACCATCGACCGGGTTGCCCATGATCCGCAGGGCGAGTTCATCACGGTGGAAGACTGCGAGAAGGTCACCCGCCAGCTGCAGCACGTGCTCGAGGTCGAAGGCTGCGACTACGCGCGCCTGGAGGTCTCCTCGCCGGGGCTGGACCGGCCGCTGCGCACCGCGGCGCACTTCGCGCGCTTCGCCGGTGCGCAGATCGACCTGACGCTCAAGCTCGCCTTCCAGGGCCGCAAGAAGTACCGCGGCGAGCTGCAGGCCCGCGAGACGCCCGAGGCCGGCTGGCGGCTGGTGTTCAACGATGGCAAGGCCGACCAGGCCTTGGATTTTTCGCTCGACGAGGTCCGCGAGGCCCGGCTGGTGCCGGTGCTGGACTTCAAGGGGCGGCGTTTTGCGCCGGCCGGCCCGACGGCGGCGCACGATGAGACGGACGGAGGACGGGATCGATGAACCGCGAACTGTTGATGCTGGTGGACGCCATCTCGCGCGAGAAGAGCGTGGACCGTGAGGTCGTGTTCGGCGCGGTCGAGGCGGCGCTGGCCTCGGCGTCGAAGAAGCTGCACGGCGGCGAGGTCGACATGCGCGTCTCGGTGGACCGCGAGAGCGGCGACTACGAGACCTTCCGCCGCTGGCACGTGGTGCCCGATGAGGCCGGCCTGCAGCTGCCCGACTCCGAGATCCTGCTGTTCGAGGCCCAGGAGCAGATCCCGGACATCGAGGTCGACGACTACATCGAGGAGCCGGTCGAGTCCGTCTCGATCGGCCGCATCGGCGCGCAGGCGGCCAAGCAGGTGATCCTGCAGAAGATCCGCGACGCCGAGCGCGAGCAGCTGCTCAACGACTTCCTGTCGCGCGGCGACAAGATCTTCGTCGGCACCGTCAAGCGTCTGGACAAGGGCGACGTGATCGTCGAGTCCGGCCGCGTCGAGGGCCGGCTGCGCCGCAACGAGATGATCCCGAAGGAGAACCTGCGCTCGGGCGACCGCGTGCGGGCCTACATCCTCGAGGTCGACCCGACGCTGCGCGGCCCGCAGATCATCCTGTCGCGCTCGGCGCCGCCGTTCATGATCGAGCTGTTCGCGCAGGAGGTGCCGGAGATCGAGCAGGGGCTGCTGGAGATCAAGAGCTGCGCCCGCGACCCCGGCAGCCGCGCCAAGATCGCCGTGGTCTCGCACGACAAGCGGGTCGACCCGATCGGCACCTGCGTCGGCGTGCGCGGCTCGCGCGTCACGGCCGTGACCAACGAACTCGCCGGCGAGCGAGTCGACATCGTGCTGTGGTCCGAGGACCCGGCCCAGTTCGTGATCGGCGCGCTGGCACCGGCCAACGTGCAGTCCATCGTCGTCGACGAGGAACGCCACGCGATGGACGTGGTGGTCGACGAGGAGAATCTGGCGATCGCGATCGGCCGCGGCGGCCAGAACGTGCGTCTGGCCTCCGAGCTGACCGGCTGGCGCATCAACATCATGACGGCCGAGGAGTCGGCCTCCAAGCAGCAGGTGGAGACCGAGCACATCCGCAAGCTCTTCGTCGACAAGCTCGACGTCGACGAGGAGGTGGCCGAGATCCTGATCGCCGAGGGCTTCACCAGCCTCGAGGAAGTGGCCTACGTGCCGATGCAGGAGATGCTCGAGATCGAGAGCTTCGACGAGGACACCGTCAACGAACTGCGCAACCGTGCCAAGGATGCGCTGCTGACGATGGAGATCGCGCGCGAGGAGCGCGTCGACGAGGTGTCGCAGGACCTGCGCGACCTGGAAGGCCTGTCGCCCGACCTGATCGCCAAGCTCGCCGACGGCGGCATCCACACGCGCGACGACCTGGCCGACCTGGCCGTCGACGAGCTGACCGAGATGACCGGCGTCGACGAGGCGCGTGCCAAGGCGCTGATCATGAAGGCCCGCGAACACTGGTTCACCGCCTGAGCCGAGCCGCCGCCGCGAACCGAACAAGCTAGAAACGCAAGGACCCCACAATGGCTTCGACCACCGTCGCCCAGCTGGCCGCCGAGCTGAACCGCCCGGCGTCTGCGCTGCTCGAGCAGCTTCAGTCTGCCGGCGTCAAGAAGGCGTCGACCGACGACACGCTGAGCGAGTCGGACAAGGAGCGCCTGCTCGAGTTCCTGCGGTCGGCCCACGGCACCGCCAGCGGTGAGCGCAAGAAGATCACGCTGACGCGCAAGTCCACGAGCGAGATCAAGCAGGCCGATGCGAGCGGCCGTGCCCGCACCATCCAGGTCGAGGTGCGCAAGAAGCGCACCTTCGTCAAGCGCGACGACGTCGCCGCGCCGGAGGAGGCTGCGCCGGTCATCGACGAGGCCGAGCTGAAGCGCCGCGAGGAAGAGGCCCAGGCCCAGGCCGAGCTGCTGCGCCGCCAGGAGGAAGACCTGGCCGAGAAGCGCCGCCAGCGCGAGGAACAGGAGAAGCGCGAGCGCGAGGCGGCCGAGGCGCGCGCCGCCGAGGCGGCACGCAAGGCCGCCGAGGAGGCCGCCGCCGCCGCGCTGGCCGCGGCCGCCGCCAAGAGCGAGGCCAAGGCCAAGTCCAAGCCCGCGGCCGAGCCGCCGAAGCCCGTCGAGCCTCCCGTCGCTGCTCCGGCGGCGCCGGCCGAGCCGCCCAAGCCGGTGCTGCGCGTCGTCAAGGCTGCCGACGTGGCCAACGAGGAAGCCCAGCGCGCCGCCGATCTCGCCAAGCGCCGCCAGGCCGCCGAGGCCGAGGCGCGGGCAATCCGCGAGATGATGAACGCACCGAAGAGGGTGCTCGTCGCGCACAAGCCCGAACCCGCGAAGCCTGCCGAGCCGGCCAAGGCCGTGGTCGGCACGATCCACAAGAAGGCCGGCGCGCCGGCGGCGCCCGGCACCACGCCGGCGTCGGCCACGGCCAAGCCGGGCGACAAGAAGTCGGTCAAGTCCGAGAAGCTCTCGTCGAGCTGGGCCGACGACGCGGCCAAGAAGCGCGCCGCGCTGAAGGGCCGCAGCGACGGGGCCGCCGGCGGCGCCCGCGCCGGCTGGCGCGCGCCACGCGGCGGCCGCCGCGGCGATCGGGGCGACTCCTCGACCTCGAGCTTCACCGCGCCCACCGAGCAGGTGGTGCAGGAGGTGCACGTGCCCGAGACGATCTCGGTGGCCGACCTGGCGCACAAGATGTCGGTCAAGGCCTCCGAGGTCATCAAGCAGCTGATGAAGCTGGGCCAGATGGTCACCATCAACCAGCAGCTCGACCAGGAGACGGCAATGATCGTCGTCGAGGAGATGGGCCACAAGGCCTTCGCTGCCAAGCTGGACGACCCCGAGGCCTTCCTCGAGGAGGAGGTCGCCGAGGGAACGCACGAGGAGCTGCCGCGCGCGCCTGTGGTCACCGTGATGGGCCACGTCGACCACGGCAAGACCTCGCTGCTGGACTACATCCGCACCAGCCGCGTCGCGGCGGGCGAGGCCGGGGGCATCACGCAGCACATCGGCGCGTACCACGTCGAGACGCCGCGCGGCATGATCACCTTCCTCGACACGCCGGGCCACGCTGCGTTCACCGCGATGCGTGCGCGCGGCGCGAAGGCGACCGACATCGTCATCCTGGTGGTGGCCGCCGACGACGGCGTGATGCCGCAGACCAAGGAGGCGATCTCGCACGCCAAGGCGGCCGGCGTGCCGATCGTCGTGGCGATGAACAAGGTCGACAAGCCCGAGGCCAACCTCGAGCGCGTCAAGAGCGAGCTGGTGGCCGAGCAGGTGGTGCCCGAGGAATTCGGCGGCGATTCGCCGTTCGTACCCGTCTCGGCCAAGACCGGCCAGGGCGTGGACAACCTGCTCGAGCAGGTGCTGCTGCAGGCCGAGGTGCTGGAGCTGAAGGCGGCCGTCGAGGCGCCGGCCAAGGGCCTGGTGATCGAGGCCAAGCTCGACAAGGGCCGCGGCCCGGTGGCCACCGTGCTGGTGCAGAGCGGCACCCTGAAGAAGGGCGACGTGGTGCTGGCCGGCTCGAGCTATGGCCGCGTGCGCGCGATGCTCGACGAGAACGGCCGGCCGACCGAAGAGGCCGGCCCGTCGATCCCGGTCGAGATCCAGGGCCTCACGGAAGTGCCGCAGGCCGGCGACGAGTTCATGGTGCTGGCCGACGAGCGCCGCGCACGTGAGATCGCCACCTTCCGCCAGGGCAAGTACCGCGAGGTGACGCTGAACAAGCGCCAGGCCGCGAACCTCGAGTCGATGATGGAGCAGATGGGCCAGGGCACCGCCCAGACCCTGCCGCTGATCGTCAAGTCCGACGTGCAGGGCTCGCAGGAGGCGCTGTCGCAGTCGCTGCAGAAGCTCTCGACCGACGAGGTCAAGGTGCAGATCGTGCACGCGGCGGTGGGCGGCATCAGCGAGAGCGACGTCAACCTGGCGATCGCCTCCAAGGCCATCATCATCGGCTTCAACGTGCGCGCCGATGCCGGCGCGCGCAAGCTGGCCGAGGGCAACGGCGTCGACATCCGCTACTACAACATCATCTACGACGCAGTCGACGAGGTGAAGGCGGCGATGAGCGGCATGCTCGCGCCCGAGCAGCGCGAGGAGGTCATCGGCCAGGCCGAGGTGCGCCAGGTGTTCGTGGCCTCCAAGATCGGCACGGTGGCCGGCTCGATGGTCACCGCCGGCGTGGTGCGGCGCGGCGCGCGCTTCCGCCAGCTGCGCGAGAACATCGTCATCTACACCGGCGAGGTGGAGTCGGTGCGGCGCCTGAAGGACGACGTGCGCGAGGTCAAGGAAGGCTTCGAGTGCGGCATCAAGCTGAAGAACGTCACCGACATCAAGGAAGGCGACCAGCTCGAGTTCTTCGAGGTCAAGGAAGTCGCCCGGACCCTGTAAGGCGAGGTCTGTTCCGGCAACCCCGCCTTCCGCACGGAGGCGGGGTTTCTCGTTTCAGGAGCGTGCCATGCGACACAAGCGAACCACCCCGAACCGCGGCTACCGCGTGGCCGACCAGATCCAGCGCGACGTGGCCGAGCTGATCCGCGGCCTGAAGGACCCGCGCGTGGGCATGGTCACGATCCACGCCGTCGAGGTGACGCCCGACTACGCCCATGCCAAGGTGTTCTTCTCGGTGCTGGTGGGCGATCCGCACGAAACCGAGCAGGCACTCAACGACGCGGCCGGCCACCTGCGCAACAGCCTGTTCAAGCGCCTGCAGATCCACACGGTGCCGACGCTGCACTTCGTGTTCGACCGCACCACCGAGCGTGCCGCCGAGCTGAACATCCTGATCAACCAGGCCAACGCGCAACGCGCGAAGGACGGCTGAGTGCAGCAGCGCCCCCGCATCGTCCGGCGCGCCGTGCATGGCGTGCTGCTGCTCGACAAGCCGCTCGGCCTGTCGAGCAACGATGCCTTGCAGCGCGCCAAGCGCCTGTACCGCGCCGAGAAGGCCGGCCACACCGGCACGCTCGACCCCTTGGCCAGCGGCCTGCTGCCGATCTGCTTCGGCGCGGCGACCAAGTTCTCGCAGGCCAGCCTGGACGCGGACAAGCGCTACCTCGCGATCGTGCAGCTCGGCGAGACGCGCGTGGGCGGTGACCTCGAAGGCGAGGTCATCGAGCGCCGGCCGGTGCAGGCCACCCGGGCGGCGCTCGAGGCCGCCTGCGTGCGTTTCGTCGGCACGATCGACCAGACGCCGCCGATGCACTCGGCGCTCAAGCACGAGGGCAGGGCGCTGTACGAGTACGCGCGCGCCGGGGTCGAGGTCGAGCGCGCGCCGCGCCGCGTGACGATCCATCGCATCGACATCGTCGCCGGCGAGCATGACCGCTGGACGCTGGACGTGCGCTGCAGCAAGGGCACCTACATCCGCACGCTGGCCGAGGACCTCGGCGCCGCGCTCGGCTGCGGCGCGCACCTGGCCGGCCTGCGCCGCACCGGCTCGGGCGGCCTCACGCTCGGGCACGCCGTCACGCTCGAGGCGCTCGAGGCGATGGACGAGCCGGCGCGCGACGCCTGCCTGCTGCCCGCCGACCGCCTGATCGCCGAATGCCCGGAGGTGCGCCTCGCCGCCGAAGAGGCGGCGCGCTTCCTCGCCGGCATGCGCCGCCGCATCGATCTGCCGGATGCCGACTGCGTGCGCGTGTTCGGCCCCGAGCCGCGCGCCTTTCTCGGCAGCGGCCACATCGCCGCCGGCGAACTGATCTCCACCCGATTGCTCAGCCCCGTGGAGGTTCAAGGCCTCCTGCAGGAAAGAACCCCATGACCCGCCAGATCCGCAACGTCGCCATCATCGCCCACGTCGACCACGGCAAGACCACCCTCGTGGACCAGCTGCTGCGCCAGAGCGGCACCTTCCGCGAGAACGAGAAGGTCGCCGAGCGCGTGATGGACAGCAACGACCTCGAGCGCGAACGGGGCATCACCATCCTGGCCAAGAACTGCGCCGTGGAGTGGAAGGGCACCCACATCAACATCGTCGACACGCCGGGCCACGCCGACTTCGGCGGCGAGGTCGAGCGTGTGCTGTCGATGGTCGACTCGGTGCTGCTGCTGGTCGACGCGGTCGAGGGCCCGATGCCGCAGACCCGCTTCGTCACCAAGAAGGCGCTCGCGCTGGGCCTGAAGCCCATCGTCGTGGTCAACAAGGTCGACCGACCCGGCGCGCGCTGCGACTACGTGATCAACGCCACCTTCGAGCTGTTCGACAAGCTGCACGCCACCGAGGAGCAGCTCGACTTCCCGGTGGTCTTCGCCTCCGGCCTGAACGGCTGGGCGACGCTGAAGCAGGGCGAGACCGGCACCGACCTCGCGCCGCTGTTCGACGCCATCCTGCAGCACGTGCCGGCGCACGAGGGCTCGGCATCCGACCCGCTGCAGCTGCAGATCTGCTCGCTCGACTATTCGAGCTACGTCGGCCGCATCGGCATCGGGCGGGTCAACCAGGGCACGCTGCGGCCGATGCAGATGGTGGCGGTCTACGCCGGGCCGGACAGCACGCCGTTCAACGCGCGTGTCAACCAGGTGCTCAAGTTCGAGGGCCTGGAGCGCAAGCAGGCCACCGAGGCCGGCCCGGGCGACATCGTGCTGATCAACGGCATCGAGGCCATCGGCATCGGCGTCACGCTGACCGACGCCGAGCGCCCGGTGCCGCTGCCGATGCTCAAGGTCGACGAGCCGACCCTGACGATGAACTTCTGCGTCAACACCTCGCCGCTGGCCGGCCGCGAGGGCAAGTTCGTCACCAGCCGGCAGATCAAGGACCGGCTCGACCGCGAGCTGCAGAGCAACGTCGCGATGAAGGTGCGCGACACCGACGAGGACGGCGTGTTCGAGGTCTCCGGCCGCGGCGAGCTGCACCTGACCATCCTGCTCGAGAACATGCGCCGCGAGGGCTACGAACTGGCCGTCAGCAAGCCGCGCGTGGTGTTCAAGGAGATCGACGGCGAACGCCACGAGCCGATCGAGCTCGTCACCGCCGACGTGGAAGACCAGCACCAGGGCGCCGTGATGCAGGCGCTGGGCGAGCGCAAGGGCGAGCTGGTCAACATGGAGCCCGACGGCATGGGCCGCGTGCGCCTGGAGTACCGCATCCCGGCGCGCGGGCTGATCGGCTTCCAGAACGAGTTCCTCAACCTGACGCGCGGCACCGGCCTGATCAGCAACATCTTCGACGGCTACGAGCCCTTCAAGGGCGAGATCGAGGGGCGCAAGAACGGCGTGCTGATCAGCCAGGACGACGGCGAGGCCGTCACCTACGCGCTCGGCAAGCTCGACGACCGCGGCCGCATGTTCGTCAAGGCCGGCGACCCGCTGTACGAGGGCATGGTGATCGGCATCCACAGCCGCGACAACGACCTGGTGGTCAACCCGGTGCGCGCCAAGCAGCTGACCAACTTCCGCGTCTCCGGCAAGGAGGACGCGATCAAGATCACGCCACCGATCATCCTGACGCTGGAGTACGCGGTCGAGTTCATCGCCGACGACGAGCTGGTGGAGATCACGCCGAAGTCGATCCGCATCCGCAAGCGCCATCTCAAGGAACACGAGCGCAAGCGCGCCAGCCGCGAAGCGGCATGAGGCACCCGCAGGCCGTGGCGACGATGGTCGCCGTGACGCTGATGTGGAGCATCGCGGGCGTCGTCACGCGCCACCTCGAGGCGGCGCGCGGCTTCGAGGTGACGTTCTGGCGCAGTGCGTTCAACGCGCTGGCGCTGGTCGTGATGCTCGGCTGGCTGCGCGGCCCGGCCGCGCTGGCCGCGGCGATCCGCTCGGGCGGGCGCACGCTGTGGGTGTCGGGCGTGTGCTGGTCGGTGATGTTCACCGCCTTCATGATGGCGCTGTCGCTCACCACCGTCGCCAACGTGCTGGTGACCATGGCCACCGCGCCGCTGTTCACCGCGCTGCTGGCGCGCGTCACGCTCGGCCACCGGCTGGCGGCGCGCACCTGGGGCGCGATCGTCGTCGCGGGCCTCGGCATTGCGTGGATGTACGCGCGCGAGTTCAGCGCCGGCGACCCGAAGCACCTGCTCGGCACGCTGGTCGCCCTCGGCGTGCCGGTGGCCGCCGCGATCAACTGGACCGTGATCCAGCACAACCGCGGCGCCGCGCAGCAGGACATGCTGCCCGCAGTGCTGATCGGTGCGCTGATCTCGGCCGCGCTCACCCTGCCGATGGCCGTGCCCTTTGCCGCCACGGGCGGCGACCTCGCCCTGCTGGCGATGCTCGGCACCGTGCAGCTCGCGATCCCCTGCCTGCTGGCCGTGCACGTCGCGCGCTCGCTGCCGGCGCCGGAGATCTCGTTGCTCGCGCTGCTAGAGGTGGTGTTCGGCGTGCTGTGGGCCTGGCTGGGCGCCGACGAGGCACCGTCCGGCGCGGTGCTCGCCGGCGGGCTGATGGTGCTGGGTGCGCTGGCCGGCAACGAACTGCTGGCCCTGCGGCGCAGCGGACCGGCCGTCGCCTGACCGGGGTTTCCCCACGAGGCGGTGGTGCGCCACGCCGCATAGCATCGGCCCAAGACGCGTGGGAGACGCCGATGCGACAGTTGTCCGGCCTGGACGCCAGCTTCCTGTACCTCGAGACGCCCGAGATGCCGATGCATGTGGGCGCGCTGCACCTGTTCGAGCTGCCGGCCGACTACGGCGGCGACTTCGCGGCCGACCTGCGCGAGCACATCGCCGCACGGCTGCCGCTCGTGCCCGCCTTGCGCCGCAAGCTGGCCTGGATGCCGCTGAACCTCGCCGCGCCGGCCTGGGTGGATGCCGAGCCCGACCTCGCGCAGCACATCGTCGGCATCACGCTGCCCGAGGGCAGCGGCATCGCCGAACTGCAGGCCCAGGTCGGCGCCCTGCATCCGGTGCTGCTGGAGCGCGACCGGCCGCTGTGGAAGTTCCACGTCTTCGACGGCCTCGCGCCCGGGCCCGAGGGCGGGCAGCGCCGCGCGCTCTACACCCAGCTGCACCATGCCGCGGTGGATGGCCAGGCGGCGGTGGCGCTGGCCCAGGCCATCCTCGACCTCGGGCCCGAGCCGCGCGAGATCGCGGTGCGGCCGACGCGCCAGCGCAAGGGCCAGCTGGGCCTGGCGGAGATGCTGCGCGGCGCGGTGGCGCACCAGGTGATGCAGCTTGGCGGCATCGTCAAGGCGCTGCCGGGCGCGGTGGGCACCTTGTCGCAGGTGGCCGGCGGTGCGGTGGGCGATTCGGTCTCGGGTCTGCTCGCGCGGCTGAAGGGGCAGGGAGGTTCATCCGCCACCAAGGGCAGCAGCCTCGCGCTGGCGCCGCGCACGCGCCTGAACGCCACCGTCTCGACCCGGCGCGCGTTCGCGACGCTGAGCCTGCCGCTGGCCGCGCTCAACGCGGCGCGGCGGCGCCACGGCGCGAGCCTGAACGACGCCGTGCTGATGATCTGCAGTGGCGCGCTGCGCCGCTTCTTCACGCGCCACGGCCCGCTGCCGCGCAAGCCGATGGTGGCCGCGGTGCCGATCTCGCTGCGCGCCGCCGGCGACACGGCGTCCAACAACCAGGCCTCGCTGACGCTGGTGAGCCTGGGCACGCACCTGGCCGACCCGGCGAAGCGGCTCGCCTACGTGATGGCGTCGACCGCCGCGATGAAGTCCAGCGTCGGCAGCGTCAAGAGCCTGCTGCCGACCGACTTTCCCTCGATGGGCGTGCCCTGGCTGATCGAGGGCCTGACGGCGGTGTACGGCCGCGCCGGGCTGGCCGAGCGCATCCCGCCGGTGGCCAATCTGGTGATCTCCAACGTGCCCGGGCCGACGGTGCCGCTGTACCTGGCCGGCGCGCGCATGCTGACCAACTACCCCGCCTCGATCGTCGTGCACGGCGTGGCGCTGAATGTCACCGTGCAGACCTACGACCAGTCGCTCGATATCGGCCTGATGGCCTGTGCCGAGGCGCTGTCGCAGGTGGACGAACTCGCCGCCCACCTCGAGATCGCGTTCTACGAGTTCCAGGCGCTGCCGGTGGCCGAGCGCGTGGATGTCGCCTCGGCGACACCGGTAAAGGTGGCGGCCAACAAGGCCGTGAAGAAGGTCGACGAGAAGGCCGCCAAGAAGCCCGCCAAAAAGGCCGCCAAGAAGGCCGCCGAGAAGGTCACCAAGAAGGCCGCTCCGCCTAGGGCCAAGGCTCCAGCCGCACGCCGGGCCAGCCGCTAACATCCGCCGCATGCCGACGAAGTTTCGCCGCGCACCGCGCAAGCCGCCCGACCTGCGGGAGCACCAGACTCTTCACGCCGAGGAGTTGCGCGCGCCGCACCTGCTGCTGATGGCCCTCGAGGGGCGCGCGCCCTGGGAGTACGCGGCGATGCTGGCTGCCACGCCCTGGCTGCGCCGCCTGCCGCGCGGCGATGGCCACCCGGTGCTGGTGTTCCCGGGCCTGGGCGCCAACGACTTCACCACCGGGCCGCTGCGCCGTCTGCTCGACGAGCTCGGCTACACCACCCACCCCTGGGGCCAGGGCTTCAACTTCGGCCCGCGCCAGGGCGTGCTGCAACGCAGCCACGCCGACGTGCGCGCGCTGTTCGAGAAGCACGCACGCCCGGTCAGCCTGATCGGCTGGAGCCTGGGCGGGCTGTACGCGCGCGAGCTGGCCAAGGAACTGCCCGACCACGTGCGCTGCGTGATCACGCTGGGCACACCCTTCACCGGCCACCCGCGGGCCACCAACGCCTGGCGCTTCTTCGAGCTGGTCAGCGGGCAGACCGTCAACGACCCGGCGCTGATGGCCCAGCTGCGCCAGGATCCGCCGGTGCCCACCACGTCGATCTGGTCGCGCACCGACGGCATCGTGTCGTGGCGCTGCAGCGTGGTGACACCTGCGCCGCACACCGAGAACATCGAGGTGCACGCCAGCCACGTCGGCATGGGCATGAACCCGCTGGCGCTGTACGCGATCGCCGACCGCCTCGCGCAGCCGCCGGGGCAATGGAAGCCGTTCGAGCCGCACGGGCCGCGGCGCTGGTTCTTCCGCGCCGGGCACGCGCCGGGCTGATGCAGATCTCCGCCAACGGCGTCGCGCTGGAGGTCGAGGACCATGGTCCCGCCTCGGGAGCGCCGGTGCTGCTGATCATGGGCCTGGGCATGCAGCTGCTGGGCTGGCCCGACGGCTTCGTCGGCCAGCTGGTGGCGCGCGGCCTGCGCGTGATCCGCTTCGACAACCGCGACATCGGCCTGTCGCAGCGCTTCGACCACCTGGGCGTGCCCAACCTGGCGCTCGATGCCTTCCGGCATTTCACCGGGATGCGCGTGCACGCGCCCTACACCCTGGCCGACCTGGCCGACGACAGCGCCGCGCTGATCGAGGCGCTGGGCCTGGGCAGCGCGCATGTCTGCGGCGCCTCGATGGGCGGCATGGTCGCGCAGCACCTGGCGGTGCGGCACCCGCAGCGCGTGCGCAGCCTGACGCTGATGATGACCACCAGCGGCGCGCGCCGGCTGCCCCAGCCGCACTGGAAGCTGCAGGCCGCGATGCTCTCGCGCCCGCAGAACCCGCGCGAGTTCGACAACCTGATGGCGCACTTCACGCGCATCGCGCGGCTGATCGGCAGCCCGGCCTACCCGGCCGAGGAACACGAACTGCGCGAGCGCCTGGCGCGCTCGCTGAAGCGCTCCTACCGCCCGGCCGCGGTGGCGCGCCAGCTGGTCGCGATCGCCGCCGACGGCGACCGCAGCGCGCTGCTGCCGCGCATCCAGGCGCCGACGCAGGTCATCCACGGCCTGCAGGACCCTCTCGTGCCGGTCGAGGCCGGGCGCGACCTGGCACGGCGCATCGCCGGCGCGCAGATCGACCTGATCGAGGGCATGGGGCACGACCTGCCGGAGCAACTCTGGCCGCGCTTCGTCGACGACATCCTGAAGGCGGTCGCACGCGCCTGAGCCCGCCACGCGCGGGAAAGCCCTCATCCGCGGCGCCGCCGCCGCGGGTGGCATCGAGTTACAACCCGCGCTGGTCGTCACCGTTCGGGGAAGGGTGCATGCCGTATCAATCCGCCAAGCAACGCCTGGACGCGCGGCTCGCCAAGGAGGCCGCGGGACTCACGCACATCAAGCCGCCCACCGGCGTGGAGTTCGTCGTCACGGTGAACTTCGATGCCAAGGTCGAGAAGGCGGCCATCAAGGACCCGCTGCTGATCGCCGGCTTCGACCGCGCCGCTGCCGACACCGTCGACCGCTTCGTGCAGCTCGTCGGCTTGAAGATGCGCAACGCCGACCAGCTGATCCAGAAGGCGCTCGAGGCCAACAAGCCGGCCGACGTCGAGGCGGCGCAGAAGAAGATGAACGCCGACATCGAGCAGATGCGCGGCTCGGCGCAGCTGTTCGGCGCGCAGGAGGTGCAGCGGGTCTGGGACGAGCTCGCCAAGCGCAAGAAGGACTACACCAAGTACAAGATCAAGATCACCGTGACCATCGGCTCCGCGGCCGCGGGGCTCGCGACCAGCATCGCCTTGATGGCCGCCTCGCCCTGGACGGGCGGCGCGAGCGCGGCGCTGAGCATCATCGGCATGGTCAAGGCCGCGGGGGTGATCGCCAAGGAATGTGCGCTCGCCGCGGCCGATGTCGAGAAGGTCGCGGTGGCGCTGAACACCCAGCTCAAGCTCGTCGAGAAGGTCTGGCGCAGCAAGGTGGCCGGCCACGCGAGCGAGGTGGCGGCCTCGGTGGTCAACCAGTTCATTGGCCAGCCGCCGCCCAGCATCAAGGCCTGCGACGACCTGCTCGGGCGCTGCGAGCAGAAGGTCAACGGCATCATCGTGCGCGCCCACGACCTGAGCAAGCGCATCGAGGAGATGAAGAAGGGCATGAGCAAGCTGCATGTCGACTTCATGGCCGAGGCGAAGAAGCGGCTCGAGAAACACCCCAGCGGCAAGGGTGCGGCGCAGCTGGCGACGGTGCAGAAGCAGTACTTCATCGCCGTCGAAGGCGTGGAGCGGCAGATCCAGGAGGCGCGCGAGAAGGTCAACAGGCAGCTCGAGCGGGCCGAGGTCGTGGGCCAGACGGTCAAGAGCCTGAAGGTGCGCGTCGAGACGCTCAAGGGCAATCGCGGCGTGGCCTACAAGATCATCGACACCGCGCTGCTGGGCCTGGACGTGGCGACGTCCGGCCTGAGCGGCAACGGCCTCGTGCAGACCTTCAACGACATGGCCGGCACCTTCGGCGCCGCGGCCACCTCGCTGGCGATCGACCGCATCGCGAAGAAGGCGCTGGACGGCACCTTCCTGGAGTGAGCGTCTGAGGCCGTCCCGGCTCAGGCCGGCAGCGGCAACGCGCTGGTGCACTTGATCTCGTCCATGCACACGCTCGAGCGCACCGCGGCCACGCCGGGCAGGCGCATCAGCGTGTCCATCAGGAAGCGCGAGAGCGAGGGCAGGTCGCGCGCCACCACCTTCAGCACGTAGTCGAAGTCGCCGGTCACCGAGTAACACTCCTGCACCTCGGCCAGCGTGGCGAGCTGGTCCTTGAACTTCTGCAGCTCGCGCACGTGGCTGCGCTCCATCGAGACGTGGATGAAGGCGGTGACCGTCAGCCCGAGCCGTGCGCCGTTCAGCCGCGTCTCGTAGCGGCCGATGTAACCCGCCTCCTCGAGCCGGCGGTGCCGGCGCAGGCATTGCGCGGGCGAGAGGCTCGCCGCCTGCGCCAGCTCGAGGTTGCTGGCGCGCGCATGGCCCTGCAGATGGTCCAGGATTCGGCGGTCGATTCGATCCAGATCAAGGTCGTACAAGTTTGTCTCCTCGCAATCGCTTCCAGTGCAACTGGATTGCGCGATTGTGGGTTCACCCGGCAATCCAACGCAATGCAATTGCGCCCAGGGACCCCTAAAGTTTCGCCTGTCCGCACACCCCTGGCGGACCCCGAATTCACGGATCCCACGAGGAGACTTTCCCGATGCAACATTCTTTCGTCCGCGGCAGCCTGGCCGCCCTGGCTCTTGCCTTCGCCGGCGCCGCGCTGGCCGCCGACAAGACCGTCGCGCTGACCGCCATCGTCGAGCACCCGGCGCTCGATGCCGCCCGCGACGGCGTGAAAGACGAGTTGAAGGCCGCCGGCTACGAAGCCGGCAAGAACCTGAAGTTCGAGTACCAGAGCGCGCAGGGCAATACCGGCACCGCGGCGCAGATTGCCCGCAAGTACGTCGGGCAGAAGCCGGACGTGATCGTCGCCATCGCCACGCCGTCGGCGCAGGCGGTGGTCTCGGCGACCAAGACCATCCCCGTGGTCTACAGCGCCGTCACCGACCCGGTGGCCGCCAAGCTGGTGAAGACCTGGGACGCGTCTGGCAGCAACGTCACCGGCGTGTCCGACCTGTCGCCGCTGGCCAAGCACCTCGAGCTGATCAAGAAGGTCGTGCCGGGCGCCAAGCGCGTCGGCGTGATCTACAGCCCGGGCGAGGCGAACTCGGTGGCCATCGTCGAGGCGCTGAAGAAGGCCACGGCCGAGGCCGGCCTGAGCCTGGTGGAAGCCGCTGCGCCGCGCACCGTGGACGTGGCCGGTGCCGCGCAGAGCCTGGTCGGCAAGGCCGACGTGATCTACGCGCCGACCGACAACAACGTGATGTCTGCGCTCGAGGCGGTCGTCAAGGTGGCGCAGCAGGCCAAGCTGCCGCTGGTTGCGGCCGACACCGAGGCCGTCAAGCGCGGCGCCGTCGCGGCGCTGGGCCTGAACTACTACGACCTCGGCCGCCAGACCGGCAAGGTGGTGGTGCGTGTGCTCAAGGGCGAGGCGCCCGGCACGATCCCGTCGCAGGTGAGCCAGACCTTCGAGCTGCACGTCAACCCGGCGGCGGCGCAGAAGCAGGGCATCTCGCTCTCCGACGAGCTGGTCAAGACGGCCAAGGTCGTCGTCAAGTAAGCCGCGCACGCCAGGAGGCTCGTCATGTCGCTCATCGCGTCGCTCGGCGCGCTCGAGATCGGGCTGATCTTCGGATTGGTCGCGCTCGGGGTGCTGCTCTCGTTTCGCATCGTCAACTTCCCCGACCTCACGGTCGACGGCAGCTTCCCGCTCGGCGGCGCGGTCGCCGCGACGCTGATCGTGGCGGGCTGGAACCCGTTCGCGGCCACGGCGCTGGCCGTGTTCGCCGGCGCGGCCGCCGGGGCGCTGACGGCCTTCCTCAACGTGCGGCTGAAGATCATGCAGCTGCTCGCGAGCATCCTGGTGATGATCGCGCTGTACTCGGTGAACCTGCGCGTGATGGGCAAGCCCAACGTCGCGCTGATCAGCGAGCCGACGGTGTTCGCCGCCTTCGAGGGCCTGGCCTTGCCGGAGGAGTGGCTCAAGCCGCTGGTGCTGATCGTGATCGTGCTGGCCGCCAAGCTGCTGCTGGACCTGTTCTTCGCCTCCGAGGCGGGCCTCGCGATGCGCGCCACCGGCGGCAACCCGCGCATGGCGCGTGCCCAGGGCATCTCGACCGATGTGCAGACCATCCTCGGCCTGGCGCTCAGCAATGCGCTGGTGGCGCTGGCAGGTGCCCTGTTCGCCCAGTCGCAGGGCGGGGCGGACATCTCGATGGGCGTGGGCACGATCGTGATCGGCCTGGCCGCCGTGATCATCGGCGAGACGCTGCTGCCCACGCGCTACCTGGTGGTCACCACGCTCGCCTGCGTGCTGGGGGCGGTGCTGTACCGCTTCTTCATCGCTGCCGCGCTGAACACCGACACCCTGGGCCTGCAGGCGCAGGACCTGAACCTCGTCACCGCCGTGCTGGTTGCCCTGGCGCTGCTGGTGCCCGCGTGGAAGCGCAAGCTCGGCGCCCTGCTGCCCAAGCGCCGCACCGTGACCATCCCTGTGCAGAAGGAGGCCCGCTGATGCTGCGCGCCCGCCAACTCGAGATGACCTTCAACCCGGGCACCCCGATCGAGAACCACGTGCTGCGCGGCCTCGACCTGGAGATCCCGACCGGACAGTTCGTCACCGTGATCGGCTCCAACGGCGCCGGCAAGTCGACCTTCCTGAATGCGGTGAGCGGCGACCTGATCGTCGACGCCGGCACGATCGAGATCGACGGCCGCGACGTGACCCGCGTGCCCGCCGCGCAGCGCGCCGGCCTGGTGGCGCGGGTGTTCCAGGACCCGATGGCCGGCACCTGCGAGAGCCTGACGATCGAGGAGAACATGGCGCTGGCCTGGCGCCGTGGCGAAGGCCGCGGCCTGCGCTTCAGCGTCGACAAGGCGACACGCGAGCTGTTCCGCGAGAAGCTGGCCATGCTCAAGCTCGGTCTGGAGAACCGGCTGGCCGACCGCATCGGCCTGCTCTCCGGCGGCCAGCGACAGGCGGTGAGCCTGCTGATGGCCTCGCTCAAGCCCTCGCGCATCCTGCTGCTGGACGAGCACACCGCGGCGCTGGACCCGAAGACCGCCGCCTTCGTGCTGGAGCTGACCGCGCGCATCGTCGAAGGCGCGAAGCTGACCGCGATGATGGTCACGCACTCGATGCGCCAGGCGCTCGACTTCGGCAGCCGCACCGTGATGCTGCACGAGGGCCGCGTGATCCTCGACGTGGCCGGCCCGCAGCGGCGCGGCATGAGCGTCGAGGACCTGCTGCACATGTTCGAGAAGACCCGCGGCGAAGTGCTGGACGACGACAAGCTCCTGCTCGCCTGAACCGAATCGATTGACGAGAATCCGATGAAAGAACTGCTGACCCGTTTCGAATCCCAGGCCCCCGAGATCGTGTTCGAATGGCACGACAGCGAGACGCCCGCCAAGGGCTGGGTGGTGATCAACTCGCTGCGCGGCGGCGCCGCCGGCGGCGGCACGCGCATGCGCAAGGGGCTGGACCGCCGCGAGGTGGAATCGCTCGCCAAGACCATGGAAGTGAAGTTCTCCGTCTCCGGCCCGGCCATCGGCGGCGCGAAGTCGGGCATCGACTTCGACCCGGCCGACCCGCGCAAGGACGGCGTGCTGCGCCGCTGGTACAAGGCCGTCACGCCGCTGCTCAAGACCTATTACGGCACCGGCGGCGACCTGAACGTCGACGAGGTGCACGAGGTGATCCCCATCACCGAGAGCTACGGCCTGTGGCACCCGCAGGAGGGCGTGGTCAACGGCCACTTCCAGCCCAGCGAGAGCGAGCGCATCCAGAAGGTCGGCCAGCTGCGCCTGGGTGTGGCCAAGGTCGTCGAGGACCCGCGCTACACGCCCGACCAGCACCGCAAGTACCTGGTGGCCGACCTGATCACCGGCTGGGGCGTGGCCGAATCGGTGCGCCACTACTACCGGCTCTACGGCGGGCAACTGGCCGGCAAGCGCGTGATCGTGCAGGGTTGGGGCAATGTCGGCTCGGCCGCGGCCTACTACCTGGCGCAGGAAGGCGCGAAGATCGTCGGCATCGTCGACCGCGACGGCGGCCTGCTGAACGCCGACGGCTTCTCGTTCGACGAGGTGCGCGCGCTGTTCCTCGCCAAGCAGGGCAACCGACTGCACGCGCCGGCGATGCTGAGCGCGGGCGAGGTGCAGCAGCGGGTGTGGGACATCGGCGCCGAGGTCTTCCTGCCCTGCGCCGCCTCACGCCTGGTGACGCGCGAGCAGGTCGAGCGGCTGGTGGCCGGCGGTCTGGAGGTGGTGTCGAGCGGTGCCAACGTGCCGTTCGCCGACCACGAGATCTTCTACGGCCCGACCTACGAACATGCCGACCGCCAGGTGGCCGTGATCCCGGACTTCATCGCCAACTGCGGCATGGCGCGCGCCTTCGCCTTCCTGATGCAGCGCGAGCTGGAGATTTCCGACGAGGCCATCTTCGGCGACGTTTCTGCCACCATCGCGTCTGCGCTGCAGCGCTGCCATGCCCGCTCGGGCACGCCGCGCGGCATCGCCAGCACCGCCTTCGAGATCGCCCTCGACCAACTCGTGCGCTGAAAGGAACCCACCATGGCTGACCTGTTCGACAACCCGATGGGCCTCGCCGGCTTCGAGTTCGTGGAGTTCGCCTCCCCGACGCCTGGCGTGCTCGAGCCGCTGTTCGAGAAGATGGGCTTCGAGCTGGTGGCGCGCCATCGCTCCAAGAACGTGCTGCTTTACCGCCAGGGCGAGATCAACTTCATCGTCAACAACGAGCCCCGCAGCCAGGCAGCCTACTTCGCCGCCGAGCACGGCCCGAGCGCCTGCGGCCTGGCCTTCCGCGTGCGTGACGCGCACCAGGCCTATGCCCGCGCGCTGGAGCTCGGCGCGCAGCCGATCGACATCCCGACCGGCCCGATGGAACTGCGCCTGCCGGCCATCAAGGGCATCGGCGGTGCGCCGCTGTACCTGATCGACCGCTACGAGGCCGGCCGCTCGATCTACGACATCGATTTCGAATGGGTCGGCGGCAGCGAGCGCCACCCGGTCGGCCACGGCCTGAAGCTGATCGACCACCTGACGCACAACGTCTACCGCGGCCGCATGGGCTACTGGGCCGCGTTCTACGAGAAGCTGTTCAACTTCCGCGAGATCCGCTACTTCGACATCCAGGGCGAGTACACCGGCCTCACGAGCAAGGCGATGACGGCGCCGGACGGCAAGATCCGCATCCCGCTGAACGAGGAATCCAAGAAGGGCAGCGGCCAGATCGAGGAGTTCCTGATGCAGTTCAACGGCGAGGGCATCCAGCACGTCGCGCTGCTGACCGACGACATCTTCAAGACCGTCGATGCGCTGCAGATGGCGGGCATCCCGCTGATGAGCGCGCCCAACGACGTCTACTACGAGATGCTCGACGAGCGCCTGCCCGGCCACGGCCAGCCGGTAAAGGACCTGCAGACGCGCGGCATCCTGCTCGATGGGACGACGCAAGGGGAGCGGCCGCGCCTGCTGCTGCAGATCTTCTCCGGCACGCTGCTCGGCCCGGTGTTCTTCGAGTTCATCCAGCGCCAGGGCGACGAGGGTTTCGGCGAAGGCAACTTCCGCGCCCTGTTCGAATCCATCGAGCGCGACCAGATCCGCCGCGGCGTGCTCGAAACCGCCTGAGGAGACCCCATGAAGATCGAGAAGATCCACCACGTCGCCTACCGCTGCAAGGACGCGAAGGAAACCGTCGAGTGGTACGGCAAGATGCTGAAGATGGACTTCGTGCTCGCCATCGCCGAGGACCTGGTGCCCTCGACCAAGGAGCCGGATCCGTACATGCACGTGTTCCTGGATGCCGGCGGCGGCAACGTGCTGGCCTTCTTCGAACTTCCGACCAAGCCGCCGATGGGGCGTGACCCGAACACGCCGGAATGGGTGCAGCACATCGCCTTCCGCGTGAAGGACCGTGCCGAGCTGCTCGAGTTCAAGGCCCACCTCGAGGCCAACGGCGTGAACGTGCTGGGCGTCACGGACCATGGCGCCTTCCACTCGATCTACTTCTTCGACCCGAACGGCCACCGCGTCGAGCTCGCCTGCCCGGACCCCGACGAGGCGGCGATGATCAAGCGCATGGACGAGGTTAAGTGGAAGATGCTCGAGGACTGGAGCAAGACCAAGCGCGCGCCCAAGCACGCCGCCTTCTTCCACGAGCGGGAATTCAAGTGAGCCGCGACGCCAGCGTGGACGACTCGCACGACCCGACGCTGCGCAGCTGGGTCGACTCGGCCAACGACGAGGGCAGCGACTTCCCGCTCCAGAACCTGCCGTTCGGGCGCTTCCGCCGCGATGCCGCCGAGCCCTGGCGCCTCGGCGTGGCGATCGGCGACCGCGTGCTCGACCTGGCCGCCGCCGGCCTCGTCGACCATGGCGACATGAACCGCCTGATGGCCGAGGGCCCGGCGCGCCGCCGCGCGCTGCGTGGCGCGCTCAGCTTCGGCCTGCGCCACGGCAGCCACGAGCGCGCGCGTTTCGCCGAGGCGCTGGTGGCGCAGGACCAGGTCGAGCTGGGCGTGCCCTGCACGATCGGCGACTACACCGATTTCTACACCGGCATCCACCACGCCACGACGGTGGGCACGCTGTTCCGGCCCGACAACCCGCTGCTGCCCAACTACAAGTGGGTGCCGATCGGCTACCACGGCCGCGGCTCCTCCATCGTCGCCAGCGGCACGCCGTTCCACCGGCCACGGGGCCAGCTCAAGGCCGCCGAGGCCGCGGCGCCGGTGCTCGCACCGAGCGCGCGGCTCGACTACGAGCTGGAGCTCGGCGTCTGGGTCGGCGGCGGCAATGCGCTTGGCGAGCCGGTGGACATCGCCCGTGCCGAGGACCAGGTGTTCGGCCTCGGCCTGCTGAACGACTGGAGCGCGCGCGACGTGCAGGCCTGGGAGTACCAGCCGCTCGGGCCGTTCCTCTCGAAGAACTTCGCGACCACGGTGTCGCCCTGGATCGTCACGCTCGAGGCGCTGGCGCCGTTCCGCGCGCCGTTCGAGCGCCCGGCCGGCGATCCGCAGCCCTTGCCCTACCTCGATGCGCCGGCCGTGCGCGAGCAGGGCATGTTCGACATCCAGCTCGAGGTCTGGCTGCAGAGCGCGGCGATGCGCGATGCCGGCCGCGCGCCCGAGCGGCTGAGCGTGTCGAACTTCCGCGACGCCTACTGGGCCGTCGCGCAGCTGGTGGCGCATCACACCGTCAACGGCTGCAACCTGGCGCCGGGCGACCTGCTGGGCAGCGGCACGATCTCCGGCCTGCGGCCGGAGCAGGGTGGTTCGCTGCTCGAGCTGACCCAGGGCGGCAAGCAGCCGGTCATGCTCGCCCACGGCGAGCAGCGCCGCTTCCTCGAAGACGGCGACACGGTGTTCCTGAAGGCCTTCTGCGAGCGCCCGGGTGCGCGCCGCATCGGCTTCGGCGAGTGCCGCGGCATGGTGCTGCCGGCGCGCGCCTGAGCGCCTGAACAAGCGAGAGTGCGGCGGGCCGGCGCGCCCGCCGCTGCGCCGCTCGTCGGCAGCCGGGTTGCGTAGGCGCAATCGTCGGCCGCGGGGTCTGCGTGATGCTGCCGGCAGCATCACCAACGACCCGGAGTCCCCCCGATGAGCGTCTACCTGTACAGCCAACTGCCCAGCGGACTGACGCTCACGTGGCGGCCCGAGGTCGACCTGCTGCGCTTCGACGACCCGGCGCTGTCGGCGGCCAGCCTGAGCGTCGGCCGCAGCCCCGACGGGCGCGCCATCGTCATCACCGATGCGAGCGGCAAGACGATCAACCTGCTGAACGCCGCGCTGCATCAGCTCGACCTCGCCCACCTCGTGTTTGCCGACGGCTCGCGGCTGCTGACCGCGTCGCTGGACAACGCCTTCAGCGCCGACCTGGTCGGCGGCAGCGGCAACGACCTGCTGCTCGGCGCGGCGCCCGTGCAGGGCATCGCGCTGGCGGCCACGAGCACCAGCGGCCAGGCGGCCAACAGCACATCGACCTACGCCTCGATGTCGGGTGACGGTCGGCTGGTCGCGTTCACCTCGTTCGCCAACAACCTGGTCGGCTCGGACACCAACACCAGCACCGACATCTTCGTCAAGGACCTGGTCACCGGGCAGACCACACGCGTCTCGACCAACGGCGCCGGCGCCGAGGCCAACAGCAGCTCCAGCGACGCCAGCCTGTCGATGAACGGCCGCTACGTGGTGTTCCAGAGCACGGCGAGCAACCTGGTGGGCGGCGACACGAACGGGCTGCAGGATGTCTTCGTCAAGGACCTGCAGACCGGGCAGACCATGCGAGCGTCGACCGGCTCGGCCGGCGAGGAGGCGAACAACGGCGCGACCGACGCGACGATCTCGGCCGACGGCCGCTTCGTGCTGTTCACCAGCAGCGCGAGCAACCTGGTGGCCGGCGACGGGAACGTCACCAACGACGTGTTCCTGAAGGACCTGCAGACCGGCAGCACCACGCTGCTGTCGCGCACCGGCGCCGGCGTGGGAGACGCGGCGTC
This sequence comes from Piscinibacter caeni, assembly GCA_003265685.1. Lineage (GTDB taxonomy): Bacteria > Pseudomonadota > Gammaproteobacteria > Burkholderiales > Burkholderiaceae_C > Piscinibacter > Piscinibacter caeni. Next base: position 63,509 of record QJOU01000029.1, on the reverse strand, counting down.
CGGCAACGCCGCGATCTCGGCCGACGGCCGGGTGGTGGCCTTCGACAGTGCCGCGACCAACCTGGCCACGGGCGACACCAACGGCACTTCCGACATCTTCTTGCGCAACCTGGCCACCGGCTCGCTGCAGCGCGTGTCGACCGACGCCGCGGGCACGCAGGCCAACGGCGGCAGCATCAACGCTTCGCTGTCCGCCGATGGCCGCTACGTCTGCTTCGAGAGCAGCGCGACCAACCTGGTCGCCGGCGACACCAACGGCAACACCGATGTCTTCGTGAAGGACCTGGGCACCGGCGCGGTCACGCTGGTCTCGCAGCGCGCCGACGGCACGCGCGCGTCCGGCTTCTCGGGCAGCGCGACCCTCTCCGCGGACGGCCGCTACGTCGCCTTCTACAGCGTGGCCAACAACCTGGTCGATGACGACCACAACGGCTGGTACGACGTGTTCGTGAAGGACCTGCACACCGGCGCGATCGAGCGCCTGGGCGTGGCGCCGGACGGCAGCGGCGGCGTACCGACCATCATGACCTTCACCTGGCACCCGGTGTTCTCGGCCGACGGGTCGTCGATCACCTTCACCTCGCCCTCGCGCACCCTGCTGCCCGAAGACCCAACGAACAGCGTGCAGGTCTACACCGTCTCGAACCCGCTGTTCGGCGCCACGCTCGCCGGCGGCGCCGGCAACGACGTGTACCAGGTCCAGCGCAGCACCGACGTGATCTTCGAGGAGGCCGGCGCGGGTGTGGACACGGTGCGCAGTTCGATCAGCCTGAGTCTGGCCGACAACGTCGAGAACCTCGAGCTGACCGGCAGCGCCTCGATCGATGCCACCGGCAACGGCGGCGCCAACGTGCTGAGCGGCAATGCCGGCAACAACCGGCTCGACGGGCAGGGGGGCGCCGACACGGCCTCGTACGCGGGGGCGGCGCAAGCCGTCGTCGTCGACCTGGACAACGGCGAGGCGCAGGACACCGGCGGGGCGGGTGTCGACACGCTGGTGTCGATCGAGCACCTGATCGGCAGTGCCTTCGGCGACACCCTGCTGGGCAACGCCGCGGTGAACCGACTCGACGGCGGCGCCGGCAACGACCTGCTGATCGGTGCCGGGGGCAACGACCTGTACACCGTGGACAGCAGCGGCGACCACATCGTCGAGGAGGCCGGCGGGGGCACGGACACCGTGCGCAGCAGCGTCAGCTGGACGCTGGGCGCCGAACTGGAGAACCTCACGCTGCTCGGCGCGGCGAACCTGAATGCCACCGGCAATGCCGCCGCCAACGTGCTGACCGGCAACCGCGGCAACAACGTGCTCAACGGCGCCGGCGGCGTCGACACCGCGAGCTATGCCGGGTCTCTGGCCGGCGTCAAGGTGGGCCTGGACAAGACCGGCCCGCAGAGCACCGGCGGCGCCGGTGTCGACACGCTGATCTCGATCGAGAACCTGACCGGCAGCGGCCGCGCCGACACCCTGCACGGCAACGCCGGCAACAACGTGCTCGACGGCGGCGACGGCTCCGACACGCTCAGCTACGCGCGTGCCGGCGGCGCCGTCACCGTGAGCCTGGCCACGACGGCAGCCCAGGCCACCGGAGGCGCAGGCACCGACACCGTGCGGCAGTTCGAGAACCTGACCGGCAGCGCGTTTGCCGACCTGCTGACCGGCAGCGGCGGCGCGAACGTGATCGACGGCGGCCTGGGCGCGGACACGATGCGCGGCGGCGCCGGCAACGACACCTACGTCGTGCAGGATGCGCTCGACCGCACGATCGAAGCCGCCGGCAGCGGCACCGACACGGTGCTGGCGGGCATCAACTGGACGCTGGCCGACCAGGTGGAGAACCTGACGCTGACCGGCAGCGGCAACATCAACGGCACCGGCAACGCGCAGTCCAACCTGCTGACCGGCAATACCGGCGCCAACGTGCTCAATGGCAGCGGCGGCACCGACACGGTCAGCTATGCGGCGATGACTGCCTCGGTGACCGTCAATCTCGCCACCGGCCTGGCCACCGGCGCGGGCGGCAGCGATTCGCTCATCTCGATCGAGAATGCCGTCGGCGGGGCCGGCGCCGATGCACTGAGCGGCAATGCCGGGGCGAACACGCTGACCGGCGGCGCCGGCGGCGACACGCTGTCCGGCGCCGGTGGCATCGACACCTTCGTCTTCAACAGCCTGGTCGGCGCCGATACGGTCACCGACTTCGCCAGCGGCACCGACCGCATGCGCATCAGCCAGTCCGGGCTGCGCATCGGCGACGGCGACACCAGCGTCGAGGGCGGGGTGGTCGCGGCCGGGCCGGGCGGCTTCTCCTCCACGGCGGAGCTGGTGATCGTCAGTTCCGACATCGCCGGGGCCATCACCGCCGCATCCGCTGCCACGGCGATCGGCAACGCCGTCGGCAACTACTTCTTCGGCGCGACGGCGATGTTCGTGGTCGACAACGGCACCGACACCGCGCTGTACCGGTTCAGCTCCAGCGCCCCGGACAACCATGTTTCGGCCAGCGAGCTGACGCTGGTGGCCACGTTGGGCGGCACGGCGAGCACGACACTGGCGGACTACGTGTTCGGCGCCTGAGCGCGCCGGCGCGGCCCGGCACTCAGCGCCGGGCCAGTGTCTGCACGACCAGCGCGTGCAGCGCATCGACCGCCGGGTTGCGCCGCGAGGCCTTGCTGCGCAGCACGGCCACCTCCATGCGGCCGAGCGGCGGCAGGCCGTGGCGCTCGCCCAGCACCTCCAGCCCGGGCGGCACGCTGCAGCGCGTCAGCACCGCCACCGCGAGCCCGCTCTCCACCGCGGCCAGCTGGCCGGCCAGGCTGGAGCTGTTGTAGACGACGCGGTAGGGCCGGCCGAGCGCCGCCAGGGCCTGCGCCGCGTCGCGCCGCGCCAGCGAGCCGGCCTCGTACATCGCCACCGGCAGCGGCTCGCGCCGCCAGGCCTCGAAGGCCGACGCGCCGACCCACACCAGCGGCTCCTCGAACAGCAGGGTGCCGAGGTTCGCGCGCGGGCGCGAGACCAGCGCCAGGTCCAGTTCGTCGCGCTGCACCCGCGGCACCAGCACCGTGGACTGCTCGCAATCCAGCTCGATCTCGACGCCGGCGTGGCGCGCCGCGAAGCTCTTCAGCACCGGGGTGAGGTAACGCGCCGCGTAGTCGTCGGGCACGCCCAGCCGCACCCGCCCCGACAGCGCCCGGCCCGAGATCGCCTGCAGCGCCTCGGCATGGTCGGCCAGCAGCCGGCGCGCGTGCGGCAGCAGTTCGCGCCCGGTGTCGGTGAGATCGAGGTGGCGCGGCCCGCGCGAGAGCACCGGCCGGCCGACGGCCTCCTCGAGCTTGCGGATCTGCATGCTGACGGCCGACTGCGAGCGGTGCACCGCCGGGGCGGCGGCGGTCAGCGAGCCGCTGTCGACCACGGCGACGAAGGCGCGCAGCCAGTCGAGCTGCAGGTCGGAGGAGGGCATGGGGCCGGCAACAGCATTCGATAAACGAATGATAAAGCGTCAATCTATCCGCTTTACGGGGCTGGCGTCGAGGCCGAGCATGCCGGCATGTCCACCGCCACCGCCGCCTCCGCCCTGTCGCCGCCGGCACGCCCGCAGCAGGGGGCGCTGCTGCTGGGCTCGGCCGGCGTGCTGCTCGGCAGCATTGGCCTGTTCCTGGAGCGCGCCGGGGCCCATCCGCTGACGGCGGTGTGGTTCCGCTGCCTGTTCGGCCTGCTCGCGCTGAGCGCCTGGATGCTGGCCACGCGCCGGGCCGGCGAACTGCGCCTGCCGGCCCGCACGCTCGCCGCGGCCTTGGCCGCCGGCGCGCTGATGGTGGCGAGCTGGGCGCTGTTCTTCGCCGGCCTGGCGAGCGCCGGCATCGGCGTGGCGACCGTGGTGGTGCACGTGCAGCCGTTCTGGGTGATGGTGATCGGCGTGCTGTTCCTGGGCGAGCGGGTGTCGATGCGACAGGGCCTCGCCGCCGCAGTGGCCCTGCTCGGGCTGGCGCTGGTCTCGGGGCTGGCGTCGCCGGGCGAGGCCACCGCGGGGGGCGGCACGGCGTTCGGGGTGGTGCTGAGCCTGGCCAGCTCGGTCTGTTATGCCGGCGTGGTGCTGTTCGCACGCCGGGCGCAGGGGGCCGGCCCGCTGGCGCTGGCCTGGTGGCAATGCGCCGTCGGCACGCTCGCGCTGGCCTGGTGGCCGGTCGCCAACGGCTGGCCTGCCGCCGCGGCCTGGGGCTGGCTGGCCGGGCTCGGCGTCGTGCACACCGGGCTGGCCTACGTGCTGTGGTACGCCGGCGTCGTGCGGCTGCCCGCCGGCCGGGTGGCGACCCTGCAGTTCGTCTACCCGGCCACGGCGGTGCTGCTCGATGCGCTGGTGTGCGGCCGATGGCTGGACGGCGTGCAATGGGCGGGCATGGCGCTCATGGCCGCCGCCTTGCTGGCGGCCTCGCGCGGGCCGCGCTGAAGACCGGGACCGCGCCGGCTTACGATCGGTGCATGGACTTCGAGAAATGGTTCGATCGGGCGTGGCGCCTGGCCGTGCTCGCCGCGCTGGCCTGGATCGGCTGGGGCCTGCAGCAGCTGCACGCCGACCTGCAGCCCGCGCCCGACGAGGGCGCGACGACGGCCGCCGCGCCGCCCGAGGGCGACCCGCTGCAGGACGGCATCGACGGACTGCGCGACGACGTGGCGGTGCTGGCGCAGAAGGTCGATGCGATCCTAGTCGTGATGGCGCGGGCGCGCTGAGTCAGACCGGTGCCGAGAGCTGGTCTCGCAGCGGCAGCCGGCGGATGCGCCGCCCCGTCGCCGCGTGGATCGCGTTCATCAGCGCCGGGGCGATCACCGGCACGCCGGGTTCGCCGACGCCGCCCAGCGGCGCGTCGTACGAGCCCGAGTCGACGAAGTGCACCACGATGCGCCGCGGCGCGGCGTTCATGCGCATGATCTCGTACTGGTGGAAGTTGTCCTGCTGCGCGCGGCCGTTCTTGAAGGTGATCTCGCTGACCATCGCCTGGCTCAGCCCCATCACGCAGGCACCCTCGAGCTGCGAGCGCACGCGGTCGGGGTTGATCGTCGTGCCGCAGTCCACCGCGATGTCCACCCGCGGCACCACCACCTCGCCGCGCGGCGTGACCGTCACCTCCACCACCGCCGCCATGTAGCTGACGAAGCTGTAGTGCGCCGCCAGCCCCAGCCCCTGGCCGGCGGGCAGCTTGCGGCCCCAGCCGGCCTCCTGCGTGACGCGCTCGATCACCTTGCGCAGCCGGCCGGTGTCGATCGGGTAGCGCTCGGGCGATTCGCCGTGGTTCCAGGGCTCGCCGAGCTTGACCGGGTCGAGCTTGCGGTCCGGCCCGAGCAGCGCGAGCAGGAAGTCGCGGTGGTCCTTGCCCTGCGCCGCGGCGATCTCGGCGATGAAGGACTGCGCCGCGAACGCGTGCTGGATGTTGTTCACCGAGCGCAGCCAGCCGATGCGGGTGTGCGCCACGGCCTCCGGGTTCTCGATGCGCACGTTCGGGATCTGGTAGGGCATGCCGGTCAGCCCCAGGCCGAGCTCGAACACCGCCAGCACCTTCGGGTCGGGCGCGAAGATCGAGACGATGGTCGGCTCGGCGGCCCGGTGCAGCCAGGCCACCACCTTGCCGCCGGCATCCAGCCCGGCCTCCAGGTGCTGCGCGGTGACGGTGTGGAAGTAGTCGTTGTGCAGGTCGTCCTCGCGCGTCCAGGTCAGCTTGACCGGCTTGCCGTCCATCTCCCGGGACACCAGCGCCGCCTCGACGACGAAATCCGCCTTCGACTTGCGGCCGAAGCCGCCGCCCAGCAGCGTCACGTTCACCGTCACCTTGTCGGGCGCGAGGCCCAGGCGCTTGGCGACGCGGTCGCGCGCGGCCTGCGGCGACTGGCTCGGCGCCCAGATCTCGCAGGCGCCGTCGACGATGCGGGCCGTCGCGGCCGGGCACTCCATCGTGGCGTGGGCGTAGTGCGGCACGTAGTAGTCGGCCTCGTAGCGCGTGGCGGCGCCGGCCAGCGCGGCGTAGGCATCACCCTCGTTGCGCACCACCTTGCCGCCGGGTTTCTTCACCGCGGCCTCGAGCTCGGTGCGGAAGGCCTCGGAGTCGTAGCTGCCGTGCGGACCGTCGTCCCAGTCGATCTTCAGCGCGTTGCGGCCCTTGATCGCGGCCCAGGTGTCGCGGCCCACCACCACCACGCCGCCCACCGGCATGAACTCCGAGGGCGGTGGCGTGCCTTCGAGCGCGAACACCTTCACCACGCCGGGCACCTTGAGCGCCTCGGCCGCGTCGAAGCCCTTGAGCTTGCCGCCGAGCACCGGCGGCCGGGCGATGACGGCGTACAGCATGCCCGGCAGCCGGGTGTCGATGCCGAACTGCGACTGGCCGTTCACGATCACCGGCCCGTCGGTCAGCGCCGGGTCGTTCTTGCCGATGTAGCGGAAGGCGGACGGGTCCTTCAGCCTGAGCGATTCACGCGGCGGCACCTCGAGCCGGGCCGCCGCGGCGGCGAGCGCGCCGTAGCCGAGGCGCCGGCCGCTCGGGCCGTGCACCACCTCGTGGTTGCGTGCCTGCACCTCGGCCAGCGGCACCTTCCACTGCGCGGCCGCGGCCTGCTCGAGCATCTGGCGCGCGGCCGCGCCGCAGCGGCGCAGCGGCTCGAACCAGTGGCGCGTGGTGCGCGAGCCGTCGGTGTCCTGGTTGCCGTATTTCGGCTCGTCGCCGGGCGCCTGGGCGACGCGCACGCGCTGGTAGTCGGCCTCCAGTTCGTCGGCGGCGATGCGCGGCAGGCTGGTGCGCACGCCCTGGCCCATCTCGGAGCGGGCCACGACGATCGTGACCGTGCCGTCGGGGGCGATCGCGACGAACAGCTTCGGGCTGTCGCGCAGGCCGTTGGGCATGGCGTCGCCGCCGTACTTCTTCGGTTCGTCGGCGCCGAGCGCCACGCCGGGCAGGCCGATGCCGAGCACCAGGCCGGCGAGCGGTGCGGCCTGCAGGAAGCGGCGGCGGCTGGGGGCGGCGGACAGCCCGCCGGCGCGGATCAGGTCGTGCAGTTCCATCATGCCTCCTTGATGCCGGCCGCGACCTTGATCGCGCTGCGGATGCGGGTGTAGGTGCCGCAGCGGCACAGGTTGCCGCTCATCGCGCCGTCGATCTCGGCGTCGCTCGGCCTGGGGTTGCCCGCCAGCAGCGCCGTGGCGCTCATGATCTGCCCGGCCTGGCAGTAGCCGCACTGCGGCACGCCGATCGCGAGCCAGGCGTTCTGCACCGCCTTGCCGACCTTCGTGGCGCCGATGCCCTCGATGGTGGTGATCTTCTTGCCCTGCGCCGCGGAGAGCGGCGTCTGGCAGCCGCGCACCGGCGCGCCGTCGAGGTGGATCGTGCAGGCGCCGCAATGGGCGCCGCCGCAACCGAACTTGGTGCCGGTGAGGCCGAGGTGGTCGCGCAGCACCCACAGCAGGGGTGTGTCGCCGGGGGCGTCGACGTTCATCGACGTGCCGTTGATCTGCAGGCTCGCCATCGTTGCTTCTCCTCCAATGACCGCGCTGCCGCTGGCTCGGGCCCCGCGGAGCGCGCAGGGTACTCGCCGCCTCTCCGGTGCCGGCACGGTCATGCCTAGACCCTGCCCGCAGCGGGGTCGAAGCGCGGACAATGGCGCTTCGACCGACCGACTCACGCCACAGACCCTTGTCTTCCGCTCCCCCGCCCAGCCCCTGGCGCCTCTCCGTCGCTCCGATGATGGACTGGACCGATCGCCACTGCCGCTACTTCCACCGCCTGATCACCCACCGCACGCGGCTCTACACCGAGATGGTGACCACCGGCGCGCTGCTGCATGGCTACGTGCCGCGCCACCTCGACCATGACGACGCCGAGCACCCGCTCGCGCTGCAACTCGGCGGCAGCGAGCCGGCCGACCTGGCCGCCGCCGCGCGGCTCGGCGAGCGCTGGGGCTACGACGAGATCAACCTGAACTGCGGTTGCCCGAGCGAGCGCGTGCAGCGCGGCGCGTTCGGCGCCTGCCTGATGGCCGAGCCGGCGCTGGTGGCCGAGGGCGTGAAGGCGATGCGCGAGGCGGTGGCCATCCCGGTGACGGTGAAGCACCGCATCGGCATCGACAAGGGCGAGGACTACGGCTTCGTGCGCGATTTCGTCGGCACCGTCGCCGCGGCCGGCTGTGCCGTGTTCATCGTGCACGCCCGCAACGCCTGGCTGCAGGGCCTGAGCCCGAAGCAGAACCGCGAGATCCCGCCGCTGCGCTACGAAGTGGTGCGGCGGCTGAAGGCGGACTTCCCCGCGCTGACCATCGCGCTCAACGGCGGCCTCGCCAGCGATGCGCAGATCGCCGAGCAGCTGGCCGTGGTGGACGGCGCGATGGTCGGCCGCGAGGCCTACCACCACCCCTGGCTGATGTCCGGCTGGGACGAGCACTTCCTCGGTGCCGAGCCGCGTGCGAGCAGCCGCGAGGCAGTCGAGGCGGCGATGGTCGAGTACATGGAGCGCCAGCAGCGTGCCGGCGAACCCTGGCCGCGCGTGGCGCGCCACATGCTCGGCCTCTGGAACGGCCAGCCCGGGGCGCGGCGCTGGCGCCAGGTGTGGTCCGACCACCGCCTGAAGGACCAGCCGCCCGCGGTGGTGGCCGGGCTCGCGGCGCAGGCGCGCCGCCACCCGGCCGAGGCCGAGGGCCTCAGCGCCTGAGGGTTTCGGTGCGCGGGCTGCGCGCCGGCCAGGTGGCGAGCACCACGCCGGCGAGCGCGAGCGCGAACGCGGCCGCCTGCGCGGCGCTGAAGCGCTCGCCGAGGAACAGCACGCCCACCGCCGCGGCGCTGACCGGCAGCATCACCGTGAACACGCCCGCCGAGGCGGCGGGCACATGCTTCAGCCCGGTCATCCACAGCCACACGGTCACCATGCTGGCGGCCAGCGAATAGAACAGCAGCAGCCACCAGTGCGCCGGCGCCACCGCGCCGAAGTCGAACGAGACCGCCTGCCACAGCCCGAAGGGCGTGACGAGCGCCAGGCCCCACAGGTTGATCAGCGCGCTGATGCGCTTGGGCGAGACCTGCCCGGTGAGTTTCTTGCCGATCACCACGTAGCTCGCCTCGCAGGTGACGGCGCCCAGCAGCAGCAGGTTGCCCCACAGCGAGACCGGCGCCGCGCCGGCGTTCTTGCTCAGCGAGACGAGCGCGATGCCACCCACCGCGCAGGCGATGCCGGCGAGCACGCGCGCTGCGATGCGCTCGCGCAGCAACAGCCACGACAGCAGCGCCACCACGCCCGGCAGCGCGGCCATGATCACGCCGGCCGCCAGTGCGGAGGTGAGCGCCACGCCGAACAGCATGCACACCGAGAACAGGAAGTTGCCGAAGAAGGATTCGAGGAACAGCAGCCACCGGTCGTGGCGTGACAGCGGCGCCTCGCCCGGCGCGCGCCGCACCCAGCGCGCCATCGCCACCGCCGCGATGCCGAAGCGCAGCCAGGCGAGCAGGAACACCGGGAAGATCAGCACCAGCCACTTCGACAGCCCGACATAGCTGCCCACCAGCGCCATGCTGGCCGCGAGGCAGGCGTAGGAGGCCCAGGGCAGGTGCGGGTGGGGCGCGGGCGCCTCAGAAGCGCTCGCCATAGCGGCGCAGCTCCCAGTCGCTCACGTGGCGGGCGTACTCGTCCCATTCCGCGCGGCGCGCGGCGAGGAACTCGCGCGTCAGCAGCGGCCCGAGGGCCGCGCCGAGCACCGCGTCGTTCTCGAGTGCCGTCGCGGCTTCGGCCAGGCTCTGCGGCAGCGGCACGATGCCGCGCTCGCGCAGCCGCGCGGGTGGGGCCTCGAACAGGTCGTCCTCGGCGGCGGGTCCGGGGTCGAGCCGGCGTTCCAGGCCGTCCAGCCCGGCGGCGATCAGCCCGGCGGTGGCCAGGTAGGGGTTGGCCGCGGCGTCCGGCAGGCGCCACTCGAAGCGGCCGGGCAGGGTGCGGACCAGCGCCGTGCGGTTGTTCGGCCCGTGCGACACCGAGGCTGGCGCCCAGCTCGTGCCGCTGAGCGATTCGCCCACCACCAGGCGCTTGTACGAGTTGACGGTCGGTGCGGCGAGCGCGGCCAGCCCGGCCGAATGCGCCAGCACGCCCGCGACGAAGTGGCGCAGCGTGGCCGCGTCGTCGAACAGGCAGTGCGGGCCCTGCCACAGCGAGACGTGGAAGTGCATGCCGCTGCCCGGCTGGTTGGCGAAGGGCTTGGGCATCATCGAGAAGATCAGCCCGTGCCGCTCGGCGATGGCCTGGGCGCCGAGCTTGAACAGCATCAGCGCGTCGGCGCTGGCCAGCGCATCGGCATGGCGGAAGTTCAGCTCGTACTGGCCGTGCGCGTCCTCGTGGTCGACCTGGAACACCGAGAGCCCGCAGGCCTGCAGCCCGCTGGCCAGCTCGTGCAGCAGCACCGCGCGGCGCGGCAGGCTCTTCAGGTCGTAGGAGGGCTTGTCGAGCCGGTCGTGTTCGTCGCCCGGCACGAGGCGGCCCTCGGGCGTGCGCCGCAGCAGGAAGAACTCCGGCTCGATGCCGGTCTGCAGGCTCCAGCCGCGTTCGGCCAGGCGCGCGAGCTGGCGCCGCAGCACCTGGCGCGGGCAGGCCTCGAAGGGCGCGCCGTCGACGAAGCCGTCGCACACCACGCGCGCGTACCCCGGCATCCACGGCAGCGCCACAGCGGTGGCGGCGTCGCCGCGGCCGTAGTACTCCGAACGCGGGCCCATGCGCGGCAGCCCGGTGCCGGCGATCGAGGGGCCGGAGAAGCCGGCGCCGGTGGCCAGCAGCGCGGGCCACTCGGCCAGCGGCACGAACTTGCCCTTGGCGACGCCGTTCAGGTCGGTGAACTGCGCGATCAGCGTGTGGACGCCCTGCGCGGCCAGGCGCTGCGGGATCTCCTCGCTCACGAACGCGCCGCCCGCAGCGCCGTGCGCAGGATCTGCAGCGCCTCGTCGAACACCTCGTCCTCGATGGTGAGCGGGAAGAGGAAGCGCAGCACGTTCGCATCCACGCCGCAGGTCAGCAGGATCAGGCCCTGCTGCAGCGCATGCGCCTGCACGCGCTTGGTGAAGTCGGCATCGGGCGAGCCGTCGGTGCGGCGGAACTCGCAGGCCACCATCGCCCCCAGGCCGCGCACGTCGGCGATCGCCGGCACCTCGGCACGCATCGCCTCGAGCGCGGCCTTGAGCTTGTCGCCGAGCACCTTGCCGCGCGCCGGCAACTGCTCCTCGCGCATCACGTCGATCACCGCATGGGCCGCGGCGATGGCCAGCGGGTTGCCGGCGTAGGTGCCGCCCAGGCCACCCGGCGCCGGGGCGTCCATGATCTCTGCCTTGCCGGTGACGGCCGCCAGCGGCACGCCGCCGGCCAGGCTCTTGGCGATGGTCATCAGGTCGGGGATCACGCCGAACTGCTCCATCGCGAACAGCGTGCCGGTGCGGCCGAAGCCGGTCTGGATCTCGTCGGCGATCATCACGATGCCGTGTTCGTCGCACAGCTCGCGGATCCAGCGCACGGCCTCGGGCTGGATGACGTTGAAGCCACCTTCGCCCTGCACCGGCTCGAACACGATCGCCGCCACGCGCGCGGGCTCGATGTCGGCCTTGAAGAGGTGATGAACGGCCTTCTTCACCTCGGCCAGGCTGGCGCAGTGGCAGGGGAAGGGCGCGTGGTAGACCTCGGCCGGGAAGGGCCCGAAGCCGGCCTTGTAGGGCGCCACCTTGCCGGTGAGCGAGACGGCGAACAGGCTGCGCCCGTGGAAAGCGCCGGAGAAGGCGATCACGCCCGAGCGCTTGGTGGCATAGCGGGCGATCTTGATCGCGTTCTCGATCGCCTCGGCGCCGGTGGAGAAGAACGCGGTCTTCTTGGCGTGGGCGCCCGGCGTCAGCGCATTGAGCTTCTCGGCCAGCGCGACATAACCCTCGTAGGGCACCACCTGCCAGCAGGTGTGGGTGAAGCGCTTGAGCTGCGCCTCGATCGCCGCCACCACCTTCGGGTGGCCATGGCCGGTGTTCATCACCGCGATGCCGCCGGCGAAATCGATGTAGCGCCGGCCCTCCACGTCCCACAGCTCGGCGTTCTTCGCCCGGTCGGCGAAGAAGGTGCCCATCACGCCGACGCCGCGCGCGGTGGCGGCGGCCTTGCGGGCCTGCAGTTGTTCGTTCAACGAATGGTTCATCACTTCGCTCCGTCGATGCGGATCCACGTGGTCTTCAGCTCGGTGTACTTGTCGAAGGCGTGCAGGCTCTTGTCGCGCCCGTTGCCGCTCTGCTTGTAGCCGCCGAAGGGCACGGTGATGTCGTCCTCGTCGTACTGGTTCACGTGCACGGTGCCGGCGCGCAGGGCGCGCGCGACGCGGTGCGCGCGGTTGATGTTGTCGCTCCACACGCCGGCCTGCAGGCCGTAGCTGGAGTCGTTGGCGAGGTGGATCGCCTCGGCCTCGCTGTCGAAGCGGATCACGCTCATCACCGGGCCGAAGATCTCCTCGCGGGCGATCTTCATGTCGTTGCGCACGCCGGCGAACACGGTCGGCTCGACGTAGTAGCCGCCGGTCTCGGTGCGCGCCGCGTTGCCGCCGGCGACCACGGCCGCACCTTCGCTGCGGCCGGCGTCGATGTAGCCCATCACGGTGCGCAGCTGCGTCTCGTCGACCAGCGCGCCCATCTCGGCGTGGCCCGAGAGCGGATCGCCCGGCGCGTACTTGGGCGCCTCGGCGGCCACGACCTCGAGGAAGCGTTCGGCCACCCGGGCGTGCACCAGCACGCGCGAGGGCGCGTTGCAGCTCTCACCCTGGTTGAAGAACATGCTGCCGGCCACGGTCTTGGCGGCACGTTCGATGTCGGCGAAGTCGTCGAACACGACGAAGGCCGACTTGCCGCCCAGCTCGTTGTAGACACGCTTGAGGTTGCTGCGGCCGGCGTACTCGAGCATCTTGCGGCCCACGCGCGTGCTGCCGGTGAAGCCGATCGCGTCCACGTCCATGTGCAGCGCGAGCGCCTCGCCGGCCTCGTGGCCGTAACCCGGCACCACGTTGAACACGCCGGCGGGCAGGCCGGCCTCGAGCGCCAGTTCGGCCAGGCGCAGCGCGGTCAGCGGGCTCTTCTCGCTCGGCTTGAGCACCACGCTGTTGCCGGCGGCGAGCGCGGGGCCGAGCTTCCAGGCCGCCATGATCATCGGGTAGTTCCAGGGCACGACGGCGCCGATCACACCCATCGGCTCGCGCGTGATCAGCGCCAGCGCCGAGGCGGGCGTGGGCGCGATCTCGTCGTAGACCTTGTCGACCGCCTCGGCGTACCAGGCGATGGTGCGCGCGGTGGCCGCCACGTCGACGGCCAGGCTGTACTGCACCGGCTTGCCCATGTCGAGCGTCTCGAGCAGGGCCAGTTCGTCCTTGGCCGCGAGGATCTTCTCGGCGAAGCGCTGCAGCGTCTTCTTGCGCGCCGCCGGCGCCTTGCCGGCCCAGCGGCCGTCGGCGAAGGCGGCACGCGCGGCGGCCACGGCCGCGTCGATGTCGTCCGCGCCGCCGCGGGCGATCTCGCCCAGCACGCGGCCGTCGATCGGCGAGGTCTTGACGAAGGCGGCGCCGTTCGCGGCGCCCACGCGCAGGCCGTTGACGACGGCGCGGCCGTCGATCCGGAGGGCGCGCGCGGCGGCGTGCCAGTCGGGGGTGGGGTGGTTCATGTCGGGATCCTTGGCCGGCGGCGGAGCCGCTGGCGGCCCACCCCCGGGGTTGGTTCAGAAGCTCAGCACGACAGCGGCTCCGAACAGGTCGTTGCCCTTGCGGTAGGTGCCGGACTTGGCGTCGAAGAACACCGGCAGGTTCGCGCCGTCGTGACGGTACTCGAACTTGAGGGTCGTGTTCAGGTTGAACGCGTACTTCAGGCCGACGGACAGGGCATAGCGGTTGGCGCCCTTGTCGCAGCCCGCCACGGTCTGGTCTTCGCAGCCGAGCTCCGGGTTGGGGCCGATGCCGTTGCGGTAGTCGCCGTACGGGCCGTCGACGCCGAACGCGTCCCAGTAGCCGGTGTAGGTGAACAGGCCGCCGCCGTCGCTGTCGTTCTTGATGTAGTCGGCCCGCACCAGCGCCTGCAGGCGCGGCGTGATGTAGTAACCCGCCAGGCCGGACAGGCCGACCCACTTCGCGTCGGGGAAGCTGCCGTCGGCCTTGGGCATGATCGCGGCCTGCTTCTGCCGGCCCAGGGCGAGCTGGCCCTGCACCGTCCAGTCGCCGCGGATGAAGTACGCGTCGAACTCGAACAGGTGCGTCATCGTCTTCTCGTACGACGTGCAGTCCGCGTCCCGGCACAGGTTGAAGTTGGTCGTCTTGCCGTGCAGGCCGGCGAAGCCGAAGCCCTCGAACTCGCCGCGCGAGTAGTCGACGCGGTAGACCAGCGCCGGCGAGCGCTCGCGCTGCTGCCGGATGTTGCCGTTGACGTTGGCGATCATGCCGCGCAGCCACCACTTGCCCTGCGTGTAGTCGATGCCCGCGCCGGTGTAGGTGGTGGGCAGCGTGAAGTCGAACAGCAGGTTGTGCGTGATGAACGGGTTCAGCGTCGGCTGCTGGTACTCGTAGCCCGACCAGTCGGGCAGCTGGCCGGCGATGAAGCGCGTCTGCAGGTCGGTGATCGGCACCGAGATCGAGGCCTCCTGCACGATGCTGCGGCTGTCGGTCTCCGCCACCGCGCCGGCGGCGCGGTTGGGCGAGAGGGTCAGCTTGAAGCGCGAGCCGCTCTCGGTCTCCTTGGTGAAGTCGATCGAGGCCGAGCCGATGTAGGAGGTGTCGTAGGCGTAGCCGTTGGCCTGCGAATTGAGGAACTGGAACCCGGCCCGGCTCTGGCGCCGGTTGTAGATGTAGGTCGGGTCCATGTAGCCGGTGATCGTCAGGCCCTTGAAGCCCTGCGCCTCCATCGCGTCTTCCAGCGCCTCGGTCTTGACCGCGATGCGGTTGAACTCCTGCGCCTGCTCGGGCGTCATGCCCCACTGGCCGGCGGCCGGCTTGGCGTCGGCGCCGGCCTTCTGCTTGGCCTCGAGTTCGGCCACGCGCGCCTTCAGGGCCTGGATCTCCTTGAGCAGGTCGGCCGCCGACTGCGCGGCAGCACCGCCGCTGAACGCGGCACCCAGCGCGAGCGCGGCAGCCTGGGCGAGCGCGGAGGGTCGGCATGTTCTCATCGGGTTCTCCTCGGGTGGGTGTCGTAGATGCGGTTCAGTTGCCGCGTGCGGCGGCGGCGATGTCCTGGGCGCGGCGGCGCTCGGCGCGCGCGATGGCGAGGCTGGCCAGCACGGTGCCGATCGTCACGAACAGCACGATCAGCGTGGCCACGGCGTTCACGCTCGGGCTCAGGCCGAGCCGGGCGCGCGAGAAGATGACCAGCGGCATGGTGGTCGAGCCCGGCCCGGACAGGAAGGCCGAGAGCACCACGTCGTCCAGCGAGAGCGTGAAGGTCAGCAGCCAGGCCGACATCAGCGACTGCGTGATCATCGGCAGCGTGACGAGGTAGAACACCTGGTGCGGCCGCGCGCCCAGGTCCATCGCCGCCTCCTCGAGCTGCGGGTTCAGGTCCTGCAGGCGGGCCTGCACCACGACGGTCGCGTAGGCCATGCCGAGCAGCAGGTGGCCCATCCAGATGGTCAGCATGCCGCGCTCGGGGAAGCCGATGGCGCGTTGCACCGACACCAGCATCAGCAGCAGCGACAGCCCGATGATCACCTCCGGCATCACCAGCGGCGCGTTGACCATGCCGGAGAACAGCGTGCGGCCGGTGAAGCGCCGGTACTTGACCAGCGCGAACGCGGCCAGCGTGCCCAGCACCACCGAGGCGCAGGCGGTGAAGAAGGCGATGCGCAGGCTCAGCCACAGGCCGGCGATGATCTCGCGGTCGCCCGGCAGCCCGGCATACCACTTGAGCGTGAAGCCGGCCCAGACGTTGGCGATCGGCGAGTCGTTGAACGAGTAGATGACCAGCGCCAGGATCGGCAGGTACAGGAAGGCGTAGCCCGCCGCCAGCCAGGCCTTGCCGAAGCCGCGCGCGAAGCCCGCGCCGAAGAGGGCTCGGCGGCTCACTTGCGCGCCTCCTGCACCTGGGCCTGGTAGCGGTTGAAGATCGCCAGCGGCACGAGGATCAGCAGGATCATCACGATGGCCACGGTCGAGGCCATCGGCCAGTCGTTGTTGCTGAAGAACTCGTCCCACAGCACGCGGCCGATCATCAGCGTCTGCGGGCCGCCGAGCAGTTCGGGGATCACGAACTCGCCGATGCAGGGGATGAACACCAGCATCGAGCCGGCGATGATGCCGGCCTTCGAGAGCGGCACCGTGATCTTCCAGAACGCCACCCAGGGCGTGGCGCCGAGGTCGGAGGCCGCCTCGAGCAGGCGCAGGTCGAGCTTGGCGAGGTTGCCGTACAGCGGCAGGATCATAAACGGCAGGTAGGTGTAGACCATGCCGATCACCAGCGAGAACGGCGAGTTCATGAACTTGCCCAGGGTCGGAATCACGCCCATCGCCAGCAGCAGGTGGTCGAGCTTCAGGAAGATCAGCAGCTCGGCCACCCAGCCGTTTTCGGTCAGCAGGCCCTTCCAGGCGTAGACGCGCAGCAGGAAGGAGGTCCAGAACGGCAGCATCACGAGCATCAGCAGCGCCGGCTGGATGGCGGCCCGGGCGCGCGCCATGAAGTAGGCGAACGGGTAGCCGATGGCCAGGCAGAAGGCGGTGGTGATGGCCGCGTACTTGATGCTCGACAGGTAGGTCTTGAAGTACAGGTCGTCCTGCGTGATGAACACGTAGTTCGACAGCTTGACGGTCAGCGCGAGCACGCCGTCCTTGAGCGTCAGCACGTCCTTGAAGCTGGTGGCCTCCATCTCCGAGACGCTGATCTTGAAGACGATCAGGAACGGGAACAGGAAGAACGCCAGCAGCCACAGGTACGGGATGGCGATCACCGCGGTGCGGCCGCGGCGGATCCAGGCGAGCAGGGCGCGCAGGCGCTTCATTGGGTCAGCACCACCTGCGAGTGGCGCGACCAGTGCGCCCAGGCCTCGTCGCCCCAGGTCAGCTCGTGCTCGCGGTGGCGTTGCGTGTTGTTCTGGCTGATCTTGAGGATGCGCCCGCTGGGCAGCTCGAGGTGGTAGACCGTGTAGCTGCCGAAGTAGGAGAGGTTCTTCACCACGCCCTTGGCGCGGTTGAAGGACAGCGCCGCGTCCTCGTCGGCCGGCGCGTGGCGCGACAGGTGGATCTTCTCGGGCCGCACCGCCACCGAGACCGGCATGCCCGCGGTGCCGGTGATGCCGTGGCCGACGTAGTGCTTCAGGTCCTGGCAGTCGATCACGCAGTGGTCGGCCTCGTCCTGGGCCAGCGTGCCGTCCATCAGGTTGACGTTGCCGATGAAGTCGGCCACGAAGCGCGTGGCCGGTGTCTCGTAGATGTCGCTCGGCGCGCCGACCTGCAGCACCTTGCCCTCGCTCATGATGGCGATGCGCGAGGCCATGGTCATCGCCTCCTCCTGGTCGTGCGTCACCATCACGCAGGTCACGCCGACCTCCTCGATGATGTTGACCAGCTCGATCTGCGTCTCCTCGCGCAGCTTCTTGTCGAGCGCACCGAGCGGTTCGTCGAGCAGCAGCAGCTGCGGTCGCTTGGCGAGCGAACGCGCCAGCGCCACGCGCTGCTGCTGGCCGCCCGAGAGCTGGTGCGGCTTGCGCTGGGCGAACTTGCCGAGCTGCACCAGCTTGAGCATGGCTTCGACACGCTGCGCGATCTCCGCGGCCGGCAGGCCGTCGCGCTTCAGGCCGAACGCGATGTTCTCCCACACCGTCAGGTGCGGGAACAGCGCGTAGCTCTGGAACATCATGTTGATGTGCCGCTCGTACGGCGGCAGGCCGGCCAGGTCCTGGCCGTCGAGCACGATGCGCCCGGAGCTGGGCGTCTCGAAGCCCGCCAGCATGCGCAGCAGCGTGGTCTTGCCGCAGCCCGAGGAGCCGAGCAGCGCGAAGATCTCGCCCTTGGCAATGTCGATCGAGACATGGTTGACCGCGACGGCGCCGCCGCCGAAGTCCTTCACCACGTCGACGATCTGCAGGAACGCGGGCGCGGCCGAGCTCACGTCACAGGCCCGTCTTGAAGCTGGTGAACAGGCGGGTCATCGTGCGGCGGATGTCGTTGGACAGCGCGTCCGGCGCCTGCATCTTCTTCATGTCGTCGTCCGGGATGAAGACGGTCGGGTTGCTGGCCACCTCCGGCTTGACGAACTTCCTCGATTCCTTGTTCGGGTTGGCGTAGAAGACCTTGTTGGTCAGGCTCGCGTGCACATCGGGGCGCAGGATGTAGTCGATCCACTTGTGCGCGTTGCCCGGATGCGGCGCGTCGACCGGGATCACCATCACGTCGAAGAACAGGATGCCGCCGGTCTTGGGGATCAGCGCCTGGATGTTCTGCCCGGTCTTGCCGTCGATGGCGCGCTGGCGGGCGATGTTGATGTCGCCTGACCAGCCCAGCGCCAGGCAGATCGAGCCGTTGGCCATGTCGTTGATGTAGCCCGACGAGCTGAACAGCGTGACGTGCGGGCGCACCGACTTCAGCAGCGGCGCGACGGCCGCGTAGTCGGCCTGGTTCTTCGAGTAGGCCGGCTTGCCGAGGTAGTGCAGCGCGGCGGGGACGACCTCGGTGGCGGAATCGAGGAAGCTGACACCGCAGCCCTTCAGCTTGGAGATGTACTCGGGCTTGAACACCAGGTCCCAGGCGTTGTCGGGCATCGGCGTGCTGCCCAGCGCCGCCTTGACCTTGTCGACGTTGATGCCGACGGTGGTGAAGCCCCACAACCAGTTGACCTGGAACTGGTTGCCCGGGTCGAGCTTGGCGAGCTGCTCCTGCAGCGCCGGGTCCAGGTTCTTGTAGTTCGGGATCTTGCTCTTGTCGATCTTCTGCAGCAGCCCGCCGTCGGCCTGGATCTTGGCCCAGTAGGACGAGGGCACGACGACGTCGTAGCCCGTCTTGCCCGCCACCAGCTTGGCGTGGACGATCTCGTTGTTGTCGAAGTTGTCGTAGCGGACCTTGATGCCCGTTTCCTTCTCGAAGTTCTTGATCGTGTCTTCGGCGATGTAGTCGGACCAGTTGTAGACGTTCAGCACCTTCTCCTCTTCCTGCGCGGCGGCCGGTGGCCCGGCGAACAGTGCGGCGACGGCCAGCAGGGCCGAGGGAAGGGCGGTGGAGCGACTGAACATCCGTGTCATGGTCGGGGTCCTTCGATGGATGGGGGCGTTGCTTGTTTCTCTCGCGCGGTGCGAAGCCTGCGCAGTCTAGCCAGGGGCATTCCAGGGGCGGCTACAGGCAAACCCCGTGCCACTCGCGCCGGCACGGGGTGGCCGTGGCTCAAACCCAGCCGCGCTCCTTCAGGTCGGCCAGGGTCAGGTCCAGGCAGCGACGGATCAGCGCGACCATCTCGTCGATCTGCGCGCGCGTGATGACCAGCGGCGGGGCGATGATCATGCGGTCGCCCACCGCGCGCATGATCAGGCCGTTGCCGAAGCAGTGGCCGCGGCACACCATGCCGACCTCCTGCCAGTCGGGGAAGCCGGCGCCGTCGGCCTTGCTGCGCACCAGCTGCAGCGCGGCCATCAGCCCGCAGGTCTGCGCCTCGCCCACCAGCGGGTGCTCGGCCAGCTCGGCATAGCGCTGCGCCAGGTAGGGGCCGACGTCCTCGCGCACGCGCTCGACCAGGCCCTCGCGGCGGATCAGCCGGATGTTGGCCAGCGCCACCGCGCAGGCCACCGGGTGCCCGGAGTAGGTGTAGCCGTGGTTGAACTCGCCGCCTTTCTCGATCAGCACCTTGGCGACCCGGTCACCCACCATCACGCCGCCGAGCGGGATGTAGCCGGAAGTCACGCCCTTGGCGAAGGTCATCAGGTCGGGGCGGGTGCCGAAGCGCTCGCAGCCGAACCACTGGCCGGTGCGGCCGAATCCGGTGATCACCTCGTCGGAGACCAGCAGCACGCCGTACTTGTCGCAGATGCGCTGGATCTCGGGCCAGTAGGTCTCGGGCGGCACGATCACGCCGCCGGCGCCCTGCACCGGCTCGCCGATGAAGGCCGCCACGCGGTCGGCGCCGAGCTCCAGGATCTTGGCCTCGAGCCAGCCGGCGGCCTTCAGTCCGAACGCCTCACGCGACTGGTCGCGCCCCAGTTCGAACCAGAACGGCTGCTCGATGTGCACGATGTCGGGGATCGGCAGCCCCCCTTGTTCGTGCATGCCGCTCATGCCGCCGAGCGAGGCGCCGGCCATCGTCGAGCCGTGGTAGGCGTTCTTGCGGCTGATGATGACCTTGCGCTGCGGCTGGCCGAGCAGGTCCCAGTAGCGGCGCACCATGCGCACGATGGTGTCGTTGCCCTCCGAGCCGGAGCCGGAGAAGAAGACATGCTGGAACTGCGGCGGCGTCACCTCGGCCAGCAGCTCGGCCAGCTCGATGGCCGGCGGCGTCGCGGTCTGGAAGAAGCTGTTGTAGAAGGGCAGCGTCTCGAGCTGGCGCGTCGCCGCGTCGATCAGCTCGCGGGCGCCGTAGCCGACGTTGACGCACCACAGGCCCGACATCGCGTCGAGGATCTTGTGGCCCTCGCTGTCCCACAGGTAGATGTTGTCGGCGCGCGTGATCACGCGCGAGCCCTTCAGGCCGAGCGTCTTGAAGTCGGTGAAGGGGTGCAGGTAGTGCGCCGCGTCGGCGGCCTGCCACTCCTTGGTGGTGCGCTCGGCGGGGGTGTTCAGAACGGCGTTCATCGCGGTCTCTCCAATCTCAGACATGCAGCAGAAGGTGCTCGCGCTCCCAGGGGGAGATGACCTTCATGAATTCCTCGTACTCGATCTCCTTGACCTCGGAGTACACGGTGATGAACTCCTTGCCGAGCACCTCGTGCAGGTCCTTCTCCTCGGCCAGCCAGTTGAGGGCCTCGTTCAGCGAACGCGGCAGCTGGTACTCCGACAGGTAGGCGTCGCCCTTGCACTCCGGGCTGGGCTCGATCTTGTTCTTCATGCCCAGCCAGCCGCAGGCCAGCGTGGCCGCCAGCGCGACGTAGGGGTTGGCATCGGCGCCGATCACGCGGTTCTCGATGCGGCGCGCCGCCGGGCCGGCCACCGGCGAGCGGATGCCCACGGTCCGGTTGTCGGTGCCCCACTGGATGTTGATCGGCGCGGCGGTCGAGCGGGCCAGGCGACGGTAGGAGTTGACGTAGGGCGCGAACAGCGCCATCGCCGCGGGCGTGTACTTCTGCAGCCCGCCGATGTACCAGTAGAAGTACTTCGACGGCGTGCCGTCCGGGTTGCTGAAGATGTTGCGGCCGCTCGCCTTGTCCACGATGCTCTGGTGCACGTGCATCGCGCTGCCCGGCTCGTTGGCCATCGGCTTGGCCATGAAGGTGGCGTACATCTCGTGGCGCAGCGCGGTCTCGCGGATGGTGCGCTTGAAGAAGAACACCTCGTCGGCCAGGCCCAGCGGGTGGGCATGGAAGAAGTTGATCTCCATCTGGCCGGCGCCGACCTCGTGGATCAGCGTGTCCACGTTCAGCTCCATCTTCTCGCAGTACTCGTAGATGTCCTCGAACAGCGGGTCGAATTCGTTGACCGCGTCGATCGAGTAGGCCTGGCGCGAGGTCTCGCTGCGGCCGCTGCGGCCGCGCGGCGGGCGCAGCGGGGTGTTCGGATCGGAGTTGCGCTCGATCAGGTAGAACTCGAGCTCGGGTGCCACCACCGGGCTCCAGCCCTCGGCGTCGTACAGGTCGCAGATGCGGCGCAGCACCGAGCGCGGCGCGAAGGGCACCAGCGTGCCGTCGCGGTCGAAGCAGTCGTGGATCACCTGCGCGGTCGGGTCGGTGGCCCAGGGCACGATGCGCACCGTGCTCGGGTCGGGGCGCAGGTGCATGTCGCGGTCGGTCGGCGTGATGACGTCGTAGTACGGGCCTTCCTCGGGGAACTCGCCCGTCACGCCCATCGCCACCACCGCTTCCGGCAGCCGCATGCCGCGGTCCTCGGTGAATTTCTCGCGCGGCAGGATCTTGCCGCGCGCCACGCCGGTGAGGTCGGGCACGAGGCACTCGATTTCGGTCACGCGGCGTTCGTTCAACCACTGTTCGAGGTCGGCGAAGCCGAAGTTCTGTTTGTCTACCATGGGGTCACCTGGGGTTGTGGACAGGCCGGTCGTGCCGGCCTGCGGATTCTGGTCCCGCCGGTGGGCGGGGCGCTGCAGGTTCAGCGCGGTGGCTGGGGCGCGCGCGGGCGGTCGCGGTAGGCCGCGCAGGCGGCGCCGAAGGCGCGCAGCAGGCGCATCGAGACCGGGTTCTGCGCCGCCTGCCACTCCGGGTGCCATTGCACGCACAGCGCGAAGGCCGGCGCCTCCGGCACCGAGAAGGCCTCGACGAGGCCGTCCGGCGCACGGGCCTCGACGCGCAGGCCCGGCGCGAGCCGGTTGATGCCCTGGCCATGCACCGAGTTCACCTGGATGCGCGGCGCGTCGAGGATGCCGGCCAGCAGCCCGCCGGGTTGCACGTCCACCGGATGGGCCGGGCCGTAGGCGACCTCGGCGTCGGCGCCGTCGGGCGCGCGGTGGTCGTGCCGGCCCTCGAGTTCGTGCACCGCCTGGTGCAGCGAGCCGCCCAGCGCCACGTTGGTCTCCTGGAAGCCGCGGCAGATGCCGAACAGCGGGACGCCACGCGCGAGCGCGGCGCGGATCAGCGGCAGCGTCCAGTCGTCGCGCGCCGGGTCGAGCGGCAGCTTGGGGTCGTGCACCGCCTCGCCGAAATGGCTCGGGTGCACGTTCGACGGTGAGCCGGTCAGGAACACGCCGTCGGCCATCGCCAGCAGCACCTCGAGCTCCGGCGCATCGGCACCCGGCACGACGAGCGGCTGGCAGCCGGCCAGGCGCACCGCCTCGACGTACTTGTGCCCGGCGATGTGGTACGGGTGCTGGCCGATCATGCGGTTGCACGAAGGAACCAGCACCAGGGGCTTGGCAGTCGCTTTCACAGCATGTCCCTCAGCCGGTAGTAGGCCATGCCGGCCACGAGCGCCGGCATGCGCAGCAGCCGGCCGCCGGGGAACGGGTGGTGGCGGATGCGCGCGAAGGTGTCGAAGCGCTCCGCGTCGCCGGCGATCGCCTCGGCCACCAGCTTGCCGGCGAGTCCCGTGAGCGCCAGGCCGTGGCCCGAGAAGCCCTGCAGGTAGTAGACGTTGCGCCAGCCCGGCGCCTTGTCGGCCAGCCGCTCGGAGAGGCGGCCGAAGTCGGGGGCGCGGTTCATCGAGATGTCGACGAAGCCACCCCAGCTGAACTCCACCTGGGTGTCCTTCAGCTGTGGGAAGGTGCGCGCCATGCGGCGCTGCATGCTGGCCGCCAGGTTGATCGGCGTTGCCGTGCTGTAGCTGACGCGGCCGCCGTAGAGCATTCGGTGGTCGGCGGTCGGGCGGAAGTAGTCGAGCACGAAGTTGGTGTCGCACACCGCCGAGCCGCTCGGGATCAGCGAGGCGGCCAGCGCCGGATCGAGCCGCTCGGAGGCGACGATGTAGGTGCCGACCGGCATCACGCGGCGCTCGAGCGCCGGCGCGAGGCCCTGCAGGTAGACGTTGCCGGCCAGCAGCACGTGCGAGGCACTCACCGAGCCCTGCGCGGTGCGCAGCTTCAGCGGCGGCCCGGGCTCGATGCCGATGACGGGCGATTCCTCGAACACCTTCACGCCCAGTCCGGCCGCGGCGCGGGCCAGCCCGAGGCTGTACTTGAGCGGGTGCAGGTGGCCGCTGAAGCGGTCGTGCAGGCCGCTGTGAAAACGCGGGCTGGCGATCCAGCGCGGCATCTCGGCCGGCTCGATCCAGGTCGTCTCGAAGCCGTAGTCGCGCTGCATCTGCGCCTGCCAGCTGCGCAACTCGCGCGCCTTGCGCTCGTTGACGGCCAGGCTCAGGTAACCGTCGCGCCAGTCGCAGTCGATGCCGAAACGCTCGCAGCGCTGGCGGATCAGGCGGATCGCCTCCAGCGTCATGTCCCAGACGCGCCGGGCCGCCTCGCGGCCGAGTTGCGACTCGATCACCGACTGATCGCAGGCCAGGCCCACCAGCGCCTGCCCGCCGTTGCGGCCCGAGGCGCCCCAGCCGACCTGGCGGGCCTCGAGCAGCACGACGCTGTAGCCGCGGTCGGCCAGCTCGATCGCGGCCGACAGCCCGGCCAGGCCACCGCCGACCACCGCGACATCGCAATCGACGGCCGACTGCAGGGTCGGATGGCGCGACTCCCGCGGCGCGGTGGCCGCGTAGTACGAGTTCTTCGTCAGGTTCTGATCGATGCGCAGCAGCGACATAAAGACCCGGTCAGACCGAACCCTTCAGCACGTCGGCGATCGTGCCGACGAGCTGCTCGATGTGCTGCTTCTCGATGATCAGCGGCGGCGACAGCGCGATCGTGTCTCCGGTGGTGCGGATCAGCACGCCGCGCTCCCAACACTTCAGGAACACGTCGAACGCGCGCTTGCCGGGCTGACCGGCGATCGGTTCGAGCTCGATGCCGCCGACCAAGCCGATGTTGCGGATGTCGATGACGCCGGGCAGGCCCCCGAGCGAATGCAGCGCGTCCTCGAAGGGCCTGGCCATCGCCGCGCCGCGCACCAGCAGGCCTTCCTCGGCGTAGGTGTCGAGCGTGCCGAGCGCCGCGGCGCAGGCGAGCGGGTGGGCCGAATAGGTGTAGCCGTGCGGGAACTCGATCAGGTGCTCCGGCCCGGTCATGAAGGCGTCGTGGATGTGCCGCTTGGCGAACACCGCACCCATCGGCACGCAGCCGTTGGTGATGCCCTTGGCGGTGGTCATCAGGTCGGGCGTCACGTCGAAGAAGGTCGACGCGAACGGCGCGCCGAGGCGGCCGAAGCCGGTGATGACCTCGTCGAAGATCAGCAGGATGCCGTGCTTGTCGCAGATGCTGCGCAGGCGCTCGAGGTAGCCCTTGGGCGGCAGCAGCACGCCGGTCGAGCCGGCCACCGGCTCGACGATCACCGCGGCGATGGTCGAGGCGTCGTGCAGCGCAACCAGGCGCTCCAGGTCGTCGGCCAGCTCGGCGCCGTGCTGCGGCACCCCGCGGCTGAAGGCATTGCGCGTCAGGTCGTGCGTGTGGCGCAGGTGGTCGACGCCAGTCAGCAGCGGCCCGAAGGATTTGCGGTTGCCGACCATGCCGCCGACCGACACGCCGCCGAAGTTGACGCCGTGGTAGCCGCGCTCGCGGCCGATCAGCCGGGTGCGCGTGCCTTCGCCGCGGGCGCGGTGGTAGGCCACGGCGATCTTCAGCGCGGTGTCCACCGCCTCGCTGCCGGAGTTGGTGAAGAACACCTTGTCCAGCCCCGGCGGCCCGATCTTCACGAGCCGCTCGGCCAGTTCGAAGGCCTTCGGGTGCGCCATGTTGAAGGGCGGCGCGAAGTCGAGCTCGGCGGCCTGCTGGGCGATCGCCTGCACGATGCGCGGCCGGGCGTGGCCGGCGTTGACGCACCACAGGCCGGCGATGCCGTCGAGCACCTGGCGGCCCTCGGGCGTCCAGAAGTGCATGCCCTCGGCCCGGGCGAGCAGGCGCGGCGCGGCCTTGAACTGCCGGCTCGCGGTGAAGGGCATCCAGTACGCATCGAGCGAATGCGGGTGCTGCGCGGCGGTCTGGCGCACCTCGAGGACGGCGGGGTCGATCGGCTTGTTCATCGGGCTCTCCGGGGCCGGGCCTGGGTGCATGCGAGTGTGCAATCAGCCACAGGCTCAGTCTAGAGAAAGCCACGCGCAATGTGCTTGCGCAATGGCGCCGGGTTCACCCCGGTTACTGCAATATCATTCGAAGAATCAAACAACAAAGAGAATCCGATGCGAAACAAGGCCGCCGACGTGCAACTGGATGCGATCGACCGGGCCATCCTGACCGAGCTGCAGCAGGAGGGCCGGCTCTCGAACCTGGAACTCGCGCAGCGCGTGCATCTCTCGCCCTCGGCCTGCCTGCGGCGCGTCAAGGCGCTGGAGGATTCGGGCGTCATCGCGCAGTACGTGGCGCTGCTCAACCCGAAGGCCGTGGGCAAGCACGGCATCAGCTACACCATCATCAACCTCGAGAGCATGAACACGCCGCTGCTCGAGGCCTTCGAGAACGCGGTGCGCGCGACGCCCGAGATCCTCGACTGCTACTACGTGGCCGGCGAGAACGACTACCTTATCCGCTTCGCCTACCGCGACGCCGAGGACCTGGAGCGTTTCCACTCCCAGGTGCTGATGCACCTGCCCGGCGTGGCGCGCTCGAACTCAATGCTGGTGCTGCGCACCGTCAAGAGGACGACGGCGCTCCCGCTTTGAACACCAGCGGCGGCAGCGCGGCGCGGCGGCGCTGCAGCTTCTCGGCCTGGGCCTTGGCCTCGGGGTAGATCAGCGACTCTTCCAGCGCGATGTGCTCGCGGCACAGCTCCAGGAACACCTGCAGCGCGTGGCGCAGCTCGGCCGGGTCGTACCAGTTGTAGCCGGCGGCGATGGCGCGCAGCTGCGGCGCGATCGCGAGCCAGTCCTCCTCGATCCAGCCGTGGTCCTGCTGCAGCATGCGCACCGTGGCGACGAGGTCGACGTCGGTGGAGCCCAGCAGCTGCGGGAACACCTTGGTCTCCTCGTCGAGGTGGTGGCGTTGCGAGGTGGTGCTGAAGAAGCGCTCGATGGTGTCGGCCTCGGTGCGGGCGTGGTCGTCCACGCCCTCGCGGTCCAGGTGGTCCATCAGCGCGCCGAGACGCTCCAGGTGCTGGCCGATCTGCTGGTGGCAGTCGTCGAGCGCGCGGAAGTCGGTCGGCAGGGGGTGCTTCGCTGCTGCAGCCATGGGTCACTCCTCGTGGT
The DNA here is from genome assembly GCA_003265685.1 of Piscinibacter caeni. GTDB lineage: Bacteria > Pseudomonadota > Gammaproteobacteria > Burkholderiales > Burkholderiaceae_C > Piscinibacter > Piscinibacter caeni. The sequence continues at coordinate 36,661 of QJOU01000029.1, read as the reverse complement.
GATGCCCCATTCTTCGCACTGCTGCGACGCAGCATCTGCGGCAGATCAAGCCCTGATCAAGCCCTGGACAGGCGGGCGCAGAGGTAGGTCCAGACGAAGTGCGCGGCGGCCTGGCTGGTCAGCTCGGCGTGGTCGTAGGGCGGCGCCACTTCGACGCAGTCCATGCCGACGAAGGGCAGGCCGGCCGTCTCCTCGAGCAGCGTCAGCACCTGGTTGGTGCTCAGCCCACCCGGCTCGGGCGTGCCGGTACCGGGGGCGAAGGCGGGGTCGAGGCAGTCGATGTCCAGGCTCAGGTAGAGCGGCGGGTGGCCATGCGTGGCCTGGCGCGCGCCGATCGACTCGAGCACCGGGGCGAGTTGCGCCGGGCTCTCCAGCCCGCGCAGGTCGCGTGCGGTGAAGATCCGGCCGCCCTGGTCGCGCACGTACTCGCGCGCCGCACGCACGCCGGCCGAGCGGATGCCGATCTGCGTGAAGCATTCCGGCACGACCAGGCCTTCACGGATCGCCTCGTACACCCAGGTGCCGTGCCCGCTGGGCTCGCCGAAATGATCTTCCCAGGTGTCGCAATGGGCGTCGAAATGGATCACCGCCAGCGGCCGGCCGAGCCAGGCGCGGTAGGCGCGCAGCAGTGCCAGGGTGATCGAGTGGTCGCCGCCCAGCCAGGCCATGTGGTGCGCGCGGATCAGGCGCTCGACCGGCGCGCGCATGGCCTCGCGCATGGCTGCCAGGCTGGTGTTGGGCAGTTCGAGGTCACCAGCGTCGCCGAGCCGGCCGCAGGGCGTGAGGTCGAACAGCGGATGGATCGCGTCGCACAGCATGTGGCTGGCCGCGCGGATGGCCCGCGGGCCCATGCGCGCCCCGGGGCGGTTGGTGACCGCGCCGTCCCAGGCGATGCCGGCCACGGCAAACGGCGTGTCCGCACCGGCCGGCGGCACCTTCAGGAACGTGTGGTGGGAGAGGAAGGCAAAGGCGCTCATCGGGGCGGCTGATGCACACTCGGGCCGCGATGATAAGGACCACCGGCTTCCCGATCGAACGCACGCAACTGGGCGACTTGGCCTTCATCGACGAGGTGAGGGCGTGAAGCCGGTGCTGGTGCTGCAGCACATGGCCAGCGACGGCCCGGGCTATCTCGCCACCTGGCTGCGCCAGCAGGGGCTGTCGTTCCAGGTGTTCGACAGCAGTGCCGGGCAGGCCTACCCCGAGCACATCGACGGCTGGGGTGCGCTCGCGGTGCTGGGCGGCGAGATGAGCGCCAACGACCCGCTGCCCTCGCTGCGCCAGGCCGAAGGCCTGATCCTCGCGGCGATGCAGGCCGGTGTGCCGGTCGTCGGGCATTGCCTCGGCGGCCAGCTGATGGCGCGCGCGCTCGGGGCCGGAATCGGCGCGTCGCCGGTGCCGGAGATCGGCTGGCAGCCCCTGCGCGTCGAGCCGCATGCGGCGGCACGCGACTGGTTCGGGCCGGGCGAGCAGGCCGTGGTGTACCAGTGGCACTACGAGGCCTTCGACCTGCCCGCGGGCGCCACGCTGCTGGCCTCGAGCCCGGCCTGCCCGCACCAGGCCTTCGCGCTCGGTCCGCACCTGGGGCTGCAGTTCCACGTCGAGGTGGACGAACACAAGCTGGCCGCCTGGTCGGGCTGCGACGACCCGCACTACCTCGCGCTGCAGGAGCACTGCCCGAGCGTGCAGAGCGGCGCGGCGATGCGGGCGGAAGCGGCGCGGCACCTGGCCGCGCAGCAGCGCCTGGCGGCACGTTTCTATTCGCGCTGGATCGGCGCAGCCCGGTGATTTCACGGACCGCGGCGGCCGTTTCGGGATATGGAATGGCGGCTTGCTGCGCCGCCGCATTTTTTCTCATCGTGAAGAATGGCGGTTCGCATCCTGAAATGAAGTTCGCAAGTTAATGATTTTGCAAGAGAAATTTTTTAGTCTTCTATAAGACATAAGTCTTTGCGAGCCTCCCCTCCGGGCTTAGGCTAGAGCCATCGTTTCGGCTCAATGCCTTGTCTCTCTCAACTGACCGGAGGTCCCCATGACGAACCCGACCCGTGAACAGCAGATCGCCGCCCTCGAGAAGGAGTGGGCGACCAACCCGCGCTGGAAGGGCATCAAGCGCGGCTACAGCGCCGCCGACGTGGTGCGCCTGCGCGGCTCGCTGCAGATCGAGCACACGCTGGCCAAGCGCGGCGCCGAGAAGCTGTGGAACCTGCTGAACACCGAGCCCTTCGTCAACTCGCTGGGCGCGCTCACCGGCAACCAGGCGATGCAGCAGGTCAAGGCCGGCCTGAAGGCGATCTACCTGTCGGGCTGGCAGGTCGCCGGCGACGCCAACAGCAACGGCGAGATGTACCCCGACCAGTCGCTCTACGCGGTGGACTCGGTGCCCAAGGTCGTCAAGCGCATCAACGCCACCTTCAAGCGCGCCGACGAGATCCAGTGGAGCGAGGGCAAGAACGACATCGACTACTTCGCCCCGATCGTGGCCGATGCGGAGGCCGGCTTCGGCGGCGTGCTGAACGCCTTCGAGCTGATGAAGGCCATGATCGACGCGGGCGCCGCGGGCGTGCACTTCGAGGACCAACTCGCCTCGGTCAAGAAGTGCGGCCACATGGGCGGCAAGGTGCTGGTGCCCACGCGCGAAGCGGTGGCCAAGCTCGTCGCCGCGCGCCTCGCGGCCGACGTGATGGGCACCCCGACCATCCTGCTGGCCCGCACCGATGCGGAAGCCGCCGACCTCGTCACCAGCGACGTCGACGACAACGACAAGCCCTTCCTGACCGGCGAGCGCACCGTCGAAGGCTTCTTCCGCACGAAGAACGGCCTGGAGCAGTCGATCAGCCGCGGCCTGGCCTATGCCGAGTACGCCGACCTGATCTGGTGCGAGACCGGCAAGCCGGACCTCGTGTTCGCCAAGAAGTTCGCCGACGCGATCCACGCCAAGTTCCCGGGCAAACTGCTGGCCTACAACTGCTCGCCCTCGTTCAACTGGAAGAAGAACCTGGACGACGCGACGATCGCCAAGTTCCAGCGCGAGCTGGGTGCGATGGGCTACAAGTTCCAGTTCATCACGCTGGCCGGCTTCCACAGCCTGAACTACGGCATGTTCGATCTGGCCTACGGCTACGCGCGCAACAACATGAGCGCCTTCGTCGAACTGCAGGAGAAGGAGTTCGCCGCCGCCGAGCGCGGCTTCACCGCGGTGAAGCACCAGCGCGAGGTCGGCACCGGCTACTTCGACGCCGTGACGACGACGATCGAGGCGCAGGCCTCGACGGCCGCGCTGAAGGGCTCGACGGAAGACGAGCAGTTCTTCGACAAGAAGCACGCGTAACGCGCTGCGCGCACGACAGGAGAGCGGGCCCGGCGTTGCCGGGCCCGCTTGTTTTGCTGATTGACATGGCCTCGGGCACTCCGCGACAGTCGCATCCCGGGAGGGCCCGATGGGCATCGTCTTCATCAACTACCGGCGCGACCAGACCGCGGGCGAGGCGCGGGCGCTCTACAACGACCTGGTGTCGCTGCTGGGCGAGCGACGCGTCTTCATGGACGTGGACAACATCGCGCTCGGGCGCGACTTCCGCGAGGTGCTGCACGAGCGCCTGCAGGACTGCGAGGTGATGCTGACGCTGATCGGCCGCGGCTGGGCCGACGCGCGCGACGACGCCGGGCGACGCCGGCTCGAGCAGCCGGGCGACTTCGTGCGGCTGGAGATCGCCACGGCGCTGCAGCGCAACGTGGCGGTCACGCCGGTGCTGCTGCAGGACGCGCGCATGCCCGCGGCCGAACTGCTGCCGGAAGACCTGAAGGCGCTGGCCTTCCGCAACGGCTTCGAGATCGGCCACCAGACCTGGGAGTCGAACGTGCGCGAACTGGTGCGCCGGCTCGGCCTGCCATCGGCACCGCCACCGGCACCGGCGCCGGCAACCGCCCCGGCGCCGTCGCGCACGCCGGTGCTGCTGGGCGCGGCCGCGCTCGTGCTGGCCGGGGCCGTCGGCGCCTGGTATGCACTGCGGCCGCAACCCTTGCCGCCGCCCGCGCCCACCCCCGCACCGGCACCTGTACCGGCCCCGGCCCCGGCCCCGGCCCCGGCGCCCCCGCCAGCGCCGACACCACCCCCCGCACCGGCGCCGGCGCCTGCCGTCGATGTCGAGGTGGTGCGCGGCCTGGTCGCCGACCTGGTTGGCGCCGACAAGGCGGCACGGCAGAACGCCAGCGCACGCCTGCTCCGCGACCACGCGAGCTCGCCGGAGGCCGTGCAGGCGTCACTGGCCTGGCTGCCCTGGGCGCGCTTCCGCACCCTGCCGGGGCTGGCGCCGCGCGCGCAGCTGCTGAGCTTCCTGCTCGCCACCGACGATGCCGCCTGGACACCCGAGCTGCGTGCGCAGGCGACGCGTGCCATCGCGACGCTGCGCCAGGAGATCGCCCGCGGCGAGACCTCGTTCAAGCCGGAGAACGTCGAGCGCATCGAGCAGCTCGCCAGGCGGCTGGGCCCGTAGGCCCGCCTGCTATCGTCGCGCCATGGCCGACGACATCTCCGAACTGCGCCGCATCCTCAAGACCTGCCGGACCCTCGCCATCGTCGGCCTCTCGGCCGAGTGGCACCGGCCGAGCTTCTTCGCCGCCAAGTACATGCAGGAGCACGGCTACCGCATCGTGCCGGTGAACCCGCGCTACGAGTCCATCCTCGGCGAGCGCTGCTGGCCGAGCCTGGACGCCATACCCCACCCGGTGGACCTGGTCGACGTGTTCCGCCGCACCGAGGACGTGCTGCCGATCGCGCGCCAGGCCGTGGCGATCGGCGCCCGCTGCCTGTGGCAGCAGATCGGCGTGAAGAACCTCGAGGCCGACGCGCTGGTGCGCGCCGCCGGGCTCGACTCGGTGATGGACCGCTGCGTGAAGATCGAACATGCGCGCCTGTTCGGCGGGCTGCACTGGGCCGGCGTGAACACCAAGGTCATCTCGGCCCGTCGGCCCGTCTGATGCCATGAGCGACCACGTCTTCCAGCCCGAAACGCTCGCGATCCACGCCGGCCAGATCCCCGACGCGGCCACCGGTGCGCGGGCGCTGCCGATCTACCAGACCACGAGCTTCGTGTTCGACTCGGCCGACCATGCCGCCTCGCTGTTCAACCTGCAGACCTTCGGCAACGTCTATTCGCGCCTGTCCAACCCGACGGTGGCGGCGCTCGAGGAGCGTGTTGCGGCGCTCGAGGGCGGGCGCGCGGCGGTCGCCTCGGCCAGCGGCATGGCGGCCGAGGCGATGGCGCTGATGACCATCCTGCAGCAGGGCGACCATGTCGTCGCCGCCGGCGCGCTGTACGGCGGCACGGTGACGATGCTCTCGGTCAACCTCGCCAAGTTCGGCATCGAGACCAGCTTCGTCGACGCGACCCGGCCCGAGGCCTTCGCCGCCGCGATGAAGCCCAACACCCGCGCGGTGTTTGCCGAGAGCCTGGGCAACCCGAGCCTGGTCGTGCTCGACATCGCCGCGGTGGCCGAGGTGGCGCATGCGCACGGCGTGCCGCTGGTGATCGACAACACCGTGCCGTCGCCCTTCCTGTGCCAGCCGATCGCGCACGGCGCCGACATCGTCGTGCACTCGGCCACCAAGTACCTCGGCGGCCACGGCACCACGCTGGCCGGGGTGATCGTCGAAAGTGGAAGGTTCCCGTGGGACAACGGCAAGTTTCCCGGCATGACCGAGCCTTCGCCGGGTTACCACGGCGTCAAGTTCTACGAGACCTTCGGCGACTTCGGCTTCACGATGCGCGCCCGCATGGAGACGCTTCGCGTCTACGGCGCGGCGCTGGCGCCGATGAGCGCCTGGCAGATCCTGCAGGGCATCGAGACGCTGCCGCTGCGCATGGAGCGGCATGGCCAGAACGCGCTGAAGGTGGCGGAGTTCCTGCGCGCCCATCCGCGCGTGAGCTGGGTCAACTACCCGGGCCTGCCGGACCATCCGCAGCACACGCTGGTGAAGCGGCAGATGCGCGGCGCCTCGGGGCTGCTGGCGTTCGGCGTGAAACCACGATCGGCTGGCGCCGAGGGCGGCCTGGCGGCGGGCGTGAAGTTCATCGAGTCGGCGCAGTTCATGAGCCACCTGGCCAACATCGGCGACACGCGGACTCTCATCATCCACCCCGCCTCGACCACCCACCGACAGCTCGACGAGGCGCAGCAGCGTGCTGCCGGCGTGCTGCCGGACATGATCCGCATGTCGGTCGGGCTGGAGCACATCGACGACATCCTGTGGGACATTGATCAGGCCTTGAGCCGGACCGGAGACTGACGTGAGCAGCATCTACGACCAGCATCTCGAGAAGAACCCCGCCAACTTCACGGCGCTCTCGCCGGTCAGCTTCGTCGAGCGCAGCGCCGAGGTGTTCGGCGACCTGCCGGCGGTGATCCATGGACAGCGCCGCTACGACTGGCGCACGCTGCGCGAGCGCTCGGCGCGCCTGGCCGCGGCGCTGCGCGCGCTCGGCGTCGGCCGCGGCAGCACGGTGACGACGATGCTGCCGAACACGCCCGAGATGGTCGAGGCGCATTACGCGATCCCGGCGCTGAACGCGGTGATCAACACGCTGAACACGCGGCTCGACGCGCCGCTGCTGGCCTGGCAGATGAACCACTGCGAGGCTGCCGTGGTGATCACCGACCGCGAGTTCGCGCCGGTGATGGGCCCGGCCCTCGAACTGCTGAAGCGCGAGCATGGCCGGACGCCGGTCGTCATCGACGTGTGCGATGCCGAGTACACCGGCCCCGGCGAGCGGCTCGGCACGCACGAGTACGAGGCCTTGCTGGCCGCGCACGAACCGCTGGCGCGCCTCGAGGGCCCGGCCGACGAGTGGGACGCCATCGCGGTCAGCTACACCTCCGGCACCACCGGCGACCCGAAGGGCGTGGTCACGCACCACCGCGGCGCGTACCTGAACGCGGTGTGCAACGCGGCCACCTGGACCATGCCGCATTTCCCGACCTACCTGTGGACGCTGCCGATGTTCCACTGCAACGGCTGGTGCTTCCCCTGGACGGTGGCGATGCTCGGTGGCACGCATGTGTGCCTGCGGCGTGTCGACGCGCCGTCGATCCTGGCTGCGATGCGCGAGCATGGCGTGGACCACTACTGCGCCGCGCCCATCGTGCACAACCTGATCATCGCCGCGCCGCCCGAGCAGCGCGAGGGCATCCGCCAGAAGGTGCGCGGCATGGTGGCCGGTGCGGCGCCGCCGGCCGCGATGATCGAGGGCATGGCCACGATCGGCTTCGACATCACACATGTCTACGGCTTGACCGAGGTCTACGGGCCGGCCTCGGTGGCCGTCAAGCGCAACGGCTGGGCGGCCGAGAGCCTCTCGGAGCAAACGCGCCTGAACGGCCGCCAGGGCGTGCGCTATGCGCTGCAGGAAGGCATGACGGTGCTGGATCCGGACACCATGGTCGAGACACCCGCCGACGGCCAGACCATGGGCGAGATCATGTTCCGCGGCAACATCGTGATGAAGGGCTACCTGAAGAACCCGTCGGCCACCGACAAGGCCTTCGCCGGCGGCTGGTTCCACACCGGCGACCTGGCCGTGATGGAGCCCGACCGCTACGTGAAGATCAAGGACCGCAGCAAGGACATCATCATCTCCGGCGGCGAGAACATCAGCTCGATCGAGGTCGAGGATGCGCTGTACCGCCACCCGGCGGTGATGGCCTGCGCGGTGGTCGCCCGACCGCACGAGAAATGGGGCGAGACGCCGCTCGCCTACGTCGAGCTCAAGCCCGGCGCGAGCGTCACGGCCGAGGCACTGATCGCGCACTGCAAGGGCCTGCTGGCGGGCTACAAGGTGCCCAAGGAGATCCGCTTCGAGGCCATCCCGAAGACCTCGACCGGCAAGATCCAGAAGTTCCAGCTGCGCGAGCGCGCGAAGAGCGCTTCGGCGATCGAATAGGAGGCTCCCGTGAGCGACGAACCGCTGCTGCTGCAGCACCGTGACGAGCGCGGCGTGGTCGCGCTGACGCTGAACCGGCCGCAGGCCTTCAACTCGCTGTCGGAGGCGATGCTCGCGGCGCTCGCCGAGGCGCTGGCCGCGCTCGCGAAGGACGAGTCGGTGCGCGTGCTCGTGCTGGGCGCCTCGGGCCGGGCCTTCTGCGCCGGCCACGACCTGAAGGAGATGCGCGCCGAGCCCTCGCTCGAGTACTACCAGCGCCTGTTCGCGCAATGTGCCCAGGTGATGCTGGCGATCCAGCGCCTGCCGGTGCCGGTGATCGCGCGGGTGCAGGGCATCGCCACCGCGGCGGGCTGCCAGCTGGTGGCGATGTGCGACCTCGCGGTGGCGAGCCGCGACGCGCGCTTCGCGGTCAGCGGGGTCAACCTCGGGCTGTTCTGCTCGACGCCGGGTGTGGCGCTGTCGCGCAACCTGCCGCGCAAGGCGGCTTTCGAGATGCTGGTGACGGGCGAGTTCATCTCCGCCGACCAGGCCCTGGCCAAGGGCCTGGTCAACCGCGTCGCCGCGCCCGAGGCGCTGGATGCCGAGGTCGAGGCGCTGGTGGCGCGCATCGTCGCCAAGCCGCGCGTGGCGATCGCGCTCGGCAAGGGCCTGTTCTACCGCCAGCTCGAAGAGGGCATCGCCGCCGCCTACGAGGACGCCGGCCGCACGATGGCCTGCAACATGATGGACGCGAGTGCGCTCGAGGGCGTGCAGGCCTTCATCGAGAAGCGTCCGCCGAACTGGAGCACGCCGGGCGGATGACGCGCGCACTGCTGCTGGCGGCGCTGCTGTGGGCGCTGCCGTTTGCGGGCGCGGTCGCCGCGACCTGGGTCGATCCGGCGGGGCGGCCGACGGCGGCGGCGCGCGAGGCCCTGGCGCTGCTCGCCTCGGCGCCCGAGGACGGTCTCGATGCGCGCGACGACGTCGTCGCCGGGTTGGCGTCCCGGGTGCCCGATGCAGCCTGGGCCGCGGCGCTGGAGGCCCATCTGCTGCGTTACCTGCGCCACCTGCATGCCGGGCGCGTGACCCCGCGCGAACTGGGCTTTCGGGTCGTCGCGCCGCCGCTCGAGGACAGCGAGCTGGCCCGGCGCCTCGACGAGGCCGTCGCGGCCGGGCGGCTCGCGGCGCTGGCCGACGAGCTGCGGCCGCCGTTCGTGCAGTACCGTCGCTTGCGCAGCGCGCTGGCCAGCTACCGTGCGCTCGCGGCCGCGCCTGCGCTGGCGCCGCTGCCGCCGACACCGACCGTCCGGCCAGGCGACCCCTACGCCGGTGCGACCGCCCTGCGCCAGCGCCTGCAGGCCTTCGGTGACCTGCCGGCCGCGCCGGCCGGCGCGCCGCAGGAGACCGCCTATGCCGCGCCGCTGGTCGAGGCCGTGCAGCGTTTCCAGGCGCGCCACGGCCTCGAGGCCGACGGCCTGCTCGGCCGCGCGACGCAGGCGGCGCTGAACGTGCCGCCGGCGCAGCGCGTGCGCCAGATCGAGCTTGCGCTCGAGCGCCTGCGTTGGCTGCCGCGGCGCAGCGGCCGGCCGGTGATCGCGGTCAACATCCCGATGTACCGCCTCTGGGCCTGGGATGCCGGCCAGGACGACGCGCATCCGGCGCTGTCGATGGGCGTGATCGTCGGCCGGGCGCTCAACACGCGCACGCCGGTGTTCGCCGACGAGATGCGCTGGCTCATCTTCCGCCCGTCCTGGTACGTGCCGCGCTCGATCGTGCGCGACGAGATCCTGCCCGCGCTGGCGCGCGACCCGTCCTACCTGGCGCGCCACGACATGGAGCTCACGCGCGTGCCGGGCGAGGCGCTGCCGCGCATCCGCCAGCGGCCGGGGCCGTCGAACTCGCTCGGGCTGGTCAAGTTCATCTTCCCGAACGACGCCAATGTCTACCTGCACGGCACGCCGGCGCCGCGGCTGTTCGCGCAGGCGCGGCGCGACTTCAGCCACGGCTGCGTGCGCGTCGAGGAACCGGTCGCGCTCGCGCAATGGGTGCTGAAGGACCGGCCCGAGTGGACACGCGAGGCCATCCTCGCGGCGATGAACGGCGGCGATTCCCGCCAGGTCGACCTGAGCGCGCCGCTGCCGGTGCTGCTGTACTACCTCACCGCGATGGTGATGCCCGAGGACGGGCAGCTGCACTTCGCCGCCGACGTCTACGGCCACGACGCGGCGCTCGAGCGCGCGCTGAAGGCACGTCGCTGATCGACCGGCCGGGTGCCGGTCGGGCGTGTCACCAGCGTCGCACGCGGCCGGTGTCGACGTGCACGAAGTTGGAGGCGGCGTAGTAGCCCACGCCGCCGCCGCCCAGGCCGAGCGCGGCGTCGCGCACGCGCTCGAGCGGCACGTCGGCCAGCCGCACGTCGATCGCCCGGCCGCTCATGTGCAGGCTGCCGCTGGCCACGCCGCTGCTGCGCTCGTGCAGCATCCGGTTCGTCGCGGGCGAGCGGTAACCCGAGATGATCTCGAACGGCCGCCGGCTGCCGAGCCGGCCGTGCAGCGTGTACAGCAGGTCGAGCAGTGCCGGGTCCATGGTGCCGACCTCGCCGTTGCGGAAGTCGCGCAGCAGGTGGTTCACGGCAGCGAGCGCGTCGGGCAGGTAGTCGGCGCCGCGGGCGTACTCGAGCTCGAGTCGCTCGCCGGTGTGCAGGTGGGCGAAGCTCAGCACACGCGGCTCGGGGTGTGCGGCCCGCGCGGCCTGGGTCAGCCAGGGAGCCGCGGCGAGGGCGGCGACGAAGCGGCGGCGGGGCAGGGTGCTCACGGTGGGGGGTATGCGGCAAAGGGGACAGTGTACCCAGCAACGCCCCCGGTCAGGGGGAGTTCTGCCCGTGAACAACTTCGCGTCGCCACCCGGCAGGACGGCCGGACAGCACGGTCAGCCGCGACACTCCGGCATCCGGAGCCTCCCGTGCACGACCACGACCACCGCCGCCTCGTCGCGGCCTACGAACACGACAGCCGCGACGACCCGCGCCGTTTCGCGCTGGTCACCGCGGCGCTGGCCGCGTTCGGCTACGCGGCCATCGTCGCCACGCTGGCCGGTACCGCCGTCGGCCTGGGCTGGGGCCTGACCCAGCTGGCGCATGGCCGCGTGCGCAGCTGGAAGGTGCTGCTGGTGATCGGCTGCGCCTCGCTGCTGGTCTCGCTGCTGCGCGCCCTGTGGCTGCGCAGCCGCGAGCCCGAGGGCATGCCGATCACGCACCGCGAGGCGCCGCGCCTGTTCGAGCTGATCGACCAGGTGCGCCGGCGCGTCGGGGCGCCGCGGCCAGACCGCGTGCTGATCGACGGCGAGATGAACGCGGCCGTGGTGCAGCAGCCGCGCCTGGGCCTGCTCGGCTGGCACCGCAACACGCTGATCCTCGGCGTGCCGCTGATGATGGCGCTGGACGGCAAGCAGCTCGCCGCGGTGCTGGCCCATGAATTCGGCCACCTGCGCGGCGCGCACGGCAAGCTCGGCGCCTGGGTCTACCGCACGCGGCGTTCTTGGGTGCGTCTGGCCGAATCGCGCGAACGGGCCCGCCTGGGTGGCTCGGTGGCCGACCTGGCGCTGGCCTTCTTCTTCCGACATTTCTTCCCGCGCTTCAACGCCCGCGCCTTCGTGCTCTCGCGCCAGCAGGAGTACGAGGCCGACCGCACGGCGCACGAGGTGGTCGGCCGCGAGCCGGCCGCCACCGGCTTGGTCGCGATCGAACTGCAGGCGCGCTACCTGCACGAGCAGTTCTGGCCGATGGTGTGGCGCCATGCGGCGCACCTGGCGAGCCCGGAGAAGGAGCGGCCCTACCGCGCGATGCAGCAGGCGCTGAAGGGCGCGGTGGCGAACGCGAAGGCCGGCCAGTGGCTGAAGGAGGCGGGCAAGCGCCTGCCCGACCTCGCCGACACCCACCCCAGCCTGCGCGACCGGCTCGACTTCGCCGACATGCCGGTGCGGCTGCCGCCGCCGCTGACCGTCTCGGCCGCCGAGGCGCTGCTGCGCGAAGCGCTGCCGGTCTGGCTGACCCGTCTCGACCATCAATGGCGCCGACGCAGCAACGAGGCCTGGCGCGAGCGGCATCGCTACGCGCAGGCGCAGCGCCGCATGGCCGAGGAGCTGCAGGCTGCGCTCAACCAGGGCCCGCTGGACCCGGACGACCACCTGCTGTGGGCCCGAGCCGCGTTGTGGACCGAGGGCGAGGCGGCCGAGATCACGGTGCTGCGCCGCATGCTGCGCGACCACCCGACGCACCTGGGCGCGCGCTACGAGCTGGGCTGCACCCTGATCGAGGTCGACGACCGCCAGTTCAACGACGAGGGTGCGCAGCTGCTGCGCGGCGTGGCCGACGGCGGCAACCACCCCTGGGCGCTGCCCGCGGCGCAGCGCATCGAGGCCTGGCTGCAGGCGCGCGAGCGCTGGGACGAGCTGAAGGCCTGGCGCGCGACGCTGGCGCGGATCGAGCAGCGCACCGAGGCCACCTGGGAGGCGCTGCACGACTTCGGGAATGAGCCGCGCTTCGAGCCGCACGGCCTGGGCCGGCGCGCGCTGCGCCCGCTGGAGGATCTGCTGCGCGGCGAGAAGGCCGCGGGCCGGGCCTGGCTGGTGCGCAAGGTGGTGGCCGAGGCGCCGGACTGGCGCTTCTGTATCGTGATCGTCGAGCGCTCCAGGCTGCTGGGCCAGCCGGATGCGGATGCCTGGTGGGCCGAGCTGCGCGAGCGCATCGACCTGCCGTGCCCGTTCATGGTGATCGACCTGGCGCACCCGGCCTGGGCCGACAAGTCGCAGGCCCCGCTGCTCGAGAAGATGCGCGCGGTGCCCGAAGCGCTGGTGTGGAGCGGGCGCAGCGTCTGACGTACCGGGCCGCTCACAGCCAGTCGGCCGCGTCCGGATAGAGCGATTTCAGCAGGGCCGCACCGGCGGCGCCGAGGGGAGCCTGCAGCGTGGCGGCGACGCTCGCCTCGTCCTGCGGCGTGCGCCGACGCCAGGCCGCGTCGAACGCGGCACGCTGCGGTGCCAGCGCCGCCTGCACCCGTTCGGCCCAGAACGCCGGCCCCGGCCCGTCGACCCAGGCGCCGCGGCCGCGCCCATGGTGCGCCACCGCCAGGTAGCCGAGCAGGGCGGATTCGGCGAGCTCGTGCAGCACCTCCTCCGTCCAGGCCAGGGTCGGCTGCTCCAGCCCGCGCACCAGGTTGACGCCACGTGCCAGGCCGGCGGCGCCGAGCGCGCCGAGCAGGCCGCCGGCCAGCAGGCCGCCGCCGAGCGTCAGGCCGCCGCTGGCGAGGTCGGCCTTGAGCCCGGCCAGCGCGCCGCTGAGCAGCCCGCCGACCAGTGCCGAGCGGCCCTCGGAGAGCGGCGCCCGCAGCGCATAGTGCTCGGCCAGCCGCTGCAGCACCTGCGCGCCGGCGCGGCCGTCCAGGCCGTGCAGCGCGATCAGGCGGTCGGTGCTGGCGCGCAGGTCGGTGTCGAGCCGCTCGGCCAGGACGCTCATCGCCCGTTCGCGCGGCGTGGCCGGCCCGCCACGGCGCAGGCCGAGCGCACTGCCGAGCTCGGCGAGCCGGTCGGTCCAGCCGGTCTCGGCGATCGGCTCGCGGTCGCAGGCGGCGCGCGCCAGGCGCTGCGCCAGCACCTGCAGCGCCTGCTGCCAGACGGCGCGCTCGCGTTCGCGCCAGGCCGCGTGCAGCAGGTCGAAGGCCGGCCGCGCCGCGCCCGGCAAGGCGGCGCCGACGGCGCGCAGCAGCGCATCCTCCTGCACCCAGCAGCGCGCGAAGGCATCCAGCGCCAGCACGCCGCGCACGCAGCGGTGGGCCTCGGCGACACCCTGCCAGCGCGCCCGCTCGGCGGCCTCGGACAGCGCGTCCAGCGGCGGGCCGATCTGGTTCAGCAGCAGCAGCGTCGGCTTGGCCAGCAGGTCCAGCACAGCGAGCTCGGCGTCAACCTGCGGGCTGTCCTCGGGCGGCTCGGCGGCGTTGACGAGGTAGAGCACCACGTCGGCCTCGTCCAGCACGTTCTTCACCGCGCGCTGGCTGGACCACAGCGCGGGCTCGCGCCAGCGGTCCCACACCTCGTTGAGGAACCAGCCGAGCGGGTTGCCGGCCCGCGCGAGCCGGCGCGCCAGGCGCACGCTGTCGCCGAAGCCGGGCGTGTCCCACAGTTCGAGCGTGTGGCCACCCGCCTCGACCAGGGTCTGGCGCTCGGCCACCTGAGTGACATGCGGCGCGTCGCGCACCTCGCCGACATCGCGGCGCAGCAGCGTGCGCGCCAGCGTCGTCTTGCCGACGTTGGTGTGCGAGACCAGGCTGAGCGCGATCTTCACGGCGCCGAGAGGTCGACGAACAGCGCGGGAAGCTGGCGCGCCGCGAGCCAGGTTTGCCAGAGCGCACGGCGCTCCTCGAGGCGGCGCGCGCCGTCCGGCCCGCCGAAGCGGCGCCGGAAGGCCGATTCGTCCAGCAGCACCAGCGCCGGCGGCGCGGGCAGCGCGGCGAGCAGCGCGCCGTGGGTCTCGGCCTCGGGCGTGGCAGTGAGCGGCAGCAGCAGCACCTCGGCGGCGCCGGCGCGCGCTTCGTCGCCCTGCGCCAGCGAGGGCGCGAGCCGCAGCTCGACCGGGCCGCCGGCATGCCGCTCGAGCGCGGCCTGCAGCCCGGCGCGCAGCGCCTCGGCGCCCTGGTAGCTGTAGGGCAGCACCTGCATCGACCGTGCGCCGACCTGCGCTGCCGGCACGGCGCCGGCGCGGGCGGCGGCGAGGGCCAGCAGCGTGCGCGGCACGATCACCAGCGCGGCCAGCGTGATCGCGTAGAGATGGATCCAGCGTGCCGCGCGTTCGCCACCGGCGCCGGCCGAGAAGCGCAGCGCGGCGAACTCATCCAGCGTGGGCAGCGTGATGCCGCCCAGCAGCGCAGCCGGGCCGAACAGCCCCTGCATGAAGCGGTGCAGCGCGGGGGCGTCGAAGAAGGTGCTGTCCCAGCCGGCGCGGAACTCGAAGAAGCTGCCGCGGGCATACATCGACAGCACCGCGCCGCAGGCGAGCAGCGCTGCCGCGGCATGCAGCCAGGCGGCCAGGCGCTGCTGCGGCGCCGTCAACCGCCGCCGGCGCAGCGCCGCCCCCAGCAGCAGCGCGTAGACGCCCAGGTTCCACGCCAGCATGGCCAGCAGCGGTGGGGCGAACAGGTTGATGCGCTGGCCGCCGGGCAGTGCGTCGAGCGCGCAGCCGGCCGCGAAGGCGGCGACCAGCAGCAGCGGCCCGGCCGCCCGCGGCAGCGCGAGGCCGGGCTTCACATGCCGGCGTAGTTCGGCCCGCCGCCGCCCTCGGGCGTGACCCAGACGATGTTCTGCGTCGGGTCCTTGATGTCGCAGGTCTTGCAGTGCACGCAGTTCTGCGCGTTGATCTGCAGCCGGTCGTCCTCGCCGTCGGTCTTGACGAACTCGTACACACCGGCCGGGCAGTAGCGGCTCTCGGGGCCCGCGTACTTCTGCAGGTTCACGGCCACCGGCACCGCGGCGTCTTTCAGCGTCAGGTGCGCCGGCTGGTCTTCGGCATGGTTGGTGTTGCTGATGAACACCGAGCCGAGCCGGTCGAAGCTGATCTTGCCGTCCGGCTTCGGGTAGGTGATCGGCGGGCACTGGTCGGCCGGCTTCAGGTAGGTGTGGTCGGCCGCCTGGCGGTGCAGCGTCCAGGGCGGCGCCTTGAAGCCCAGGCGCGGCAGCAGCCACTGCTCGATGCCGGTCATCAGCGTCGCGGTGCTACGGCCCTTCTTGAACCACTGCTTGAAGTTGCGCGCGCGGTCGAGCTCCTCGAACAGCCAGCTCTTCTCGAAGGCCGCGGGGTAGGCGGCCAGCTCGTCGCCGCTGCGGCCGGCCTTCAGCGCCTCGTCGAGCGCCTCGGCGCACAGCATGCCGGTCTTGATCGCCGCGTGGCTGCCCTTGATGCGGCTGGCGTTCAGGAAGCCGGCCTCGCAGCCGACCAGCGCGCCGCCCGGGAACACGAACTTCGGCAGGCTGAGGATGCCGCCCGCGGTGATGGCGCGCGCGCCGTAGCCGATGCGCTTGCCGCCCTCGAGCGTGGCGCGGATCGTCGGGTGCGTCTTCCAGCGCTGGAACTCCTCGAACGGGCTGAGCCAGGGGTTCGCGTAGTCCAGCCCGACCACGAAGCCGAGCTCGACCTTGTTGTCGGCATCGTGGTAGAGGAACGAGCCGCCGTAGGTGCTCGGGTCGAGCGGCCAGCCGGCGGTGTGCAGCACCAGGCCGGGCCGGTGCCTGGCCGGATCGACCTCCCACAGTTCCTTCAGCCCGATGCCGTAGCTTTGCGGGTCCTTGCCGGCATCGAGCCGATAGCGCGCGATCAGCTGCTTGCCCAGGTGGCCGCGTGCGCCCTCGGCAAACACGGTGTACTTGCCGTGCAACTCCATGCCGAGCTGGAAGGCCTCGGTGGGCTCGCCGTCGCGGCCCACGCCCATGTTGCCGGTGGCGATGCCCTTGACCGCGCCGTCGTCGGTGTAGAGCACCTCGGCGGCGGCGAAGCCGGGGAAGATCTCCACGCCCAGCGCCTCGGCCTGCTGCGCCAGCCAGCGCACCAGGCTGCCCAGGCTCAGGATGAAGTTGCCGTGGTTCTTGAAGCAGTCGGGCAGCAGGAACTCGGGCGTGGCCTTCGCGCCGATCTCGGAGAGGAACAGGAAACGATCCTCGGTGACCGGCTGCGTCAGCGGTGCGCCCATCTCCTGCCACTTGGGGAACAGCTCGGTGAGGGCGATCGGGTCCATGATCGCGCCCGAGAGGATGTGCGCGCCCGGCTCCGAACCCTTCTCGATGACCACCACCGAGACCTCGCGGTTCTCGAGCGCGGCGAGCTGCTTGAGGCGGATCGCGGTGGCCAGGCCGGCCGGGCCGGCACCGACCACGACCACGTCGTACTCCATCGCTTCGCGCGGGCCGTACTGCTCGAGAATCTGTTGCGGGGTCATCGTGCGTCCAGGGGGAATCCGGGCGGCGATTCTACGGGGTGGAGAGGCCGGAAAAGCACGGTCGTTCGATGGCCTGGAACGGCCTCTCCAGCGTGGCCTGCGTGCTATCGTCGCCGCCACGAATCCACCCCCGAGAGCGGCACGACATGAGCTACACGATCGATCTGGCCGGGCGCGTGGCGCTGGTCACCGGCGCGTCCAGCGGGCTGGGCGAGCAGTTCGCGCGCACCCTGGCCCGGGCCGGCTGCGCGGTGGTGCTGGCCGGTCGGCGCGTCGAGCGGCTGAAGACCCTGCGCGCCGAGATCGAGGCCGACGGCGGCGATGCGCACGTGGTGGCGCTGGACGTCACCGACCTGGTGAGCATCAAGGCCGCCGTGGCCCATGCCGAGACCGAGATGGGCACGCTCGACATCCTGGTCAACAACTCCGGCGTCAGCACCACGCAGAAGCTGGTCGACGTGAGCGAGGACGACTACGACTACGTGTTCGACACCAACACCAAGGGCGCCTTCTTCGTCGCGCAGGAGGTGGGCAAGCGCATGCTGGCACGCGCCAAGGGCGCGGCGCCGGGCACCTTCACCGGCGGGCGCATCGTCAATGTCGCCTCGATGGCCGGGCTGCGCGTGCTGTCGCAGATCGGCGTGTACTGCATGAGCAAGGCGGCGGTGATCCACATGACGCGTGCGATGGCGCTCGAATGGGGCCGCTACGGCATCAACGTCAACGCGATCTGCCCGGGCTACATCGACACCGAGATCAACCACCACCACTGGCAGACCGAGCAGGGCCAGAAGCTGATCGAGATGCTGCCGCGCAAGCGCATCGGCCAGCCGCAGGACCTCGATTCGACGCTGATGATGCTGGTGGCCAACCAGAGCCATTTCGTCAACGGGGCCGTCATTCAGGTCGACGACGGATTTGCCGTCTGAGCATGCGAGCCCTGTCCGTCCTCGAAGCCCGCGTGCTCGGCGTGCTGGTCGAGAAGCAGCACACCGTGCCGGACAGCTACCCGCTCTCGCTCAATGCGCTGACCCTCGGCTGCAACCAGAAGACCGCCCGCGACCCGGTGCTCAACGCCAGCGAGGCCGAGGTGCAGGCCACGCTCGATGCGCTGAAGTCGCTCAGCCTGGTGTTCGAGGTCAGCGGCTCGCGCGTGACGCGCTACGAGCACAACATCGCCCGGGTGCTGGGTGTGCCGTCGCAATCGGTCGCGCTGCTGGCGGTGCTGGCGCTGCGCGGCCCGCAGACCGCCTCGGAGCTGCGCGCCAACTGCGAGCGGCTGCACCGCTTCGCCGACGTGTCCTCGGTCGAGGCCTTCCTCGACGAGTTGGCCGCGCGGCCCGAGGACAAGGGCGGCGCGCTGGCGCTCAAGCTGCCGCGCGCGCCGGGCGCACGCGAGCCGCGCTGGACGCAGCTGCTCACCGGCGCGGTGGACGTCGCCACGCTGCCGGTGGCCGCGGCCGGGGAGGACTTCGTCGCCGCCACCGAGATCGCTGCGCTGAAGGCACAGCAGCAGTCGCTGCGCGCCGAGGTGAACGAGCTGCGCGCGCTGGTCGAGCGGCTCTACGCCGAGCTGGGAGTGAGCAAGGGATGACGCTGCGCTTCACCGTGCCCGAGCACAAGACGCTGGTGCACGAGATGGTGATCCCGATCCGCTGGGGCGACATGGACGCGATGGGCCATGTGAACAACACGGTCTACTTCCGCTACTTCGAGATCGCGCGGCTGGCCTGGTTCGACCGCATCGGCTGCCCGCCCAACCCGGCCGGCGAGGGGCCGGTGATCGTCAACGCCTTCTGCAACTTCATCCGCCAGCTCGAGTACCCGGGCGAGATCGTCGCGAAGCACTACGTCGCGCACCCCGGCCGCACCAGCTTCGACACCTTCCTGACCCTGGCGCGCACCGACGCGCCCGATCTGATCTGCACCGAGGGCGGCGCCAAGGTGGTGTGGGTGGACTTCCCGAAGCAGAAGTCCACGCCGCTGCCCGAGCGGCTGCGGGCGCTGATCAGCGGGGCGTGACCCCGAGGGTCTCGAGCATCTCGACGCCGGCGCGCTCGCCTTCCGCGGCGGCGCCTTCCATGAAACCCTGGAAGTCGAACGAGCAGTGCTCGCCGGCGAAGAACACGTTGCCCTGGCGCACCCGTTCGTAGCCGGCGATCGTCTCGTACTGGCCGATGCGGAAGTAGGAGTACGAGCACTTCATGTTCGGGTCCAGGTGCGGCAGGCCCTGGGTCGATCGGCCATTCCACAGCGCCGCCAGGCCGGGGAACACCGGCTCGATCTGGCCGAGGAACCGCAGCGCGTCCTGGCGCACGGCGGGCACCGTGGCGGTGGCGAAGGGCAGGGTGCTGCTCATCGCGTCGGCAAAGGGCCCGCCGGCGTAGCCGACCAGGATGCCGGCTGAGCCGGGCTGGGCGCGCGACGTCTCCCAGCTCGACTGGTAGCCGGTGTCGCCATAACTCGAGCCGTTGCCGATGCCCGGCCAGGGGCCGCGCTCGTTCCACAGGCGGCGGGTGAACTGCAGGTGCTGCTTGCTCTGGCGCCCGCGCCCGAGCTGCTGGATGGCATGGTGCTTGACCGCGTCGAAGCCGGCGCCGGCATAGTCCAGCTCGCGCAGCACGGCGAACGGGGTGGTCAGCAGCACCAGGTCGGCCAGCTCGACGCGCGTGGTCGAGCCCTCGAGGAACACCAGCTCGTAGCGCCCGTCGGCGCGCCGGCGGATGGCCTGCAGCCGCATGCCCAAGCGCAGCGCCTGCGGACCCAGGCACTGGGCGATGGCCTGGGGCAGCTGCTGGTTGCCGCCGCGCAGGTGGTACTTCTCGTCCGAGATGCCGAACATGTGCAGCTCGTTCCAGCTCGGCTGGTAGCCCAGCAGGTAGACGATGTTCAGCGCCGACTGCTCGCGCGTGTCGCTGTTCAGCTCGATGTAGTAGGCCGTGTCCAGCAGCGCACCCAGCGGCGCGGCGTGGCCGCCCGGCACGCGCGACTCGATCCAGTCGTACAGGCTCATGCGGTTGAGCATGCGGCCCCAGGGCGTGCTCTCGAACACCGTGGTGTAGGGGCCCGCCAGACGCAGGTCCTCGCGCAGCAGCGGCGCGATCTCCTTGAAGTCGCGGTCGGCCTGCGCCTTCGGGTAGTACTGGCCGAAGAAGCGGTAGGTCTCCTCCGATCCGCGCGGCTCGGCGGCATGCAGATCGTCGAGCACGAGGCCGAAGCGCTGCGCCAGGCGGATGATGGTCGCGTGGCCGCTGTCGATCAGTTCGCCGCACCACTCGAACACCTGGCCCTGGTCGAAGTAGCTGGTGTTGGAGAACATGCGCCCGCCGATGCGCTGGCCCGCCTCGTAGACGGTGCTGGCCACCCCATGGTCGGCCAGCTTGAGCGCCGCGGCCATGCCGGCCATGCCGGCGCCCACGATCGCGATGCGCGGCTGGCCTTGTGCGTGGGCGGCGCGCGGCGCGGCCAGCGCGCCCGCGGCCAGCGCCGCGGCGCCGAGGAAATCGCGCCGCGACAGGTCGGCGTGCCGGCGCCCGGCATGCAGGGCGTCGGCCTCGCGCAAGGCCCGCACGTCCAGGCCGAGGGCCTGGGCGCGGTGGTGGTCGCGGGCAAGTCGGACGAGCGAGCGCAGAAGCGGGGTGCGGGCCATGCAGGTCTCCCAGGGGCGGGGGCCGATTCTGGCGGCGGGAAGGTCGTGTCCGCGTGTCGGAATGCACGCTGCGCGGCTGCGCAACGAATTGAGATGTTCGGCCCTGACTAATCTCGGTCTCGAACCTCGGCCGTTCGCCTAGCGTGTCAGGGCCCGCGGTACGGGCATCGGAGAAGCTGTCCATGACTCGTCGATTCCGCCCCTGGCCGGTTGCCGTGGCGCTGGTGCTGGTCTCGGCGTGCGGCGCCACGCGTGCGGCCGACGGCGGCGATGCGGCCGACCTCGAGGCGCTGCTGAACCAGCCGGTCTACGCGGCCTCGCGCTTCGCGCAGGACGCGGCCGACGCCCCCGCGGCGGTGACGGTGCTGACGGCCGGCGACATCCGTGCCTTCGGCTGGCGCACGCTGGCCGAGGTGCTGAACGGCGCGCGCGGCGTGTTCCTGCGCTACGACCGCTTCTACCAGTACGTCGGCGTGCGCGGCCTGGCGCGGCCGGGCGACTTCTCCTCGCGCCTGCTGATCCTGATCGACGGCATGCGTGTCAACGACAACATCTACGACCAGGCCGGCGCCGGGCGCGAGTTCCCGCTCGACATCGGCCTGATCGAGCGGGTCGAGTTCATCCCCGGGCCCGGCTCGGCGCTGTACGGTTCGAACGCGGTGCTGGGCGTGGTCAACATCGTCACGCGCTCCGGCGCGGCGATGCTCGGCGACGCGGTCGAGGCCGAGCTCGGTTCGGCGGGCAGCCGGCGCATCGGCTTCAGCAGCGGCAGCGAACGGGGCGCGGACCGCGTGCTGGTGGCCGGCCGGATCGAGCTGCGCCCGGGCGAATCCCGCTACTACCCCGAGTTCGGCGATCCGTCCTCGCCCGCCGCCTGGAGCAACGGCGGCGACCGCGAGACCGACCGCAAGCTGTTCGCCCGCTGGACGCACGGCGAGCTCACCGCCACCGGGCTGCTCTCGCAGCGGCGCAAGCTGATCCCCACCGGCGCCTTCGGCACCGTGTTCGGCAGCCGCGACACCTCCGGCACGGATCGCTACGCCTTCGCCGACCTGCAGTGGCAGCGCGACCTCGACGCGCAGCGCCAGCTGGTGCTGCGCGGCAGCGTCGGCAAGTACGAGTTCGACGGCCGCTTCGACTACGGTCCGCCCGACGGCCGCCAGCACCTGGCCCAGACCGGCCGCTGGATCGACCTCGAGACGCGCTGGCTCTGGTCCGGCTGGGCCGGCCACCGCCTGGTGCTGGGGCTGGAGCTGCGCCAGAACCTGGAGCAGCGCCAGCGTTCGTCCTTCGACGGCGAGGACGGCGGCGTCACCGCCGACATCCAGGGCCGCTCGCACCGCGTCGGCGCCTTCGTCAACGACGAGTGGACGCTGGCGCCGTCGTTGCGCGCCGTGCTCGGCGCGCGCGTGGACCGCCAGCTCGACGGCGGGCACGTGGCCACGCCGCGCCTGGCGCTGGTCTGGAGCGCGGCGCCGGGGCTGCAGCTCAAGGCGCTGGACGGCCGCGCGTTCCGCGAGCCGAACGCCTACGAATCGCAGTACGAGGACCTGTTCCAGCGCGCCAACCCGCAGCTGCGGCGCGAATCGCTGCGCGCGCGCGAGCTGGCGGTCGAATGGCGCGCGCTCGCACAGCTGCGCCTGGCCGGTTCGCTGTACCGCTACAAGGTGAGCGACCTGATCGAGCAGCAGTTCGACGAGGCCGCCGACCAGCTGGTCTACAACAACGCCGGCACGGTGCACTCCGGCGGCGCCGAACTCGAGGGGGACTATGTCGACACGAGCGGCTGGCGCCTGCGCGCGAGCTGGACGCGCCAGCGCACCCGCGAGGCCGGCAGCGATCAGCAGATCGGCAACTCGCCGGTCACCCTGCTCAAGATGCACGCCACCTTGCCGGTGGCACGCCATGCGGCGCGGGTCGGCGTCGAGGCGCAGCGCGTCGGCACGCGGCGCACGCTGGCCGGCGACACGCTCGCGCCGCACCTGCTGGTGGGCCTGACCGTGCAGGTCGACCCGCCCGGCTCGGCCTGGTGGCTTTCGGGCAGCGTCTACAACCTGTTCGACCGCGACTACGCCGATCCGGGCGGCCCCGAGCTGGTGCAGGACCAGCTCGCGCAGGACGGCCGCCAGTGGCGCCTGCAGTTCGGCCTGCGCTTCTGAGCCCGGCATGGCCTGGCGTCGCCGCACCCTGCTGGCCTGCGCCGCGGCACTGCCGCTGGCGCGGGCGGCGCGGGCCCAGACGCTCAACGAGGCGCGTGTCAAGGCGCGCCTGGCGCTCACGCTGGCGCGCTACACGCAATGGCCGGCCGGCAGCTTCGCCCCCGGCGGCGATGCGCTGGTGCTGTGCGTGGCCCAGCGCAGCGAGACGCTGGCCCTGGCCTTCGGCGAGCTGGCCGGGCAGACCGTCGCGGGCCGGACGGTGCGGGTGCTGACCAGCCCGCCGCCGGCGGCCGCCGGCTGCCACCTGCTGTACGTGCAGGACGGTGCCGAGCGCGACGCCGCGGCGCTGCTGGCGGCCGCCCGCGGCGCGCCCCTGCTGACGGTGGGCGACGCCGACGGCTTCGCGGCGCGCGGCGGCATGGTCGAGCTGGTCAATGTCAACGACGCGATGCGCCTGGACGTCAACCTGCGCGCGCTGCGCGCGGCCCAGCTCGAGCTGAGCAGCCGCGTGCTTCAGCTCGCGCGCCAGGTGCGGGAGTGAACATGGCCGCGCTGCGCCGCTTCTCGATCGACGCCCTGCGCGCGCTGCCGGTGCGGCGCCGCCTGGCGCTGCTGATCCAGGTGTCGGCCGGCCTGACGCTGCTGCTGTGCGTGCTGGCCGTCGGCGGCTCGGCCCTGTGGCTGCAGCAGGAACGGGCACGCGAGGAGAGCACCGAGGTGGCGCGTACGCTGGCCTTCGCGCTCGAAGCGCCGCTGGCCTTCGGCGACCGGCGCGGCGTCAACGATGCGCTGACCCTGCTGCGCGCCCGGCCGCAGGTCGGCGGTGCCTGGGTCTACGACACCGGCGGCAACCTGCTGGCCGCCAATGGGGACGGCGCGCCGCTGCCACCCGGGCCGCCCGGGCTGGCGTTCGCGCTCGACCACCTGCGTGTCGACCAGGCCGTGCTCGCCGAGGGCGGGCCGGTCGGGCGCCTGGTGATCGTCAACCGCCTGTCGCGCCTGTGGCAGTCGCTCGGCATCGCGATGGTGGCGATCGCGCTCGCCGGCCTCGCCGCGCTGCTGGTGTCGGTGCGGCTCGCGCGCCGCATCGCTGCCACCATCACCGGGCCGATCGAGACGCTCGCCGCCACCACGCGCGAGATCGCGCGCAGCCACGACTACGCCCAGCGCCTCCCCGCGGCCGGGGCCGACGAGATCGGCACCGCGACCGCGGCCTTCAACGAGATGCTCGACGAGATCCGCCAGCGCGGCGAGACGCTGCTGGAGGCCAACCGCGTGCTCGAGCAGCGCGTCCACGAGCGCACGCAGTCGCTGCAGCGCGAGAAGGAACGCGCCGAGGCCGCCTCGGTGGCCAAGACACGCTTCCTCGCCAACATGAGCCACGAGCTGCGCACGCCGCTGAACGCGGTGATCGGCGCGGCCCAGCTGCTGCAGGATGGGCGCGACGACGCGCAGGGCCAGGAGCGGCTGATCGGTGCGATCCGCGACAGCAGCCTCAACCTGCTCGGGCTGATCGACAACATCCTCGACCTGGCGCGCATCGAGACCGGCGCGCTCGAGCTGGCGCCGGAGGACTTCAACCTGGTCGACTGCCTCGAGTCCGCCATCGCGACGGCGGCGGTGGGGGCGCGCATCAAGGGGCTGGAGCTGGCCTGCATCGTCGACCCGCGGCTCGCGCTGTGGCGCCACGGCGACCCGCTGCGCCTGCGCCAGGTGCTGCTCAACATCCTCGGCAACGCCGTCAAGTTCACGCTCGAGGGCGAGGTCGTGCTGCACGCCGAGCCGGGCGACGCGCCCGATGTGCTGCGCCTGAGCATCAGCGACACCGGCATCGGCATCGGGGCCGCCTCGCTGGCGCAGGTGTTCGAGCCGTTCCGCCAGGCCGACGACGGTGCCAACCGGCGCTTCGGCGGCAGCGGGCTCGGCCTGGCGATCGCACGCCAGCTGGTCGAGGCGATGGGCGGGCGCATCGCGGTGGCCAGCGAGCTCGGCCGCGGCACCCGCTTCGACATCGAGCTGGTGCTGCCCGGGGCGCGCCTGCCGCGGCCCGAGGCGCCGCCACTCGGGCACGAGGTGCTGTACTTCGAGCCGCGCGAGGCCAGCGCCCGGGCGCTCGAGGCGCACCTCGAGCGCCTGGGCTGCCGGGCCTGGCGCTGCCGCAGCGCGCGCGAGCTGCGCGACTGGATGAACCGCCCCGGCGCCGCGTCGCGCCGGCCCTGGCTGCTGGCGGCGGTGGACGCGGAGGAGACCTGGGCCTTCCTCGAGAACGCCACCGCCTGGCTGGACCCGGCGCGCGTGATCGGCATGGCGGCCAGCGAGTC
Source organism: Piscinibacter caeni (assembly GCA_003265685.1). Taxonomy (GTDB): domain Bacteria; phylum Pseudomonadota; class Gammaproteobacteria; order Burkholderiales; family Burkholderiaceae_C; genus Piscinibacter; species Piscinibacter caeni. The sequence goes on along the minus strand of QJOU01000029.1, from coordinate 11,635 downwards.
GCAGCGCACCGACGCCGCGCGCCAGCGCTTCAAGGTGCCGCGCGGCCTGATCAAGCCGGTGCTGCGCTCGGCGCTGGTCAGCCGCCTCGGCGCGGACCGGCACGACGCGTTGCGCGCCGCGGTGCGGCCGCTGCCCGCGCTGGCGCCGGCGCCGGAGCCGCCGCGCGGCGCCAGGCACGTGCTGGTGGTGGAAGACGACCCGACCAACCAGATGATCGTCTGCGGCATGCTGCAGCACGCGGGCTACCGCACCAGCGTGGCGGCCGACGGCGCCCAGGCGCTGGCGCTGCTGGGCCGCCAGAGCGTCGACGTGGTGCTGATGGACTGGCAGATGCCCGACCTGGATGGCCTGGAGGTGACGCGCCGCCTGCGCGCCGGCGAGGCCGGCCGCTTCGCCAAGGTGGTGCCGATCGTCGCGCTGACGGCCAATGCCTTCCGCGAGGACCGCATCGCCTGCCTGAACGCCGGCATGAACGACTTCCTGACCAAGCCGGTGCTGCGCGCCAGCCTGATCGCGACCATCGAGCGCTGGACGCACCGGCCCGGCGGCGACGAGGATTCGGAGCGCAGCAGCGCGTTCGCGCCGCTGCTGTGAGGCTCAGCCCGGCAGGCGGGCCAGGATCGCGTTCATCTCGTCGCGCGTGTAGCTGCGCATCGACTGCGTGCGCACGTTGCCCTGCATGCCGATGGCCAGGCCGAAGGCGGTGATGGTGGCGTCGTCGGGAGCCTCGAACTGGCACACCAGGTCGTAGGCGCCCAGTGTCCAGACGATGCTCTTGACGGTGACGCCCGCCTTGCGGGCGGCCGCCTCGACGGCCTCGGCGCGGTGGGTGGTCTCGCGCACGTTGCGGATTCCCTGGTCGGTGAAGTTCGCCAGGACGGTGTACAGGGCCATGGTGGTCTCCTCGGGGCGGCTCCGTGGATTTGTCCGGCCGCGCGGGAGCCGGGCGCCGGCCTCCGTTCAGCTTAGGTGCCCGAGCTGACAAACCCCGGCGGGCACCTACCCGCGCAACAGCTTCTGCACCAGTTCCGGCGTCGTCGCCGCGCGGTGCTTCTTCATCAGCCGGGCGCGGTAGACGTCCACCGTGCGCGGGCTGATTCCGAGCTTCCTGCCGATCAGCTTGCTCGTCAGGCCCTCGATCAGCAGCGCCGCGATCTCTCGCTCGCGCGGCGTCAGGTCGACCGACAGGCGGCGGCGCGAGGAGAGGTCCTCGAAGGCCCAGATGCCGGCCGCATGCGGCGCGGCCGGGTCGAGCGCGCGGCCCGACACATGGCACCAGAACAGCTCGCCGCGCTGCGGCCCGTCGACGCGCTTCATCACGCGCTCGTCGGCGTAGAAGCCGTTCGCGTCCAGGCTCGCGACGATGCGCTCGCCGGTGCGCTCGAACTCGTCGTGGGTCGGGTACAGCACCTCGAAGCTGCGCCCGACGAGCTGCTCGCGCAGCGCGCCGAACATGGCCAGCGCGGCCTGGTTGCAGTCCACCATCAGCCGGTTGCGCGACAGCACCAGGCCGATCGGCGCCAGGTCGAAGGCGGTGCGGTAGTCGAGTTCGCGGGCCATGCTTAATTGATTCTACGTAACGACTACGTAGTCGATTAAGTAGTACTCTCCCGCGCTGATCCGATCCAGGAGACACACGGATGAACAAGGTCTACCCGAGCGCGGCCAAGGCGCTCGAAGGCATCGTGCGCGATGGCCAGCTGCTGGCCGTCGGCGGCTTCGGGCTGTGCGGCATTCCCGAGGCGCTGATCGACGCGCTGCGCGACAGCGGCGCGAAGAACCTGACGGTGATCTCGAACAATGCGGGCGTCGACGGCTTCGGCCTCGGCAAGCTGCTCGAGACGCGCCAGATCAGGAAGATGATCTCGAGCTACGTCGGCGAGAACAAGGAGTTCGAGCGCCAGTACCTGGCCGGCGAGCTCGAGCTCGAGTTCACGCCGCAGGGCACGCTGGCCGAGAAACTGCGCGCCGGCGGCGCCGGCATCCCGGCCTTCTTCACCCGCACCGGCGTCGGCACGATCGTCGCCGAGGGCAAGGAGACGCGCGAGTTCGACGGCCACGTCTACGTGATGGAGCGTTCGCTCAACCCCGAGGTGTCGCTCGTCAAGGCCTGGAAGGCCGACAAGAGCGGCAACCTGGTCTTCCGCCGCACCGCGCGCAACTTCAACCCGGCCGCGGCGATGGCCGGGCGCATCACGGTGGCCGAGGTCGAGGAGATCGTCGAGACCGGCACGTTCGATCCGGATGCGGTGCACCTGCCCGGCATCTACGTGCACCGCCTGGTGCTCAACGCCACGCCCGAGAAGCGCATCGAGAAGCGCACGACGAAGCAAAACCCGAAGGGAGTCTGAGATGGCCTGGACCCACGACCAGATGGCCGCACGCGCGGCCCAGGAACTCGCCGACGGCTTCTACGTGAACCTCGGCATCGGGCTGCCCACGCTGGTGGCCAACTTCGTCTCGCCCGACATCGAGGTCTGGCTGCAGAGCGAGAACGGCATGCTCGGCATCGGCCCGTTCCCGGACGACAGCGAGGTCGACGCCGACCTGATCAACGCCGGCAAGCAGACCGTCACCACGCTGCCGGGCTCGAGCATCTTCGGCAGCCACGACAGCTTCGCGATGATCCGCGGCGGCAAGATCAACCTGTCGATCCTCGGCGCGATGCAGGTCAGCGAGAAGGGCGACCTGGCCAACTGGATGATCCCCGGCAAGATGGTCAAGGGCATGGGCGGGGCGATGGACCTGGTGGCCGGCGTCAAGAGCGTGGTCGTGCTGATGGAGCACGTGGCCAGGAAGAAGGACGGCGGCATCGACCTGAAGATCCTGCCGCACTGCACCCTGCCGCTGACCGGCGTGGGCGTGGTCGACCGCATCATCACCGACCTGTGCGTGCTCGACGTGACGCCGCACGGCCTGAAGCTCGTCGAGCTTGCCCCGGGCGTGACGCGCGACGAGGTGCAGGCGAAGACGGGCGTGCCGCTGCAATAGGCCGGCTCAGCGGCCCTGCAGGGCCCGGGCCGCCTCCGGCACGAGCGGCGGTCCGCGGTAGATGAAGCCGGTGTAGAGCTGCACCAGGTCGGCGCCGGCGTCGCGCTTGGCGCGCGCGTCGGCACCGCTCATCACGCCGCCCACGCCGATGATCGGGTAGCACGGCCCGAGCGCCGCACGCAGCAGGCGGATCACCCGGTTGCTGGCCTCGAACACCGGCGCGCCGGACAGCCCGCCGGCCTCCTCGCCGTGCGGCAGGTGCTTCACCGCGTCGCGCGCGATCGTCGTGTTCGTCGCGATCACGCCGTCGATGCCGTTCTTCTGCAGCGTGGCGGCGATCACCTGCACCTGCGCCTCGTCGAGGTCGGGGGCGATCTTCACGAACACCGGCACGCGGCGGGCGTGCATCGCGGCCAGCTGCTCGCGCCGGGTGCGGATCGCGCCGAGCAGCGCATCGAGTGCCGCATCGCCCTGCAGCTCGCGCAGGTTCTTCGTGTTCGGGCTCGAGATGTTGACCGTCACGTAGTCGGCATGCGGGTAGACCCCGTCCAGGCAGGCGAGGTAGTCGTCGGCCGCGCGTTCGATCGGCGTGGCCGCGTTCTTGCCGATGTTCAGGCCGAGGATGCCGCCGCCGCTGCGGAAGCGTGCCCGCCGCACGTTGGCGAGGAAGGCCTCGAGCCCGTCGTTGTTGAAGCCGAGCCGGTTGATCAGCGCGTTGGCTTCGGGCAGGCGGAACATGCGCGGCTTCGGGTTGCCCGGCTGCGCCTTCGGCGTGACGGTGCCGACCTCGACGAAGCCGAAGCCCATCGCGCCGAAGGCGTCGATGCAGCGGCCGTTCTTGTCCAGCCCGGCGGCCAGGCCGATGCGGTTCGGGAAGCGCAGCCCGGCCAGCGTCACCGGGTCGTCCACGCGCTCCTGCGCGAAGCCGCAGCGCAGCGGCGTGTGCTGCAGGCGCGCGAGGGTGGCGAGGGTGAGGTCGTGGGCCTGCTCGGGGTCGAGGCCGAAGAGGAACGGGCGGGCGAGGGCGTAGGGCAGCAGGGCCATGCAGGAGGCTCTTGGATAATCGCCGGATTCTCTCAAACCATTGCCTTGTGCCCGCAGCCATGACCCAGGACGAACTCAAGGCCCTCGTCGGCCAGGCCGCACTGGCCTATGTGCAACCCGGCACCGTGGTGGGCGTGGGCACCGGCTCGACGGTGAACTGCTTCATCGACGCGCTGGCCACCCTGAAGGAGCACATCGCCGGGGCGATCTCCAGCAGCGAGAAGAGCACCCAGCGCCTGCAGGCGCACGGCATCGCGGTGCTGGACAGCAACAGCGTCGAGCGCGTGCCGGTCTACGTGGACGGCGCCGACGAGATCGACCACCGCGGCTTCATGATCAAGGGCGGCGGCGCGGCGCTGACGCGCGAGAAGATCGTCGCCGACCTGGCGGATCGCTTCGTCTGCATCGCCGACGAATCCAAGCTGGTTCACACGCTCGGCCGCTTCCCGCTGCCGGTGGAGGTGATCCCGATGGCCACGGCGCAGGTGGCGCGCCGCTTCGCGGCGATCGGCGGCGACGCGGTGCTGCGCGCAGGCGTGCTGACCGACAACGGCTGCTGCATCCTCGACGTGCGCGGCCTGGCGATCGCCGACCCGCTCGGGATGGAGCAGGAAATCAACCAGTGGCCCGGTGTGGTGACCGTGGGCATCTTCGCGCGTCACCGTGCCGGCACCTGCCTGCTCGGCACGCCGGCCGGCGTGCGCACGCTCAACTTCTGACCAGAGGCCCGGAAAGCGCGTAATCTCGGGGTCGATGGCGGCCCTGCCGCGACAAAAGGACGAAACGGTACATGGCCAAGCCCAATTACGCCTACGAGAAGCGCCAGCGCGAGCTGGCCAAGAAGCAGAAGAAGGAGGAGAAGGCGCGCGAGAAGGCCGGACGCAAGCCCGGCCCGGGCGGCACCGAAGCCGCTGCCGGCGGCGACGAGCCCGACGCGCCGAGCGCTAGCCCGGCCCCGGCCCAGCCCGACGGGAACTGAGCGACCGTTCACGCCGTGCCGCGCGCGCCAGGAAGCGCGCCGGGTCGACGGCGTCGAGCAGGCTGGCCTCCACCGGTGCCGGGCTGCCGCACACCCAGCCGGCCAGCACGCGGGCGCCGAGCGCCGCCCAGGTGAGGCCGCGCGAGCCGAGCGCGGTGAAGGCGAACAGGCCCGGCAGGCGCGGCACGGCGCGCGGTTGCAGCGGGCCGAGCCCGAGCGATTCGTCCGGCCAGGCGCCGATCAGCGGCAGCCGGTCGGGCGCCGAGCAGCGCCAGCCCACGCGCCCCGTGCACGCGGCGGCATCGGTCGGCAGAGGCCGGCCGCTGAGCAGCTGAAGTTGCGCGAGGTTGTGCCGGTGGTCGGCCTCGCGCAGCGCGGGCTCCGGGTCGTCGCGCTGCGCGGTGGCGCCGAACCAGAGCCGGCCGTCGAGTGCCGGCAGCACGTAGCCGTGGCCCGAGACCGGCAGCTTCGGCGCGACACGAGCCTCCTCGGGCAGGCGCGCGGGGTCGAGTCCGGAGATCTGGCCGCGCAGCGAGTCGAGCGCGATGTGCTTGCTGCCGGCCAGGCGCAATGCGTCGTGCGCGTTGGCGAGCACCACCGTGGCGCTTTCGGCGAGCGTCGCGCCGCTTGCGTCCCGCAGGCGCCAGCGGGTGCCGTCGTGCTCGAGGCGGTCGACGGCGACGCCGCCGCGCCAGCGGACCGCCGCACCCGCCTGCGCGAGCAAGGCGGCGGCGAAACGCGCCGGCGCGACCCAGCCGCCGCCGGGATAGAACCACGCCGCGGCCGGCAGGTCGAGGCCGGCGCGCGCCGCCGCCTGCGCGCGGTCGAGCACTTGCACATAGTCGGCCGGCAGCCCCTGGGCGTCGAGCAGCGCCTGCATCTCGGCCGGGGCGAGCGTTGTCTCGAGCCGCAGCAGGCCCTGCGCCGAACCCGGCACGCCCTGCGTCGCAATCGCGTGGGCCACGGCCCGCTGCGCCTCCAGCGCGGCAGCGCGGTTCCAGCGCGCATGCACTCCGTCCTCGCCATGCAGCGTGCCGTGGAACAGGCCGGCCGGATTGCCCGAGCCTTCACTGGCCGGCGCGGCGTGCCGGTCCAGCACCGTGCTGCGCCAGCCGTGCTGCGCCAGCGCCCAGGCGGCGGCACAGCCGGCCAGCCCGCCGCCGACGATCACGGCCTCGTGCGGCACCGCCCGCGGGGCTGGGCGGCCCGGCGGCACCCGCGTCTCGACATGGACCGGCGCGTAGACCGCCCGCGTGATGTCGCGCTTGCCGCCGATGCCGTCGCCGCGCTCGACTGCGAAGCCGGCCGCGGCCAGCGCCTCGCGCACCGGCCGCGCCGCCGACCAGGTGGCCGCGGTCGCGCCGACGCGGCAGCGTCGCGCGATCTGCTGCATCAGCTCGGGTGTCCACATCACCGGGTTGCGCGCCGGGGCGAAGCCGTCGAGGAACACCGCGTCGACCTGCAGCACGAGTTCGGGCAGCCAGTCCTGCACGTCGCCGAATGCCAGCAGCAGCTCGACCCGCCCGCCCTCGAAGGCGAGCCGGTGCAGGCCGTGCACCAGCGGCGGCCAAGCGGCCTGCAACTGCGTCGCCAGGCCGGCCAGCTCGGCCGCGCGCGGCAGCGCGGCCAGCGCGTCACGCGGCAGCGGGTGCTTCTCGATCGAGACGAGGTGCAGGTGCCCGCAGTGCGCCGGGTCGCTGCGCCAGGCCTGCCACAGGGCGAGGAAGTTGTTGCCGAGGCCGAAGCCGGTCTCGAGCACGACGAAGCGCTCGCGCCCCTGCCAGCGCTGCGGCAGGCCGTTGCCGGCCAGGAACACGTGGCGCGCCTGGGCCAGCGCACCGCCGCGCGGGTGGTAGACGTCGCCGTGCTCGGGCGAGAAGGGCAGTCCCTGGGGGTCCGTGGCCGGAGCGGCGGGCTGCAGCGGCCGCGACTTCATCGGCGTGCCGCGAGCCAGGCGAGCAGTCGATCGCGCGCGTCGGTCAGGCCGCGGTAGGCCAGCACCGCCGTGCTCATGCTGGCGATCGCGTCGTGCAGGCTGGCGGCCCGTTCGGGCGTGGTGATCGCCTCGGCCAGCGGACGCGCCTCGACATGGATCGTGAACACCGCCTGCTCGAGCTCGGGCGCTGGGATGAAGGTCTGCCGTTCGGTGCGGAACCAGGCCCGCGCGGCCAGCGCCGCGGCATCGGCTTGCGCCGGCCAGGGTGGCAGCGCCGTGCGCGCGGGGTGGTGGTCGAGCGCACCGTCGGGCGAGATGGTCCAGACGAAGCGCTCCCAGCGCTGCGCGCCGGTCACGAGGCGGGCCAGATGGTCGCTGGCGGCCAGCAGCACGCGGTTGTCGGCCACCGGTGCATGCACTTCGGCGAAATGTCGGCCGACCTTCTGCCGCGGCGACCAGTGCGAGGGCAGGCAGACCGCGAGCCAGGGAATGGTGGCGTCGGTGCCGTCGAGGATCGCGAAGTCCTCCGCAAACGCCAGCGCCAGCAGGCCGGGGCGGCGCCAGGGCGGGGCGAGCGAGCGCAGCACCGCGCCGACGGCCGGATCGCCGTCGCCCTGCACCGACTCGCCGTGCAGCGACCAGCCCAGCAGCGGCGCCGCCAGCTCGTGCGTGCTGCACACCAGGGCCTGCGGATGCTCCTGTGCGGCATGCGCTTCGAGCCGCGCCAGCATCGGCGCCGCGTCGAAGCCGTGCACCTGCAGCAGCGCCTCGTCCGCATGCTGCTGCAGCACCTGCAGCTTGGCCGCCAGCGCCGGGTCGCCGGGCCGGTTGGGCGTGAGCTGCGCGGCGCCCGGCGCCAGGCGCCGCAGGCCCGGCTGCATGCGAAACGGTACGGCGACGGCGGCGAAGTCGAACGGCATGGTCGGCGGTGGTGCGGGCAAAAAAAATGGCGCCCGTCGGGGCGCCCTGTCGTGGCCCGCGCTGCGGCGTTATACGCGCTTGCGGTACTCGTGCGTGCGGGTGTCGATCTCGACCTTGTCGCCGTTCTCGACGAACAGCGGCACCGAGATCTCGAAGCCGGTGCCGACCAGGCGCGCCGGCTTCATCACCTTGCCGGAGGTGTCGCCCTTGACGGCGGGTTCGGTCTCGATCTCGCGCACCACGCTGGTGGGCAGTTCGACCGAGATCGCCTTGCCGTCGTAGAACACCACCTCGACGGGCATGCCGTCTTCCAGGTAGCTGATGGCGTCGCCCATGTTCTCGGCCTCGACCTCGAACTGGTTGTAGTCGGCGTCCATGAACACGTACATCGGGTCGGCGAAGTAGGAGTAGGTGCACTCCTTCTTGTCGAGCACGATCTGGTCCATCTTGTCGTCGGCCTTGAAGACGACTTCCGTGCCCGAGCTGTTGAGCAGGTTCTTCAGCTTCATGCGCACCGTGGCGGCGTTGCGGCCGCCGCGGCTGTACTCGGTCTTGAGCACGACCATCGGGTCCTTGCCCTGCATGATCACGTTGCCGGCGCGGATTTCCTGTGCGATCTTCATGGTGACTTCCGTTTTACCCGTGGAGCGAGGCGGCGTCGGGTCCCGATGGCGCTCGTGGGCCAGCCCGCGCAAAGCCCGCAATTCTAGCGTTTTTCGGCCACGAACCGGACAAGCTGGCTCGTCAGGTCGTCCTGCGCGAGCAGGCCATTGCGCCAGCGCAAGGCCTGGGCGCACCAGCCGCCCGGTTCGGGCAGCACGAGGCGCGAGGCGCCCTCGTTCCACGCGGCGTGCAGCGCCCGGCAGCCGTCGGCCAGGGCCGTGTCGGCGCCGGCCAGGAAGCGATCGAGGAAGGCGGCCAGCTTGGCGCGGTGCGCGCCGTCATGCTGCGGATAGATATGCCAGACGAACGGCCGCCCGGCCCACTGGGCGCGCACGAACGAATCCTCGCCGCGCACCAGGTTCAGGTCGCAACTCCACAGCAGCCGGTCGTAGTCGGCCTGCGTCAGCCAGGGCAGGTTGATGTTACGCAGCGCCCCATCGCGTCGAAGGCCCTGCAACTGCGCCGTGGCCGGGCCGGGGCAGGCCAGCAGCAGGGTGGGGCGGTCGGCCAGCGCCTCGATCAGCGCCGGCAAGGGGGCACCGTCGTAGCAGAACAGGCTGAGGACCCGCTCGCCGGGCGCACGCGGCCAGCCGCGGCCGGCCAGCCAGGCGTCGCCGTCGAAGCCGGCCTGGCGTTCGAGCCGGCCGGGCTCGCGCAGCAGCCCGCCGGTGGCCGGCGTGAAGCCCGGGTAGAAGAACCATTTCGTCAGCCCGTTGCGCTGCGGCGAGGGCAGGCGGTGCGAGCGCTCCACGTAGGCTTCGGCGCTCAGGTACTCGAGGTTGATCCACACTGGCGCAGGGCATCTTGCCGCCATCGTGGCGACGAAGGGCTCGGGCAGCTCGCAGCCGAAGGCCTCGACGACCGCGTCGCCGGGGAGGGGCTGTGCCTGCGCGTCGTTCCAGTGCCGCACCTGCACGCCGGGCGCGCCCTGCGGCGCCATCCAGGCCAGCGCAGCGGCGTCGTCGACCCACAGCCGCACGGTTTCACCGCGCCCGGCCAGGTCGGCCGCCAGGCGCCAGCAGACGCCGAGGTCGCCATGGTTGTCGACCACGCGGCAGAACAGATCCCACAGCATGCGGCCGATTATCCCGGCTCGATAATCCGCGCCGATGGACGAACTCCCGGTCGACCCGCCCGCCGCCGACACGCGCCAGCGCCTGCTCGAGGAGGTGGCCGCGCTGCCGTCGCGGCCGGGCGTCTACCGCTACTTCGACGCGGCCGGCCAGGTGCTGTACGTGGGCAAGGCGCGCGACCTGAAGAAGCGTGTATCGAGCTACTTCCACAAGACCCATGCCGACGCGCGCATCGGCCTGATGGTGGAGAAGATCGCGCGGCTCGAGACCACGGTGGTGCGCACCGAGGCCGAGGCGCTGCTGCTCGAGAACAACCTGATCAAGACGCTGCAGCCGCGCTACAACATCCTGTTCCGCGACGACAAGAGCTACCCGTACCTGAAGATCGTCTCGCACCGCTTTCCGCGCATCGCCTATTACCGCGGGGCGGTGGACCAGAAGCACCGCTACTTCGGCCCGTACCCGAGCGCCTGGGCGGTGAAGGAGTCGATCCAGCTGCTGCAGAAGGTGTTCCGGCTGCGCACCTGCGAGGACACCGTGTTCACGAACCGCACACGGCCCTGCCTGCTCTACCAGATCAAGCGCTGCTCGGGGCCCTGCGTGCACCTGATCGACGCGGACGACTACGCGCGCGACGTGGCCAACGCCGAGCGCTTCCTGCGCGGCGGCGAGCACGAGGTGATGGACGCGCTGCAGGCGCAGATGATGGCGCGCGCCGAGGCGCTGCAGTACGAGAAGGCGGCCGAGATCCGCGACCAGATCGGCGCGCTCTCGCGCGTGCTGCACCGCCAGGCGGTGGAGGACAACAGCGGCGTGACGACCAAGGACGCCGACATCCTGGCCGCCCGCGTGGAAGGCGGCCGCGCCTGCGTCAACCTGGCGATGGTGCGCGGCGGCCGCCACCTCGGCGACCGGCCCTACTTCCCGGCGCACGTCGATGCCGCGGCCGAGTTGGGCGAGGAGCGTCCGCCCGAGGTGCAGGTGCTCGAGGCCTTCATCGCACAGCACTACCTCGACGGGGCCGCGCCGCCGCTGCTGATCACCAGCCATGCGGTCGACCCGGCGCTGCTGGAGGTGCTGTCCGCGGCCGGCGGCGGCAGGGTGGGCGCGCAGCACCAGCCGCGCGGCCAGCGCCGCGCCTGGCTCGACATGTGCGAGGAGGGCGCACGCCTGAAGCTGGCCCAGCTGCTGGCCGAGGAAGGCTCGCAGCGCGAGCGCACCCGTGCACTGGTCGACGCTTTGGACCTCGCCGTGCAGGACCTCGACACCTTTCGCATCGAGTGTTTCGACATCAGTCACACCGCCGGCGAGGCCACCCAGGCATCGTGCGTCGTGTTCGAGAACCACCGCATGCAGAGTTCCCAGTACCGACGCTTCAACATCGAGGGCATCACCGGCGGCGACGACTACGCCGCGATGCGGCAGGTGCTGACGCGGCGTTACGCCAAGCTGGCCGAAGGCGCCGCCGGCGGCCACGCGCGGCTGCCCGACCTGGTGCTGGTGGACGGCGGGCGCGGCCAGGTCGCGATGGCACGCGAGGTGTTCGAGGAACTCGGCCTCGACCTCGGGCTAATCGTCGGCGTCGAGAAGGGCGAGGGCCGCAAGGTCGGCCTGGAGGAACTGGTCTTCGCCGATGGCCGGCCCAAGGTCTACCTCGGCCGCGAATCGGCCGCGCTGATGCTGGTGGCGCAGATCCGCGACGAGGCGCACCGCTTCGCGATCACCGGCATGCGGGCCAGGCGCGCCAGCGTGCGCACCGGCGGCAGCCGGCTGGAGGACATCCCCGGCGTGGGCCCGCGCAAGCGCGCCAAGCTGCTGCAGCGCTTCGGCGGGGTGCGCGGGGTGGGACATGCGAGCGTCGACGATCTGGCCAGCGTCGACGGCATCTCGAAGGAACTGGCGGAGGAAATCTATCGTGCACTGCATTGATCGGCGCGCCGCGCTCGGACTCGTCATCGGTGCCGGGCTGGCCGGCTGCGCCTCGCCGCCGCCGCCGGCACCGGCGCCGGCGCCGGCCGCCCCGGTGG
>QJOU01000028.1 GCA_003265685.1 Piscinibacter caeni | reverse complement strand
CTACGGGATTCAGGGGCAAGGTCAGTGCGCATGAAGTCGCTCAAGGGCTCGGGTTCGTGCATGAAGTTCATGGGAACGATCGATGCGACCTTGTCCCAATACAGCAGCGACTGGGTGGTCCACGCCGTGTTCGGCATCTGAATGTGCGGGAAGTACAGTGCCTTGGCGGTCATGGACGAGGACTCCTGTTTGATGTTGTGCGCCAATGATGGATGGTGCCCAAGCTTGCTGGATCTACTTGTCTGTGTGTGCGCTCGCCGCGTCCGGCGCATCAGGCCCAAAGGACGGATAGCGCACGACGCCCTGGGGCTCAATGGCAATCACACCATCAGCCAGGAGTCGCTCCACCGACAAGGCAATGGCCTGCTCAGAGACCAGCGTTCCCAGCATAGGCTTCAGGGCCCGACGCAGGGAAGCCAGTTTGGGCGGTCGATTGGCCCCCATCTTCCGAAGCCCTTCAACCATCCTTCTGACGACAACCTGTGAGGGCGGCTGCGCGACAGGCGGCGGCGACACTGGCTCGACAGCTGTGGCGGCTGCAGCGGAACTCTCGCGTTCGACCTGCGCCGTACCCCCCGTAGCTGCAGTAGCTTTCGTTGCCGGTGACGGCTTCTTGGCGGCAGCTGCCTTCTTGGTTGGGGTCGCCTTGGCCGGGGCGTTCGCAGCAACGACCTTCTTCGAAGCGCTCTTTTTGGCTGCCACCTTCTTCGCTGCAACCTTCTTCGCTACAACCTCCTTCGCTGATGCTTTCTTGGCAGCCACCTTCTTCGCAGCAGACTTCTTCGTAGGTGGCTTCAGCTCCCCATGAGGCTGCCGACGCACCGCGAACCCCATCGCCCTCGCATGCTCCAGCATTGGCTCGTAGCCCTTATCGTTGGCGACGACCACCATCGGTGACTCTGGATTGCGCGACGCGATGTAGCCCATGTAGAACGACAAATGGAAGTCCAGCGCGTTCTTGCCCGCCTTGCTGATCGGCACCGCCGTCGCACCCGTCCCGAACGATTCGAAGCGCTTCTCGACGTCGCGCTGATGCGGCCCATGGAACACCCAGATCTGGCCCACATCCGGGACCAGTGCCCGCAGTTCGGACTCGCTCGGCTGGACGTTCTCGTAGTCGAGCAGGACATGTGTGCCTGGCACCGATGCGCGCGTCGGCGACACCCTCGCGATCGCATGCTTCGCCGGGTACTTGATGGCGTTCTTCGCGAGCTTGTCACGCACTGCCTGGGCGACATCGACCTGGCAGTGGTCCGCCACCTGCAACAGATAGAGCAGTACATCCGCGACTTCCTCGCCGATGCGTTGCTTGGCGCCGGCGTTCTCGTGCGCAAGCAGCGACTCCTCGGGCGTCTGCCACTGGAAGATTTCCGCCAGCTCGGCCGCCTCGACCATGAGCGCAGTCGAGAGGTTCTTCGGCGTGTGAAACGGCTGCCAATCGCGCTCCGCCGCGAAGTGCCGCAGTTCGGCCTGCAGTTCACCAAGGTTCATCCCTGTCTCCCTTCTGCACGCGCATCTTGCCACCCGCGCCAACACCATCGGCTCGCTTCAAAATCGGGCTGTGAGCAACCTCGACGCGACATGGCTGCTGTTCGACTTCAGTGACCCCGCCGCGGTCGCCGATTGGAGGGCTATCGACGACCGTGTAATGGGCGGCGTGTCGAGCAGCCGTCTCAGGTACGACCCCGCAGGCCACGCCGTCTTCGAAGGTAGTGTCTCGCTCGAACGCAACGGCGGCTTCGCGTCGATCCGATCAACACCAGACAACCGCGGCAAGCCTGCCATGCAGACCTGCTTCATCGATTCCCGCGGCACGAGCAAGCGCTTCAAGCTGAACCTGCTGACCGACGACGCTTTCGACAGCATCAACTACCAGGCCAGTTTCACCCCAGCGCCAGCTTGGCAGACGCTGCACATCCCGCTTGCGACCTTTCGCGCCACCTTCCGCGGCCGTGAGGTCCCCGGCGCACCAGCGCTCGACCCTGCCCGCATTCGCCGGGTCGGACTCATGATTGCTGAGCGCCAGGCTGGCCCCTTCACGCTCGAAGTCCGGCGCATCGGTTTGGCCTGAATTGCACTTCACGCTGCGATGCGTCGCTTTCGCGTCGGTGCATGAGTCCGCAGTCCGCAACCGAGAACAAGCTCAGCTCATCGACGGTAGATGATTGAGCACCCGGAGACCAACTATTGCGGTCCCGTCATTCTGTGCGCGGGGTGTCAAGCGGTGGAACGGTGGCGAGTCATAACGAAAAGGCTCGCTCTGCCCCCGTAAGAAATATGACTCCAGGTTGAAGTCCTGCAGAAGTCCTGCAGAAGTCCTGCAGAAGTCCTGCAGGACTGCCCCTGCCCCCGTATAAGGACAAGCGCTGGCTTGAAGTCCTGCAGAAGTCCTACAGAAGTCCTGGAGAAGTCCAAGACCCTTGAATCGGCGCATCGCAACGTTGCGGGTGGCGAAACCTGATCGATCAAGATTCAGCGTTGACTCTCAAAGCGGCAAAACACACCGCCTTCAAGCCACCTCGTTTGCACAGCATCTCAAAATCCACGAGCAGTGTGCGTTATGACTGTGGAACTTGAGGGTCTCCGTGCTCGGCCATGACCTACTACGGCGGAAGTCACCGCCTGGACCCGAAGTCCTCGGCCGATTGAGGGCCGATTCAAGTCGATGCGCCTTGCGATAGAGCGCGCGATTGCGATCTCCGAAGCGTCTACAAAATTTTGACTTTCCATAGGGAGGCCTGTTGAAACCCAGCATCCATGCGGGTTACAGCCCGTTTTTACACAGATAAACGCAGTGAGCGATCTGTGTAATCGCTTGACCGGGTGCGAAGCGCTCCCGTAACATTGGGATTCCATTCGGCAATGCCGAGGACGTCCACCAAGTGGACCCGTGTGGCCAGAGGTCTGCCAAGCAGCCCTTGATGCCCGGTGCCGGTGCCCGCACCAACCTATTGCGCCCAAGCTGCTTCGCGCGCTTGGTGCGAACTCTCCTCATCGAAGCCGATGTGCGCGATGTATGGACCACGAGGGCACATCTGCACGCCCTCCAACCTGCTGCGCTACTCGCGGCGGCGCTGCCCGGCTGTGCCTTTGAGCCTCCTGCCGATCCGCAGCGTCGTCGAGCGCGTGGTGACCTAGCCTCGTACGAGCCGTTGCGCACGTCCGTCTAGTAGTAAGCGCTCCAAGCCTTTGAGCTGGAGCGTTGACCAAAAACGGACCGGCGGCAATGTGCAAAGTACAAACCGGCTTGCTCGTCGGCAATAGCCGTCGTCTGCTGGCGAGGCGCCTTGGCTTTGGACGTCCGGTGGCAGGACGTTGAACAGGGCATAGCCAGACACGAGGCCATGGAGTCGACCCAATGGGTCCCTCAATCAGCATGACGCGCGATGCGTCATGAATCGGGGGGATCCAAACGGGTCTCTTCAAGCGTATGCGTCGACAGACGCCACGCATTTGGGATCCCGCCAGAAATGGCGGACTCATCTGGTCGCTTAGACCTAAAGAACAGCCTTCCCTCCTGTGTGCAGAAACGATCGCCGGCGACTCGCATGAACTGCGAGTGTCAGCCGAAGCAAAACCATCCGACCAACGGAGGGCAACGCACGTTCACTTCTTCCCATCTTCCTCGCGCGGCGTCGCTGCACCACATCGTCGCGCCTCGGAACAAGCCTGGCGTCGACGGCCGCGTGGAGGCTCCACCACGGGCCCGGTGAAGACATCATGCTCCGCGAGGACGCGGAGCTCTGTTCGCTCTATGCCCGTCGCTTCAAGGCCTGCCGATCCAGGTAAGACCATGAGCCCGGGCATGCTGGCGATAGTCATACGCGTCGACTTCGTTGACATGTACGTCAAGCTCACGAGGCACCCGCGCCGCGATTGCCTGACTCAGAGCTTGGGAGAACACCGCGGCCGGATGCTCTTCCGTGTGGAGTGGGTACGATTGCTCTGCCACTGTTGTCGAGCCGCAGACGAGCAGGTGCACTCTCAACATCTTGTCGACGGTGAACCAGCATTCCATCCGACCCGTGCGCTGCGAGTGGCTCGCGAACATGGCCTCGAGTAGGTGTCGAAGCGCGAGCTGGCGGCCATGACGCACGCCCTGCGCCAATGTCCACACGCCCTCCGCGCTAACCTGCACCGCATCGTTCGACTTGCTTGCAAGCGACGCTGGCAGTTCGAAGGCGCCCGCAACACCATCGAGCGAGCGTTCGAGTGACCGCTGCACGTGCTCGCTATTGACCTCGAGGGTTGCGTCCGGGTCGCTCGCCACAACAGCCAGCGCGTAGAAGACTTCCCAAGATGGTACTGAACGCGGCCGAAGCTCTAGGGGCAGAAGCTCCGAAATTTCAGGTTCTAGTTTCTGCTCCATCCTTCGCAACGCCTCATGGAGCAGCCGGGCATCGAGCGCCAACAGCCGGCCGCCTTCGTAGGCGTGTGAGCTGAACCAGACCCCATCTGCCCGCAGTTGCACGCGGATGTCGAAGGCCACCGTGTTCAGCCAGTTTCGATCTGCCTGGGTGACGAGTGCATTTGCACCCGCCCCGTCCTCGCGTGCGGTCCAACGCCAGGCGATCGGCACGACCAGCGCGGTCAGCACTCGATCGTCAAGAACGACCGATTCGCGGCACTCAGCGATCAGTCGCTTCAGGAGCGCGCTCTCGTCCGGCGCGCCCACGGGATCGACCGCCATCTTCAGCACGCGAGTGCCACCGGCCTGCAGATGTCCAGAGACCTTTCGCCGCACCTCCCACTCGAAGGCCGGATCAGCATTGGTCCTATCTAGGACGAGTCGGGTGAGATCCTGGCCGAGTGTTCTTGCCTGCCGCGCCTCCAGCTCTGAGGGCGCGTGGTACGTCGGCAGCTTGGCCGAAGGTCGAAACTGATCGGACGACGCTCGCGCGGCCGCGTCGTCCGGCCTCATGCTGCTAGTGGGCACGATGGCGACAGCTGCTTTGGTCTCGGAAGGCGACTGGATGCTTGAAGCAGCCTGAGGCTTGCGCTTCATGCGTCGCGCCGTTTGGTACTCGTGGTCTCGCCGCACGATGTCCTCCACCAGCGCCACGTCCACCACTCTCTGACCACTACCCGCCGACACTAACTCGACCAGACGCTGATAGAGATCTTGGTCATGTGCGAGCGCCAGCAAATCGACACCGGGGTGCGCGACCACGCCCAGCATTGACTTTGCATGCGCCAGGATCACTGCACGGCGAACCGGAACCTGAACCTTGTTGACGCGCAACCGTTGTTCCAGCGCATCGGCGACCGCATTGACCTGCTGGGAGGGCGACCGTCCAGACGCGTCTTGAATCGGCAAGTCGCGTTCGACGAGGTTGTCGAAGCGATCGTACTTGTCACGAGTCCAGACGCCATCGCGCACGTGGACAGTACCGGCGACGGACTTGACTTCGACGGCGATGATGCCGGCCGGCCCGATCATCAGGAGGTCGTTCTCGCCGGCCCGGGTCATGTAGCCGCGCAGCATCACCCACTCGTCATTGAACAGCTCGGCGATGCGCCAGGCGACGTGGTTTTCGCCCGCCTGACCGGCGTCGAACCGCGCCTCTTCATCCGAGGCGTGCATGGGCTGCGGTTCAGCAGGCACGGAAGACAGCCGCTGAGCGGCCCACCGGACGGCCGCAGCCACTAGCCTTCCGAGACGCCCGGTGCGCCACGCATCCTGCATCTCGAGGCGACTACGAGAGATGGCTTCACTGCGCCTGTCCACCTGCCTCTGCCAGCCGTCATGTACCAACTGGAAAGCTCGCTGCCGTCGGGCGCGCGAATGCTCGACCTGCTCGGTCGCGTGGTTCGACAGTGTCACGACTCTCATTGATTTCTTCCTCTTCGCGAATACGTTGTTGCTTGGCGCCTCTGTAGGTGCCACTGGAGGTCTGGTCCATTCAGCGTCAGATGCACTCGAACCTCACCACGAATGCGGGGTCCCCGCGGCCGGCTCGCAGAGTGATCAGCGCCACTTGGTCCAACGACATCAACCAGGTCACGATGAGCCTGCGCAGTCCTGGCCCCGGCGTTGCAAGCACGCCCGGTCCTGACAGCGCGATGCGGTCGTTGTCCGTGGCGCAGCACTTGATGCCGGCAGCGCTTGCGAAGAGCACGGCGGCCTTCTTCACGAACTGCACACCTTGCCTCCCCGCCACTGCGGCAGACACGGAGACGACTACTTCCATTGGCCCGCAAAAGCGCGCCAGATCGAACATGTCCTCGTTTACTTTCACCACTCACTCCTACTGATTGCTTGAGGCAACGCGAAATTGCGACATCCCCAGAATGCTCGGCCAGCATCCGTTCCTAAGCGCTGTCGAAGCGACGCCCTGAAGCGCTAACCAGCTGCAATGACCGACGCGATGACGGACTACGACCGCGCGAAGAAGCGCGTTTGAGTCATGCGAATTCGGCGAGAGAGCTCGGGCTTGACGTAGTGGCTGGTCGTCGACAAGCTGGCGTGACCCAACGATGCTTGGACGACATCCAGAGGCACGCCGCAGGCGACCGAGTGCGAGGCGAACGTGTGTCTCAGCCAGTGGGTCGTCGCACGCTGCAGCGCGTCGGCGTTTTCGCTGCGACCGGATGCGCGGAGCGAGAGCGACACGCGAATCATGAGTTGGCGAATCTGCATGTACAGCGCGTGCGCGCCGAGTGGCCCGTCCTGGCACCACTGGCCCGGGGCCGCCCTCTTCCATCGGACCACCATGGCCCGATCCGCTCCGGATGCCGCTCCGTCCAGGCTTGCCAGCTGCGAGAGTTCGTCAGCCAGTGCGACAGGCACTGGTACGCGTCGGCGCCGTCCACCTTTTCCGACGACTTCGAGGATCCATCCGCCAGCGCGCACGTTACCTGCTGTCCCCTCGGCTTCGGGGCAATCGTCGAGCTCTTGCCAGCGAAGGTGACCCAAGCGCGCCCCAACCAGTTCCGCCAAACGCAACCCAGAAGCTCGAAGGAGTTCGAGGACCCAGCGCAGCTGCCGCAGGCGGGGACTACACCCGCCTGATGCGTGCTCCACCATCGAATCCACAACAGATCGAACGGCCATCCATTGAGCAGCGGTGAGACTGCGACTCGCATCGAATGCCGACGGCTCAGCACGCGGCTTCGCAACGGCGGCCCACGGGTTTCGGGCGCACAGGCCTTGACCGACGAGGAACGAATAGAACGCGCGAAGGACGACTAAGGCCTGCCGGACAGATGACTGTGACAACGGGCCTTCGAAGGGCCGCCAGGCTGCCGAGCTACGCGGCGTGGCTCGAGGTGAGCACCATTTCTCGGCCGGCATCGGGTTGGCGAGAAACGACCGGTAGCCAATGCAGTCGGCCAGCGTCACATCAACCAACGAGCGGCTCCGATCGATGCGAAGCCAAAGCGCAAAGCGGCTCACTTCGCGCGCGTACTGCCTTCGGGTTTGCGCGTGACCCGAATCATGGGTGCCCACGCCTTCAGGGCAGCGTGCATCGAGCCAAAGGCCGAGCAGTTCGTGGTCGGCACTGTCTAGGTTGTAGGTCCTGAGGTCGGACACCGAGCCGGTTGTCGAGGTCTCTTCGGCGGTGGCGACCTTGGTGGCTGGCGCCAGTTGCGGCGGTTCGACGATCGCGGTAGCCGGGACGCAGTCGTGAACGTGCGGACGCTCGTCGACTCCAGGCCGCAGTTCTGCCTGTGACGAATCGAGGAAGTCGAGCGCCAGTTGAGCGGCCTGAGCGCTGTGGCCTGCATGAACTTGTTGAGTCATGCCACCACATTGCCTAGTCAGGCGATGCAGCTAAGCCGGCTTTCGGCAGAGAAGCGCTACCTGCGGCAAAGCCTGCGCCAAAACATACATTCCATCCGAAACAGATGGCGTGCATGCGCTTGACCATGGCTTTGCTTGTTTACTCACCTAATCATGCGAACTTCGCGTCGAGCGGGCAGCCCTGGATAGGTCGACCACCAGCAACGCATCCACTACCGATCGCCAAACCCCACGGCGACCATCGGGCAGACCTCGCCAATCACGAAGCGCATCGGCTTCAGATCGGAGATTCGCCGAAGCAGCCCATCCGGATTGGATTCGGGCCGCGGTTATGACTCGGATGGCCAAGTTGATGCGCCAATGCGGTACCTATGGCTGCTTTGCTGGAGTAATTCGACAGTTCAGCGGCTGGACAATCTTGGCCAGTAGTCACCACTACATGACCTTAAACGGAGTCCATGTAGCCAACCTTGGCGCTACCTGATGATCACGGCGTGTGTGTGGTGAGCTGAAGTGATCAAAAAGCCTAGAAATGGAATAGAAAATGAGCTTTGGTCAAGACCTCGAGCGTGCCGTCCGTGCAGCCATCGCGAACCTGAGCGATGGAGAATTCCGCAATCTTTGCCGAGCAGGATCAGTCTGGGTGTATCGCACCGACGCCATGGCTCAGGCGGTGAATGAGGACAGCATCGTCTGCATCAATGGCTCTCTGGATCTCGCTTCAGTGGCAGCGCGCCAGCGGGATGATCCGGACTTCCGCGTGGATTTGGTTATGGACCTTGATCTCCGGGAGATCTTCGAGTTTTCTGACAAGTCTCAGGATGGCGCCGACGACGATGACAAGTGTGATGGTGACGACGAGCCACTACCACCCTACACACGCGAGGGCGCCATGCAGATGCTGGAGTACCAATTGTCTTGTCTCACCGACAAAGCCAGCGACTTGCTCGACGAATATGCGAGCTGGGATCACCGCTAGCGATAGCGCCGGGCTTCCGAGGCGTAGCACAGGGGCCAGCGATCACTGATTCATCTGCCTTACGGACTACGCCGGCCCAAACCACTCGCCGTTCGGCACCTCGCAGCTGCGGCGCTTGGATTCGCTCTCAGGATTTGCTTGACACCAGCGGCACGACCGACTGACCACTCGCTCAAGAGATTCGAGGCCTTTGCCGTGGCCGCCCAGCAGTTCCTCCACATGTAGCGGTGGGTCACTTTGCTCCTTCAATGCGGTCAGAGCCACCGCTTTGCTGATATGGGCAGAAGCATGTGTGATCCCAAACGCGATCTAGATTTTCACAATCAAAGAGATTTTCAATGCAAGGACTTCAAGTTGGTTTTGTATGCACCGTGGGCAAGCCACACCGTCTGAGTTGGGGGACGTACAAGCCAAACCCTTCTGACAGAACATATGTGCTGAATGCTTTGCCACTGCCTCTGCAGCAAGCCCTTAGTTGCGCTTTTTCTACGGGGGAGGTCCCCGCAGACTTCGATCTTGCTTCACTAAAGTTGCATCTTCCCAGAGGCGTGTGGGTCTGCCACGTATGCTGCCAAGGACTGGCTGCAGCAAACGCCCTGTCTGTGCGAGTGGTTGAACGTCGACCCGTCGAAGGTGCGGTCCTTGCGCACGACGCCGCGGAGCACTCCGCTTCAAAGGGACTTACTGACATTCGCCTTCGCCGTCACTTGCACGACAAACACGGTATCCTGAACGAGGTGGGTGCAGTCGAGTGGGTGCCGGGGCCCGCGCCGCATTCCCAATATTGCCCGGAGATTGAGGGCAAGAGCATCTCTTTGCAACCTCGCCAACACAATGGTTCGGCGCCGGAAGTCAGGATCGGGAATCCCGCCGACTGGACCTACACGTATCTCGCCAACGCCGAGTCTTCGGATATTTCAGCTGGGCGACACGACTACGAACGACGACCAAACGACCTCGCGGGCAACCCGTACCTGTTCTACCCGGTGCGGAGTCAACTGATGACCCTGTTGTATCTTGCTGGGCTGTTGTGCCATGTGACAAGGCAAAGCACGATGGCTTGTGAGTTCGATGCATTGTCAGCCGCCATAGACGCCCTTGATGGCGGTGAGGGACTCCCGGCAGGTACGCGTCCCAGTTGGACGTTTCTCGTAGGCAGCAGCGATCCCCTCAGCGATGCGTTGCCGCTCTTTGTGAGACTCAGGATCAACTGGCCGCACAAGGGTTCTCCGATCGTGACAGCGATCGGGCTCGTGACGCACGTCGAAAAGCTGGCGAACGGTGACCATCGTGTTCAGACGTTGGGCAAGGATGGTAGTTGCGGGACGATTGATCTGCCACCGTCGGTTAAGTTCTGGGCCGGCAACGTGTCTGCTGCAAGGGCGCCTTTCCTGTGCCTATTCCGGCTTGTCGAAGGAAAAGACGGTAAGCCAGTCGTGCTATGCGGGTACGCACATCCGGTTCTCAGCATTGACTGCCTTTGCACCGTTGAGTCCGACGGTGAACGTAACACCGCCGCGTATCGTCTGGAGCGATGGTTGCACGGTCTGCCCGACGCACAGCGAAGGCTCGTCGCGATCGAGAAGATCGAGTTCACCGAACCTTTCGGTGAAAGGCATCTCATGTTTGACTTTGCCATCAGGCTGAACCTGCCTCGCGTCGGACGGACCCTACGATTCCTCGTCGAGCATTTGGGCAGCGTTGAACCGGCCTACGTCGCCGCAAAGATCGCCGCGAAGTTGCAGGTTGCCGCCACAACCAAGGAGACCATCATCTACGTGGGCACCAGCCATGAGAGAGAGGCCATTGAACCCGGCCTCGGCGGTCTTGAGGTTCAACTTCTGCCCATCGAGCAAATGCTGCTTAAGGAGGCTGGAAAGTCTCGGTGACTCGATGCAGGCGCCCGCCGCAGCGTGTGGGACGCCTCGAGCGACAGTAGACACGCCGCACACGGCTACTCCTTCGACGCCAGCCGGCTGAGGTTCTTCTCGTCCAGCGATCGGCTGGCCACAACCTCCACGAGCAGCTCTGCAGTCAGGCAATCAGAGAACTTCAGGTCCGACCGCTCGACAAGGTTCGAAACGAACGCCTTCCTTGCCACCGGAAGCACAGGCGACTTGACGACGCTTGTCATCGACGTACCAGGGTCAGCTTCTATCCAGAGGTCGTCTACTCGGACACTTCCCGCATCCTCGAATCTCAGAGCGATCGCGCTATTGACTGCCCCGCCCGCAAACGTCCACCAGCGCGACCGGCCAGACGCCACATGCTCAAGCAACATTGAGCCCTGTCGCTCGGGTGCCGTGATCAGTTCACGAACCTCACTCAATTGCTGTGCACCCCGCCTCGACAGTCCGAGTTCCGCGTCGCCCTCATTCAAGAGAACGCGCCGCATGGCCTGGCACACCTCAAAGCCCAACCAGCGCGAAGTGCCTACCGCTGCGCAGGTACACGCGCTTCGGCAGGCCTTGATTTGCAGTTTTACGAGGACGCCCCATTTGCCCTAACCCCGCTGCCGGGCTCGGCGAGTGAAGAATGCCTGAAGTGCGATAGGGTTCGGGGCGGCATGTGCTTGCACTGCCTCACCCATCAATAGACTCTCGCGCAGGACGAGCGGTTGGCCTTGTGGATTCAAAAGGTATCGGATGCCTTGCCTGTCAAGGAACCGCTTCCGAGCATCGGCGCGCCGAAGGCCACCAAAGAGCTGGCTAGCTTCTTCGGGCGTTAGAAAGATGGTGGCGCGGCTGTCTTGCACAGCATGAAGGTTGCCACCAAAGCCCGCCCAACTTAGTCGCTTAAAGCGGTCACATACGCAGAGATTGAGACCTCAAAACTCGCGGTCCGCGGAACGCTATGACGCGACTCGGCTACTGGAGCGCATCGACCGCACCGGATCCCGGGGTTGGCTCAGCCGGCTGCAAAGCCTTGAGCGGTCAACTCACCTTGCGTTGAATCAGCCGACGTCTTCAGCACGTAGCCGAGCGATCGATAGCCTTTCTGGCGCCGCTCCCACATCCGCTCAAGCATCGGATGGCCGAGGTCGATCACGTCGACCACGCGCACCTCCGACTTTCCAGCATGCGCCCGATGCAGGCGCCCGACGTACTGCTGCAAGGTGCCCTTCCAGGACACGGGCATCGCCAGGATCAGGGTGTCGAGTGGCGGATGATCAAATCCCTCTCCAACGAGCTTCCCTGTGGCCAGCAGGACACGTGGTGCATCGGGTGGCAGCGCATCGAGTTGGGCCTGCACGGCAGCGCGCTGCTTGCTCGACATCCGGCCCTGCATGACGAACAAAGGTGAGGCGCGGCCTGCCAGCATCTGGGCGATCGCTGCCAGATGCTCGGTGCGCTCCGTGAGCACCAATGCCTTGCGTCCCTCCGCAACGGCGGCGACCACCTCCTCGACGATCGCCGCCGTTCGCTCCGAATCGCTGGCCAGGTGCTTGAAAAGGCTTTGCACCGGCACATCGGCTGCCAGCCCGATCGGCCGTGGCATGAAACGAGGAACGACAACCAAGTCGCTTGGCGCACCTATCGGACGACCCGCCTGGTGCCGGATCGGACCGCACTGCATGAAGATGATGGGCTGCTGGCCATCCCGACGGATCGGCGTGGCTGTCAGGCCGAGAACAAATCGCGCCTTGGCCGCCCTGAGGATGGCGTCGAACGAAACGGCACCGATGTGGTGGCACTCATCGACGATGACCTGTCCGTATTGCTCGACCCTGGCATCCACCTCGCCCTTCCGTGACAGGGACTGCATGACGGCAACGTCGATGATCCCCGTGGGCTTGTCCTTGCCACCTCCGATGATGCCGACGGTCTTGCCGTCGACGCCGAGGAACGATTCGAGGCTCTGCTGCCACTGCCGGAGCAACTCGGTCCGGTGGACCAGGACCAGCGTGCTGACTGCACGCCTGGCGATGATGGCCGAGGCAACCACCGTCTTGCCAAACGCGGTCGGCGCGCACAGGACACCCGAGTCTGATTTCAGCAATGCCTCGGCGGCGTTCGATTGGTCTTGCCGCAAGGCGCCGGCGAATCGCACTTGGATCGGCTGGCCACCGGTCCGCTCCTCACGTACGTTCGCGGCGATCCCGTTGTCCCGCAGCAGTTGCAGCGCTGGCTCGAGGCAGCCCCGTGGCAGGGCGATGTGATTCGGGAAATTCTGGGCGCAGCCGATCACGCGCGGCTTGTCCCACACGGACATCCGCATGGCCTGCGCCTTGTAGAAGTCCGGGTTCTGAAATGCCGCCAGCCGAACGAGCCGGTTGGCCAGCGACTGCGGCAACTGCGCCTGCTCGAAGTACACCAAGTTCGACAACGTGATGTCCAAGGAGCTTGGCAACGTCCCCTTCAGTCGGTCGTCGTCGGCGGAGCGGCGCTTCCACGGCTCCCGCAGGTCTTCTTCCTCGACGAATGTGACGTCCAGGGGATGACCACCTGCCGTGGCCCTCAGCACTGTCGGCTCGATGTCCTGCACCGCCATGCGGTCCACTCCGGCCAGGTAGGCCCACTGGTCGTCATAGGGTCGCCAGTCCTGGTCGACGAAGACGCTGTTGCCAGCCTCACGGGGCATCTTCTGCAACGGCAGCGCGATGAGGTTGCCGAAGCCGCCCTTGGGCATCGTGTCCTGGTTCGGAAACAGGCGGTCGTAGGACGTCAACGCCAACTGGCGGGTCGACGCGCACGCATGGCTGATCACGGCGGTGGCCAGCCGGCGAGCTTCCCGCGCCGATACCCGGCCGGAGAAGAAAATCCACGCGTGCGCTCCGTTGCCCGACCGCGAGACCTCGACAGAGACCGGCACGCCCAGCGCTTCACAACTTCGCCGGAAGGCCAAGGCGTCTGACCGCCAGTCCTCGTCGTCGAAGTCCACGGCCACCAGATGGCAGCTGTCGTCCGGAAGCAGCGGGTACAGCCCGGCGGTCAGCTCGCCTGCGAGGTGGCTGTAGAGCACAGCGTCCGAGAGCGGAATCAGTTCGCGATGGCGGCACTCCGAACACTTGATGCGCGGCTTCTCGCACACGCCCGGCCGCCACTCGTTGGCGCACGCCGGCGCATAGCCCGACTTGCCGGAGGTCTTGCTCTCCCAACGCACCGGGAAGACGTCGGTCCGGCCCTTGAAGAGCCGACCGAACAAGGCGACCTTCTCGGCGGGGCTCAGTCTGACCTGTGGCGGTTGCGGCGATGAGGCTTCCGTCCTCAGCAATGGCCGGTCGGCGCCGCGCGTGTCAGCAGCGACGACTGGCAAGACGCGCTCGCGCCATTCGATTCCGTGAGCATCGAGCAGCTTGATCAGGCGCGCGTTCTCGGCGCGCAGGGCGGGAAGTTCGTCAGGATCGGCCAAGCCTGTTTACCTCGGCATTGCCTGCAAATTGCTCCGCGTTCGACCGCCATCGTTGCGGGCGGCTACGGATTCGAGCAACCGACTGATCGTCGGCCAGATGGACAATGTCAGATACTATAGTACACTTCTGACTTCCAAAGCACACCACCCAGCCAACCCATGTCCGCGGCCACCCTGAGCCTGCCCGAACAGATCGTCCAGCAAGCCAAGACGCTGCCGGAAGGTGGCGTGCTGTCGCCCAAGGAGTTCCTGCACCTGGGCAGCCGGGCGGCGGTGGACCAGGCCTTCTCTCGCCTGGTCAAGGCAGGCAGCCTGCTTCGCGTGGCGCGGGGCAGCTACACGCTCCCGGTCGCCAGCCGCTTCGGGACCCGGGCGCCTGCGCCGCAGAAAGTCGTCGAATCACTGGCCGCAGCCAGCGGCGAGACGGTGGTTCCGCACGGCGCCGCCGCTGCCAACGCGCTGGGTCTCACCCAGCAAGTGCCGATCCGCGAGGCCTACCTGACCACCGGGCGCACGCGCAAGCTCCAACTCGGCCGCTCTGAAGTCATCGTGAAGCAGGCGCCGCGGTGGATGTTCGTGCTGGGTTCGCAACCCGCAGGCGCTGCCATCCGGGCGCTGGCCTGGATGGGGCGTGAACACGCCAAGGAGTCGCTGCAAAAGCTCCATCGCAGCCTGCCGCCTTCCGAGTGGCAGGCCTTGACGAGCCACCGCGCCAGCCTGCCCTCCTGGATGGCAGAAGCGATCGGGCGGGAAGCAGTTCGTGGCTGAAGCGTTCTTCGCGCTGAGCGAGGCCGACCGGCGCGAAGTGCTGGAAGCGGCTCGCGAGCGTACTGGCCGCCCGACGCACCTGCTCGAGAAGGACGTGTGGGTCGTCTGGACGCTCGCTGCCGTCTTCGACTCGCCAGTTGCAGACCAGTTGACGTTCAAGGGTGGCACGTCGCTGTCGAAGGCCTATCGCATCATCGAGCGCTTCTCCGAGGACATCGACCTGACGGTCGACATCCGCCGCCTGATCCCGGATCTGGCTGGAGAAGGTAGAGAACTGCCGGCCAGCCGAAGCCAGGCTGACAAGTGGACTCGCGCCGTGCGCGACAGCCTGCCTGGCTGGGTCGATGCCCAGGTGCGACCGTGGCTGGCGCAGCGCCTCGCTGAGAGCGGCCTCTCTGCGGAGTTGCGCGTTGCCGGCAAGGAGAACGAGCAGCTGCAGCTGCACTACCCCGCGCTCAGCGCCGGAACCGGGTATGTCGCGCCTGTGGTGACCCTCGAATTCGGTGGACGCGCAACCGGTGAGCCTCACCAGCCGATGCCGATCACCTGCGACATGGACGGCCACGTCGACGGCGTCGTGTTCCCGACGGCAGCACCCCAGGTCATGAGTGTCAGCCGCACCTTCTGGGAGAAGGCCACCGCGGCGCACGTCTACTGCGCCCAAGCGCGGCTGCGCGGTGAACGGTTCGCCCGGCACTGGCACGACCTGGCCGCCATCGCGAGGTCAAGCCACTTCGATCAAGTCGTCGCCGAGCGCGCAGTCGCCCAGACGGTGGCAGCACATAAGTCGTGCTTCTTCGCCGAGAAGGATGCGACGGGTGCATGGATCGACTATGGCGTGGCGACGCGCGGCGGGCTTCAGATCGTGCCGGCCGGCGCTGCGCGCGAGGCGTTGGCCAACGACTATGCGGCCATGGTCGCCGACGAGGTGATGCTGGGCGGTGCCGTGCCCTTCGACGCCCTCATGCAGGCCTGTGAGGCCTTGCAGGAGCGGGCGAATCAGGTGTGAAGGCTCGAATGTCTCGGCGAAGATTCTGAAATGTCCGATGGTCGCTCGGGGTGCAGGGAATCGTGACGAACCGCCGGCCACACGGCGCCCTCAGTTTCCCGTGTCGCCCACGGGTGAAGATCCATCCCGAGCGAACCAACGAAGCCACCAGTTCGTTGACCCGTTTGTCTTGGCAGTAGCGCATGCGTTCCTCTTGTGTGACTGACAAGAGGAGGATGCGTTTTGGTCGGCACGAAGTCCCGACGCTGAGCCGAATGGAAACTGCGATTTCAAGCCGCCCCGACAGCCTTGGTGCGCTTGATCAGATAGTCCACGATGGCATGCCTGCCGTAGCCGACGGCAATCCACATGGCGTCCTGGAGATCAAGGGCCGAGGACTGCATCAGGACAGCATCCGGGTCACCGCCATGCTCGATGAGCGCCGCAAAGACTTCCAGGTCCCCGAGCTGGGCACCAAACAACGTTGGCGTCCACTCGGCTAGGTCCTCATGTTCGACTTTGTACCGTCGGTTCGGGTTTGCGCCAAGCCTTAACAGGGTCCTCACGACGCGCCGGCAGTCCTCCGGTGGCCGGATGTACCAGTCCATGACCTTCTTGAAGATCTCCATGTTGCGAGGTGACGAATCGCGCTTCTGTGCCAGGGCGAGACGTCGCGAAGCCAGGTCGATATCCAGCACGGCGCCGTCCTTGGCATCGTGAACATCGCCTCGCATGCGACCACTGAGGTAAGCACGCTCCTGTGTCTCGTCATCACGGTGAATGCTGCCGTGGAGCAGCAGCATCGCGTAGCAAAGCGCAGATGGCACGTAGTCGCAGGCGTGCTCCACGTCGGCGCCGAGATGAACCAACCGCTCGACTGCCGAGGCATCAGCCATCTCAATGGCGATCTTCAAAGGGGTCTCCCTGCTCGTCGAGGACTGCCGATTGACCGTCTCGGGCAGGAGCTCCATCCGGAGCAGGTGGTCCATGATCAACGCATCTCGTCGATCGCAGGCGCGGCGCATCGCGTAGCTCAGCGGGCCTTCACCCGATTCCTGGATGAAGTCGTCCGGATCGCCGCCCGCTGCGATCGCGCGCTTGACGTCCTCCAACGTGCCTTCGCGAACAGCATCCATGAGGGGCGTGCGGCGAGTACGCCCTTGTGCATGCTTGACCTTGGCGTTCGGCTTCTTGAGTTGCTGGGCCGTCAGCGAGAACGGTTCCTTTCGAACAAGGATCTCCATCTGCGGAGGTATCCGATCCTTGGCCAGTTGCGGATGGAACCGTTGTTCGAACGCGAAGGCCAGGCGCCGGCGCTCCTGTTCGTCCAGTGGACGCTTTGGCCAACGATTGAGGCCCAGCATGAAGGTCTTGTCCCAGTAGCGCTTGGCGGCGACAGCGTCCCCAACGCCCACGGCGTAGATCAGCGCTTCGTCCAGGATCGGGTGCTGATTGGGACCACCGCGCCACCAGGCCCCCTCGACTGCAGCGTCATATAGGCGAAGAGCGTCGTCCAAATGGCCTTGCAGCGCGGCGAGCCTGCCGCTGAACCAGTCGTGGATGTACTGGTGGGAACCTTGCCAGAAGACATCCTCTTGATTGAGGTGTTCCTGCAGCTGGTCGAGGAGACGACCTGCGCAATCCAGATCGCGTTGCTTGGCCGAGTACGCGTGTTGGATCTGCGTCAACAACGAAACGAGGTCTCGCAGGACAGGCCGGTCACCGGCGACATGGCTCTGTCGATTCAGACTCTCGACACAGGCCTGCATGGACCACGGTTGCTGCGCACGGACGGCAAAGTCCCGCTTGACCTCTTCCCGCAAGGAAAGCGGCAAGGACTGGAAGGCGAGACTTACCGTCAGCCAGCCGGTCAGATGGTCCACTTGCTCCACACCCAGCTTGCCAGCACGAGCGTCCAGTACGCGCATGACCGTGGGTCGGTGGGGGAACTGCAATTCGCCCACAGGATCGCCGGCCAGCCATCGCTCGGTGGTCCTGGGCGTGTCGTGAAGCCTGGATGCCGCCTCCTTGGGTGCCACTTCACCAACGCCAGCAGCCATCTCCACCCAGCCTGCCATCGGACTTCGCCACCACACGTCGAGGTCCATGCCCGGCAACTGATGGATCGCCAGGCGCACCAGCCCGGACAGCATCGGCACGCCAAACCCGGCTCGAACGGCATCAACGCCAGCCTGCGGCTCGATGGGCGTTGTGTCGACGTCGCGGGCAAGCTGTTGTACGGCCTCACGCGCGCGCCCCCAGGCCCAACGAAGCACCTGAGCCCATCTCACACCGGCATCGATGGCCAGACTCCGCTGGACGGCATCTTCCAATGCCAGAAGCAGGTCTGCGGAGGACGACGATCGAGCATCGAGCGCCAGGTCATCCAGGTCCTTGTCGAGTCCAAGTTCGACCAACCGAGGCCGATACCCGGCGCCGGTGATCGCGCAGCGGAACAGTTGACCCAGTTCGGGAAGGATGCGGTGGTTCATGTTCTTGCGACAAGGTGGCCGTGCGGCCACCCTGTCACCCTCCTTGTCGTTGTATCAGCGCTTGCCGCCCTTGGCCGCCGCACTCTGGGCCCTGGCGGCGAAGCTGCCCTTGGCAACGGTACCGCCGCTCGAGCGGGCTGCTGCCGCCTGGATGCGCGAAGCCGCGCTCGGGGTCATCGGAACGGCCGGCGCGACCGGGGTGGAAGTCTTCGAGGTCATGTCATTCCCTTCTTTGGAGCACGTGCCAAAAGCAGCACCCCCGCATCGTCTCGAAGCTGACTGGTGCGGTCACGACACGGTCCCGAAGGTTTTCCTGGAATTCTCGCGAGGGCGCCCTGACCCGGCCAGGCGTCTGGCGGAAACTCATCACGGTGCACCGGCGCCCAGCCTCAGCAGTGGCGCAGACTTGCGGCTCGGTTCGCACGCCAGCCAGCGGGCCTGCAGGGCAGCAGTTGGGGGCCTCCAAAACTCCCCGAGCCTTCCCAGGTATAGGTCCCAACTGCCAGGGAGAGGAATATTGGAAGTCAGGCAGCTTTTCCCTATGCAAATCAACAGCTTAGGTCGAATGGCAGCTCGGACTGTTAATCCGTAGGTCCCTGGTTCGAGCCCAGGTCGGGGAGCCAAAATAGGCCAGCAATGGCAAGCACTTAGCCCAGCCTTCACCGGCTGGGCTTTTTGCTTTCTGGGCCAATGTCAGCGGCTCCTCAGCGTGCCAACAAGGTCGCTTGCGCAGGCCTGCAGCCGTTGAACATCAATCTGCAGGAAGTCCCCCCACGAAGTTGCGCTTGGCCTTGAACTCGGCGCGCAGGCTGGCAAGCCAGGCCGCGCGCGCACCCGCATCGAGCAGGGCGCAGATCTCCCCCACCAGCTTCAATTCCGCGGCATAGGGGCTGGCGGCGGTCTGCATCGCTTCGGCCAGCACGCGCCTCAGCAGCTCGATGCGCTGCGCCTGGTGCTGCTTGCCGAGGCTGCGGGCCAGGGTCCGCAGCGTGCCGGGCTGGCAGCGGGCCGGCGGCTGCACGATGGCCAGGGCCTCGGCCCAGCGTTGCTCCATGCACAGCACGTCGACGCGCAGCGTCACGTCGTGGCCGGCCCGGCCGGCGCGGCCCCGCACAGGCGCGGCCAGCTGCTGCTCACGCGCCAGCAGCATGGCGTGAAGCTCCTTGCGCAGTGCGTCCACATCGCAACGGGCCGCGGTGCCTGCGCGCAGCAGCTCGCCGTAGGCCTCCACGCCGGGCCAGCGCTCGAATCGCTTGCGGCGCAACGCGAGTGCCTCATCGGCCCAGCCATCGCGCTCGTAGCAGCACAGCATGTCCCGCTGGAGTCGGTCATCGTCCGGATGCGCCTTGAGCGCCGCCTCGGCATTGGCAAAGGCTTCGCGCAAGCGGCCATGTCGCTCCAGGAAGGCGGTGACGCGTGCGAAGGCGCCAGCCTCGGGCAGATCCTCGCGCAGCACGGCCAGGGCGCCATCGATGTCACCTTCGGCCTCCAGTCGATGGAGGTACAGCTGCTCCAGCGTGAAGAGCCCGGCAGGCTGTTTCTCGTGGCGGTCGTCGCAGGGCGCGCGGCGACGCAGCCTGCGGGCCTCGGCCAGCTTGGCGGCGTGGGCCGCGGGCCGGCGGCTCGCAGCGCTTCGACCCACTCGTCGCCGATGGCACGCGCCAGGCCGCCGATGTCGCCGCCGGAATCATCGGCCTGCTCCATCGCGGCCCAGGCACGACGCAGGGCGTGCAGGCCGAGCACCAACGCGTCCTCCGGGTTGCGGGCCCGTGTCTGCGCGAGCAACGGCAGCACGTCGGCTGCACGCTGCGCGTAGCCGAAGGTCTGGCGCCAGTCCAGGAAGTCTCTGCCCGGCGCGAGGATCTGGGTGGCCAGCGCCTTCAACTCGGTCAGGCCGGCGACGCCGTGCTGCACTTCGCCGAGCCTGCGCCATTGCTGCAGTTCGCGTTCGACGGCCGCATCACGGTCGGCCAGGTCCAGCAGGCGCTGCGCCAGCACCGGCGCATCCTGACTGCGCAGGAAGCGAGCCAAGGCCTCGCGGCGGTCTTCGATCGTGCGGGCGCGCCTGGCCTTTGCGGCGGCGGCCGCGGCCAGCTTCTCGCGGGCGGCTTCATCCGGGGCCGGCGCCTCGCCACCGAGCAAGCCGCGACAGACGATGGCCAGGGCCACCTGGTGCTTGCAGAACCAGCCGTCTTCGGCGTTCGGGCAATCACATTGACCACCCACCTCGCCTTCGTCGACCCACACGTCCACCTCGTAGCGCTGCGTGCCCACGACCGTGGCGCGCGCCGCCGGCATGGGGCCGGCTTCGTGTTCGACTGCCTGGACCGCACCGGACTGGGCGTAGGCCTGGCCGCGCCTGAAGATGGCCGAGCTGCTGGCGCCCTTCAGCGCGTCATCGCTCAGCGCCTGGAGCAGGGCCGGATCGACGGGCGCGCTCATCGCTGCACGGTCCTGGTTGACATGGAGGTTTCTCGTTCCATCCATCTCGGACCCGTTGTACAGGACGAGAGCCCCATTCGTCCGCGATTCCTTTGCATGGGTGCCGAGGCGACGCGCGAGGCCCTGCGGGGCGCACTGCAGCAGCCGCCACCGTCAAGGGCGGGCGGACCGACTGCGCCGGCCACTCAGGGAATGTCCGGAGACATGCTTCGGTTTTGGTAAGGCCAAATCACCACGCGCCCTCAATCTGGCCTGACCTCTTTGGCGGCGCGGACTTCAACCCGAATGCGGAGGTGACACCCATGAGCGACCCCGTGACCGGTTCGACCCGCGCAACGCCGCGCCGCGGCTTCATGAAGCAGGCCATGGCGGCTTCGGCCGCACTCGGCACCGCCGCCACCGCACTGATCGGGGGTACCGATCCGCGCACCGGGAGCCTCGGCCTGGCCGGCGCCGCGGCGGCCGCGCCGTCCACGCTGAAGATGGCCTTCATCCAGTGGCAGCCCCACACGGTGCCGGCGGCCTGGTCCAAGGGCATCGAGGAGGTGCTCAAGGAACAGCCCTCGATCGAGTACCGGCTGCTGGACGGACAGAACAAGGTCGAGGTGCAGGTCAGCCTGATGGACACGCTGATCAACGAAGGCAGCGCGGTGATCTTCCTGCAGCCCATCGACAGCGTCGCCCTGGCGCCGTCCATCAACAAGGCCAAGCGGGCCGGCGTGTCGGTCATCACGCTGAATATCGACGCCAGCTCCGACCATGCCGCGCACGTCGAGATGAGCCACTACCACGGCGCGATGGAGATCGCCCGGGTGATGGGCGAGAAGATGGGCGGCAAGGGCGAGGTCGCGATCCTCAACGCCCCGCCCGGCATCGTCATCCGCGACCAGCGCACGAACGGCTTCGTCGACGGCATGAAGAAGCACCACCCCGGCATCCGCATCGTCGCCGACCAGGTGGCCGACTGGTCGCGCAAGAAGGCGCAGGACGTGCTGGCGACCATCCTCGCCGCGCGCCCCGGGCTCGCCGGCGTCTACGGCGTGAACGACTCGATGGCGCTCGGCGCCGTCGACGTGGCCAAGGAGAAGGGCCTGCTGGGCAAGCTGGTCGTGTTCGGCAACGACGGCGAGAAGGACGCGCTCGACTCGATCGAGAAGGGCGAGCTGACCGGCACGCAGTACACCGACGTCTACCAGCAGGGCCGTTTCGCCGCATCGGTGGCGACGCTGCTGGGCGCCGGGCAGGTGCATGCGACCGCGGTGAAGAAGAAGGCGCGGCTGCTGATGCCCTACCTGATCGCCACGCGCGAGAACGTGCGGCAGATCCAGCCCAGCCAGCGCTGGTGAGACGCGGCCCGCGATGAGCCTGCGCCCCGGCGCGGCCGCGCTGCCGGCCTTCTTCGCGCTGACCTTCGGGTTCTTCAGCGTCGCCACGCCGAACTTCGCCTCGGCCGGCAACCTCGAGAACCTGATGGCGGGGTACGCGTTCGTCGCGATCGTCGCGATGGGGCAGTCGTTCGTGATCCTGCTGCGCGGCATCGACCTCTCGGTCGGCGCGATCGTCGCGCTGGCCGGGATGGTGGCCTACGACGCCTCGCTGATCCTGCACCTGCCGGGCTGGCTGGTGCTGCCGCTCGCCCTGCTGGCGGCGACGCTGGCCGGGGCGATCAACGGGCTGCTGGTGGTCGGCCTGCGGCTGCAGCCCTTCATCGCAACGCTCGCGACGCTGGCCGCCTACCGCGGGCTGGTGTTCGCGATCTCCGGCCGCAAGCTGGTGCCCGAGCTGTCGACGACGCCCCTCGCCGACCCCTGGATCGTCGGCCTGGAGACCTACCTCGACATCGGCGCCGCACTGGGCGTCGAGGCGTGGCTGCGCCTGCTCGCGGTGCCGCTCTCCTTCGTGGTGATGCTGGTGCTGCTCGTGCTCTTCCAGGCGATGCTGTCGCACACCCGGCTCGGCCGCAACCTGCAGGCCATCGGCGGCAACCCCGAGGCCGCGCGCCTGGCCGGCATCCCGGTGCAGCGCCACGTCGTGCTCGCCTACGCCCTGTGCGGCCTGTGTGCCGGCATCGCGGCGCTGCTGCTGGTGGCGCGCCTGACGACGGCCACCGAATCGCTCGGCAACGGCCTCGAGCTGACGGCGATCGCGGCCGCGGTGATCGGCGGCGTGGCCCTGCGCGGCGGCAGCGCGACGTTCTGGGGCCCGGTGCTGGGCGCGTTCCTGCTGGGCGTGGTGCTGCTGGGGCTCACGCTGCACGGCATCTCGCAGTTCGTGCAGCAGATCCTCACGGGTGCGATCCTGCTCGGCGCGGTGGCGCAGGCGCGCTGGCTCGCCCATCGCCGCGACCGGGGCCGCGCCGCCCTCGCCGCCGCGTGACATGAACCCGCCCGTGCTGCTCCGGGCCCGCGGCCTGACCAAGGCCTACGGCGCGCAGACCGTGCTGCACCCGGCCGACTTCACCGTGGCCGAAGGCGAAGTGCGCGCCCTGGTGGGCGCCAACGGGGCCGGCAAGTCGACGCTGATGAAGATCCTCTCCGGCGCGATCGAGCCGAGCGGCGGCCAGGTGGAACTGCACGGCGAACCCGCGCCGCTCGGCCGCCCGACCGAGATGCTGCACCGCGGCATCGCCTGCATCTACCAGCACTCGAACCTGGTGCCGGAGATGTCCGTGCTCGACAACTTGGTCCTGGGTCGCGTGCCGACACGCGCCTTCGGCGTGGTCGACCGCCGCCGGATGCGCGCCGAGGCCCGGACGCTGCTGACGCGCCACGGCGTCGAACTGGACCTCGACGCGCCGGTCGGCGTGCTGCCGACGGTGAAGCGCAAGGAGGTCGAGATCCTCAGGGCGCTGGCGCTCGAGGCCCGCGTGCTGCTGATGGACGAGCCGACCGGCTGGCTTTCGGTGGCCGATGTCGCGCGCCTGCACGCGACGATCCGCGGCCTGCGCTCGCGCGGCGTGGGCATCGTCTACACCAGCCACCTGCTCGACGAGGTGTTCGCCGTGTGCGACAGCGTGACGGTGATGCGCGACGGCCGCATCGTCGCCGACGCGCCGATCGGCTCGCTGGACCGCGCCGGCCTGATCCGCCTGATGGTCGGTGAGACGCTGGCGGGCGCAACGCGCGCCGCCGCTCCGACCGCACCGGCCGAGCTCGCCGCGCCGCGGGGCGCGCCGCGCCTGCGCTGCAACGGCCTGTCGCGCCGCGGCGAGTTCCAGGCCATCGACCTGGAGGTGCATGCCGGCGAGATCGTCTGCATCACCGGCCTGGTCGGTGCCGGACGGACGGAACTGGTGCGAGCCCTCTTCGGTGCGGCGCCTCCGGACGCCGGCACCCTCGAGCTCGACGGCCGCGCCACCACCATCGGCTCGCCGCGCGAAGCCATCGCGCACGGCATCGGCTTCGTCACCGAGGACCGCCACCGCGACGGCCTGCTGCTGAACCTCGGCGTGGCGGAGAACCTGATCCTCGCGACGCTGCGCCGCCATTGCCGTGCCGGCCTGCTGCTGGCGGCGCGCGTGCGCGCGGCAGCGCGGCGCTGGATCGCCGCGCTGAACCTGCAGCCGCCCGATCCCGACCGGCCCGTGCGCCTGCTGTCCGGCGGCAACCAGCAGAAGGTGCTGCTCGGCAAGTGGCTGGCGCTGCGACCGCGTGTGCTGATCCTCGACGAGCCGACGGTCGGCGTCGACGTCGGCGCCAAGGCCGAGATCTATGCCACCCTGCGCGCCGAGCGCGCGCGCGGCACGGCGATCCTGGTCGTCTCGTCCGACCTCGAGGAAGTGCTGGCGATCGCCGACCGCATCCTCGTCATGAACCGCGGCCGGATCGTCAGCACCCGCCCGGGGCCGGGCACCGGCGTCGCCGACCTGGTGCGCGAGTTCGGGGGCGTCGCATGAACACGCTCGCCCTGACCGCGGCACCGCGTCCGCTCTGGCTGGCCCGCCTGCGGTCCACCGCCGTGCCGCTCGCGGCGGCCGTGGCGGTGGCGCTGTTCGCCTGGGCCGAGCCGGCCTTCCTGAGCGCGGGCAACCTGCTGGGCATCCTGCGCCAGGTGGCCATCGTCGGCATCATGGCCGCGGCGATGACCTTCGTGATCATGACCGGGGGCATCGACCTCTCGGTCGGCCCGGTGCTGGCGCTGTCCGGGCTCGTCGCGGTGCTGTCGCTGGATGCCGGCCTCGGGCTGCCGCTCGCGCTGCCGCTCGCGCTCGCCCTCGGGCTGGCGATCGGCCTCGTCAACGGCGGCCTGATCGCGTTCGGCGGCCTGCCGCCCATCATCGTCACCCTCGCGATGCTGAGCATCGTGCGCGGGTCGGCGCTGCTGCTGGGCGGCCCGGACCTGCACGCGGTGCGCGACCAGCCGGCTTTCTCGTTCATCGGCACCGGCCGCCTGGCCGGCGTGCCGGTGTCGGTCTGGCTGTTCGGCGCCGTCGCGGCGGCGCTGGCCTTCGCGCAGCGGCACACGCCGCTGGGGCTGCAGGTGGCCGCGATTGGCGACAACGAACGTGCCGCCTGGCTCAGCGGGCACCGCACGCGGCTCACCACGCTGGGCCTGTACGGCTTGTGCGGCCTGTGCGCCGCACTGGCCGGCGTGATCCAGGCGTCGCAGGTGCACACCGGCTCGGCGACCTACGGCGAGTTCGGCATCGAGCTCGACGTGATCGCCGCGGTGGTGCTCGGCGGCACCCACCTCAGCGGCGGGCGCGGCTCGGTCGTGCGCAGCGTGCTGGGCGTGCTCTTCCTCGGCGCCCTCAACAACGCGATGAACATCCTCGACGTGCCGATCGACCTTCAGCTCATCGCCAAGGGCGTGATCATCGCCCTCGGCCTGGGCCTCGGGCAGCGCCGGACATGAGGCGCCTCCCGTTCCCGATCCGCGGCTGGAACCGGCGCCGGCCGGCAGCGCGCGGCTCGACCACCGGCAGGCGGTCCGCCTGCACCTTGCATGCCACTTGACCCAAGGAGACTCGCCATGAAGAACACACGCCGTCCATGGACCCTCGGCGCCGTGCTTGCGGCCGGCCTGGCCGCCGCGCTGAGCGCCCCGCCCGAGGCGCGCGCGCAGCAGAAGAAGACCCTGGCGTTCGTCGTCAACGGCGCCTCCGACTTCTGGAAGATCGCCGAGGCCGGCGTCAAGAAGGCGCAGGGCGAGTTGCCCAAGTACAGCCTGCAGTTCAAGTACCCCGAGCAGGCCGCCGCCGCCGTCCAGCAGCGCGTGATGGAAGACCTGGTCGCTGCCGGCGTGGCCGGCATCATGGTCAGCTCGGTCGACCCGAAGAACCAGACCGACGGGCTGAACAAGATCGCCGGCCAGTCCCTGCTCTTCACGACCGACTCCGATGCGCCCCAGTCCAAGCGCGTGGCCTACATCGGCTCGTCGAACGTCGCGCTCGGCAAGGACGCCGGCAAGCTGATGCTGAAGGCGCTGCCGCAGGGCGGCAAGTGCATCGGCTTCGTCGGCCTGCCCGGCGCGGACAACGCGCGCGAGCGCATCGAGGGTGTCAAGGAGACGATCAAGGGCTCGAAGGTCGAGCTGATCGACGTGCGCGGCGACGAGATCGACCAGGGCCGCGCGAAGCGCAACGTCGAGGACGCGCTGGCCGCCAACCCGGACATCGCCTGCCTCGTGGGCTTCTACTCGTACAACACGCCGCGCATCTACGAGGTGCTGAAGGAGACGGGCAAGCTCGGCAAGATCAAGGTGATCGGCTTCGACGAGGACCCGATCACGCTGGGCGGCGTCAAGGAGGGCAGCATCGTCGGCACCGTCGTGCAGCAGCCCTACGAGTGGGGCTACCGCGGCATGAAGCTGATGGCGGCCTACCTGGACGGCAACAAGTCCGGCGTGCCGAAGGACGGCATCATCATCGTGCCGGGCAAGGTGATCGACAAGTCCAACGTCGACGCCTTCACGGCCGGACTGAAGCAGATGATGGGCAAGTGAGCCCGGGCCGGCGATGCTGCTCGAGCTGACCGGCATCCGCAAGACCTATCCGGGCGTGGTTGCGCTGGACGGGGTCAGCCTGTCGGTCGGCGCGGGCGAGGTGGTCGGCCTGGTCGGCGAGAACGGGGCTGGCAAGTCGACCCTGATGAAGGTGCTGGGCGGCATCGTCGCACCGGACTCGGGGACGATCCGCGCCGGCGGCACGCCGCGCCCGGCGCTGAGCGTCCGGGACGCGCTGGCCGCCGGCATCGCCTTCGTGCACCAGGAACTCAACCTGTTCGGCAACCTGGACGTGGCGGCGAACGTGTTCATCGGCCGCGAGATGCTTGCCGGCGGGCCGCTCAGGCTGGTCGACACCGCACAGATGCACCGGCGCGTGCGCCCGCTGCTGGGGCGGCTGGGCTGCGACTTCGACGCCGGCACGCCGGTGGACAGCCTCTCGCTCGCGCAACAGCAGCTGGTGGAGATCGCCAAGGCCCTGTCGCTGAACGCGCGCCTGGTGATCATGGACGAGCCGACCTCCAGCCTGACGATCGCCGAGACCGAGCGGCTGCTGCGCGTCATCGCGGGGTTGAAGGCCGACGGGGTGAGCGTGATCTTCATCTCGCACCGCCTCAACGAGGTGGAGCGTTGCACCGACCGCGTCGTGGTGCTGCGCGACGGGCGCGTGGCCGGCGAGCTGCAGCGCGCCGATGTCAGCCATGCCACGATGATCCGCCTGATGATCGGGCGCGAGCTGAAGGGCAACTACAGCGCGCCGGCGCGCCCGCCGGGCGACGACGCGCTCGAGATCGACGCCCTGCGCACCCTGGCCTACCCCGGCCGCGCCGTGAGCCTGCGGGTGCGGCAGGGCGAGATCCTCGGGCTGGCCGGTCTGGTGGGCTCGGGCCGCACGGAGCTGGCGCGCGCCGCCTTCGGCGTCGATGCGCGGCTGGCCGGCACGGTGCGCGTGGCCGGGCAGGCCATCGCCGCGGCCTCGCCGCGGGCCGCGATCGAACGCGGCTTCTACCTCGTGCCCGAGGACCGCAAGCGCGCCGGGCTGCTGCTGGACGTGCCCATCGCCGAGAACATCTCGCTGCCCAACATGCGCGCCTATGCGCGGCGCCTGCTCGTCGACACCGCGGCGGAACGCGACAACGCACAGCGGCACAAGCGCAGCCTCGCCATCCGCGCCCCGGACGTCACCACGCCGGCGGGCGTGCTGTCGGGCGGCAACCAGCAGAAGGTCGTGCTGGCGAAATGGCTGTCGATGGCCCCGCGCGTGATGATCCTCGACGAGCCCACGCGTGGCATCGACGTGGGCAGCAAGAACGACATCTACGCGCTGCTGCGCGCGCTGGCCGATTCCGGCGTCGCGGTGCTGATGATCTCCTCCGACATGGAGGAGGTGATCGGCGTGTGCGACCGCATCGCCGTGATGCACGAGGGCCGCATCAGCGGCCTGCTCGAGCGCCCGGCGTTCAGCGAACACAATGTGCTGCAGCTGGCCGTCGGCGCCCCGGCGGCCGCAACCATCGAGAGGGGGCCGGCACCGTGATCTTCAAGAAGGACATCGGCCTGCTCGTGCTGATCCTGGTGGTGGGCACGATCGTGGCCCTCATCAACCCACGCTTCCTGCTCGCGGCGAACATCTCGAACACGGCCAACCAGATCGGCATGTTCGGCATCATCGCCATCGCGCAGGCCTTCGTCATCCTGGTCGGCGGCATCGAGCTGTCGGTGGGCGCAGTCGTCGCGCTGCTGGGCGTGCTGTTCATCGACCTGATCGTCAACGCCGAGGTGCATTGGGGCGTGGCGATGCTGCTCGTCGTCGCCGCGGGCATGCTGATGGGGCTGGTGCACGGCACGCTGGTGGCCAAGGTCGGGCTGCAGCCCTTCGTCGTGACGCTGTGCGCGCTGCTGATCTACCGCGGCATGGCGCGCTACTACACCGAGGACGCCACCGTCGGCTTCGGCTTCGGCGCGAGCTTCCCCACGCTCGAGTGGCTGACGGCCGGGCGCAGCGAGATCTTCGCGCCGCTCGCGCGCCTGTTCGGCCACGACGGGCCGACCCTCGCCGTGCCGCACACGCTGATCGTGCTGGCGGTCGTCACGCTGGTCGCCGGCGTGGTGCTGCACCGCTCGGTGCTGGGGCGCTACCTGTACGCGATCGGCAAGAACGAGGAGGCGGCGCGCTACTCGGGCATCGCCACCGCCCGCATCACGATCGCGGCCTACGTCATCTGCTGCGGGCTGACCGCCGTCAACGCGATCCTGCTCGCGATGTACACGCGCTCGATCTCCCCGGCCGTGCACGGCAACTTCTACGAGCTGTACGCGATCGCCGCGGCCGTGCTCGGCGGCTTCTCGCTGCGCGGCGGGGAAGGCTCGGTGATCGGCGTCGTGCTCGGCACGATCCTGCTGCAGATCCTGCAGAACCTGGTGAACCTGCTGGGCATCCCGAGCTCGCTGAACTTCGCGGTGATGGGCTCCGTCATCCTGGTCGGCGTGCTGGCGGACCAGCAGTTCGCGCGCTACCGCCGGCGCCCCCGCACACGCTCTCCCGCAGAGAAGGACTCGCCCCATGGCGCCGGCGAGACGGCGTGAACGGGCCGCGCCGCATCCGGCCTCCGGGTCGGGGCGTGGAGCATTTTTCCCGGAGGAGTCTCCCCTCCGGCATCGGTCGGCAGGGAGGAGCTGACCCGATGTTCGATCGGGCCCGTCCGCGGGCCCGATTTTTTCAGGCGCCACGAGTCGGGCGGCTCGGAGGGCGGGGACATCGTCGAGGGCGAACTGCGCATCGGGATGCTTCTCCGGCCAGGCCGGCCGCGCCGGGCCCGCGTCACCGTGCGGTCCGGGCGCGATCGGGGACACAACAGCACGCCACCCGATCCGGGTAGCCTCACTTGCCCGGGGGCCCGAAAGGCGCCACCATGCCCGGCAAGAAGTCCTGCCCACCCCTCCCATGACCTGCTTCCATCCCGGCCCGGCTGCCCTGCTGCTTGCCTTGATCGCGACGGCCCCAGTGGTCCGGGCCGAAACGCCCAAGGCCGCCGAGCGCTGCGAAGCGGAGGTCAGCGACACCATCCGCCGCATGCGGGGCAAGGAGGTGCAGGAGGTGCAGTACATCGCCGGCCGCCGCGTGCTGACGCCCGCCACCGACGACGAGACCAGCGTGCGCGGCGAGGGCCGCTACCGGCTCGGCGGCTCCACGGTGCCCTTCACCTACAGCTGCGCCTACAACGCGAAGTCAGACAGTGCCTCGGGAGCGCTGTTCCGCGACATCGTCGCGGCGCGTGCGCCGGCCGAGAAGGCCTTCGAACCCGACCTGACCAACCTCTCGCCGGAGGCCTGCGAGAGCGCCGCCGCCGGCTCGCTGAAGGCGCGCCATCCGCGCGTCGGGCGCATCGTGTTCGGCTCGGATTCGCGCCGCATCCAGCCCGGCAGCAACGGCACGGTGCTGCTCGTCGGCCAGGGCGCGGTGCAGCGCGCCGAAGGCATGAACGCCGTGCCCTTCACCTACCGCTGCGAGCTCAACCCTCGCAGCGGGCGTGTGCTCGAGGTGTCCACCAGCGATTGAGCCGGCTCCCGGGCGCGGCGCTCGAGCATCTCGCGCCAGGGCCGCAAGTCGCTCGCCGGCCGGTCGATCGCCTCGTCGGCACCACGCCGCAGGTGCTCCAGGTCGACACTGAACAAGGGCTTCAGGTCGCGCCGCTGCGAGAGCCGCAGCGCGAACGGGTTCAGGCTGTCCAGCACCCGCGGCTCCTCGCCCCCGGCACGCGCCCAGGCCACCAGATGGGGCTGCTGCAGGCCCGGCGTCGAGCGGCGCTGCCGGATCGCGTAGAGCACCCGCGTGTCGCGCGCCGGGTGGTGCGCGGCCAGCAGCGTGAAGAACTTCAGGATCGCGAAGGCCCGGC
Organism: Piscinibacter caeni; assembly: GCA_003265685.1. Taxonomy (GTDB): domain Bacteria; phylum Pseudomonadota; class Gammaproteobacteria; order Burkholderiales; family Burkholderiaceae_C; genus Piscinibacter; species Piscinibacter caeni. The sequence continues at coordinate 59,913 of QJOU01000028.1, read as the reverse complement.
AGTCCCCGCCGCCGCGCGCCATCACCTCGCGTGGCGTGGGCCAGTCGAGACGGGCGGAGTCGTCCCACTCCACGAGCCAGCGGTTCAGCACCGCGTTGACCAGTTCGATGCGCGCCAAGCCATCCGCCTGCGCGGCCTGCTCGACCAGCGCCTGCCACTGCTGCAACGGCACCGGCGCCGCGGCCGCACGCACGATGCCGGCCCACGGCAGCGGCGCGGCCGCTGCGGTGCCCAGGCTGACGAAGGCGCGGCGTCGCATCGTGGCGGACGAGCCCGGGTCGGCCCGTCCGATTCCGACTGTGCGCCGCGCGGGGCCCGCCCCGCTAGCATCGACCGAGAGTGGCGCACGGGTAATTTGTGGGCGCTCGACAACCCGGGCGTGCTGGCGCAAGCTGCCGAGGTGCCCTATGTGCAGCGCAATGTCCGCGGCGAGATCGTCGGCCTGTACCGCGATCCGCAGCCCGACGCCGTCGAGTACCGCGAGGCACTCGACGACGAGGTGATCGGTTTCCTGCGCGCGGACGCTCCCGGCCAGGGCTTCGACCGGCTCGATGCCGGCTTCGTGCGTGTGCTCGAGGACCTGGTCGACCTGCTGATCGAGCGCCACCTGCTGATCCTGACCGACCTGCCGCCCGCCGCGCAGGAGAAGTGGCTCGCACGCAAGCAGTTGCGGCAGCAAGGTGGCAGTGCGCCGATGCCGCTGCCCGACACCGGCTTCGCCGACATCATCGACGACACCGCCTTCGGCAAGCTTTGAGCCCCGCGCCGGCTCAGTTGACCGGCGTCAACTTGGCCACCGAGAGCGCCAGCCACTTCATGCCGTGGCGACCGAAGTTGACCTGGGCGCGCGCATCCTCGCCGCTGCCCTCGAGCGTGACGATCACGCCCTCGCCGAACTTGGTGTGGAACACGCTCTGGCCCACCCGCAGGCCGTGGCCCGCGGCCGCCTTCGAGGGCATCGGGTAGGAACTCGCCGGGCGCGCCTCGACACGCCCCGCTCCGACGATCGAGCCCAGCCCTGAGCCGCGCGACCAGGCCTCCTGGTACTGCCGCGCATAACCCGAGCCGAAGCCCTGCTGGCGTGGCGTGATCCACTTCAGTGTCGCCTCGGGCAGCTCGTCGAAGAAGCGGCTCTTGACGTTGTAGCGGGTCTGGCCGTGCAGCATGCGCGTCTGGCTGAAGCTCAGGTACAGCCGCTGGCGTGCACGCGTGATCGCCACGTACATCAGGCGGCGCTCCTCCTCCAGGCCGTCGCCGTCGGACAGGCTGTTCTCGTGCGGGAACAGGCCCTCCTCGAGCCCGGTGATGAACACCGCATCGAACTCCAGGCCCTTGGCGGCGTGGATGGTCATCAGCTGGATGGCGTCCTGTCCGGCCTGGGCCTGGTTGTCGCCGGCCTCCAGCGAGGCATGGGTCAGGAAGGCGGCCAGCGGCGACATGATCTCGCCCGTCTCGGCATCCGGCACCGGGACCGGCGCGGCGCCGCCCTGCTCGTCCACCGGCAGCGCGACGGCGTCCTTGCCGAAGCCTTCCTGCGTGACGAAGGCCTCGGCCGCGTTGACCAGTTCCTCGAGGTTCTCGAGCCGCTCGGCGCCTTCCTTCTCGGTCTTGTAGAAGTCGACGAGCCCCGAGGCGTGCAGCATGTGCTCGATGATCTCGCGCAGCGTCAGGCCCCTGGTGGCGTCGCGCATCGCGTCGACGAGATGGACGAAGGCCTGCAGGTTGGCGCCGCCCTTGCCCGCCACCGCGCCGACGCTCTGCGCCAGGCTGCGCCCGCTGGTCCGCGCCGCGTCCTGCAGCAGTTCCAGCGTGCGCGCGCCGATGCCGCGCGTGGGGAAGTTGACGACGCGCAGGAAGCTGGTGTCGTCGTTCGGGTTCTCGACCAGGCGCAGGTAGGCCAGCGCATGCTTGACTTCGGCGCGCTCGAAGAAGCGCAGGCCACCGTACACCTTGTAGGGGATGCCGGCGTTGAACAGCGCCGATTCCAGCACCCGGCTCTGCGCGTTGCTGCGGTAGAGCAAGGCGATCTCGTGGCGCGGCAGGCCCTCGCGGTGCAGTTGCTGCGCTTCCTCGACGAACCACTGCGCCTCGGCGAAATCGCTGGTCGCCTCGTACACGCGCACCGGCTCGCCGGCGCCGGCCTCGGTGCGCAGGTTCTTGCCCAAGCGCCGCGCGTTGTGCGCGATCAGCCCGTTGGCCGCGTCCAGGATGTTGCCGTACGAGCGGTAGTTGCGCTCCAGCTTGATCACCTGCCCGACGCGGAACTCGCGCTCGAAGGCGCTCATGTTGCCGACCTGCGCGCCGCGGAAGGCGTAGATGCTCTGGTCGTCGTCGCCCACGGCGAACACCGCGCAAGGCTCACGACCGGCGATGCCGCCGGGCGGCCCGGCGAACATCTTCAGCCAGGCGTACTGCAGCTTGTTGGTGTCCTGGAACTCGTCGACCAGGATGTGGCGGAAGCGGCGCTGGTAGTGGTCGCGCAGCGCCGCGTTGTCGCGCATCAGCTCGTAGGTGCGCAGCAGCAGCTCGGCAAAGTCGACCACGCCCTCGCGCTGGCACTGCTCCTCGTAGCCCTGGTAGACCTGCGTCATCACGCGCGTCATCTCGTCGCGGATCTCGACGTCCTTGGGTCGGTGCCCCTCTTCCTTCTGCGCCGCGATGAACCAGGTGACCTGCTTCGGGACGTAGCGCTCCTCGTCCAGGTTCATCGCCTTGATGACGCGCTTGACGGCCGAGAGCTGGTCGGCCGAATCGAGGATCTGGAAGCCCTGCGGCAGCGCGGCGAGTTTCCAGTGCGCGCGCAGGAAGCGGTTGCACAGGCCGTGGAAGGTGCCGATCCACATGCCGCGCACCGGCAGCGGCAGCATGGCGGAGAGCCGCGTCAGCATCTCCTTGGCCGCCTTGTTGGTGAAGGTCACGGCCATCACGCCGCCCGGCGAGACCATGCCGTGGCTGATCAGCCAGGCGATGCGCGTGGTCAGCACGCGTGTCTTGCCCGAACCCGCGCCGGCGAGGATCAGCGCGGGCTGCGGCGGCAGCGTCACCGCGGCGAGCTGCTCCGGGTTCAGGCCGCGCAGCAAGCCGTCGTCGACGGGCGGCGGCGCGCTCGCCTCGTGCTCCTCGAACACCGGGATGTCACGCTCGTCGGGCGGATGGTGCGAACTCATCGTTGCATTCTAGGAGCCGCTCCCGCACGGTTCTTGCACACGGGCCGGTGACACTCGCGCCATGGCCTGGAAGCTGCCCTTCACCCGCACCCCGCTCGCACTCGCCCTGCAGGGCGGCGGCGCGCACGGCGCGTTCACCTGGGGCGTGCTCGATGCCTTGCTCGAGGACGGCCGCTTCGATCTGCCCGCGCTCAGCGGCACCAGCGCCGGCGCGATGAACGCGCTGGCGCTGGCCCACGGCCTGCTGGCCGGCGGGCGCGACGGCGCACGGGCGGCGCTGCGGGCCTTCTGGCAGGCGGTGGGCACGCGGCTGCCCTTCGAACTGCTGATGGTGGGGCCCACCGATTCGCCCGGCCTCGCGCCCGGCTTCCAGGCGCTGATGCACTGGACGCGCCTGTTCTCGCCCTACCAGCTCAACCCGCTCGGGCTGAACCCGCTGCGCGAGGTGCTGGCCGAGCAGATCGACTTCGAGCGGCTGCGCCGGCCGGATGCGGCGCGGCTGTTCATCGCCGCGACGCATGCCAACAGCGGCCGGCTGCGCCTGTTCGGCAACGCGGACCTGGGCATCGACGCGGCACTCGCCTCGGCCTGCCTGCCCACGCTGCACCACGCCGTGATGATCGACGGCGAACCCTATTGGGACGGCGGCTACAGCGCCAACCCGGCGCTGTTCCCGCTGGTGCGCACCGGCATCGCGGACCTGCTGGTGGTCTCGCTCAGCCCGCAGACCTATGCCGAGTCGCCGGTCAGCGCCGAGCAGATCCGCCAGCGCGCGCTCGAGTTCACCTTCAACGCCGGCTTCCTGCGCGAGGCGGTGATGCTGGCGCAGGCCTGCACCGAAGCGCGCGCCGGGGTCTTCGCGTTCGGCCGGCTGGAGCGGCGCCTGCGCCGGCTGCGCACCCACCTGATCGACGCCCACGACGACCTGGCCGGCCTGCGCGCCGAGACGCGCCTGATCGCCCACCTGCCCTTCCTGGAACGCCTGCGTGACCTGGGCCGCGCGCGTACGCAGGCCTGGCTGGCCGATCAGGGCGCGCGAGTCGGCCATGCCTCGACGGTGGACTTCGCCGCGCAGTTCGCGGCGCCCCGAGCAGCCGCGTAGAATTCGCCACCGGGCCCAAATTTTGGCGCCCGGTTCACTTTGGGCACCGTCCGCGCCGACGGCCTCGCACGAACACCGGGTTTCCAAGTCAAGCGCTCGTTATCACGGAGCCTGAACCATGGAAATCTTCGACTACGACAACATCCTGCTGCTGCCGCGCAAGTGCCGCGTCACGAGCCGCGCCGAGTGCGACGCCTCGGTCGAGTTCGGCGGCCGGCGCTTCAACCTGCCGGTGGTGCCGGCCAACATGAAGACGGTGGTCGACGAGGGCATCACCGAGTGGCTGGCCGCCAACGGGTACTTCTACGTGATGCACCGCTTCGACCTCGACGCGCTCGCCTACGCCAAGCGCATGCGCGGGAAGGGCCTGTTCGTCTCGATCAGCGCCGGCGTCAAGCCGGCCGACTATCAGCTGATCGACCACCTCGCGCTCGAGGGCGTCGGCGCCGACTACATCACGATCGACATCGCGCACGGCCACGCCGAGACCGTGCGGCGCATGATCGAGCACATCAAGGAGAAGCTGCCGAAGACCTTCGTGATCGCCGGCAACGTCGGCACGCCGGAGGCGGTGATCGACCTGGAGAACTGGGGCGCGGACGCCACCAAGGTCGGCATCGGCCCGGGCAAGGTGTGCATCACGCGGCTCAAGACCGGCTTCGGCACCGGCGGCTGGCAGCTCTCGGCGCTGAAGTGGTGCGCCCGCGTGGCCACCAAGCCGATCATCGCCGACGGCGGCATCCGCGACCATGGCGACATCGCCAAGAGCGTGCGCTTCGGCGCCTCGATGGTGATGATCGGCTCGTTGTTCGCCGGCCACGAGGAATCGCCCGGCCGCACGGTGGAGGTCGACGGCCAGCTGTTCAAGGAGTACTACGGCTCGGCCAGCGACTTCAACAAGGGCGAGTACAAGCATGTCGAGGGCAAGCGGATCCTCGAGCCGATCAAGGGCCGGCTCGCCGACACGCTGCGCGAGATGCGCGAGGACGTGCAGAGCTCGATCAGCTACGCCGGCGGCACCAGGCTGGCCGACATCCGCAAGGTGAACTACGTGATCCTCGGCGGCGACAATGCCGGCGAGCACCTGCTGATGTGAGCCCCGGTCACATGCCGTGATACCACCCGGCGGCCATGCCCGGGCCGGGCGGGCCGAATAATCTGCAATCATTGCGGTTTGGCCGGCACGGTGCCGGCGCCACCACCTGCGAGAGGGACACCCGTGACAAGACAATCCTGGATGCGATCCTGGATGGCCATCGCTGCACTGAGCCTGCCGCTGCTGCACGGCTGCGGAGGCGGCGGCAGCGACAGCGGCGGCGGCGACGGCGCGGTGCGCCTGGTCAATGCCGCCGAAGGCTACGACTCGCTCGACCTGTACGCCAACGACACCGAGATCAGCTCCGCGGTGAGCCTGGACAGCGCAGGCGACTACACGACCCTCGGCTCCAACACCTACACCTTCAAGCTGAAGCGGGCCGGCTCGAGCACGACGGCGAGCAGTGGCTCGCGCACCGTGAGCGGTTCCACCTCGTATTCGCTGCTGGCCTACTCGACGGCGGATTCGCTGCGCTCGGTGATGCTGTCCGAGACCGAGGTGGCGCCGAGCAGCGGCGCGGCCAAGCTGCGGGTGTTCAACGGCTCGGTCGAGGCCGGCACGCTGGACGTCTACGTCACCGACCCGACCGCCTCGCTGAACGACAGCTCGCCGACCGTGTCGAGCGTCGGCACCGAGCGGGTCACCACCTACAACGAGATCAGCGAAGGCACCTACCGCATCCGCGTGACCGGCGCCGGCGACAAGAACGACCTGCGCCTGGACCTGCCCTCGGTCACGCTGAACGACCAGCAGATCACCACCCTGGTGCTGACCTCCACGCCGGGCGGCGTGCTGGTGCACGGCACGACGCTGGACCAGAAGGGCGACGTGGCGGCGCGCAAGAACCCCTCGGCGCGCGTGCGCCTGGTGGCCGGCGCGAACGCCAATGCCAGCGTCGCGGCCACGGTGCGCGGTGTGCAGCTGTCGGCCGGGCAACCCTCTTCGTCGGTCGGCAACTACGTGCTCGTCGGCGCCGGCGCGCTGACCGGCTCGGTGAGCATCGCCGGCCAGGCGGTGACGCTGCCGACCGGCACGCTGGCGGCCGGCTCGGACAACACGCTCCTGGTCACCGGCGCAGCGGGCAGCGGCACCGCCACGCTGCTGGCCGACGACAACCGTCCGCCGCTGAACACCGCCAACACCAAGCTGCGCCTGGTCAACGGCGTCGGCTCGTCGGCCAGCCCGATGACGCTGACCGCCGATTTCGGAGCCGTGGCCACCGACATCGGCCCCAACGCCGCGTCGACGCCCGCGTCGATCCCGGCCGGCACCCTGATCCGGCTCGAGGTCACCTCGCCGGCCGGCGGCTCGCTCTATCTGGCCGAGGACGTGACGCTGCTGGCCACCCGGGTCTACACGGTATTCATGCTCGGCGACGCCAACGCGCCGGTGGGCATTCCGCGCCGCGACCGCTGAGCGAGCGGGCCCGGCAGCGACCGGGCACCGCGCACCGGTTCCTCGGCGCCATGTTCGGCGCCCGAGGTCGGCACGAACATGTAGCCGTGCCCGCGGATGGTCTGGATGAAGCGCGGCTGCGCCGGCACGGGCTCGACCCGCTTGCGCAGCCGCATCACCGCCACGTCGACTGCGCGCAGCATCAGGCCCTCGGCGCGGCTGTGCGAGGCGGCCAGCAGCCGCTCGCGCGAGATCGCCACGCCCGGGTTGGACACCAACTCGGCCAGCACCGCGTACTCCACCGTGCTCAGCACGTGCAGGCGCTCGCCGCAGCGCAGGCAGCGGGTGGCCCTGTCGAACTCGTGCCGGCCGATCGTCACCGGCGACATCGCCAGCATCGGCAGGCCCGGCGGCACCAGCGCGCGGCGCAGCACGGCATGCACGCGGGCCAGCAGCTCGCGCGGCGAGCAGGGTTTGCCGAGCACGTCGTCGCCGCCGATCTCGAGGCCGAGCACGCGGTCGACCTCCTCGTCGCGCGCGGACAGGAAGATGACCGGCACCCGGTCGCCCTCGGCGCGCAGCTTCTGGCAGGCCTGCAGGCCGCTGGTGCCGGGCAGCGCCATGTCGAGCACGATCAGGTCGGGCCGGGCGCGGTGCATGCGCCGCAGCAAGTCGGCGGCACCGTCCATCGTGGTGACACGCAGGCCGTGTGACTCCAGGTAGCTGCGCAAGGCCTCGCGCGAGGGGCGCTCGGCGTCGACCACATAGACGTGATAGGGCTGGTTCATCGCGCCATCGTCGGCGCGCCATGTTGCGCGGCTGTGGGGGAACATGTCGGAATGTGTCTGGCGGTACGGGCCGCCGACACCCGGGCGCGGCGTCAGTCGGCGCTCATGCCGCGGCGCTCGCCCGGTTCCAGCATGGCCGGCCGGCGCAGCGCGGCCCGGGCCGCCGTCGCGCCGGGTGCCGGGCAGTTGCCCATGTGCAGGTAGTCGAGCGCCGCGCCGGTGAGCTTCTCGGCCGGGTCGCCGATGGCGGCGGTGAAGTCCTCCTCCAGCGGGCAGGTCGGCGCGAGGCCCTGGTCGTAACCGCCCATGCCCGCCGCATTGACCGAGTCGAAATTGACCACGCTGAAGGTGTTGCCGCAGGAGTCGACCGGGGTGAAGCCGTAGGGCTTGCCGCAAGTCGTGTCGCCGATCGTCACCACCTCCGCATGGGGCACCAGGCCGTTGACGATCAGCTCGCTGGCCGAGCAGGTGCGAGCGCCCGTCAGCACGACCACCCGCGCGAACGCGGGCGCCGCGGCCGAGGTGAAGCGCATGTCGATGTTGGCGTCCTGGTGCGCGGCGTTGTAGCGCAGCAGCACGAAGCGGTTCCCCGACTGCACCGCGCCGACCACCTGCGAGGCCAGGCGCCGGGCGGTGGAGATGCGGCCACCGCCGTTGTAGCGCAGGTCGACGATCAGCTCGCTCGCCCCCTGGGCACGGAATTCGGCGAAGGCGGCGTCCAGCGGCGCCTCGGCCTGCGGGATGAAGTCCTTCAGCGCGAGATAGCCGGCGCGCCGGCCGTCGGGCAGGGCCAGCACGCGGGTCGTCGGCACCGGCGTCAGGTCGTAGACGGCCGCGGTCAGCTCGACACTGCGCCGTCCCTGGGCGTTCTCCACCTCCACGGCGATGCGCTGGCCGGGCTGTGCCGGACTGAGCGGCGCGAAGTCGCCGGTGATCAGCTCGCTGTCGGGCACGCCGTCGATCGAGACGATGCGGTCGCCGCGCACCAGGCCGGCCAGCGCGGCCGGCCCGCGCGGCTCGACCATGCGCACGCGCAGCGGCAGCGTGCGCTCGATGCCGTTGACGAACAGGCCGTAGCCCATGGTCTGGCCTTCGCCGTAGAACTGCTGGTAGCTGGTGGTGCTCTGGAAGAAGCTCCAGACATCGGCCCGCGTGGTCGCGTCGCCGGGGAAGCGCAGCGCCTCGAAGTAGGCCGCGAGCGTGGGGTAGCCGTCCGGTGCCGGGTCGGGCGCGCGGTCGGCCCACAGGTACCAGTCGTGCATGTAGTCGCGCAGCCAGGCCTGCTGCGTCGGCAGGTCGCAGCTCGCCGCCGGCGCGGGGCGGCGCTCGTCGTCGCCGCCGCAGGCCGCCACCAGCAGCACCAGCACCGACACCCACTTCCACCCGCGACCCTGCATCGCCCCGCCCTCCTGCCACGACGCGCGGCACCTTAGCAGGGACAGCGCTCCACCTACAATCCGACCTCCCCTGCTTGCACCTTGTTTCACGGCGCGATGCCGTGCCTGAGCGCGCCATGACCGAACTCGCCAAGTCCTTCGAACCGGCCGACATCGAGGCCCGCTGGAGCGCCGCCTGGGAAGCCTCCGGCGCCTTCCGGCCCACGCTGGACCCGGCGAAGCCCTCGTTCAGCATCCAGCTGCCGCCGCCCAACGTGACCGGCACGCTGCACATGGGCCATGCGTTCAACCAGACGATCATGGACTCGCTGACGCGCTACCACCGGATGCGCGGCTTCAACACGCTGTGGCTGCCGGGCACGGACCACGCCGGCATCGCCACGCAGATCGTCGTCGAGCGCCAGCTGCAGGAGGCCGGCATCAGCCGGCATGACCTCGGCCGCGAGGGATTCCTGAAGCACGTGTGGGACTGGAAGCACAGCTCGGGCGCGACCATCACGCGCCAGATGCGCCGCCTGGGCGACAGCGTGAGCTGGGAGCACGAGTACTTCACGATGGACGAGAAGCTCTCGAAGGTCGTCACCGACACCTTCGTGCGGCTGTACGACGAGGGCCTGATCTACCGCGGCAAGCGACTGGTCAACTGGGACCCGGTGCTGATGTCTGCCGTGTCCGACCTCGAGGTCGAGAGCGAGGAGGAGGACGGCTTCCTCTGGCACATCGCGTATCCGCTGGCCGACGGCTCGGGCACGCTGGTGGTGGCGACGACGCGGCCCGAGACCATGCTCGGCGACACCGCGGTGATGGTGCACCCGGAGGACGAGCGCTACGCCGCGCTGATCGGCAAGATGGTGCGCCTGCCCCTGTGCGAGCGCGAGATCCCGGTGATCGCCGACGCCTACGTCGACCGCGCGTTCGGCACCGGCGTCGTGAAGGTCACGCCGGCGCACGACCCGAACGACTACGCCGTGGGCCAGCGCCACGGCCTGCCGATGATCGGCGTGCTGAGCCTGGACGCGAAGATCAACGACAACGCGCCCGCGGCCTACCGCGGGCTCGACCGCTTCGTCGCGCGCAAGAAGGTGGTGGCCGACCTCGAGGCACAGGGCCTGCTGGTCGAGACGAAGAAGCACCGCCTGATGGTGCCGCGCTGCGCGCGCACCGGCCAGGTGGTCGAGCCGATGCTGACCGACCAGTGGTTCGTCGCGATGAGCAAGCCGGGCGCGGACGGCAGGAGCATCGCCGCCAAGGCCATCGAGGTGGTGGAGAACGGCTCGGTGAAGTTCGTGCCCGAGCAGTGGATCAACACCTACAACCAGTGGATGAAGAACATCCAGGACTGGTGCATCTCGCGCCAGCTCTGGTGGGGCCACCAGATCCCGGCCTGGTACGGCACGGGCGGCGAACAGTTCGTCGCGCGCAGCGAGGCGCAGGCGCGCGAGCGCGCCGCCGCGGCCGGCTATCACGGGCCGCTGACACGCGACCCGGACGTGCTGGACACCTGGTACTCCTCGGCGCTGGTGCCCTTCTCCACGCTCGGCTGGCCGGAGCAGACGCCCGAGCAGGACCTGTTCCTGCCCTCCACCGTGCTCGTGACCGGCTTCGACATCATCTTCTTCTGGGTCGCCCGGATGATCATGATGACGGTGCACTTCACCGGCAAGGTGCCGTTCCGCCACGTCTACATCCACGGCCTGGTGCGCGACGCGCACGGCCACAAGATGAGCAAGAGCGAGGGCAACGTGCTCGACCCGGTCGACCTGATCGACGGCATCGCGCTCGCGCCGCTGCTCGAGAAGCGCACCACCGGCCTGCGCCGGCCCGAGACCGCGCCGCGCGTGCGCAAGGACACGGAGAAGGAGTTCCCGCAGGGCATTCCCGCCTTCGGCGCCGACGCGCTGCGCTTCACGATGGCGAGCTACGCCACGCTCGGCCGCAACGTCAACTTCGACACCAAGCGCTGCGAGGGCTACCGCAACTTCTGCAACAAGCTCTGGAACGCCACCAAGTTCGTGCTGATGAACTGCGAGGCGCAGGACTGCGGGCTGAAGGAGCACACCAAGGCGGAATGCGAGCCCGGCGGGCCGTTCCACGGCTACATGAGCTTCTCGCCGGCCGACCGCTGGATCGCCGGCGAGCTGCAGCGGGTCGAGGCCGCGGTGGCGCAGGGCTTCGCCGACTACCGGCTCGACAACGTCGCCAACGCCATCTACAGCTTCGTGTGGGACGAGTACTGCGACTGGTACATCGAGATCGCCAAGGTGCAGATCGCCGGCGGCTCCGAGGCGCAGCAGCGCGCCACGCGGCGCACGCTGCTCCGCACGCTCGAGACGGTGCTGCGCCTGCTGCACCCGATCGCGCCGTTCATCACCGCGGAGCTGTGGGAGAGCGTCGCGCCGGTGGCCGGCCGGCCCACCGACGGCGGCATCGTGCGCGCAGCCTATCCGCAGGCGCAGCTGGAGAAGATCGATCCGGCGGCCGACGCCTGGGTGGCCCGGCTCAAGGAACTCGCCGGCGCCTGCCGCGCGCTGCGCAGCGAGATGGGCCTGCCGCCGGGCCAGCGCGTGCCGCTGCGCGCCTGCGGTGACGCGGACTTCGTGCGCTCGGCCGCGCCGCTGCTGGCCGCGCTCGCCAAGCTCGCGGACGTGCAGGTGTTCGACGACGAGGCCGACTTCGCCGCGGCCACGCGCCACCTGCCGGTGGTGGTGCGCGGCGCGACGCGCCTGGCGCTGCACGTGGAGATCGACCTCGCCGCCGAGCGCGTGCGCCTCGAGAAGGAGGTCGCCAAGGTCGAGGCCGACCTGGCGCGCGAGACCGGCAAGCTGGCCAACGAAAGCTTCGTGGCGCGCGCGCCGGCCGAGGTGGTGGCGCAGGTGCGTCAGCGCATCGCCGAGCTCACGGCGACGCGGGACCGTCTGCGAGATCAGTCGGCACGCCTGGCTCCGTCGGCCTGAACTCGCGCGGCGTGGCCGGCGCGGCGGCGATCAGCTCGTCGATGCGGCGCGCCACCGCCCAGGCGCTGCGCAGGCGCGACTCGCGCGTGGTGCTGGCCACGCAGGGCGTGACCTGCAGCGTCGAGATGCCGGCCAGCGGGCGGCCGGGGTCGAGCGCGCCGGGCTCCAGGCTGTCGAACCAGGCCGCGGCGATGCGCCCGCCGGCCAGCTCGCGCGCAAGCGCCGCGTCGTCGAACAGGCCCGAGTGGGCGGTGCAGACGATCACCTGGTTGGGCTTGCAGTGCGGCAGGAAGCGCTCGCCCAGCAGGCCGTGGTAACGGCTGAAGTAACTCAGCTGCACGCACACCGCGTCGCAGCGCTCGAGCAGTTCGCGCAGCGGCAGCGGCTGCACCTTCCAGCGCTCCCACACGCCGTCGCTCGCATGCAGCGAGGGGTCGTAGCCGACCACCTTCGAGCCGAAGGCCGCCAGCAGGGTCGACATCGAGCGCGCCGCCGGCGGCATGCCGATCAGGCCGACCGTCGCCGCGCCCAGCTCGCGGCCCACCAGCAGCCCGTCGGTGCCGACAACCGGCACGCGGCGCAGCATCGACAGCAGCGCGCCGATCATGAATTCGGCCTCGGCCTGCGCAGTGGCGGTCAGGCTGCGCACCACCTCGACGCCGGCGCGCGCGCAGGCATCCAGGTCGATGTTCTCCAGGCCGGCGCTGACGCGGCCGATGGCGCGCAGCAGCGGTGCGCTGTGCAGCGTCTGAGCATCCACCGGGGCGGACGGCGGCGCGATCATCGCGCGCACGTTGTAGAGCGCCTGGCGCAGCGCACGCGGGTCGAGCGCGAGTTCGGGCGCGAAGCGCACCTCGTGGCGCGCCTCCAGCCACTGCATGACCTCCGTCTCGAGCGGTTCGACGACAAGCAGCTTCATGCGCCGGGGTGACGGCCCGCCGTGCGGGCAGGTGACGGTGTTTCGGGCGGGGAGCCCAGTATGCCGCGCAGCGGACACCGGCGGCCGAACGGTCACGACTTTGGCATGCCGCCGCGGCGCGGGCCAGCCCTCGAACGGGCGGAGCGGGAACTCGGCGCGCTTACCTGCGGCGCAGGTAGTGCACGAACTCGTCGTTGGCCGAGGATTGTTCGACCAGTTCGTTGCCGGTCTGGCGGGCGAAGGCCTGGAAGTCGCGCACCGAGCCCGGGTCGGTGGCGACGACCTTGAGCACGTCGCCGCTTTTCATGTCGGCCAGCGCCTTCTTGGCCTTCAGGATGGGCAGCGGGCAGTTCAGCCCGCGGGTGTCGATCTCTTTCTGGGCGTCCATGTCGGTCTCCGGCGACGACGGATTCTAGGCCGCGCGCGGCGGGCCCTCGAGGAAAACCGGCTCGTGCCCGCGCGAGCGCAGCCAGTCCGCCAGGGCCTGCCCGGTGCCGGCGCTCCAGCAGCGCACCGTCTCGGGCGTGTAGAGCCGGTACTCGGCCAGCTCGGGCGACAGGCGCACCTCGCCGCGCGCCAGCACGTGGTAGGCGATGATCACCTGGTTCATGCGCTGGAAGTCGTAGACGCCGATCAGGTTCACCGCGTCGACCGCCAGCCCGGTCTCCTCCGCCACCTCGCGCGCAATGCCCTCGACCGGCGACTCGCCGGCCTCCATGAAGCCGGTGATCAGCGCGAACATGCGCTGCGTCCACGCGGAGTTGCGCGCCAGCAGGATCTGCCCGCCGCGGTCCGCACACTCCACCACCGCGGCCAGCACCGGCGTCGGATTGTTCCAGTGCGTCCAGTCGCAGGCCGGGCAGCGCAGCCGTTCCTTGGGGCCGGCGTCCTCCTCGCGCACCAGCCGCTGCAGCGGCGTCGCGCAGGCGGGGCAGTAGACGTAGGCGCCGCTCACGCCGGGAACACCCCGGTCGAGAGGTAGCGGTCGCCGCGGTCGCAGACGATGAAGACGATGGTCGCGCCCTCCACCTGCCTGGCGATCTGCAGCGCCACCCAGCAGGCCCCGGCCGCCGAGATGCCGGCGAACAGGCCCTCCTCGCGCGCCAGCCGGCGGGCCATCTCCTCGGCATCCGACTGGCTGACCGACACCAGTTCGTCGACCCAGGTCGGGTCGTAGATCTTGGGCAGGTACTCGGCCGGCCACTTGCGGATGCCGGGGATGCGCGAGCCGTCGGCGGGCTGCGCGCCGATCACGCGCACCGCCGGGTTCTTCTCCTTGAGGAAGCGCGAGGTGCCGGTGATGCTGCCGGTGGTGCCCATCGCGCTGACGAAGTGCGTGATGCGTCCGGCGGTGTCGCGCCAGATCTCGGGGCCGGTGGTCTCGTAGTGGACACGCGGGTTGTCCGGGTTGGCAAACTGGTCGAGCACGCGGCCCTTGCCGTCCTTCTGCATCTGCTCGGCCAGGTCGCGCGCGTACTCCATGCCGCCGGAGCGCGGCGTCAGCACCAGTTCCGCGCCGAAGGCCTTCATGGTCTGCGCGCGTTCGATCGACAGGTCCTCCGGCATGATCAGCACCATGCGGTAGCCGCGGATCGCCGCGGCCATGGCCAGCGCGATGCCGGTGTTGCCCGAGGTGGCCTCGATCAGCGTGTCGCCGGGCTTGATCTCGCCGCGCTCCTCGGCGCGCCGGATCATGCTGATGGCCGGGCGGTCCTTCACCGAGCCGGCCGGGTTGTTGCCCTCGAGCTTGCCGAGGATCACGTTGCCACGGCGCTCGTTCTCGGCGCCCGGCACGCGCTGCAGCCGCACCAGCGGCGTCTGGCCGATCACGTCCTCGAGGGTGGGGTAGCGCGGCGGCGCCGGGGCTTTCGAAGCAGGCATGGAGTCTCCTCGCGGCGCATTGTCTCAGGCCGGCCGGCGCCTCGCAGGGTGCGTGCCATAATCCGGCCCCTTCGCGCCCGAGCGCGCTCCACCGGCCGGAGTGGCGAAATCGGTAGACGCAGCAGACTCAAAATCTGCCGAGGGCAACCTCGTACCGGTTCGATTCCGGTCTCCGGCACCAGGCTCCACGCATCGCCCGGATGCGTCCACCGCGACCGACGACAACCCACCGCATGCCGCCGCTGCCGCCCCTGACCCAAGCGCTGATCCTCGCCAACGTCGCGTTCTACGCGCTGGATGTGCTGCTCGGCGGCCTGCTGACGCACTGGTTCGCGCTGTGGCCGCTCGGCAGCGCGTTCATGCCCTGGCAGGTCGGCACCTACGCCTTCCTGCACGGCAGCTTCGGCCACCTGTTCTTCAACATGCTCGGCCTGTGGATGTTCGGCTCCGAGCTCGAGCGGCTGTGGGGCGGCAAGCGCTACCTGCAGCTGTACTTCGCGAGCGTGCTGACGGCCGCGCTGACGCAGCTGGCCGTGGGCCTGCTGTTCGCCGGGGCGCCGACGGTCGGCGCGTCGGGCGGGCTGTTCGGCCTGCTGCTGGCCTACGGCATGATGTTCCCGAACCGCACGGTCATGCTGCTGATCCCGCCCATCCCGATGAAGGCCAAGACCTTCGTGGTGGTGTTCGGCGTGATCGAGCTGGCCCTGGGCGTGTACTCGCCCACCGGCGGCGTGGCGCACTTCGCGCACCTCGGCGGCATGCTCGGCGGCTGGCTGATGATCCGCTACTGGCGCGGCCAAGCGCCGTTCGGCCGGCGCTGAGCGGGCGCCGGCCGCGCTCCCGCGCGCCCGTTCAGCGCGCCTGCAAACGACTCAGGTACTCGGCCAGCGCGAGGATGCGCGCCCGCACGTAGGCCTGGTCGTTGTAGGGCACGTCGACGTAGTACTCGGCCGCCTGGGCCCGGTAGCGATCGCCCCAGATCGGCATGTCGCGCGTGCCGTGGCCGACCCCGGCGCCCTCCACCACCTCGTAGACCCGCTGCAGCGGGAACACGCCGCCGTTGCGCTTCTGCAGCTGGGTCAGGTCCGGCGGGCTGCGCTTGAGCAGATCGACATAGGGGCCGTTGCCGCGGCCATCCGCGCCGTGGCAGACGGCGCAGTTGGCGTCGTACTCGCGCTTGCCCGCATCGGGCTTGGCCTGCGCCCACGCGGCGGTCATGCTGCAGGTCAGCAGCGGCGCGGCAATCAGCGCGGCGACGGTCTTTGCCAGTGTCATGTCGTCCTCCTTCGACAGGCCGTCGAACCCGGCGTCGGCAGCCCTTCACAGGCTTGTAGCCGGCGCCCGGCCGGGCCGCGTTGAGCGCACGCAACGCGTGCACCCGACCGTGCCCCGCCAATGCCCCTGCACAGCGCAGGGCGACCGCGAAGGTCCATGCTGGTCGCCTGCGTCCCCGCGGGAGTTCGCCATGCCCGACCTGCTCCGCCGCTGCCTGCTCCCCATGGTCCTGGCCCTGGTCACCGCCACGTCGGCGGCGCAGATCCCGGCCAGCGGCACGGCCGCCCTGCCGGACAAGACCGAGGCACTGGTGCGGGCCCAGGCCGCCATGGTCGGCGTGATCAGCCTGGCGGTCGAGGATGCCGGCTCGATCGCCTCGCTGGGCCGCGTGCGCCAGGGCTCGGGCGTGCTGATCGGCGACGACGGGCTGGTGCTGACCATCGGCTACCTGGTGCTCGAGGCCGAGCGGGTCGACCTGCTGCTGGACAGTGGGCGCGTGGTGCCGGCGCGGGTGGTGGCCTACGACCAGGCCTCGGGCTTCGGCCTGCTGCAGGCGCTCGCGCCGCTGCGCATCGCGCCGGTGCGCCTGGGCCGCGCCGACGCGGCCGATCTCGACGAGCCGCTGATGGTCGCCAGCGGCGGCGACGACGGCGAGCTGAGCCTCGCGCGGCTGGTGTCGCGCCGGCCGTTCTCGGGCTACTGGGAGTACCACCTCGAGCAGGCGCTGTTCACCGTGCCGGCACGCGGCGACCACAGCGGCGCCGGCCTGTTCAACCTCGATGGCGAGCTGCTGGGCATCGGCTCCCTGGTCGTCAGCGACGCGCTGGGCCCGGCCGCCGGGCGCCTGCCAGGCAACATGTTCGTGCCGGTCGACCTGCTGCCGCCGATCCTGGCCGAGCTGCGCAGCCGCGGCGCCTCGCGCCAGAGCCACCGCGCCTGGCTGGGCGTCAACTGCGCCGAGAACGAGGGGGCGGTGCAGGTGGTGCGCGTCACGCGCGACAGCCCGGCCGAACGCTCCGGCCTGCAGCCGGGCGACCGCATCCTGCGCATCGACGGCACCGAGGTCGGCGCGCTCGAGACCTTCTACAAGCGGCTCTGGAAGGATGCGGCCGAGCGCGACGTCGAGCTGGTGATCCGGCGCGGCGACGAGACTCAGACGCTCACGGTGCATGCCGTCGACCGCATGCGCACGCTGCGCAAGCCGCAAGGCATCTGAAGGCCCCTCAGGCCAGCAGGCCGGTATCCACCGTCGGGTAGAGGAACGCGAAGCGCAGCTCTTGCTTGAGGCGCCGGTTGTCGAGCCGGCGCGATTCGCTCATGAAGCTCAGCAGCATCGGCGAGAGCGTGCGCCGCGCCTCGCTGCGCGAGATGCGCGGCGGGCGCGGCAGGCCGCACAGGTCGGCCGCGCGGTCGAAGTAGTCGCCCATCGCGAGCTCGGTGTCGTCGCTGGCGTGCACGATGCGCTGCGGCCGGCCGCGCCACAGCGCGGCCAGGCAGGCACGCGCCAGGTCCTCGGCATGGATGTGGTTGGTGTGCACGTCGTCCGCTCTCACCAGCACCGGCGTGCCGCGCGCCAGGCGCTCGCGCGGATGGCCCCCCGGGCGGTCGGCGGCGTAGATGCCGGGGATGCGCAGGATCGTCACGCGCGTGCCGGTCTGGCGGGCATGCCGGCGCAGGCGCTGCTCGGCGTCGACGCGCCGGCGCGCCCGGTCGGTGGCCGGCGCGACGGCGCGGGTCTCGTCGAAGCGTTCGCCGCCGCAGTCGCCGTACACGCCGGTGGTGCTGCCGTAGACGATCGCCGCAGGCCGGCCGCGCCGCGCCAGCACGCGCAGCAGCGCCGCGGTGCGCGGGTCGGTCGCGCCCTGCGCAGGCGGCGGGGCGAGGTGCAGCACGACGTCGGCCAGGCCGGCCAGGCGCTGCAGCGAGTGCGGGTCGTCGAGGTTGCCGACCAGCGGCACGATGCCCGCGGCGCGCAGCTCGGCGCTGCGGGAGGCATCGGAGGTCAGGGCCAGCAGGCGCACCCGCCCGCACAGGCGCCGCGCGACCCGCAGGCCGACATCTCCGCAGCCGACGATCAGCAGGCGCAGGGCGCCGAAGGCGGGCAAGCGTGGCAAGGCGGCACGGGCAGAGGACATGCGGTCGCGGGCAGAATGGCGGGTTGCGGTCGCGTGACCGCCCGCGAAGTCTACGAGCCCCTTCCACACCATGTCCTTCACCGTCACCGTGCAGCCCAGCGGGCGCAGCTTCAGCGTCGAGCGCGACGAGCCCGTGCTCGTGGCCGCCATCCGGCAGGGCATCGGCCTGCCCTACGGCTGCAAGGACGGCGCCTGCGGCTCGTGCAAGAGCCGCCTGCTCGAGGGCCGCGTGATCCACGGCACCCACCAGCTCAAGGCGCTCTCCCCCGCGGAGGAAGCCGCCGGGCTGATCCTCACCTGCCGCGCGGCGCCGCAGACCGACCTCGTAGTCGAGGCCCGCACCGTGCCCGGCGCCGGCGAGTTCCCAGTGCGCAAGATGCCCACCCGCGTGATGTCGATCGACAAGGTGGCGCCGGACGTGGCGGTGCTGCAGATGCAGCTGCCCGCCAACGACCCGCTCAAGTACCACGCCGGCCAGTACGTCGAGTTCATCCTGCGCGACGGCGCGCGCCGCAGCTACTCGATGGCCAACGCGCCGCACACCCAGACCGACAAGCCGTCCATCGAGCTGCACGTGCGCCACATGCCCGGCGGCAAGTTCACCGACCATGTGTTCGGGGCGATGAAGGAGAAGGACATCCTGCGCCTCGAAGGCCCGTTCGGCAGCTTCTTCCTGCGCGAGGACAGCGACAAGCCGATCGTGCTGCTGGCCTCGGGCACCGGCTTCGCGCCGATCAAGGCGATCATCGAGCAGATCGAGTTCAAGGGCATCACGCGCCCGGCAGTGCTGTACTGGGGCGCGCGGCGCCGTGCCGACCTGTACCTGCACGACTGGGCCGAGCAGGCCGCGCAGCGCCTGCCGAACCTGCGCTACGTGCCGGTGCTCTCCGAAGCCGCGCCGGAGGACGGCTGGAGCGGCCGCACCGGCTTCGTCCACCGCGCGGTGATGGAAGACTTCCCCGATCTCTCCGGCCACCAGGTCTACGCCTGCGGCGTGCCGATCATGGTGGAGTCCGCGAAGCGCGATTTCGTCGCGCAGTGCGGCCTGCCGGAGGACGAGTTCTACGCGGACAGCTTCACCTCGGAGGCAGACAAACATGGCGCAACGGCGTGAGCTCCTGCTGGCCGGCGCCGCCGCGCTGGCCCTTCCGGCGCTGGCGCAGGCCAGGCCGATCCGCCTGATCGTGCCCTACCCGCCCGGTGGCCCGCTGGACATCGTGGCCCGCGCGCTCGCCGAGGCGGTGAAGGATTCACTCGGCCCCGTCGTGGTCGACAACCGTCCGGGCGCCGGCGGCAACCTCGGTGCCGACCTGGCTGCCAAGTCGGCGCCCGACGGCCACACCATCGTGATGGGCGCCGTGGCCACGCACGCGATCAATCCCTGGCTGTACACGAAGCTGCCCTACGACCCGCTGCGCGACTTCACGCCGCTGACCGGCGTGGCGCAGGTGCCCAACGTGCTGGTGATGAACCCGGCCACGGCGGATCGGCTGGGCGTGCGCGGCGTGGCCGACCTGGTGGCCTACGCGAAGGCGAACCCGGGCAAGCTCAACTACGGCTCGGGCGGCAACGGCAGCGCCGGGCACCTGGCCGGCGAGATGTTCAAGGCCCAGGCCGGCGTGTTCATGGTCCACATCCCCTACGCCGGCGGCAACCCGGCGCAGCTCGCGCTGCTGGCCGGCCAGGTCGACCTGAACTTCGACAACCTCGCCGCGGCCTCGACCAACATCAAGGCCGGCAGGCTGCGCGCGCTGGCCGTGACCACCGCGAAGCGCACGCCGGTGATGCCCGAGGTGCCGACCATCGCCGAGGCCGGCGGCGCGCTCGCCGGCTTCGACATCCACACCTGGTTCGGCCTGTTCGGCCCGGCCGGGCTGCCGGCCGAGGCGACGCAGCGCCTGAACCGCGCCTTCGTCGCCGCGCTCGGCACGCCGGAGCTGAAGGCGCGCCTGGCCGGCCTGATGGCCGAGGCGATGCCGACCACGCCGGAGCAGTTCGCCGGCTTCGTCAAGGCGGAACTCGCCAAGTACGAAGGCGTGGTCAAGCGCAGCGGCGCGAAGGCCGACTGACCGGCGAGGCTCAGCGCAGCGCCTTCGCGCGCTCGGGCGGGAAGTTGCCGCGAAAGCCGATCGTCTGCGTGGTGCGCACCAGCGTCGCCATGTCGATCTCGACCCGCGCCTTGCCCGACGGACAGCAGCGCGCGTCCTCGGGCTTGGCCACCAGCGCGTCGTAGCCCAGTCGGCCGTCGCGAAGCGTCGGGCTGCTGGTGGGCGACAGCCCGCCGGCGAAAGCCACCACGCGGGTGTAGCGCTGGCCGTCGTGGAAGCCGATCATCATGGCCGCCCATTGCGCGTTGCCGCCGACGAAGTTGCAGTTCATCGTGTAGACGCGGAAGGGCTGGCCGCGCACGCGGCCGTCCAGGCGACGGGCGTCGCCGGCCGGCTGCTCGCACTCGATCTGGCGCGCCCAGGCCTGCAGCGTGCGTTTCTCGTTGGCGATGGGTTGCCCCACCAGGGTCTGGGCGCCCACGGACGCGGCGCCGAGCAGCAGGGAAGACAGTACGGCGAGACGGATCGGGTTCATGGCGACTCCTTGGCGACGATGCCGGTTCGACGTGCCGGCGCGCGCCGCGTCAGGAAACGCCTTGCCGCTACTCGCCCAGGTAGGCCGCGCGCACCTTGGGATCGGCCAGCAGCGCCTTGGCCTCGCCGGTCATCGTGACCTCGCCGGAGTCCATCACGTAGCCGCGGTTGGCCAGGCCGAGCGCGCGGCTGGCGTTCTGCTCGACCAGCAGGATGGTCGTGCCCCGGCTGTGGATGTCGGCCACCACCTCGAAGATCTTGTCGACCATGATGGGCGACAGGCCCATCGAGGGCTCGTCCAGCAGCAGCACCTTGGGCTTGGCCATCAGTGCGCGGCCCATCGCGAGCATCTGCTGCTCGCCGCCGCTCATCGTGCCGGCCAGTTGCTTGGCGCGCTCCTTCAGGCGCGGGAAGATGGCGAACACCTTCTCGATGTCGGCCTCGACCTCCGCGTCGTCGCGCACGAAGGCGCCCATCTGCAGGTTCTCGACGATCGTCATGCGGGTGAAGGTGCCGCGCCCCTCGGGCACCATCACCAGGCCCTGCCTGACCAGGTCCCACGCGCCCTGGCCCTTGATGTTGCGGCCGAGGAACTTGATGTCGCCGGCGCCGGCCGGCTGCGTGCCGGTGATGGCCTTCAGCGTGGTGGTCTTGCCGGCGCCGTTGGCGCCGATCAGGCTGACCAGTTCGCCCTCGCGCACCTCGAACGAGACGCCCTTGACGGCCTGGATGCCGCCGTACGCGACCTTCAGGCCGCTGACCTCGAGCAATGTGTTTGCCATGGAAGCGTGCCCCTCAATGCGCCTGGTGTCCGGCGCCGAGGTAGGCCTCGATCACCTTGTCGTTGCGTTGCACCTCGGCCGGCGTGCCTTCGGCGATCTGCTTGCCGTAGTCGAGCACGGTCACGCGGTCGCACAGGCCCATCACCAGCTTCACGTCGTGCTCGATCAGCAGGATGGTGCGGCCGTCGTTGCGGATGCGGTCGATCAGCTCGCGCAGCACCACCTTCTCGGTGGCGTTCATGCCGGCGGCGGGTTCGTCGAGTGCGATCAGCTTCGGGTCGGTGGCCAGCGCGCGCGCGATCTCCAGGCGCCGCTGGTCGCCGTAGCTGAGCGTGCGCGCCTTGTACTCGGCGTAGCGGCCGATGCCGACGTAGTCGAGCAGTTCCTGGGCACGCGCGGCGATCGCGGCCTCCTCGGCCTTGAAGCCGGGAGTGCGGAAGATCGCCCCGCCCAGCCCCGAGCGGGTGCGCACGTGGCGGCCGACCATCACGTTCTCCAGCGCCGTCATCTCGGCGAACAGCCGGATGTTCTGGAAGGTGCGCGCGATGCCCGCACGCGCCACGTCGTGCACCGCGGTGGGTTTGTAGGGCTCGCCGCCGAGCTCGAACGTGCCGGAGTCGGGCGTGTACAGCCCGGTCATCACGTTGAAGAAGGTCGTCTTGCCGGCGCCGTTCGGGCCGAGCAGGCCGTACACCTGCCCCGGCATGATGGTGATGCCGACGTCGGACAGCGCCTGCAGGCCGCCGAAGCGCTTGGAAACCCCGGCAACCTTGAGTTGAGGCTGGGTCATGGTCGGCTCCTCACTTCACCGGCGTCGGCACGGCCGCGGCCTTGCCGTGTTCGGGCGTCGGCCACAGGCCGCGCGGGCGCAGCAGCATGATCACGATCATCGCGGTGGCGATCAGCAGCTGGCGCAGGATCGAGGCGTCGAGCCGCCCGTCGGTCATCTGCTGCAGCGGCCCGGCCACGTAGCGCAGCACCTCGGGCAGCGCCGCCAGCATCACCGCGCCGAGGATCACCCCGGGCAGGTGGCCGATGCCGCCGAGCACCACCATCGCGACGATCATCACCGACTCCATCAGGCTGAACGATTCCGGCGAGACGAAGCCCTGGAAGGCCGAGAACATCGAGCCCGAGACGCCACCGAAGGTGGCGCCCATGCCGAAGGCGAGCAGCTTCATGTTGCGGGTGTTGATGCCCATCGCCTTGGCGGCGATCTCGTCCTCGCGGATCGCCATCCAGGCGCGGCCGATGCGAGAGGTCTCCAGGCGGTGGCAGATGACCACGCTGAGCACCACCAGCGCGAGGAACAGCCAGTAGTACAGCGTCACCGAGGGGATGCGGAAGTCGCCGATGTCGATGGCCTTGCCGAAGCTGAAGCCGAAGATGTTCATCGGGTCGATGCGGTCCAGCCCGCGCGGGCCGTTGGTGATGTTGACCGGGTGCTCGAGGTTGTTCATGAACACCCGGATGATCTCGCCGAAGCCCAGCGTGACGATGGCCAGGTAGTCGCCGCGCAGCTTGAGCACCGGGGTGCCCAGCAGCACCCCGGCGATGGCCGCGAGCCCCGCGGCCAGCGGCACCACGAGCCAGATCGGCGTGTGCAGCCCGTTCGGGAACATGGCCTGGAAGCCGGGGAAGTTCTCGCTCAGGTGCGGGCTCGCCAGCAGCGCGTACATGTAGGCGCCGACCGCGTAGAACGCGACGAAGCCCAGGTCCAGCAGGCCGGCGTAGCCGACCACGATGTTCAGGCCCAGCGCGAGCAGCACGTACAGCAGCGCCAGCGCCATGATGCGCACCCAGCCTGCACCGAACTGCTGCGCGAAGAGGGGCAGCGCCACCAGCGCGAGGCCGACGATCAGGAAGACGATCAGCTTGTTCTTCATCTCGGCTCCCCGTTCAGGCGCGGTCCGCGACACGTTCGCCGAGCAGGCCCGAGGGGCGCAGCGTCAGCACCAGGATCAGCGCGATGAAGGCGAAGATGTCGGCGTAGTGGCTGCCCAGCACGCCGCCGGTCAGCGCGCCGAGGTAGCCGGCGCCGATCGCCTCGATCAGCCCGAGCAGCACGCCGCCGACCATCGCGCCGGCGAGGTTGCCGATGCCGCCCATCACCGCCGCGGTGAAGGCCTTCAGGCCGGGCAGGAAGCCCATCGAGTGCTGCACCGTGCCGTAGTTGGCCGCCCACATCACTCCGGCGACGGCGGCGAGCGCGGCGCCGATGATGAAGGTGGCGGAGATCACCATGTCGGGGCGCACGCCCATCAGCGCGGCCACGCGCGGGTTCTCGGCGGTGGCGCGCATCGCGCGGCCGAGCTTGGTGCGGTGCACCAGCCAGAGCAGCCCGCCGAGGATCGTCGCCGTCAGCACCAGGATCAGGATCTGCGTCACGCTGATCACCGGCCCGCCGAGGTCGATCGGGTCGTTGGGCAGCAGCGGCGGATAGGGCTTGGGGTTGGGCTTCCAGACGATCATCGCCAGCGTCTGCAGCATCAGCGACATGCCGATCGCGGTGATCAGCGGGGCCAGGCGCGGCGCGTTGCGCAGCGGCCGGTAGGCGATCTTCTCGATGGAGAAGTTCAGCGCGGCGCACACGACGATGGCCGCGACCAGCGAGATCAGCATCAGCAGCCAGCCCGGCAGGCCGGAGTCCGACAGCGCAGTGACGACCGTCCAGCTGACGAGGGCGCCGACCATCAGCACGTCGCCGTGGGCGAAGTTGATCAGGTTGATGATGCCGTAGACCATCGTGTAGCCGAGGGCGACCAGCGCATACATGCTGCCGAGCACCAGACCGTTGATGATCTGCTGGATGAACGTGTCCATCAGGGGGATCTCCTGCGTTGTGGATCGGGCCGCCTTGTGTTCGTGGCGGCGGCCTCGTCGTGCCGGACGGGTCGCGTCCGGAACGTGGGCGCCTTCACCCCCTTAGCAAAAAGCCCGCCGCGGTCTGCAGCGGGCCCAGGTCGCGGGAAGCACGAGCGCCGGGGCGAGATTCTAGGGGCCCGTTCCTAGCGAGAAGCCCCGGAATTTCCACCATGCAATCCGGCGGATGGAGCGCAAACTCGCGGGTTCACCGAGCTTTCTTCGCCGCCTCGTTCAATCGGCGCAGTTCCTCCAGCTTCTCGCCGATGCGGATCTCCAGCCCGCGCGCCACCGGCCGGTAGAAGGCCGGCGCATCGGGCAGGTCCTCGGGCCAGTAGTTCTCGCCGGCCGCGAAGGCGCCCTCCTCGTCGTGCGCATAGCGGTAGCCGCGGCCGTAGTCGAGCGACTTCATCAGCTTCGTCGGTGCGTTGCGCAGGTGCAGCGGCACCGGCCGCGTGCCGTCGCCGGCGACGAAGGCCCGTGCCGCCTTGTAGGCCGTGTAGACCGCGTTGCTCTTGGCCGCGACGGCGAGGTAGACCACCGCCTCGGCCAGCGCCAGCTCGCCTTCGGGCGAGCCGAGCCGCTCGTAGGTCTCGGTCGCGTCCAGCGCGAGGCGCAGCGCGCGCGGGTCGGCCAGGCCGATGTCCTCGACCGCCATGCGCACCAGGCGGCGCGCGGCGTAGCGCGGGTCGACCCCGCCGTCGAGCATGCGCACGAACCAGTACAGCGCCGCGTCCGGGTCGCTGCCGCGCACCGCCTTGTGCAGCGCCGAGATGGTGTCGTAGAACTGCTCGCCGCCCTTGTCGTAGCGGCGCAGCTGCTCGCCCAGCGATCGCTCCAGCAGCGCCTCGTCGAGCTCGGCGGCGCCGCCGGCCATCTCGACCAGGTTCTCGTAGGCGTTCAGCAGGCGGCGTGCGTCGCCGTCGGCATACCCGATCAGGCGCAGCATGGCGGCCTCGCTCAGCGGCGCGGCCGCGAGCAGCGTGCGGGCGCGCTCGAGCAGCGTGCGCAGGTCGGCCTCGGCCAGCGGCTTGAGCACGTGCACCGTGGCGCGCGACAGCAGCGCCGAGTTGACCTCGAAGGACGGGTTCTCGGTGGTCGCGCCGATGAAGGTGAACAGGCCCGACTCGACATGCGGCAGGAAGGCGTCCTGCTGGCTCTTGTTGAAGCGGTGCACCTCGTCGACGAACACCACCGTGCGCCGGCCCTGCGACTGCACGGCCTGGGCGCGCTCGACCGCGTCGCGGATGTCCTTCACGCCGCCGAGCACCGCGGAGATGGCGATGAACTGCGCGTCGAAGGCACCGGCGACGAGCCGCGCCAGCGTGGTCTTGCCGACGCCCGGCGGGCCCCACAGGATCATCGAGTGCAGCCGGCCGCGCTCGAACGCGCTGCGCAGCGGCTTGCCGGGGCCGAGCAGGTGCTGCTGGCCGATCACCTCGCCCAGCGTGCGCGGGCGCAGCCGCTCGGCCAGCGGCGCGTCCGGCGCGGCCGGCTCCGGCGGCGCGGGATCTTCGAGCGGCAGGCTCAGCGACGACGACGACATGGCCGCGATTGTCGCAGCCGGCCGTGGGCTACTGTTCGATCAGGTCGGCACCCTTGGGCACGACGAAGCGGAACGCCTCGGGCTTGATCGCCGGGTTGGCGACCCACTGGCTGAACTGCAGCCGCGAGCGCTGGCCGAAGCCGTCGACGATCTCCACCGCCGCGAGCTCCCTGCCCTTGAAGCCGACCTTCAGCATCTCGAAGCTGCCGTCCTTCGCCTTGGGCTGGGCCTGCGCCCATTCCATCCCGTCGGCGGCGGGCAGCGCGCTCAGGTCGAAGTCCTTCTCGAGGCTGCCGCCAGCCAGCAGGGCCGCCGGCGTGGCGCCGATCGCGCCGGCGATCCTGCGCGTGCTGACCTGGTTCAGGTCGGCATCGTGGATCCAGACCTTCTGGCCGTCGGCCACGATGGTCTGCTCGAAGGGCTTGGTGTAGGCGAAGCGGAAGCGGTTCGGCCGCGCGAACTCGAAGCTTCCGCTGCTGGTCTTCGTCTTCGTGCCGTCGGGCGAGGTGACGGTCTGCGTGAACTGCGCGCGGCCGGTCTTCACGTCGCGCACGAAGTCGCGCAGCGTGTCGACGGCATCGGCACGTGCCGTCGCAGCGCATGCGAACAGAAACCCGGCGGCAATGATTCGCTTCATTCGGAGCGGTTGGGAACGATGATGTCCCGGTTCCCGTTGGTGGCCATGGCCGTTACGAGCCCCGATTTCTCCATTTGTTCCAGCAGCCGCGCCGCGCGGTTGTAGCCGATGCGCAGGTGGCGCTGCACCAGCGAGATCGAGGCGCGCTTGTGCTGCAGCACGATGGCCACCGCCTGGTCGTACATCGGGTCGCTCTCGCCGCCCCCGCCGCCGGGTAGGTCGGCGGTGCCGGCCTCGCCGCCGTCGCCCTCCAGCACGCCGCCCTCGAGGATGCCCTCGATGTAGTTCGGCTCGCCCTGCGACTTGAGGTACTCGACGACGCGGTGCACCTCGTCGTCGCTGACGAAGGCGCCATGCACGCGCACCGGCAGCCCGGTGCCCGGCGCGAGGTAGAGCATGTCGCCCTGGCCGAGCAGCGCCTCGGCGCCCATCTGGTCGAGGATGGTGCGGCTGTCGATCTTGCTCGAGACCTGGAACGACAGCCGGGTCGGGATGTTGGCCTTGATCAGGCCGGTGATCACGTCCACGCTCGGCCGCTGCGTGGCCAGGATCAGGTGGATGCCCGAGGCGCGCGCCTTCTGCGCCAGTCGCGCGATCAGCTCCTCGATCTTCTTGCCGACCACCATCATCAGGTCGGCGAGTTCGTCGATCACCACCACCACGAACGGCAGGCGCTCGAGCGGCTCGGGCGCCTCGGGCGTCAGGCTGAACGGGTTGGGCAGGCTCTCGCCCTTCTCGGCCGCTTCGGCGATCTTCTTGTTGTAGCCACCCAGGTTGCGCACGCCGAGCTTGCTCATCAGCTTGTAGCGCCGCTCCATCTCGCCCACACACCAGTTCAGCGCGTTGGCGGCCTGCTTCATGTCCGTGACCACGGGCGCGAGCAGGTGCGGGATGCCTTCGTAGACGCTCATCTCGAGCATCTTCGGGTCGATCAGGATCAGCCGCACGTCGCGCGCCTCGGCCTTGTAGAGCAGGCTGAGGATCATCGCGTTGATGCCCACCGACTTGCCCGAGCCGGTGGTGCCGGCGACCAGGCAGTGCGGCATCTTGCCGAGGTCGGCCACCACCGGCGCGCCGACGATGTCCTTGCCCAGTCCCATGGTCAGCTGCGAGGCGGCGTCGTTGTAGACCTGCGAGCCGAGGATCTCCGACAGGCGGATCATCTGCCGCTTGGCGTTGGGCAGCTCGAGCGCCATCGTGGTCTTGCCGGGGATGGTCTCGACCACGCGGATGCTGACCAGCGAGAGCGAGCGCGCCAGGTCCTTCGCGAGGTTGACGATCTGCGCGCCCTTCACGCCGGTGGCCGGCTCGATCTCGTAGCGCGTGATCACCGGGCCCGGCGAGGCCGCCACCACGCGCACCTCGACGCCGAAGTCCTTGAGCCGCTTCTCGATCAGCCGCGAGGTCATCTCGAGCGTCTCGGGCGTCACCGATTCCTGGCGGCCCGGCGCGGCGTCGAGCAGGTCGACCTGCGGCAGCTTCGTGTCGGACAGCTCGGTGAAGAGCGGCTTCTGGCGCTCCTTGGCCACGCGCGCCGACTTCGGCACCTCGACCACCGGCTCCTCGATGACGATCGGCAGGTGCTCCTCGTGCAGCTGGTGCTCGACCTCGACCACGTGCTCGCGCTCGCGCAACGCACGCTCGCCGAGTTCGACGTCGCGCGCGCGTTCGATCGCCTCGGCGCGGCGCGTGCGGAACGACTCGAGCCAGGTGCCGATGCCCTCGGCCACGCGCAGCCACGAGAAACGCAGCGCCATGCCGAGCCCGGCCACCAGCGCGGCGATCCACAGCACACCCGAGCCGGCGAAGCCGAGCAGCGTCTGGCTGGCCGGCCCGAGCAGCCAGCCCAGCACGCCGCCGGCATGGCCGCCGGCCACCAGCGGCTCGAAGC
Organism: Piscinibacter caeni; assembly: GCA_003265685.1. Taxonomy (GTDB): domain Bacteria; phylum Pseudomonadota; class Gammaproteobacteria; order Burkholderiales; family Burkholderiaceae_C; genus Piscinibacter; species Piscinibacter caeni. The sequence continues at coordinate 31,504 of QJOU01000028.1, read as the reverse complement.
GGTACAGCCGCGTCGACTCGAGCGCACAGCTCGCAGCCAGCAGCAGCGCGAGCCCGGCCCAGGCCCACCACACCGGCGGCGCATGCGGGTCGGCCGGCACGGTGGCCGCGTGCTCGCTGCGCAGCAGGCGCGCGAGTGCGCCGAGCCAGGCGCGCGCGGCCACCAGCATCACCCACCAGAACGAGAAGCCGAAGCCGAAATAGGCCAGGTCCGAGAACCAGGCGCCGAGCGTGCCGGCCTTGTTCTGCGCCGCCTCGAGGCTGCCGGAGGTCGTGAAGGCCGGGTCGGCGGCGCTGTGCGTGGCCAGCGCGATCAGCGCCAGCAGCCACAGCACCGCACCGACCAGCAGCCGCGCCTGGGCGCGCCAGCGCGGCAGGCCGGGCAGCGGTGCCGGGGTCGCGCCGGCCGATGCGGCGCGGGAGGCCTTTTCGCGGCGGGGACTGCCGCCCGACGCGGCGTTCGACGCGCCGTCGGCGCGCAACGATCCGAGGGGAAAGGTCATGGCGCGATTGTCTCCCATGGGGCGTGTCGGGCATGGCTACACCCGGTTACTGCGGGATGGTTCACACTGCTGGCCTGCTTCACCGCCGTCGCCGTGGTTTTCATGTCCGCAATGCAACGCCTGGCCCTGCCGATCGGGTTGACGCTGGCGCTGCTGGTCGCGCCGGCGGTCTGGGCGCAGGCGGCGGACAGCGAGGCCGCGCTGCGCGAACAGTTGCAGCAGGCCACCTGGCCGGCCGACATCGTCGCGGCGGCGGACCGTTACCTGCAGCGCTATCCCCAGAGCCCGTTTGCCGTGCAGGCGCGCGAGTGGCGCAGCCAGGCCGAGTTCGGCGCCCACGTGCTCGCCGAGCGCGACGTGCGGCTCTACCGCAACGCGTTCCAGCCCGAGGCCACGCCCGCCGCACGCGACGAGCTGCGCCGCGCCGCGCTGGGCGATCGTGCGGCCGCCGTGCGCCTTGCGCACGAGGCGCGCCAGGACACGCCGCGTTACCTCGGCTGGCTGCAGTACGCCGCCCGCCTCGGCGACGAGCGCGCCAGCTACGAGCTGGCGCTGCACTACCGGCGCGCGGCCCAGCCGGTGCTGGCGGCGGTCTACGAGGCCCGCGCGGTCGAGCTCGGCTTCGTGCCGCCGCGCGATCTCGACCATGTCCGCAAGTAGGCGCCGCCTGGTCGCCGCCGCGGCGCTGCTCGCGGCCCCGGCGGTGTGGCGCGCCGCCGTCGCCCAGGGCCGGCTCGCCCCGACCCCGGCGCAGACCGAGGGCCCGTTCTACCCCGTCGAGCTGCCCGCCGACAGCGATGCCGACCTGCTGGTGCAGGGCGCGCGCCGCTACGTCCGCGGCCAGCCGGCCTGGCTCGCCGGCACCCTGAGCGATGTCGACGGGCGCGCCGTGGCCGGCGCGCTGGTCGAGATCTGGCAATGCGACCAGGACGGCCATTACCACCACCCCGGCGACGGCGGACGCGCCGACCCGGCGTTCCAGGGCTTCGGCCGGGTCACGGTCGGCGCCGACGGGCGCTACCGCTTCCGCACCATCCGCCCGGCACCCTACGGCGGCCGCACCCCGCACATCCACCTCAAGGTGAAGCTCGGCCCGCGCGAGCTGCTGACCACGCAGGTCTACGTGCAGGGCGACCCGGGCAACGCGCGCGACTTCCTCTGGCGCCGCCTCGACGAGCGCGGCCGCGCCGCGCTGACCGTGCCCTTCCTGCCGGGCGCGGACGGGCTGCAGGCGAACTTCCCGATCGCCGTGCTCGTTTGACGGGGCTTGATCCGCCTCGCCCCGCCGGGCGCGTGCTGCGCTAGGCTCGCCGCATGAAGATCCACTTCCTCGGCGCTGCCGACACCGTGACCGGCTCGCGCCACCTGGTCGAGACCGACGGCCAATGCCTGCTGCTCGACTGCGGCCTGTTCCAGGGCTTCAAGACCTGGCGCGAGCGCAACTGGCAGCCCTTCCCGGTGCCGCCCGCGTCGATCGACGCGGTGCTGCTCAGCCATGCGCACCTGGACCACAGCGGCTTCCTGCCGGCACTCGTGAAGCAGGGCTTCCGCGGCCGCATCTGGTGTACGGCGCCGACGCGCGACCTGGCCGAGGTGCTGCTGCTGGACAGCGCGCACCTGCAGGAAGAGGACGCACGGCGCGCCAACCGGCGCGGCTTCTCGCGCCACGCGCCGGCCCTGCCGCTGTACACCGTGGCCGACGCGAAGAAGGCGATCACGCGGCTCGAACCGGTGGCGCCCGGCCGCAGCGTGAAGCTCGGCGCGCTGACGGCCACCTTCACGCCGGTCGGCCACCTGCTGGGTGCCTGCGCCGTCACGCTGCGCGGGCCAGGCGGCACGCTGGTGTTCTCGGGCGACCTCGGGCGCGACGACGACCTGCTGATGCCCGCGCCGCAGGCGATCGCCCAGGCCGACGTGCTGCTGGTCGAATCGACCTACGGCAACCGGCTGCACCCGCGCGAGGACGTGCAGGCGCGCCTGGGCGCGATCGTGCGCGACACGGTGCGCCGCGGCGGCTCGGTGCTGCTGCCCTCGTTCGCGGTCGGCCGCGCGCAGGCGCTGCTGCTGGTGCTGCAGCGCCTGAAGGCGGCCGGCGAGATCCCGACCGAGCTGCCGGTGTTCCTCGACAGCCCGATGGCCATCGCCGCCACCACGCTGTACCAGCGGCACCGGCGCGCGCTGCGCATCGCGCCGCGCGAGGCCACCGGCCTGTGCGACGGCGTCACGCTGGTCGAGCGGGCGCAGGATTCGGAGAAGCTCACCCGCGCGCGTTATCCGGCGGTGATCATCAGCGCCAGCGGCATGGCCACCGGCGGGCGCGTGCTGCACCACCTCAAGGCGATGGCGCCGAACCCGCGCCACCACATCGTCTTCCCCGGCTTCCAGGTGGCCGGCACGCGCGGCGCCAAGCTGGTCGAGGGTGCACCGGACGTGAAGATCTTCGGCGAGTACGTCGCGGTGAAGGCCCAGGTCAGCCACCTCGAAGGTTTCTCCGGCCATGCCGACGCCGACGGCCTGCTCGGCTGGCTGCGCGGCTTCGAACGGCCACCGCGCCAGACCTTCGTCGTGCACGGCGAGCCGGCCGCCAGCGACGCGCTGCGCAGCCGCATCGCCGACCAGCTCGGCTGGCGTGTCGCCGTGCCCGAGCACGGCGCCGAGGTCACGCCCTGAACCTGACGCTGGGTGACACCACCGGCCTGGCCGTCGCGCTGGGCTGCGGGCTGCTGATCGGGCTGGAGCGCGAGCGCCGCAAGGGCCGCGGCGCGAACCGGGCCGCGGCCGGCATCCGCAGCTTCGCGATCATCGCGCTGCTGGGCGCTCTCGCGCAGGTCAACGGCAACACGGCGCTGGTGGTGGCCGGCGCGGCCGGCATCGTCGTGCTGGCGGCGCTGGCCTACTGGCGCAGCCCGGCACGCGACCCCGGGCTGACCACCGAGCTGGCGATGGTGGCCACCTACCTGATCGGCGTGCAGTGCGTGCTCTGGCCCGCGCTCGGCGCGGCCTGCGGCGTGGTGCTGGTGGTGCTGCTGGCCGCGCGCACGCAGCTGCACCGCTTCGCGACCCGCTGGCTGAGCGAGCAGGAGCTGCACGACGGCCTGATGCTGGCCGCGCTCGCGCTGGTCGTGCTGCCGCTGGTGCCGGACAGCGCGCCGGCCTGGCTGGCCGGCATCCGGCTGCGCCCGCTGGTGGCGCTGGTGCTGCTGATCCTGCTCGTGCAGGCGGCCGGCCACCTGGCGCTGCGCCTGCTCGGCCCGGGACTGGGCGTGGCCGCGGCCGGCTTCTTCGGCGGCTTCGTGTCCAGCAGCGCCACCATCGCGGCCTACGGCGCCCGCGCCCGCCACGCGCCCGCGCAGGCGGCCAGCGCCGCCGCAGCGGCCGCGTTCTCGACCTGCGCCACCTGGCTGCAGGCGCTGGTGATGGCCACGGCCCTCGCGCCAGCCGCGCTGGCCGACCTGCTGCCGGTGGCCGGCGCCGGCGCACTGGCCGCCGGCGCGGCCTCGTTCGCGCTGCTGCGCGGCGCGGCACGCGGGCCGCGCGCGGCCGACGCTGCGCCACAGGACCACCGCGTGCTGCGCCTGCGCGAGGCGTTGCTGATCGCCGTCGCGCTGAGCCTGGTGACCTTGCTGGTGGCCGCGGCCGAGCTGCACTTCGGCAGCGCGGGCGTCTACGGCGGCGCGCTGCTGGCCGGGCTTGCCGATGCGCATGCGCCGGTAGCCGCGCAGCTCGCGCTCGAGGCCGCCGGGCGCATCGACGCGCACACGCTGCAGACCGGCACGCTGCTGGCCATCGGCGCCAACAGCCTGACGCGCAGCGTCGTCGCCCTGCTGACCGGCGGCGCCGCGTTCGCGCTGCGCGTGTCCGCGGCGCTCGCGGCCGGCGTGCTCGGCGCCTGCGCCGGCCTCGCGCTCTGACGTGATCGCTCTGATGCGACTCGACACAGTGTGACAAACATCACACGCTATGGTTGAGCCATCCGGTGGAGATTCGTCCATGAGAAGCACTTGGCGCACCGCCTGGCAGGGCCAGGACATCGTCGTCTTTCGCGACGACGACGAGATCGACCGCGTTCACGCGCCCGACATCCTGCGCGTGGTGTTCGTGCACCGCGACGCGGGCGAGTCGCCCGGCGACCTGCTCTATGCCGTGGTGGAGCTCGAGGAGGAATGCCTCATCTTCCCGGACTTCACCGGCTTCGCCGGCCGGGTGAACTTCGAGCGCCAGGCCTTCTGGGCCGAGAAGGGCTGCGTGTTCTGGGTCAGCGACACACGCGTCTCGCTGCCGATGCGGCTGCGCCGCGGGCGCTGGCTGCTGCGCACCGCGGGGCCCGACTTCGCGCGCGTGCCGCGTGTCGAGGTGGCCCCGCTGGTCGAGAAATGGCCGCTGCAGGGCCCGCAGACCTGGGAGCAGCGCAAGTGGCGGCGCATCGAGAACAGCCGCCCGTTCGCCTCGACACGCCCCGGCCAGCTGCGCGCCTGAGGCGCCTCACGACTCGCCGCGCTTCATCTTGAGCCGCGTGCGGCCCTCGCGGCCGCGCGCCTTCCACAGCGCCACCTGCTGCTGGCGCTCGAGCGCGCTCATGGTGTCGCGGCGCGCCTCGCGCAGCAGCTTGTGGTAGTTGCGCAACCGGTCGTCGTCGACCCCCTCGCGCACCGCGCAGCCCGGCTCGCCCTGGTGCGCGCAGTTGCGGAAGCGGCAGGCCGGCGCGAGCCGCGCGATGTCGTCGAAGGTCGCGGCCACGTCGGCCGCGTCGGCATCCGGCCGCAGCGCGCGCAGCCCCGGCGTGTCGATCACGCAGGCGCCGCCGAAGAGGCGGAACAGCGTGCGTGCGGTCGTGGTGTGCTGGCCGCGCCCGTCGCTCTCGCGCACCGCGCCGGTGTCCTGCAGCGCCGCGCCGAGCAGCGTGTTGGTCAGCGTCGACTTGCCTGCGCCGGAGGAGCCCATCAGCACCAGCGTGCGGCCCTCGCGCAGGTGGTGCGCGAGGCGCTCGACGCAGTCGGCATCGCGGGTGTCCACCGCGATCATCTCGGCGCCGGCCGGCATGCGGCCGCGCAGTTCCTGGATGCGGCAATACAGCGTCGCCGCGTCGGGCACGGTGTCGGCCTTGCTGAGCACGATCACCGGCTGCACGCCGCTGCCCTGCACCAGCGCGAGGAAGCGCTCGAGCCGGCGCGGGTTGAAGTCCGCGTCCAGGCCCATCACGAGCAGCGCGGTGTCGACGTTGCTGACCACCGGGTGGCGGCGCCCGTCGGCATCGCGCCGCACCAGGTGCGTGAGCGGCGGCACGCGCGCATGCACCCAGCAGTCGCCGTGGGCGTCGTCGGCGGCGAGCACCCAGTCGCCGACGGCCAGCATGTCGTCGGCCTCGGCGAGCAGGCGCACGAGGCGCGGCAGCGCCCGTGCCTCGCGCTCGGTGCGGCCGTCGTGCAGGCGCAGCGTCTCGCGGTGCAGCGCGACGAGCCGCACCAGGCGCGCATGGTCCAGGCCGTGCGCGGCGGCCAACGCGATCGCCTGTTGCGCGATCGCCGGTTGCAGACCCATCGAACGCAGCGGTTCGACATCGATGTTCATCATGGTGGAGCAGGACCCGTGAGTCGTCCGGTCCGCGCGCAGCGCGCGGACACGCATCACCCGGTGCAGGGCACCGGGCACGAAGGCAGACGGCGGCGGCGCGGCGTGCGCGCGCGGCGGGAAGCTCGACCGGAAACGGGAGAGAGGAACCCGGAGGGCGCGTCAGGCGGCGGCCGCAAGGAGGGCAAGATCAGTCGTCTTCATCGGGCACCTCCTCGGTTCGGGTTGGGATGCGAGGCCGAGTCCGGCCTCGTTCGAAGGCGCGCAGTGTCGCAGCATCGATGCGCGTGGTCAACCGCGGCCGGGCCCGCGGCGCCGTGCCTGCAACAGGGTCTTGCGCCGAAGGGGCTTGGTCACGCGCCGTACCATCGCCGCTTCTTCCCTTTCCTGCGATCGAGGATGTCGACGATGAAGCGCTGGTTCCTGGGCCTGCTGATGGCCGTCTTCTCGCTGTCCATGCTGCCCGATCCGGCCGAGGCCAAGCGCCTGGGCGGCGGCGGTTCGTCGGGCATGCAACGCAGCCTGCCCTCGCGCGCGCCGGACGCGACGCCGGGCACGCCGGCCCAGTCGGCGGCCGCGGCCGCTGCGCCGCGCCGCTCGTGGATGGGCCCCGTGGCCGGGCTCGCCGCGGGCCTGGGCATTGCGGCGCTCGCGAGCGCCCTCGGCTTCGGCGAGGAACTGGCCAACCTCATCACGATCGCGCTGCTGGCCGTGCTGGGGATCGTGCTGGTGCGCTGGCTGATGCGGCGCTTCGCCGCGCCGGCGACGGCCGCGCCGCGCGGCCTGCAGTTCGCCGGCATGCCGGGTGCCGCCACCCCGCCGACCGCGCTGCCGCCGCAGGGCAGTGGCGGCAGCGCCGCTGCACCGCTGCCCGGCGGCTTCGATGCCGCCGGCTTCGCGCGCCTGGCAAAGATGATCTTCATCCGCCTGCAGACCGCCAACGACCGCGGCGACCTGGACGACCTGCGCGCGTTCACGACGCCGGAAATGTTCGCCGCGATCCGGCTCGAACTGCAGGAGCGCCAGGGCGCCGAGCAGCAGACCGACGTGCTGCAGGTCGACGCCGAGGTGCTGGACGTCGCCGAGGAGGCCGGGCGTCAGGTGGTCAGCGTGCGCTTCCACGGGCTGATCCGCGAGCAGCGCGCCGCGGCCGCGGCGCCGTTCGACGAGGTCTGGCACCTGGTACGGCCGGTCGACGGCAGCCGCGACTGGGCCATCGCCGGCATCCAGCAACGGCAGCAAGCCTGAGCCGGTGCGGCTGACGATCCTGACCGGCCATTCGCGCGGCCTGGGCGCCGCGCTGGCCACCCAGCTGATCGCTCGTGGCGACCGGGTGCTGGGCATCGCACGCCATGCGCTGCCGCTGCCTGCCGGGGCGCTCGAGCAGTGGCCGCACGACCTGGCCGACCCGCTGCCGCTGGCGTTGCGGCTGCAGACCTGGCTGGAGGCGCAGGACCCGTCGACCATCGAGCAGGCCACGCTGATCAACAACGCCGGCGTGGTGAGCACCCCGCAGCCGCTGCGCGAGGCCGACCCGGCCGCGCTGTCGGCCGCGCTGCGGGTCGGGCTGGAGGCCACGCTGCTGCTGTGCCAGGCCTTCCTGGCCGGCACCCGCGGCTGGACCCTGCCGCGCCGCGTGCTGAACGTCTCCTCCGGGCTCGGGCGCCGCGCGATGGCCAGCAGCGCCGGCTACTGCGCCGCCAAGGCCGGCATGGACCACCTGACGCGCTGCCTCGCGCTGGAGGAGGCGCTGGTGCCGCACGGCGCCCGCGTGGCCTCCGTCGCGCCGGGGGTGTTCGACACCGACATGCAGCGCCAGCTGCGCAGTGCCGACGCGGCCGCGTTCCCCGACCGCGACACCTTCGTCGCGCTGCACCGCGACGGCAAGCTGCTCGCCCCCGAGGCCGCGGCGCAGCGGCTGCTGGCCTTCCTCGAGCGGCCCGATTTCGGCACCGAGCCGGTGGCCGACGTGCGCGCCTGAGCGTCGACGCGACGCTCAGCTGTTCGGCTGCGCGGCACGTTGGGCGACGCGCGTCGGCGCGCCCAGCGGACGCTGGCCGATCACCGTCACCATCGGCAGCTCCACGACCTCGGTGCGCAGCACCTCGCGGCTGCCGATCACCTGGACCGTGGGCATCAGCACCACCGGGGCCGGCAGCACGGCGGCTTCGCTGGCCTGCAACTGCAGGGCAGCGGCGGCCACGGCGGCGGTGGCGAGGGCGGCGGGCAGCAGGCGGGTCAGCGTGTTCATGGAGCGGTCCTCGGTGTCGTGGCGTCGGTGTCGATGCGAGGCAGTATCGGCAACCGGTCACGCCCCCGCGACGCGTTTGCGACGGACGGCGCGGGCACGCGACGAAACGCCGCCGGGACGGGCCAGAATCCGCGCTCCCCGCCTGCGACACGGAGCCCGCCGACGATGATCCGCCTGCTGCTGGCCACCCTCCTGGGCCTGCTCGCCGCCTGCGCCACCGCGCCGGGCACGACGCCGCCGCCGTCCGCCCCGGCCGAGCCGGTGATCGCGCCGAACCCGGACCTGGTGGTGCAGGGCATTCCGCCGATCCCGGCGCGGCTGGCCGACGCGGTGGCGCGCTACACCGATTTCCGCGGCCATGCCTTCGTCGAGTGGCATCCGGTCAGGCGCGAGATGCTGGTGACGCACCGCGCGGCCGGCGGCAGCACGGCGCAGCTGTTCCGCATCGCCGCGCCGCTGGCCGAGCCGGAGCAGCTCACCGACGGGCCCGACCCGGTGCGCGAGGCGAGCTGGGAGCCGCAGCGCGGCGAGTACCTGGTGTTCGAGCGCGCCAGCCGCGGCGACGAGGCCACGCAGCTGTTCCGCCTCGACCTCGCCACGCGCGAGCTGACGCTGCTGACCGACCCGAAGGAGCGCCACGAGATGCAGGGCTGGCTGCACCGCTCGAGCCGGCTGCTGGTGATGTCGATGCCGCTGGACCGCACGGCCGCCGGCGGCAGCCGCGCGCAGGTCAGCCAGGTGCTGAGCCTGGTCGACCCGGCTCGGCCGACGCAGCGGCGGCGCCTCGCCGAACTGCCGGGCAGCGGCTGGTTCGTCGGCGGCGTCGCGCGAGACGACCGCAGCGTCGCGCTGACCCGCTGGATCTCGGCCACCGAATCGCAGCTGTGGCTGCTGAGCCTGGACACCGGTCGGTTGGTGCAGATGCTGCCGGCGCCCAGGTCACGCGAACGGGCCACCCACCTGGCCGGCGGCTTCCGCCGCGACGGGCGCGGCCTGTGGCTGCTGTCGGACCGCGACGGCGAGTTCCTGCAGCTGTCGCTGTTCGACCTCGGCACGAAGACGCTGCGCCCGCTGACGCGCCACATCCCGTGGGACGTCGAACGCCCGGTGGCCAGCGAGGACGGCCGCTGGCTGGCCGTGCAGGCCAATGTCGACGGGCGCGACGAGCTGCGCCTGTTCGACGCACGCCGGCTCGCCGAGCTGAAGCGGCCGCCGCTGCCGACCGGCCGCATCGGCCAGGCCGGCTTCCACCGCGCACGCGCCGAGCTCGCCTTCTCGGTCAGCAGCGCCACCTCGCCGAGCCAGGTCTGGTCGTACGCGCCGGGTGGCGGCGCCCCCGAGGCCTGGACCCGTGTGCAGGCCCCGGCCGGTGCGGCGCCCGAGCAGTTCGCCGAGGCCCAGGTGGTGCGCTGGACCAGCTTCGACGGGCGCGGCATCTCCGGCCTGCTGACCCTGCCGCCGGCGCGCTTCGAGGGCCGGCGCCCGGTGCTGATCGACATCCACGGCGGCCCCGAGTCGCAGGCGCGCGCGGGATTCCTGGACCGCAGCAACTACTTCGTCGAGGAACTCGGCCTGGCGGTGATCCGCCCCAACGTGCGCGGCTCGTCGGGCTACGGCAAGGCCTTCCTCGCGCTCGACGACGGCTACCGGCGCGAAGACGCGGTGAAGGACATTGGCGCGCTGCTCGACTGGATCGCCACGCAGCCGCGCCTGGACGCCACGCGCGTGGCGGTCAGCGGCGGCAGCTACGGCGGCTTCATGAGCCTGGCCACGGCCGCGACCTACGCCGACCGCATCGCCGGCGCGATCGACGTGGTGGGCATCTCCAACATCGTCAGCTTCCTGCGCAACACCGAGAGCTACCGGCGCGACCTGCGCCGCGCCGAGTACGGCGACGAGCGCGACGAGGCGATGCGTGCGTTCCTCGAGCGCATCTCGCCGCTGTCGAACGCGCACCGGATCGTCAAGCCGCTGTTCGTCGTGCAGGGTCGCAACGACCCGCGTGTGCCCTGGACCGAGGCCGAGCAGATCGTCGCGCGGGTGCGCGAGAACGGCACGCCGGTGTGGTACCTGCGCGCGGAGAACGAGGGCCACGGCTTCGCACGCAAGGAGAACGCGGACTTCCAGTTCTACGCGACCGTGCTGTTCCTGCGCCAGGTGCTCAGGCTGGACTGACCGGGCTCAGCCGACCGGGTCCTGGAAGCCGCCGCGCCGGTAGGTCAGCACCAAGGTATCGCGGTGCCCACCGGGCCCGGCCGGCTGGATCGGCGTGGTCTCGTGGATCACGCGTTCGTCGTCCAGCAGCACGGTGGTCCAGGGCTCGCTGAGGGTGAAGCGCTGGCCGGCCGGGCCGGCCGCCTCGAACACGCGCGACTCGCCGCCCTTGACGTTCTCGCGCGCCACCAGCACCACCACCACGAAGTCCACGCCGTCGCGGTGCGCGCCCTCGGGCGTCGGGCGGCCGATGCCGTCGGTGGTATCGATGCGGAACGGGTGCGCCTCGACGTACCAGCGTGACTCGCCCTTCACGCGCGTGAACAGCGCGCCCAGCCCGGCCAGCAGGCGCGTCCAGGCGGGGCTGTCGCACACCGACGGCTCGATCGGCTCGAACCAGCGCTCGATGCCACCGTGCAGCGCGTTGTAGTCCACCGGCTGCCAGTGGGCGCGGTGCGGCACGCGCGTGACGCTTTCGCCCTCGACGACGAAGCTGCCGTGGCGGCGGCGCCGGTAGCGGCCGCCGTCGCGCAGGTGGGTGTCCGGCGGCAGGCGGCTCCAGGCCGGGCGCCAGGCCTCGAGCTCGGCGGCGGTGAGGCCGGTCAGGTCGCGCAGGCCGGCGGCGTCGAGCACGGCCTGGCCCTGGCGGCGCAGCACCTCGGCGGCGTTGCCGGGGGCGGTGATGGGCGGAGCGAGCAAGGGGGTCATGCCCGGATGATGCCGCGGATCCCGGCCGGCGTATGCTGCGCCATCCTCACCCCCCGGAGAACGCGATGACCCTGTGCCCGATCGCCCTGGCTGCCGGTTGCCGCAAATGCCCGGCCTTCTCGGTCTGCCCGCTCAAGAGCGTGCTCGGCGACCAGCCCAAGCCGGGTGCGGCCGCACCTGCCAAGGACGCCGACAAGAAGCGGTGAGCGCGGCGCTCGACCGCGCGGCCGCGCTGATCCGCGCGCTCGGCCTGCAGCCGCACCCCGAGGGCGGCCACTACCGCGAGTGGTTCCGCTCGGGCGCGCCGGTGCAGCCCGGCGACGGCCGCGGCACGCGCGCCGCGCTGACCTGCATCGACTTCCTGCTGCGGCGCGGCGAGTTCAGCGCCTGGCACCGCGTTGCCTCCGACGAGCTGTGGCACCTGCTCGAAGGCGGGCCGCTGCGGCTGTGGCTGATGCCGCCGGCGCTCGAGCGCGTCGAGACCGTCGAACTCGGCGCGGGCCAGCCGCCGCGGCATGCTGTGCCGGCGTCGTGGTGGCAGGCGGCCGAGCCGCTGGGCGAGTTCGCGCTGTGCGGTGCGAGCGTCGCGCCGGGCTTCGAGTTCGCCGACTTCGCCTTCGGGCGCGACCACGCCCCGGTGCGCGCGGCGCTGCAACACCTGCGGCCCGAGGCCCTGCGCCTGCTGTAGCGCGCCTTCGAGCCGGCACCCGCGGCCGGGTTCCGCGCCGCGCGCTCACTTTGCGCCGCGTTACGCGAGCCGACACAGCTTTACCCACGGACGAACCGCCTTCACGCGGGCCACCCATCGTGGCGCCACCCGCTGCTGCAAGCGGCGGGACATCAGCCAAGAAGGAGTTCCTCCATGAAAACCATCGTCCGCGCTCTGACCGCCACCGCCCTGCTCGCCGCCTTCGCGGCGCATGCCGAAGGCCTGTCGATCGGCGGCAGCATCGGCGAGTCGCACTGGAAGGGCGACGACGTCGGCGGCGTCGCCACCGACCGCAAGGACACCGCGTACAAGCTCTATGGCGGCTACGGCTTCACGCCCAACCTCGGCGCCGAGCTGGGCTACGTCAACTTCGGCAAGTTCAGCAGCGGGGCCGGCAGCGTGAAGGCCGACGGCCTGTACCTGGACGGCGTCGGCACGCTGCCGCTGGGCGCGGGCTTCTCCGCGCTGGGCCGCATCGGCGTGTTCAACGGCAAGCTCGACAGCTCGCTGGCCGGCAGCGACCGCGGCACCAACTTCAAGGTCGGCGCCGGCGTGCAGTACGACTTCGACAGGAACACCGCGCTGCGCGCCGAATGGGAACGCTACCGCTTCGACGCGCTCGACACCAAGGCCAACACCGATCTGTACTCGATCGGCGTGAACTACCGGTTCTGACCCGCGCCGATCAGGCCGCGGCGTAGCGCTGGCGTGCCAGCGCGGCGCCGCGCGCCAGCGCCTCGAGCTTGGCCTGCGCCACCGCGCGCGGCATCGGCGCGAGGCCGCAGTTCGTGCACGGGAAGAGCCGGTGCTTCGGCACGAACTGCAGCGCGCGGCCTATCGTGTCGGCCACCTCCTCGGGCGTCTCGACCTGTTCGCTGGCCACGTCGATCACGCCCACCATCACGTCCTTGCCCGCCAGCAGCGCCATCAGCTCGGCCGGCACGTGCGAGTGGAAACACTCGAGCGAGACCTGGTCGATGCGGCTCTTTGCCAGCGCCGGGAACACCTGCTCGTACTGGCGCCACTGCTCACCCAGCGTCTGCTTCCAGGCGATGTTGGCCTGGATGCCGTAGCCGTAGCAGATGTGCACCGCGGTCCTGCAGGTCAGGCCCCGGGCGGCACGCTCCAGCGCGGCCACGCCCCAGTCGGCCGCGTCCTGCATGTACACGTTGAACGCGGGCTCGTCGAACTGCACGATGTCCACGCCGTCGGCCTGCAGCGCCAGCGCCTCCTGGTTGAGCAGCTCGGCGAACGCGAAGGCGAGCTTGACCTTGTCGCCGTAGTAGCGGTCGGCCACCGTGTCGACGATGGTCATCGGCCCGGGCAGGGTGAACTTCAGCGTCTTCCTCGTGTGCGCACGCGCCAGCCGCGCCTCCATCGCGTGCACGCGGCCGGGCAGCGTGAGCGGGGCGACGACCTGCGGCACCATCGCCTCGTAGCGGTTGTCGCGGATGCCCATCTTCACCTTGTGCTCGAAGTCGATGCCGCCGACGCGCTCGACGAAGCCGTGCACGAAGTGCTGGCGCGCCTGCTCGCCGTCGCCGACGATGTCCAGGCCGGCGTCCTCCTGCTCCTTGATGGCCAGCAGCGTGGCGTCGCGCTTGGCCTGCTCGAGCTCGGCGCCGGCGGCCTTCCACTGCGGCCAGAGCTTGTCGGTTTCGGCCAGCCAGCCGGGCTTGGGCAGGCTGCCCGCGATGCAGGTCTCGAACATCGGTGTCTCCTCGTGTGGTCAAGCGTTGCAGGCGCGAGCTTGGCACAGCCGGGCGCGCCGTGCCGGCACCCGATCTCCCGTCCGGCCCGGCCTGGGCACACAATCGCGGCTGCCGCCATGATGCCGACCGCCCTGCCCCGCCGCCTGCTCCTGCCGCTGCTGCTGACCCTGCTGGCCGGCGCGGCGCCGGCCGCGGACAGCCCGCGCGAGCTGCTGCGCCAGGCGCGCGACGCGGTGATGCGCGACCCGGCGCAGGCGCGCGGCCTGGCCGAGCAGACGCTGCAGGCGCTGGCCGCGCAGCCCGACACCGACACCGAGATCGAGGCCCGGCTGGTGCTGTGCGACCACCACGCCGAACGCGACCCGGCGGCCGCCCAGCGCGAGGTGGCGATCGTCGCGGAGCTGCTGCCGCGCGCCCGGCGCGGCGGCCTGCGCGCCGGCCTGCAGGCCTGCATGGGCCAGATCCACGAGTACGCCAGCGACACCGTGCGCGCACGCGCCTACTACGAGGAGGCGGTGCTGTCGGCCGAGCAGGCGGGCGACCAGGACATGCTGGCCGACGCGCTCTACCTGCGCGGCTACCTGCGCAGCGTGCAGGGCGAGCTGGCCAGCGCGCTGGCCGACCTGCGGCGCTCGCACCAGTTGTTCCTCAAGCTCGAGCAGGCCAACCGCATCGCCAACGTGCTGAACGCGATCGCGATCGTCTACAACCGCATGGGCGACCATGCCCAGGCGCGCGACTACTTCCTGCAGTCGCTCAAGCGCCACGAGGCCGACGGCGCGCTGCGCGAGCAGGCCGTGACGCTGCACAACCTCGGCCGCGCCACCGAGAACCTGGGCGACCGCGACGCCGCGCGGCGCCACTACGAGGCCGCGCTGGCCACCAGCCGGCGCATCGACTTCCCGCGCGGCGAGGCCTACGCGCTGCGCGGCCTGGCCAGCCTGGCCAACCTGCAGGGCGACTCGCGCGAGGCCCTGGGGCGGCTGGACGAGGCCGACGCGCGCATCCGCACCAGCCCCGACCAGCGCCTGCAGGCCCAGGTGCTGCTGCAGCGCGGCATCGCGCTGCGCCTGGCCAGCCGGCTGGGCGAGAGCGTGCAGGCCCTGCAGCAGGCGCAGCGCATCTTCGCCCAGGCCGATTCGCGCAACGAGCTGGCCCTGGTCTACGACGCGCTGGCCCAGACGCACGCCGCGGCGGGCGACTGGCATGCCGCCTACCAGCGCGGCGCCGACTTCAAGGCCGAATCCGACCGGCTGCTGCGCCTGCAGCTCGACCAGCGCTTCGCAACCCTGAAGATCGAGTTCGACACCTCTGCCAAGGACCGCGAATACGCGCTGCTGCAGCGCGAGAACCGCGCCACCGAGCAGGCCCTGGTGCACGAGCAGCGCGCCAACCAGCTCAAGGTGGTGGTGATCGGCCTGGCCGCGGTGCTGCTGCTGGCGCTCGCGCTGATGGTGCTGCGCCAGTACCGCACCAGCCGTGCGATGCATTCGCTCGCGCTCACCGACGAGCTGACCGGGCTGCCGAACCGGCGCGCCGTGCTGGCGCGGCTGCAGGCACTGCTGGCCGGGCCCGATCCGCGCTGCGCGGTGCTGCTGGCCGACCTCGACCACTTCAAGCGCATCAACGACGAACACGGCCACCTGGTCGGCGACGAGGTGCTGAAGCTGATCGCCGCGCGGCTAACCGAGGCGGTACGCGAGCCGGTCAGCGTCGGCCGGCTCGGCGGCGAGGAGTTCCTGGTCGTGCTGCCGGCCACCGACCTGGAGAGCGCACGCCAGGTGGCCGAGCGCATCCGCGAGAACGTGGCCTCGATCGACCCGCTGCGCACCCAGATCCCGGTGCCGCTGACCATCAGTCTCGGCGTGGCCGCCACGCGCGGCGGGGGCGACAGCGTGAGCGACATGCTGCGCCGCGCCGACGCCGCGCTCTACGACGCCAAGCGCGCCGGCCGCAACCGCGTGATCGCCCTGGTGGCGTGAGAAGTTGGCACCGATCGCCACGGCGCGGGGGCACGTGCGTCGTGTACAGTTGCGCCACAGTTATACGCAAGTGTTCGTTGGTTCGTGATCTTCCCGAAGGCTCCCGCGCATGCCGCGGCCGGCCGCACCCGAAATCCCCACCCTTCAGCTTGAGTGTCGCTGCGTGCGCCGCCCACGCGGCGCTTTTTTGTTGTTCATCAGTCAGAGATAGGAATTCGTCCATGACGACCCAGACCGGTACCGTCAAGTGGTTCAACGACGCCAAGGGCTACGGCTTCATCGCCCAGGACAGCGGCGGCGCGGACCTCTTCGCGCACTTCCGCGACATCCAGGGCAACGGCTTCAAGACGCTGCAGGAAAACCAGCGCGTCGAGTTCGAGGTCAAGCAAGGCCAGAAGGGCCTGCAGGCCACCAACATCCGTCCGCTGTGACGTTGCCGGCGGGCCGCACGGCCCGCTGCAAAGCGTGATCCGAGCCGCGGCCCTGCCCGCGGCTCTTTCGTTTCCGGCGCCGGCCGACCCTAGACTCCCACCCGTGCACCGCGCCGCGCCCCCCGACCCCGCACTGCTGCAGGCCTGGTTCGAGCAGACCGGCGAACTGCTGCTGCTGACCGACGACAGCGGCCGCCGGCTGT
Organism: Piscinibacter caeni; assembly: GCA_003265685.1. Lineage (GTDB taxonomy): Bacteria > Pseudomonadota > Gammaproteobacteria > Burkholderiales > Burkholderiaceae_C > Piscinibacter > Piscinibacter caeni. The sequence continues at coordinate 15,224 of QJOU01000028.1, read as the reverse complement.
GGAGCAACACGGCCTTCGACGCCCGCTTCGCGCCGCCGCCGCAGACCCTGGCCGAGCTGGCCGGCGACGACGCGGCGCGCGCAGCCCTGCAGTCGGCGCTGGCAGGCAGTGCCCCGGCGACGACGAACGTGGCCCTGGGCGATGGCCGCTTCGACCTGCGCATGGCGACCAGCGGCGACCGCCGGCTCTGGACCCTGGTGGAGCGCACCCGCGAAGACGCGCTGCAGGCGCAGACCCGCCACCTGGCCGAGCTGCTGGACATGGCGCAGGAGTTCGGCCGCCTCGGCGTGTGGGAACGCGAGATCCCGTCCGGCCGCGGCCGCTGGGACCGCCACGTGTTCGCGTTCTGGGGGCTCGACCCGGCCGGCGGCACGCCCGACTACAACGAAGCCATGGCCAGCGTGCATCCGGAGGACCGCAAGCTGCTGCCCTTCCGCGCCGACCAGCTGCGCGCCGGCCGCTACGAGCAGCGCTACCGCGTGATCCGGCCCGATGGCAGCCTGCGCTGGCTGCATTCGCAGTGGGAGATCCAGAACGGCCCGGACGGCGTGCCGGCGCGTGCCATCGGCGTGATGATGGACGACACCGAGTCGATGGAGCTGTCGCGCACGCTGGGCGACGCCAGCGCGCAGCTGAAGCTGGCCATCGAGCTGGCCGACATCGCGCTGTGGCGGCACGACCTGCGCAGCGACCGCATGCACTACAACGACCGCGCCTACGCGGTGCTCGGCATCGAGCCGCGCGCGGACGGCCTGCCGCTGGACGAGGTGCGCGCGCTGATCCACCCCGATGACCTGCCCGGCGTGCTCGCATCGGCGAAGCAGACGCTGGCCACCGACCGGCCCACCGACATGCAGGCGCGCTACCGGCGGCGCGACGGCAGCTGGCGCCACGTGCTGACACGCCGCGTGCTGCAGCGCGACGCGCAGGGCACGCCCGTGGCCTTCCTCGGCGTGGCGCTGGACGTGACTGAACGCGTGCGCGCCGAGCGGGCGCTGCGCAGCGCCGACGAACGCGCCGCGCTGGCCGCGCGCAGCGCCGGCATCGGCACCTGGGAGATCGAGTTCGGCGAGCCCGACATCGAGCGCTGGGACGAGCAGATGTTCCGCCTGCGCGGCCTCGCCCCGCGCGCCGAGCCGCCGCCGCGCGAGCAGCGCCTGGCGCTGCTGCACCCGGAGGACCGCGCGAAGAGCCTGGACAGCTCGCCCGCGCTGCTGGCCGGGCCGCGCCCGGCGCGCTACGAGTTCCGCGTGGTCTGGCCCGACGGCAGCGTGCGCTGGCTGGCGTCGCGTTCGATCCCGGTGCTGGACGCGCAGGGCCAGGTGCGGCAGCGCATCGGCGTCAACTGGGACATCACCGACAGCAAGGACGCCGAGGCCGCACGCCACGCGAGCGCGGTGGCCGAGCGCGCCAGCCAGGCCAAGTCGGCCTTCCTCGCGCGCATGAGCCACGAGCTGCGCACGCCGCTGAACGCGGTGCTCGGCTTCACGCAGCTGCTGCAGGTCGAGGCGCAGGACGCGCGCGACGCCGCGCGCGACCTGAAGCTGCGCCACATCCGCGCGGCCGGCGAGCACCTGCTGGCGCTGGTCGACGGCGTGCTGGACCTGTCCAGCCTGGAGGCCGGCAACCTGCACCTCGAGCTGCAGCCGGTGGACCTGGCGGCGCTGGTCGAGCAGGCGCTGCCGCTGGTCGAGCCGCTCGCGCAGCGCCATGGCGTGCGGGTGCGCCGCGAGGCGCTGCAGGGCGTGGTGCAGGCCGACCGCACGCGCGCGCTGCAGGTGCTGGTGAACCTGCTCAGCAACGCCATCAAGTACAACCGTCCCGGCGGCGAGGTGTGCGTCGGCGCGGACGTGGCCAAGGCGACGGTGACCCTGCGCGTCACCGACACCGGCCGCGGCCTCACGCCGCAGCAGATCGCCCACCTGTTCGAGCCCTTCAACCGGCTCGGCGCCGAGCGCGAGGAGATCGAGGGCACCGGCATCGGCCTGACCATCGCCCGCGCGCTGGTCGAGCGCATGCACGGCAGCATCGAGGTGCACAGCACCCCGGGCCGCGGCAGCACCTTCACGGTCAGCCTGCCGCGCCTGAACGAACAGCCCGCCTCCAGCCCGACGCCGCTGGCCGCGCTGCCCGAGCGGCTGGCCCAGCGCAGCGGCCGGCTGCTCTACATCGAGGACAACCAGGTCAACGTGCTGCTGGTGGAGGAGCTGGTGCGCAGCCTCTCGGGCCTGGACATCGAGAGCGCGCCCACCGGCACCGACGGCGTGGCGCGCGCGGTGGCGGCGCGGCCCGACCTGGTGCTGGTGGACATGCAGCTGCCCGACTTCGACGGCTTCGAGGTGCTGCGCCGGCTGCGCGCGCACCCGGCCACCGCGGCCATCCCGTGCATCGCGCTGTCGGCCAACGCCATGCCCGAGGACATCGAGCGCGCCCGCGCGGCCGGCTTCACCGACTACTGGACCAAGCCGATCGACTTCCGCGCCTTCCTCGCGGCGCTGGAGGCGCTGTTCCCGATGCGGGCCTACGGCGAAGGCATCTAGGCCTCGACCAGCCCGCGCTGGCGCAGCATCGGCTCGAGCGCTGCATCGCGGCCGCGGAAGGCGCGGTAGGCGGCGCCGGGCTCGATCGAGTCGCCCGCGGCGTAGACGTAGCGTTGCAGGCGCTGCGCGACCGCCGGGTCGAACGGGTCGCCGGCCTCGGCGAAGGCGTCGAAGCCGTCCGCGTCCAGCACCTCGGCCCACAGGTAGACGTAGTAGCCGGCGGCGTACGCGTCGCCCGAGAACAGGTGCTGGAAATGCGGCAGCCGGTGGTTCAGGCCGACGCCTTCGGGCAGGCTGATGCGCGCGAGCAGCTCGTGTTCGAAGGCGCCGATGTCCGGGCCGCCGGGCTCGGTGTGGGCGTGGATCGCCATGTCCAGCAGCGCCGAGGCGGCGTAGCGGACGGTGTCGTAGCCCTGGTCGGCGCGGTGCGCGGCCTTCAGCCGCTCGACCAGCGCGTCGGGGATCGGCGCGCCCGTGTGCACGTGCCGCGCGTGCGCCTTCAGCACCGCCGGCTCGGTGAGCCAGTGCTCGAACAGCTGCGAAGGCAGCTCGACGAAGTCGCGCCGCACGTTCGTGCCGGCCAGGCGCTCGTAGGTGACGCTGGACAGCAGCCCGTGCAGGCCATGGCCGAACTCGTGGAACAGCGTGCGCGCATCGTCGAACGAGAGCAGCGTCGGCTCGCCCGCGGCGCCGCGCGCGAAGTTGTTGTTGTTGAGCACGATCGGCAGCTCGCTGCCGCCGCCCGGCGCCGCATTGCGGGTCTGCATGCGCAGCTGGCTCATCCAGGCGCCGCTGCGCTTGTTCGGCCGCGCGAAGTTGTCGTGCAGGAACAGGCCGACCGTCGCGCCGGCCGCATCGCGCACCTCGTAGACCTGCACGTCCGGGTGGTACGCGCGCAGCTGCGGCTGGGCCACGAAGCGCAGGCCGAACAGGCGCTGCGCGCAGTCGAACGCCGCCTCGACCATGCGCTCGAGCGGGAAGTAGGGCTTGACCTCGGCTTCGTCGAGCCCGAAGCGGCGCTGGCGCAGCCGCTCGGCCAGGCGGCGCCAGTCCCAGGGCTCGATCGCCCCGGTCTCGCCGAGCGAGGCCTGCAGCGCCTGCAGCGCGGCACGCTCGCGCGCCACGGCGGCGGTGGCGCGCTGCCACACCTGCTGCAGCAGCCGGTCCACCGCGGCGGGCGTGCCGGCCATCGAGTCGGCGAGTGCGTAGTCGGCGTAGCTGGCGTAGCCGTGCGCGCGCGCCAGCTCCAGGCGTAGCGCGAGGATCTCGCGCGCCACCGGGCGGTTGTCGTGTTCGCCGGCGTGCTCGCCGCGCGTGGTCCAGGCGCGCCAGGCCTGCTCGCGCAGGTCGCGCCGCTCGGAGAAGGTCAGGAAGGGCACGATCAGCGAGCGCGACAGCGTCACCGCGTGCACGCCCTCGGCCAGGCCGCGTTCGGCCGCGGCCTGGCGCGCCGCCGCGCGCACGAAGTCGGGCAGGCCGGCCAGTTCGGCGTCGCCGCGCAGTTCGAGCGCGAAGTCCGACTCGTCGGCCAGCACGTTCTGCCCGAAGCGCGTCTGCAGCTCGGCCAGGCGCTCGGTGATCTGCGCATAACGCGCGCGCTGCGCCTGCGGCAGCCGCGCACCGGCGCGCACGAAGTCCAGGTGCAGCCGCTCCAGCAGGCGGCGCTGCTCGGGCGCGAGGCCGGCCGACTCGCGCCGCGCGTGCAGCGCGTCGAGCCGCTCGAACAGCGCGCGGTTCAGGTAGATCGCGTTGGCGTGCGCCGCCAGCCGGGGCGCCAGCGCGCGCTCGGCCTGCTGCAGCGCCGGCGAGGTGGCGCTGGCGGTGAGGTTGTGGAACAGGTGCTCGATGCGGTGCACGAGCCGACCGGCGCGGTCCAGCGCGGCGGCGGTGTTCTCGAAGTCCGGCGGCGCCGGGTCGTGCGCGATGGCGTCGATCTCCGCGAGATGCTCGCGGCAGGCCTGCTCGAAGGCGGGGACGAAATGCTCGGGTCGGATGGACTCGAACGGCGGCAGGCCGAAGGGGGTATCCCAGGGCTGCAGCAGCGGGTTGCCGGCGGCAGTTGGCATGGTGGCTTCTCGGGGTCGGAGAAGCCGCGGATTCTAGGAGCCCCGCTTCATCTCGGCGCGCAGCGCGGTCTCGTCGTCCTGGTCGAAGCGCCGGTTCTCGCAGCGCTGCGCGAACTGGCGGCGCTCGCCGTCCAGCGCGGTGACCTCGGTGTTGAAGGCATCGGTGCGCTGCAGGAATTCGCCGCGGGCCTTGTCGCGCTCGAGCACGCGCGTGTTGAAGGCCGTCACCGCCTCCTCGCTGGTGCGGTCGATCGTGGCGAGCTGGGCCTTCAGCTCGTCGTCCTGGCGCAGCAGATCGGCCTTGTCGCGCTCGATGCGTTCGCGCTCGCGCGCCAGCTTGTCGTTGCCGATGCGCAGCCGGTCCATGCGCTCGAGGCAGTCGCGCAGCTCGGTGCGGCTGAGCAGCGGGCCGCTGGCCTTGCCGGGACCGAAGGCGCCGAGCTTGAGCTTGTCGCCGGCGGCCTGCGCACCGGCCGCCAGCAGCGCCGCCGAGAAAAGAAGGGGAAGGCGTGTCATGACCGGGATCATGCCACCGGCGAACGCAGCGTCACGAACTCCTCGGCCACGGTCGGATGGATGCCGACGGTGGCGTCGAACTGCGCCTTGGTCGCGCCGGCGGTGAGCGCCACGGCGAAACCCTGCACGATCTCGCCGGCCTCCTCGCCCACCATGTGCAGGCCGAGCACGCGGTCGCTGGCGCCGTCGACCACCAGCTTGACGAGCGTGCGCTCGCCGTCGCCCGAGAGCGTGTGGCGCAGCGGCCGGAACTCGCTGCGGTAGACACGCACCGCGTCGCCGTGGCGCTCGCGCGCCTGCGCCTCGGTCAGGCCGACGCTGGCCACGCTGGGGTGGGTGAACACCGCGGTCGGAATCTGCGTGTAGTCGAGGCGGCGCTCGCCGCGCCCGAACAGGCGGTCCACCAGCACCATCGCCTCGGCGATGGCCACCGGCGTCAGCTGCACCCGGCCGATCACGTCGCCCAGCGCATGCAGCCCCGGCACGGCGGTCTGGAAATGCTCGTCCACCGGGATCGCGCCGTTGGCGCGCAGCGCCACGCCGAGCGCCTCCAGCCCGAGGCCGGCGCTGTTGGGCACCCGGCCGGTGGCCAGCAGCACGGTGTCGGCCGCCACGCGCGTGCCGTCGGACAGGCTGACGACGAGCGCGTCGGCGCCGCGCTCGATCGCCGCCGGCGTGCAGCCGCTGCGCAGGTCCACGCCCTGGCGGCGCAACTCGTCACCGAGGCAGCGGCGCAGGTCCTCGTCGAAGCCGCGCAGCACCTGATCGCCGCGCAGCACCTGCGTCACCTGCGCGCCCAGGCCGCGGAAGATCGAGGCGAACTCGCAGGCGATGTAGCCCGCGCCCACCACCACCAGCCGGCGCGGGAACACCGGCAGGTCGAACATCGCGTCCGAGCTCACGGCCAGCTCGCGTCCGGGGATCTCCAGCGCGGCCGGGCGCGCGCCGGTGGCCACCAGCACGTGGCGGGCCGCGTGGCGCACGCCGTCCACCTCCACCTGCCCGGGGCCGACCAGGCGCGCGCGGCCGCGCAGCAGCGTCGCGCCGGCGCCGCGCAGCAGCTGCTCGTAGACGCCGTTCAGGCGGTCGATCTCGCGCGCCCGGGCGGCCTTCAAAGCGACCCAGTCGAACACCGGCGTGCCCGGGTCCCAGCCGTAGCCGCGTGACTGCGCAAAGGCCGCGCCGTAGCCGGCCGCGAAGCTGTACAGCTTCTTCGGGATGCAGCCCACGTTGACGCAGGTGCCGCCCAGCGCACCGGGCTCGGCGATGGCCACGCGCGCACCGCGCTGCGCCGCCATGCGCGCCGCGCGCACGCCGCCGCTGCCGGCGCCGATCACGAACAGGTCCCAGCTTGTCTCGTCCATGCTCCACCTCGTTGCACCCGATCATGCCGCGGCGTGGCATTCGTCGCTGGCGCGGGGTACGCATGACAGTCCACAATCCCGGGCCATGAACTCGGACCTGCTGCGTGTCGGACTGATCGGCTACGGCTACGCCGGGCGCACCTTCCATGCCCCACTGATCGCCGGCGTGCCGGGGCTGGTGCTGGCGGCGGTGGCCAGCCGCGACGCCGCCAAGGTGCACGCCGACTTCCCGGACGCCCAGGTCGACGCCGACCCGTACGCGCTGCTGCAGCGGCCCGAGCTGGACCTGGTCGTGATCGCGTCGCCCAACGACAGCCACCACGCGCTCGCGCGCGCCGCGCTGGCGGCCGGGCGGCACGTGGTGGTCGACAAGCCGTTCACGCTGACGCTGGCCCAGGCCCGCGAGCTGGAGGCGCTGGCGGCGCAGCGCGGCCGGCTGCTCTCGGTGTTCCACAACCGGCGCTGGGACGGCGACTTCCTGACCCTGCGTGCGCTGCTCGCCGCCGGCACGCTGGGCCGCGTGGTGCACATCGAGTCGCGCTTCGACCGCTTCCGCCCGCAGGTGCGCGCACGCTGGCGCGAATCGGCCCAGCCCGGCGCCGGGCTGTGGTTCGACCTCGCGCCGCACCTGCTCGACCAGGCGCTGCAGTTGTTCGGCACGCCGCGCGCCATGCGCGTCGACCGCGCCGTGCTGCGCGACGGCGCGGTGTCGGACGACTGGTTCTGCGCCCGACTGCGCTACCAGCGGCTCGAGGTGACGCTCTCGGCCAGCACGCTGGCGGCGGCGCCCGGCCCGCGTTTCGTGGTGCACGGCACCGCGGGCAGCTGGGTGAAGCACGGCCTGGATGCGCAAGAGGATGCGCTGAAGGCCGGCGCCCGTCCGGCCTGGCCGCACGGCCCGGACTGGGGCCGCGACGGCAGCCGCAGCGTGCTGACACGCGCCGTGGGCGAGACCCTGGTCGACGAGGCCTTGCCGCTGCAGCCGGGCCGCTACGGCGACTACTACGCCGGCCTCCGCGACGCCCTGCGCGGCACCGCGCCCAACCCGGTGCCGCCGGAGCAGGCGGTGGCGGTGATGGCGCTGCTCGGGGCCGGGCTGGGCTGATACTCCTTCGCGTTCAGTCGCGCTGGTGCGGCGGCAGCCGCGCGCCGCAATCGCGGCAGAACGCGGCCGTGCTCTCGTGGCCTTCGCTCAGGCACTCCGGGCAGGTGCGCGTGGTCGGCCGGGCGCCGACACGCTGCGCGGTGAACTCGGCGCTGACGATGCCGGTGGGCACGGCGAGGATGCCCCAGCCCAGCAGCATCATCAGCGAGGCGATGGCGCGGCCCAGGTCGGTCTTGGGCGTGATGTCGCCGAAGCCCACCGTCGTCATGGTGGTCACGGCCCAGTAGATGCCGATCGGGATGCTGGTGAAGCCGTTGCCCGCGCCCTCCACGACGTACATCAGCGTGCCCATCACCAGCACCACCATCAGCACGAAGGACAGGAACACCATGATCTTGCGCCGGCTGGCGCGCAGCGCGGCGCCGAGCGCGCGGTACTCGGCCACGTACTCGCTCATCTTCAGCACGCGGAAGATGCGCAGCAGGCGCAGGATGCGCACGTCGATCAGCGCGTGCAGCTCGGGCGCGAACAGCGCCAGCCAGGTGGGCAGCACGGCCAGCAGGTCGATGACGCCGAACACGCTGGTCGCGTAGCGCCAGGGCCGGCGCACGCAGGCCAGCCGGGCCAGGTATTCGACCGTGAAGAGCACCGTGAAGGCCCATTCGGCCAGCGCGAAGGCGAGGTGGAAGCGCGCACCGATTGTGACCACGCTGTCGAGCACGACGACCACGACACTGGCCAGGATGGCCCAGATCAGCACGATGTCGAAGGCCCGGCCGGCGCGTGTGTCGGCCTCGAAGATCACCATGTACAGGCGCAGCCGCCAGCCGGCCTCGGGGCGGCCGAAGTCGGGCAAGGCGGCGTCGGCCGGCAGGCGCGGGGGGCTGCTCATGGTCTCGACGATGGTAGCGGCGGACCCGGCCGCGCTCTCGACTACAGTCAAGCCATGGCACTCAAGGCCACCATCTTCAAGGCGCGCGTGCAGATCGCCGACATGGACCGCAACGTCTACGCGGAGCATGCGCTGACGCTGGCGCGCCACCCGTCCGAGACCGACGAGCGCATGATGGTGCGGCTGCTCGCCTTCGCGCTGCACGTGCCGGCCGACGACCACGACGGCGCGCTCGAGTTCGGCCGCGGCCTGTCGGACGCCGACGAACCCGACCTCTGGCAGCGCGACCTGACCGGCGCGGTGACGCACTGGATCGAGATCGGCCAGCCCGACGAGCGCGCCATCCTGCGCGCCGCCGGCCGCGCCGGGCGGCTCACCGTACTGGCCTACGGCCAGAGCGCGCCGATCTGGTGGCAGGGCCTGGCCGACCGGCTGGCGCGCACGCGCAACGTCGAGGTCTGGCGGCTGCCGGCGGCGCAGTCGCAGGAACTCGCCGGCCTCGCGCAGCGCAGCATGCAGCTGCAGGCCACCATCCAGGACGGCCACGTCTGGCTGGGCGACGGCCAGCAGGCCGTCGAGCTGACGCCCGAACGCCTCCACCCGCGCTGAAGGAGTCCGACCACGATGACCCCGACGATCGACCACGACGCGCACACCGGCCGCTTCCAGGCGCGGGTGCACGGCCACCTGTGCGTGTGCGACTACCGCCTGCGCGACGGCGTGATGGTCATCACGCACACCGAGGTCGCGCCCGAGCTGGAAGGCCAGGGCCTGGCCGCCGAGCTGGTGCGCGCCGCGCTCGGCCATGCCCGCACGCAAGGCCTGAAGGTGCGGCCGCTGTGCTCCTACGTGCAGGCCTACATGCGGCGCCACCCCGAGACGCAGGACCTGCTGGCCGGGCCGGTGTGAGCGGGCCGCGGCGCACCCTGCGGCGGCTGCTGGCCGCCGCCCTCCTTTTCATCACCCTTCCCGCGATGAGCGACGACGACCCCTGGCTGTGGCTCGAGGACGTGCAGGGCGAGCGCGCGCTCGCCTGGGTGCGCGAGCGCAACGCCGAGACCCTGGCCGAGCTGCAGGCGCGGCCCGACTTCGCGCCCACGCGCGAGCGGCTGCTGGGCATCCTGAACGCGAAGGACCGCATCCCCGCGGTGCAGCGCATCGGCGACCGGCTCTACAACCTCTGGCAGGACGAGACGCACAAGCGCGGCCTGTGGCGCCGCACCACGCTGGCCGAGTACCGCAAGCCCTCGCCCGCCTGGGAGACCGTGCTCGACCTGGACGCGCTCGGCGCGGCCGAGAACGAGAACTGGGTCTGGGCCGGCATGAACTGCCTCGGCCCGGCCTGGCGGCGCTGCCTGGTGTCGCTGTCGCGCGGCGGCGCCGACGCGACGGTGGTGCGCGAGTTCGACCTGGTCGACAAGCGTTTCGTCCCTGGCGGCTTCATGCTGCCCGAGGCCAAGACCGACGTGGCCTGGATCGACCTCGACCAGCTCTACGTCGGCACCGACTTCGGCCCCGGCTCGATGACCGAGTCGGGCTACCCGCGTGTCATCAAGCGCTGGCGCCGCGGCACGCCACTGGCCGAGGCCGTCACGGTGTTCGAGGGCCAGGCGCAGGACGTGGCGGTCGACGTCTCGGTCGACCACACACCCGGCTTCGAGCGCACGACGCTCGTGCGCATGCTCGACTTCTACCGCCAGCAGGTGATGCTGCTGCAGCCCGACGGCCGCTGGCAGCCGCTGCCCGTGCCCGAGCAGGCGCGCGTCGCCTTCATGCACAGCGCCGGCGTGCGCGGCGACACCTTGCTGATCGAGCTGCGCAGCGACTGGGAGGTGGGCGGCTCGCGCCACCCCTCGGGCCGCCTGCTGGCGATCGACGCGCGCGCCTTCCTGGCCGGCCGGCGCGAGTTCCAGGTGCTGTTCGAGCCGGGGCCGACACGCTCGCTGGCCGGCTTCACGTTCACGCGCCGCCACGTGCTGCTGAACGTGCTCGACAACGTGACCGGGCGGCTGGAGGAATGGCGCCGCGGCGGCGACGGCCGCTTCGTGCGCCGCGCGATCGAGGCGCCCGCGCCCGGCAGCTTCTCGATCGCGCCGCTGAACGACCCGCTCGCGCGCGACGACGCGCTGGCCGAGCAGTACCTGCTCTCCTACACCGGCTTCCTGACGCCCGACACGCTCTGGCTCGCGCGCACCGGCAGCGACCGGCGCGCCGCGCTCAAGACGCTGCCGGCCGCCTTCGACGCCGCCGGCCTGCAGGCCGAGCAGCGCTTCGCCAGCAGCCGCGACGGCACGCGCGTGCCCTATTTCGTGATCGCGCCGCGCGGCGAGGCGCGGCCGCGGCCGACGCTGCTGTACGGCTACGGCGGCTTCCGCATCGCGCTGAACCCGCGCTACATGCGGCCGGTGGGCGCCGCCTGGCTGGAGCGCGGCGGCGTGTTCGTGCTGGCCAACATCCGCGGCGGCGGCGAGTTCGGGCCGCGCTGGCACCAGGCGGCGCTGCGCGAGCACCGGCAGCGCGCCTTCGACGACTTCATCGCGGTCGCCGAGGACCTGATCGCGCGCGGCGTGGCGACGCCGGCGCAGCTCGGCATCGAAGGCGGCAGCAACGGCGGGCTGCTGGTCGGCGCGGTGATGGTGCAGCGGCCCGAGCTGTTCAACGCGGTGGTCTGCCAGGTGCCGCTGCTGGACATGCGGCGCTTCCACAAGCTGCTGGCCGGGGCGAGCTGGATGGCCGAGTACGGCAACCCCGACGACCCGGCCGACTGGGCCTTCATCTCGCGCTACAGCCCCTACCAGAACCTGAAGCCCGGCGTGCGCTACCCGCGCGCGCTGATCGCCACCTCGACCCGCGACGACCGCGTGCACCCCGGCCACGCGCGCAAGATGGCGGCGCGGCTGCGCGAACTGGGCCACCCGGTGCTGTACTACGAGAACATCGAGGGCGGCCACGGCGGCGCGGCCGACAACGAACAGCGCGCCACGCTGCAGGCGGTGGAGTACACCTACCTGTGGCAGCAGCTGGGCACACCGCGATGAATGCGCGCGAGGTACTCGACTTCTGGTTCGGCGCGCCCGGCTCGCCGCTGCACGGCACGGCCCGCCCCGAGTGGTTCCGCAAGGACCCGGCCTTCGACGCACTGATCCGCGAACGCTTCGGCGCGACGCTCGAGCAGGCGCTGGCCGGCGGCCTGGCCGAGTGGTGCAACGACACCGAGGGCACGCTGGCGCTGATCCTGGTGCTGGACCAGTTCACGCGCAACAGCTTCCGCGACACGCCGCGTGCCTTCGCCGGGGACGCACGCGCGCTGGCCCTCGCCCGCTCGCTGGTGGACGGCGGCGCGCACCGCGGCCTGGCGCGCCACCCGCGCGCCTTCGCCTACCTGCCCTTCGAGCACGCCGAGGACCTGGCCGCACAGCAGCAGTCGGTGGCGCTGTACGAGGCGCTCGCGGCCGAGTTCGCGGACGCGGCCGAGGAGCTCGACTACGCGATCCGCCACCGCGACATCGTGGCGCGCTTCGGGCGCTTTCCGCACCGCAACGCGACCCTCGGGCGCACCAGCAGCGCCGACGAGATCGCGTTCCTGACGCAACCCGGCTCGCGCTTCTAGTCGCGCTGCAGCACGACCAGGTAGCCCGCCACCTCGGCCCCGCCCTCGCTGCGCAGCGTCTCGTCGTTCAGTCGCTGCAGCACGAAGCCCTGCGCCTGCGCGGCACGCGCGACATAACCCGCCGAATGGGCGTAGCGGCGCGTCGGCCGCAGCACGTGGTCCGCGGCCTCGCCCGCCTCGAGCGTGAAGACGAACCAGCCGCGCGGCCGCAGCGCGGAGTGCACCGCGGCCAGCACCGGCTCGAGCGCGCCGAAGTAGATCAGCACGTCGGCCGCCACGGCCAGGTCGTAGTGCGCCGGGCGACCGCCCAGCGCGGCGACGATCTCGGCCTGCAGCAGCTCGTCGTAGAGCCCGCGCGCGCGCGCCTGCTCGAGCATCGCGCCGGAGAGGTCGATGCCGTCCAGCCGCGCCGCCAGCGGGCGCAGCAGCGGCGCGCACAGCCCGGTGCCGCAGCCGAGGTCGACCACCGCGGCGCCGCCCAGGGCGAGCGGCTGCAGCGCCGCGCCGATCAGCTCGGGCGCACGGTAGCCGAGCCGACCGGTGAGGTGTGCGTCGAAGCCGTGCGCGTACTGGTCGAACAGCTCGCGCACGAACTCCGGCGGGGCGCGTTCGGCGGCCGGCTCGACGCCGAGCGCGGCAAGGGCGAAGCCGATCTTGGCGTCGTCGGCGCCGGCCTCGCGCGCACGCTGCAGCGATTCGATGCCGGCGCTGCGGCGCCCCAGCTCGACCAGCAGCTCGCCACGGTTCAGCAACGCGTCGGCGAAGTCCGGCCGCAGCTCGAGCGCGCGCTCGAAGCACTGCAGCGCCGCGTCGAAGCGGCGGCGCGCCTGCAGCGCGGCGCCGCGGTTGTTCAGCGCATGCGGGTCTTCCAGGCCGAGCGCGACGGCCTGCTCGTAGGCGGCGATCGCCGCGTCCTCGCGCTCCAGCGCCAGCAGCACGTTGCCGAGGTGGTTGTGCAGCACCGCGTTGCCCGGCTCGCGCACGGCGGCGCGCTCCAGCCAGCCGAGCGCGCTCTCGAAGCGGCCTGCCCGCGCCTCGACCAGGCCGACGATCTGCAGCGCGCCGGCATGTTCCGGTTCGCGCGCCAGCAGCGCCTGCGCCGCGGCGCCCGCGGCCGCCAGCTCGCCGCGCCGGTAATGCGCCAGCACGGCGGCGTAGTCGTCGGCGCCCGGCGCGCTCACGCCGCACCCCGCGCGGACTCGCGGTCCTGCAGCAGCCGCCACATCACCTTGCCCGCGCCGGACTTGGGCAGCGTGTCGACGAACTCCACGATGCGCGGCGCCTTGTAGGCCGCCATGTGCTCGCGCGACCAGTCGAGGATCTCCTGCTCGCGCGTGCAGCCGCGCGCCTCGGGCCGCAGCACCACCACCGCCTTGACCGTCTCGCCGCGGTAGGCATCGCGCGCGGCGATCACGCAGGCCTCCTGCACCGCCGGGTGGCGGAACAGCAGCGTCTCCACCTCGGCCGGCCAGACCTTGTAGCCGCTCGCGTTGATCATGCGCTTGAGGCGGTCGGTCAGGAAGAAGTAGCCGTCCTCGTCCATGCGGCCGAGGTCGCCGGTGCGGAAGAAGCGCGCGCCGCTCGTGTCGCCGGCCAGCGTGACGAACGCGGCCTCGGTGGCCTGCGGGTGCTTCCAGTAGCCCTGGAACAGCATCGGCCCGCGCGTGACGATCTCGCCCACCTCGCCGGGCGGCAGCTCGGCCAGCGTGAGCGGATCCACCACGCGCGCGTCAGTGCCGAAGATCGGCACGCCCAGGCACTGCTGCTTGGGCCGCTCGGGCGGGTTGATGTGGCTGGGCGCAGCGGTCTCGGTCAGGCCGTAACCCTCGGCGAAGGCGAGGCCGAAGCGTTCCTGCAGGCGCTGCGCCACCGCCTGCGGCATCGCGGCGCCGCCGCCCGACAGGCTGCGCAGGCTGGACAGGTCGAAGTGCTCGACGTTCGGGCTCGCCAGCAGGTCGATGATCATGGTCGGGATGCAGACCCAGTGGCTGACGCGGTGCAGCGCGATCAGCCGCGCGGCGAGCTCGCGGTCCCAGCGCGGCAGGATCACGCCGGTACTGCCGAAGAACACCGTGCCGAGCACGCCGTACACCATGCCGGTGATGTGGAACATCGGCACCACCGACAGGCTGACCGCCTCGGCGCCGGCGTAGTTCCAGATGCCCGCCGCGGCGTTGTGCATCAGCGAGCGGTGCGTGTGCCGGCAGCCCTTGGGCAGCCCGGTGGTGCCCGAGGTGTAGGGCAGCAGTGCCAGGTCGTCCGGCCCGGCCTGTGCCGGCGCGGGCACGGGGGCCGCGGCCAGCGCGTCGGACCAGCGCGTCCAGCGCGGGCCGCCGGGCGCGGCCTCGGGCAGCGGCGGATCGGCGCGCAGCCAGGCCTCGGTGGCCTCGCCCGGGGCCTCGGCGGCGGGCAGCGGGCCGGCGGGCAGCGCGTCGGCATAACGCAGCACCAGCACCTCCGCGAGCCGCTGCGGGCCGGGGAGCGCCGCATCGGCCTGGGCCACCACGCCGGCCAGGTCGGCACTGCAGATCGCGACGCGCGCCTCGGGGTCGGTGATGTAGTGGCCGAACTCCTCGGCCCGGTTCATCGGGTTGACCGGCACCACCACCGCATCGGCGCGCAGGACGCCGTACACCGCGGCCACGAACTGCGGGCAGTTCTGCGCGAACAGCAGCACCCGGTCGGCGCGCCGCACGCCCACCGACTGCAGCCAGCCGGCCAGCGCCTCGGCCTGGGCGAGCAGCTCGCGGTAGCTGACCGAGCGGCCGAAGAAGCGGTAGGCCGGCTTGTCCGGGTAGCGCCGGGCCGAGATCTCGAGGTTGGCCACCAGGCTGGTCTCGGGCACCACCAGCTCGCGCGGCAGGCGGCGCGGCCAGAAACGCAGGTGCGGGCGGTCGGGCGCTGGCATGACCGCGGTATCCCGCCGGCCGGGGCCTACCGGCTCTCGCGCGAGCGGCGTTCCTCGCGCAGGCGCAGGCAGTCCGGGTCCTGCTGGAAGCGCGGCGACTGGCATTCGCGCTCCAGGCAGCCGGCGAGCGCGAACAGCACCCGCTTGCCGCAGGCCTCGCGCGCCGTCGCCGGGCCGGCGGCGGCCAGCGTCACCGCCGGGGCCGGCGCGGGCGCCGGCGCGG
>KZ836110.1 GCA_003265685.1 Piscinibacter caeni | reverse complement strand
GAGCTGGCCAACACGCTCTGGGGCAACTCGGGCACGAACGTGCTTTACGGCTATGACGCCAGCGACACGTTGAACGGCGGCGACGGCAGCGACTACCTGGTCGGCGGAACGGGTGTCGACTCGATGGTGGGCGGCAACGGCAACGACTACTACTACGTCGACGTGTCTGGCGACGTGACCACCGAGACCTCGACCGCGGCCGGCGAGATCGACCGGGTCTATTCGGACGTGAGTCGCACGCTGGGAGCCAACCTCGAAGAACTGGTCCTCACCGGCAGCGGCAACACCTACGGCTACGGCAACGAACTGGCCAACCTGCTCAGCGGCAACGCCGGTTCGAACACCCTGTACGGCCTCGCTGGGAACGACACGCTCAACGGCTCGACCGGCAACGACTACCTGGCCGGAGGGGCTGGGCTGGACCGCTTCCAGTTCACGACGGCGCTGAACGCGGCGCCCAATGTCGACCTGATCGGCGACTTCGCGTCTGCGGACGACAGCTTCGACCTGGACAACGCCGTGTTCACGACCATCGGCGCGACCGGCCAGCTGGCGGCCGACGCGTTCCGGTACGGAACGGCAGCCGCCGATGCCACCGACCGGGTGATCTACGACTCCGCCAGCGGCAACCTGTACTTCGATGCCGACGGCACCGGCGCGACCGGCGCTGTGCTGTTTGCCCGAGTGCAGACGGGAACGGCCCTCAGTTACCAGGACTTCTGGGTGATCTGACGCGACGGCCCGCCGGCGGTGCCGGCACGACCACGCGACAATGCGGCCCAGACCTGGAGGAGGCCGCATGTCGACCCTGCTGATCCGCGATGCGACGTTGCTCGTCACGATGGACGACACGCGGCGCGAGATCGCCGGTGGCGGCGTGTTCGCGCGCGACGGCGTGATCGAGGCGGTCGGCGCGCCGCACGAGCTGCCGGCCACCGCCGACGAGGTGATCGACGCGCGCGGCCAGGTGGTGATCCCCGGCCTCGTCAACACGCATCACCACTTCTACCAGACGCTCACCCGCGTCGTGCGCCCGGCACAGGATGCCGAGCTGTTCGGCTGGTTGAAGACGCTCTACCCGATCTGGGCGCGGTTGACCCCGGAGATGGCCTACGTCTCCACGCAGATCGCGATGGCCGAGCTGCTGCTGTCGGGCGGCACCACGAGCAGCGACCACCTCTACCTGTTCCCGAACGGCACGCGGCTGGACGACACGCTCGAGGCTGCGGCCGAGATCGGCATGCGCTTCCACGCCGCGCGCGGTGCGATGAGCGTGGGCGAATCCAAGGGCGGCCTGCCGCCCGATGCGGTGGTCGAGGACGAGGAGGCCATCCTCGCCGACACCGAGCGCCTGATCGGGCGCTGGCACGACCCGGCGCGCCACGCGATGCAGCGCATCGTGGTCGCGCCGTGCTCCCCGTTCTCGGTCAGCCAGGGCCTGATGCGCGACGCGGCGCTGCTGGCGCGCCGCCACGGCACCAGCCTGCACACGCACCTGGCCGAGAACGACAACGACATCGCCTACACGCGCGAGAAGTTCGGCTGCACGCCGGCCGAGTACGCCGAGGAACTCGGCTGGCTCGGCCCCGACGTCTGGCACGCGCACTGCGTCAAGCTCGACGAGGCCGGCATCGCCGCCTTCGCGCGCACGGGCACCGGTGTGGCGCACTGCCCGGGCTCGAACATGCGGCTGGCCTCGGGCATCGCGCCGATCCGCGCGCTGCGCGATGCCGGCGTGCCGGTCTCGATCGCGGTCGACGGCTCGGCCAGCAACGACAGCGGCCACCTGCTCGGCGAGGCGCGCCTGGCGCTGCTGCTGCAGCGCGTGGCGTACGGGCCGGTGAAGGGGCCGTCGGCGCTGACGGCGCGCGAGGTGCTGGAGATCGCCACGCTGGGCGGCGCGCGCGTGCTGAACCGCGACGACATCGGCGCGCTCGCGCCGGGCATGAGCGCCGACCTCGTGACCGTGCCGCTGGACGAGATCGGCCTGGCCGGCGCCGGGCACGACCCGCTGGCCGCGCTGTTCTTCTGCCACGTGCCGCGGGTGAAGCACAACGTCGTGGCCGGCCGCGTGGTGGTGCGCGACGGGCAGCTCGCCAGCGTGGACCTGCCGCGACTGATCGAGCGCCACCAGCGCCTGGCGCGCACGCTCGTCACGCCGTGACGGCCGGCCCCTCGGGCTGCAGCACCGGCCCGGTGCCGCTGAAGCGGTCCAGCGCCAGGTAGATCACCGGCGTGATGTAGAGCGTCACCGCCTGGCTGAAGACCAGGCCGCCGACCACCGCGAGGCCGAGCGGCTGGCGCAGCTCGGCGCCGGCACCCAGGCCCAGCGCGATCGGCAGCGCGCCGCACAGCGCGGCCAGCGTCGTCATCATGATCGGGCGAAAGCGCAGCACGCAGGCGGTGCGGATCGCCTCCGGCGGGCTCATGCCGCGGTGGCGCTGCGCGTCGAGCGCGAAGTCGATCATCATGATCGCGTTCTTCTTGACGATGCCGATCAACAGCAGGATGCCGATGGTCGCGATCAGCGTCAGGTCCTGCCCGAACAGCAGCAGCGTGGCGAGCGCGCCGACGGCCGCCGAGGGCAGCCCGGCCAGGATCGTCAGCGGGTGCACGTAGCTCTCGTACAGCACGCCGAGCAGCACGTAGATCACCAGCAGCGCGGCGACGATCAGGATCGCCTGCGAGCCCTGGCTGCTCTTGAACACCGCCGCGTCGCCGCCGTAGCGCGTGATGATGGACTCCGGCAGCGCCAGCGCGGCGCGCGAGCGCTCGATGCTGGTGGTGGCGTCGCCCAGGGCCGCGCCGGGGGCGAGGTTGAACGAGATCGTCACCGCCTGCAGCTGGCCGACGTGGTTGATCGCCGTCGCGCCGACCGTGCGCTCCACGGTCGTGAAGGCGGACAGCGGCACCAGCGCCCCGGTGCTCGCGCGCACGTAGACGCCGGAAAGGGCCGACTCGTCCTTCTTGGCCTCGGGCAGCACCTCCATGATCACCTGGTAGCTGTCGGTGGGCAGGTAGATGGTCGACACCTGGCGTTCGCCGAAGGCCGAGTACAGCGCCGAGCGCACCGCGTCGATCGGCACGCCCAGCGTGTTGGCGCGCTCGCGGTCCACGTGCAGCTGGGCCTGCAGCGCGCGCAGCTGCGCGTCGCTGGTGACGTCGCGGAACAGCGGGTCGGCGCGCAGCCGCTCCTGCAGCTTGTCGGCCCAGCCGTACAGCTCGTCGGCCTGCACGCTCTGCAGGATGTACTGGTAGCGCGCCTTGCTCTGGCGTCCGCCGAGCTGCAGGTTCTGGATCGGCCGCAGGTAGACGTTGATGCCGGCCACGCTGCGCACCTTGCCGCGCAGGCCCTCGATCACCTGCTTCATCGGCGCGCGCTGCGCACGCGGCTTCAGCGAGACGAACATGCGCCCGGTGTTCTGCGCGCCGCTGCCGCCGTTGAACGAGCTGACGTTGGCCACCGCCGGGTCGGCGCGGATCAGCTCGGCCGCCTGCTGCTGCAGCCGCACCATCTGCGCGAACGAGATGTCCTCGGCGGCCTCGGTGCTGACGCTGATCTGGCCGATGTCCTCCTCGGGGAAGAAGCCCTTCGGGATCCACCAGAACAGCACGGCGGTCGCAACGAAGGTGGCCAGCGCAAGGCCGAGCACCGCGGCGCGGTGGCGCAGCGCCAGGTCCAGGCTGCGCTCGTAGCCGGCCAGCAGCGCGTCGAAGCCGCGCTCGAAGCGGCGCACCAGCGCACCGGGCGGCTTCTTGTGTGCCTCGTCGGTGAGGAAGCGGCTCGCCAGCATCGGCACCAAGGTCAGCGAGACGAAGGCCGAGACCACGATCGCGAGACCGACCACGACCGCGAACTCGTGGAACAGCAGGCCGATCACGCCGGGCATGAAGAAGATCGGGATGAACACCGCCACCAGCGAGCTGGAGATCGAGAGGATGGTGAAGCCGACCTCGCGCGAGCCCTTCAGCGCGGCGTCGAACGGCGCTTCGCCGTTCTCGACGTGGCGGATGATGTTCTCGAGCATCACGATCGCGTCGTCCACCACCAGGCCGACGGCCAGCGTCAGGCCGAGCAGCGAGATGTTGTCGAGGCTGTACGAGAGCCCCCACAGCAGCGCCACCGCGCCGACCAGCGAGACCGGCAGCGAGAGCGCCGGGATCACCGTGGCGACGAAGCGGCGCAGGAACAGGAAGATCACCAGCACCACCAGCGCGATCGTGCCCGCCAGCGTCAGCGAGACGTCGTGCAGCGCCTCGCGCACCGAGACCGATCGGTCGTTCACCGGCGTCAGCTGCACCGAGGCCGGCATCTGCGCCTGCAGCGCGGGCAGCGCGGCGCGCGCCGCATCCACCACACGCACCGTGTTGGCGGCCGGCTGGCGGTACACGGCCAGCGTGATCGAGGGCTCGCCGTTGAGCGTGCCGAAGCTCTTCAGCGTCTCCAGGCTGTCCTCGACCTGCGCCACGTCGCGCAGCCGCACCGGGGCGCCGTTGCGCTGCGCCACGATCAGCGCGGCGAACTCGGCGGCGTCCTTCAGCTGGCGGTTGGCCTGCAGCACCAGCGTCTGCCGCTCGCCGTCCAGCGTGCCGACCGGCGTGTTGACGTTGGCGGCGCGCAGCGCGTTGCTCAGCTCGTCGAGCCCGAGGTTGCGCGCGGCCAGCGCCTGCGGGTCGACGCGAACGCGCACCGCAAAGCGCTTGGCGCCGAAGATGTTGACCTGTGCCACGCCGTCGATGGTCGACAGCGTCGGCGAGATCAGGTGCTCGGCGTAGTCCTGCAGGGCCGAGGGTGCGAGCGAGGGCGAGGTGAGCGCCACCAGCAGCACCGGCGCGTCGGCCGGGTTGACCTTGCGGTACGAGGGCAGCTGCGTCATGTCCTGCGGCAGCGCGCGCTGCGCGCGCAGCAGCGCGGCCTGCACGTCCACCGCGGCGGCGTCGATGTCGCGGCCCTGCGCGAACTCGAGCGTCAGCGAGGTGTTGCCCAGCGTGCTGGTCGAGCTGATCAGCTCCAGCCCCGGGATGGTCTGGAACTGCTTCTCCAGCGGCAGCGCGACCGACACCGCCATCGTCTCCGGGCTCGCGCCCGGCAGGGCGGCCGAGACGCTGATCACCGGCGTGTCGTAGCTCGGCAGCGCCGCCACCGGGATGCTGCGCCAGCCGATCACCCCGGCCAGCACGATGGCCAGGTTCAGCAGCACCGTCGTCACCGGGCGGCGGATGAACAGCTCGGAGAGGTTCATGGCGTCGCTCCGGGGGCTCCCGCGGCGATGCGGCGCGCGCCCGAGGCCGGAACGGCCACCGCGCCGGCAGCCGCGGCGCGCTCGATCACGCGCGCGCCGGGGCGCAGGTTCTGCTTGCCGTCCAGCACGATCGCCTCGCCGGCCTGCACGCCCTCGACCGCGGCGTCCTCGCCGCGCGTGGCGAGCACGCCGACCGGCCGCGCCTGCGCGCGCCCCTCGGCCACCACGTAGACCAGGCTGCCGCGCGGCCCCTGCACGATGGCCGCCTGCGGGATCACCACCGCGCCGCGCAGCGTGCGCACCGTCATGCGCGTGCGCACGAAGGCGCCGGGCCACAGCGCCGCCTGCGGGTTGGCGAAGCGCGCCTTCAGCTTCACCGTGCCGGTGGCGGCGTCGACGCCGTTGTCGACGAACACCAAGGTGCCCTGCGCCGTCGTGCGGCTGTCCGGCAGGCCGGCTTCGACCGGTGCGTTGCCGCGCTGCAGTGCCGCCAGCGCATCGGCGAGGTGGCGCTGCGGCAGCGCGAAGCTGACCTCGATCGGGTCGACCTGCGTGATCGTCACCAGCGGCGTCTGGTTGGCGATCACCGCGGCGCCCGGCGACACCGGCACCGCGCCGACCCGCCCGGCCAGCGGCGCGACGATGCGGTTGTACGAGAGCGCCACCTGCGCCGCCTGCAGCGCCGCGCGGTCCGCGGCGACGGCGGCGCGCTGCGTGTCCACCGCCGCCTGGTTGGTGTCCACCGCCGACTGGGCGACGAAGTTCAGCGCCAGCAGCTCGCGCGCGCGTGCCAGCTGGCGCTGCGCGTCGGCCAGGCCGGCCTCGCTGCGCGCCACCTGCGCGCGCAGCTGCGCGACCTTGGCCTCGTCGGCGCGCGCGTCGAGCGTGAACAGCAGCTCGCCCGCCTTGACGAACTGGCCGTCGCGCACCTGCACCGTGGCGACCAGGCTGCTGGTCTGCGCCTTCACGTCGACGCTGCGCACCGCGCTGACGGTGCCGGTGGCCTCGACGACCACCGGCAGGTCACGCTGCGCCGCGCGCACCGTGCTGACGGCCACCGGGGCACCGGCGGCGCCGGCACCCGAGGCGCCCGAGGCGGGCGCGGCCGCCGCCGGCGCGTCGCCGCTGCGGCCGCAGCCGGACAGCGCGGTGGCGAGCAGCGCCAGGGCGAGCGCGGCGCGCGCGCCCGGCGGGAGAGGAACGTGGGTCATGGCAGGCTCGGGTGGGTCGGTTCGGTCGATTCGGTCGATTCGGTCGATTCGGTCGGTTCAGTCGGCCAGCGGCGCGAGGCCGCCGGGCTCGGCGGCGTCGAGGCGCAGCGGCGGCAGGCGTGTGGCCAGCAGCGCGGTCAGCGCGGCCAGCAGCGCGGCCACGCCGAAGGCGCGATGGAAGGCGTCGAGCGCGGCCTGCAGCGCCGCCGGATCGCCGCGCAGCGCGGCCAGGTCGGGGTTGACGTGGCCGCCGAACACCAGCGCACCGAAGCCGGCCGCGCCGGCCGAGGCGCCCAGGCTGCGCGCCAGCGACACGGTGGCCGCCGCGGCGCCGAGGCGGGCCGGCCCGGCGACGATCTGCGTGACCACCTGCATCACCGACATCACGCTGCCCAGCCCGAGCCCGGTGAGCGCCGACAGCAGCGTGACCGTGCCGTGGGTCGGCGGCAGCAGGCTCATCGCGGCCAGCGCGGCGGCGGCGAGCGCCAGTCCGCCGACCGGGAACTCGCGCGTGCGCCCGGTGTGCACCATCGCCCGGCCGGTGAGCCCGGCGCCGACCACCATGCCGCCGGTCAGCGGCAGCAGCAGCAGCGCCGATTCCGACAGCGAGCCGCCCAGCGCCAGGTGCAGGTAGACCGGCAGGTAGAAGATGCTCGCGAACATCACCGCCGCGAAGCCGGCCACCGTGCCGGCGGCATGGCGGATGGCCGGCAGCGCGAGCAGGTCCATCGGCAGGAAGGGCGTGTGGCCACGCCGCGCGACGCGCCGCTCGACGGCCGCCAGCAGCAGCCACGACGGCACCAGCGCGGCGGCCACCATCAGGCTGGTGGTGCGGCTCCAGCCGGCGCCGGCCTCGGAGAGCAGCAGCAAGGTGCCCACCACCGCGGCGCCGAACAGCAGCGTGCCGGCCGCGTCGTAGCCGCCCTGCCAGGGGCGCGGCGTGCCGCTGGCCGGCAGCCGCGCCAGGCGCCACAGCGCGAACGCGGCGAACGGCAGGTTGGCCAGGAACAGCCAGCGCCAGCTCGCCTGCGCGACCACCGCGGCGCCGATCACGGGGCCAAGCAGGCTGGCGCTGACGAAGACGATCGCGAACCAGCCCTGGAAGCGCGCCCGGTGCTGCGGCGGCAGCACCTCGCCGATCAGCGCCTGCGACAGGCTCATCAGCCCGCCGCCGCCCAGGCCCTGCAGCACGCGCGCGGCGATCAGCGTCTCGAAGCTCGGCGCGAGGCCACAGGCCAGCGAGCCGAGCGTGAAGGTGAGCACCGCGACGGCCAGCGCGCGCTTGCGCCCGAAGTGGTCGCCGGCCTGGCCGTACAGCGGCACCACGGCGACCGCGGCGAGCAGGTAGCTCACCGCGAGCCAGGACATCTCGGCCAGGTGGCCGAGTTCGTGGCCGATCGCCGGCGTGGCGGTGGCGACGATGGTCTGGTCCACCGCGGCCAGGAACATCGGCAGCATCACCGCCGCGAACACCTCGAGGAAGCGACGCCGATCGACCGGTGACGCGACGGTGTTCACTGGACTACCCTCCGCACTGCGTGCTCAGGGATTCGCGCTTGGGAGCGGCCCGGCGCGCTCATGGGCCGCGCTCCGCCAGCACGCGCGTCAGCGCGCCCAGGCCCGATTCGATCGCGCCGAGCTCGGCGGCGCTGCAGTGCGACAGCGCGACCGCCAGGTCGGCCCGTGCGTCGCGCTCGATGCGGCCGAGCAGCGCCCGGCCGGCGGGCGTCAGCGAGAGCCGGATGCGGCGCCGGTCGGCGGCGTCGGTGTCGGCCTGCAGCCAGCCGGCGCGCACCAGGCGGTCGGTCATCGCCGAGGCGGTGGGCGGCGTCACGCCGAGCAGCTCGGCCAGGTCGCCGAGCGAGCGGCCGGGCCGCTTGGCGACGAAGTTC
This sequence comes from Piscinibacter caeni, assembly GCA_003265685.1. GTDB lineage: Bacteria > Pseudomonadota > Gammaproteobacteria > Burkholderiales > Burkholderiaceae_C > Piscinibacter > Piscinibacter caeni. Next base: position 82,910 of record KZ836110.1, on the reverse strand, counting down.
AGGCAGCGGAACTGCGGCACCGAGAGGCCCTCGGCCACGTGCCGGCGCATCGTGCGGCGCAAGGCATCCATCAGCGGCGGCAGGGCGTCGAACACCTGGTCCGCGAGGGCACCGGCGCGCGGCGCGGCGAGGGGGGTGGGGATTCTTCGAGTCACGAATGGTTCGTGACTCTAATCAATTGGAAGTTCCCGCGCGAGGCCTGCGGTGATCACCGCGCATGACCTCAGCGCCAGCCGGCGATGGTCACGCCCAGGCCCGCCTTCGTCTGGCGCAGGTTGTAGTCGACCAGACTCTCGCCGTAGCCGCTGAACAGCTGCAGCTGCCCATGCAGCGCACCGGCCAGCGGGAACACGTAGTCGAGCTGAACCGAGCCGCGCGAGCGCGCGCCGCCGCGCAGCGAGTGGCGCAGCTGCACCGACAGCGCATGCTCGCCCCAGTAGCGCGCCACGCGCAGCTCGCCGCGGCCGACATAGTCGGCGATGTCCGGGTTGTCGTCGTCGGCGGCGTCCTCGGGCAGGCGCACCCAGGGGCGCAGCTCGGCCATCCAGTCGCCGCGCTCGGCGGCCAGCGTGCCGATCACGCGGTTCCAGCTGCGCGACAGCGGCAGCGCGCGGCCGTTGGACTGGTGGTTCAGCGCGAGGCCCGCCATGCGCAGCCGCCAGCCGGCCAGCGGCAGGTCCAGCGGCGCCACGGCCATCAGCTCGGGTTCGTAGTTGGTCTCGCGGAAGGGCCGCGAATCGGCGCCGTTGTAGACCTGCCAGCGCGAGGACTGCGTGTAGCCGCCCCACAGGCTGACCGGGAGGCCGAACAGGCGGTGCGAGAACTTGGTCTTCAGGCTGATCTGGTACTTCGCCTCGACCGACTTGAGGTTCAGCGGGTCGTTCACGCTGTGGTCCGGCGTGGGCGTGGCGGGGGTGCGGTTGACACGGCTGGTCCAGGTGGCCGGCAGCAGGTAGACCGGCTTGTAGGCGCGCGGCGCGAACAGCGCCGGCCGCTGCCCGTCGAGATCCCAGCGTGCGCCGAGCTGCGAGTCGGGGTCCTCCGGCGGCGTCGGCTGCGGCGCCGAGGCGGCCGGCGCCGGTGCAGCGGCCGGCGCGGCGGGCTCCGGGCGCCCGTGCAGCCGGTCGTAGCAGGCCAGCCGCGCGGCGGGGTCGTCCAGCGGCGTGCAGTCGGCCGCGCGGGTCTGTGCCGCCGCCGGGGCGGCCAGCAGGGCGAGCAGGGCAAGGGCGGGCAGGAGCGGGCGCATCGGCATTCGGGTGTCGGCAGCGAAGCGCGCAGTATCCGTGCACACTCGCGCCGATGAGCGAACCCGAGTCCGGCTGGCTGGTGGCCTGCCTGTGCGCCGCCTGGTGCCGCACCTGCGACGACTACCGGTCGACCTTCGACGCCCTGGCGCGCGAATTCGGCGCCGGCTGCCGCTTCCGCTGGGTCGACATCGAGGACGACGAACAGGCACTCGGCGAGCTCGACATCGTCGACTTCCCGACCCTGCTGATCGCCGAGGGCGACTCGATCCACTTCCTCGGCCCGGTGCTGCCGGCCGCCGCGACGGCGCGCCAGCTGATCGGGCGCGCCCTGCAGCACCAGCTCGCGCCGCGGCGCGACCCCGCGCATGCCGGCCTGGCGGCGCGGCTGCGCGCGCTGGGCGACTGAGCCGCCGGTCGGCACGAACGCCGGCCGCATAAGCAAGCGCGAAAAACAACGTTCACGCGCCATCCCCGGCTTCCTAGCATGCCGGGCATGAATCGAATCGCCCCTGCACTGCGCCGCGCCCGCGCCGCACTCCTGGCCGCGGGTCTCGCGGCCCTCGGCCTGGCGGCCGCGGCCAAGGACATCACCTTGCTGAACGTCTCGTACGACCCGACGAGGGAGCTGTACGTCGAGGTCAACAAGGCCTTCGCCACGCACTGGAAGGCCAGGACGGGCGACACCGTCACGATCCGCCAGAGCCATGGCGGCTCCGGCAAGCAGGCGCGCTCGGTGATCGACGGGCTGGAGGCCGACGTGGTGACGCTGGCCCTCGCCTACGACATCGACGAACTGGCCGGCAAGGCGAAGCTGATCCCGCCGGACTGGCAGAAGCGCCTGAAGCACAACAGCGCGCCCTACACCTCGACCATCGTGTTCCTGGTGCGCAAGGGCAACCCCAAGGGCATCAAGGACTGGGACGACCTGGTCAGGCCCGGCATCGGCGTGATCACGCCCAACCCCAAGACCTCCGGCGGCGCCCGCTGGAACTACCTCGCCGCCTGGGGCTACGCGCTGAAGAAGTACGGCAACGACGACAGGAAGGCGCAGGCCTTCGTCGGCCAGCTGCTCGCCAACGTGCCGGTGCTCGACGCCGGCGCACGCGGCGCGACCACCACCTTCGTCGAGCGCGGCATCGGCGACGTGCTGCTCGCCTGGGAGAACGAGGCGCTGCTGGCGCTGAAGGAACTCGGGCCGGACAAGTTCGACATCGTCGCGCCCAGCGTGTCGATCCTGGCCGAGCCGCCGGTGACCGTGGTCGACAAGGTGGTCGACAAGCGCGGCACCCGCGCGGTGGCGCAGGCCTACCTCGAGTTCCTCTACTCCCCCGAGGGGCAGGCCATCGCGGGCCGCCACTACTACCGGCCGACCGACCCGGCGGCCGCGGCCAGGGTCGCGAAGCAGTTCCCCACGCTGAACCTGTTCACCATCGACGATCTGTTCGGCGGCTGGGCCCAGGCCCAGAAGACCCACTTCGCCGACGGCGGCAGCTTCGACCAGGTCTACACGCGCAAATGATGTTCACGCGGCTGCTGCGCACGCGCCACAGCGTGCTGCCCGGCTTCGACCTGGCGCTGGGCTTCACGCTGCTGTACATCGCGCTGATCGTGCTGATCCCGCTCAGCGCCGCCTTCCTGAAGACGGCCACGATGAGCTGGCCGGCGTTCTGGGAGGCGGTGAGCTCGCCGCGGGTGGTGGCCTCCTACCGCCTGACCTTCGGCGCCTCGTTCGCCGCGGCGCTGGTCAATGCGGTCTTCGGGCTGATCGTCGCCTGGGTGCTGGTGCGCTACGAGTTCCCGCTCAAGCGCCTGGTCGACGCGCTGGTCGACCTGCCGTTCGCGCTGCCCACCGCGGTGGCCGGCATCGCGCTGACGGCGCTGTACGCCGGCAACGGCTGGATCGGCCAGGTCCTGCCCTTCAAGGTGAGCTTCACGCCGCTGGGCGTGTTCGTCGCGCTCACCTTCATCGGCCTGCCCTTCGTCGTGCGCACCGTGCAGCCGGTGCTGGAAGACCTGCACAAGGAGGTGGAGGAGGCCGCGGCCACGCTGGGCGCCGACCGCTGGCAGACCTTCGTGAAGGTGATCTTCCCCATCCTCACGCCGGCGCTGCTGACCGGCTTCGCGCTCGCCTTCGCGCGCGCGCTGGGCGAGTACGGCTCGGTGATCTTCATCGCCGGCAACATGCCGATGGTCAGCGAGATCACGCCGCTGCTCATCATCACCAAGCTCGAGCAGTACGACTACCCGGGCGCCACGGCGATCGCCTGCGTGATGCTGGTGGCGGCCTTCGCGCTGCTGCTGGCGATCAACGGTCTGCAGGCCTGGACAAGATCGAGGCAAGGCCGATGAGCGCGACCACCGCCAGCCTGCCGCTGCCGAAGGCCGAGGGTGTCGCACCGCGCTCCATCCGCAGCGCCACCACCGAGCCCGTCTGGGTGAAGTGGACGCTGATCGGCGTCGCACTCGCCTTCCTCGCCTTCTTCCTGTTCGTGCCGCTGGCGATCGTGTTCGTCGAGGCCCTCAAGAAGGGCTGGGACGTCTACCTCGCCGCCGTCGTCGAGCCCGACGCACTCGCCGCGATCAGGCTGACGCTGCTGGCCGCCGCCATCAGCGTGCCGCTGAACTTGGGTGGAGGTATCGCCGCGGCCTGGTGCATCGCCAAGTTCGAGTTCCGCGGCAAGAACCTGCTGCTGACGCTGATCGACCTGCCGTTCTCGGTGAGCCCGGTGATCGCCGGCCTGATCTACGTGCTGGTGTTCGGGCTGCAGGGCTGGTTCGGCGAGTGGCTGCGCGAGCATGACCTGAAGGTCATCTTCGCGGTGCCCGGCATCGTGCTGGCCACGGTGTTCGTGACCTTCCCGTTCGTCGCGCGCGAGCTGATCCCGCTGATGCAGGCGCAGGGCACCGAGCAGGAGGAGGCGGCGCGCGTGCTGGGCGCCAGCGGCTGGCAGATCTTCCGCCGCGTCACGCTGCCCAACGTCAAGTGGGCGCTGCTGTACGGCGTGATCCTGTGCAATGCCCGGGCGATGGGCGAGTTCGGCGCGGTCAGCGTGGTCTCCGGCCACATCCGCGGCCAGACCAACACCATGCCGCTGCACATCGAGATCCTCTACAACGAGTACCAGTTCGCCGCCGCGTTCGCGGTGGCCTCGCTGCTGGCCGGGCTGGCGCTGGTGACGCTGGTGCTGAAGTACGCGGTCGAGCAGCGCATGAAGAAGGAGCTTTCGCGATGAGCATCGAGGTGCGCCACCTGAACAAGCGCTTCGGCCAGACCGTCGTCTGCGACGACCTCAACCTCGACATCCCGGCCGGTGAACTGGTGGCGCTGCTCGGCCCCTCGGGCTCGGGCAAGACGACGCTGCTGCGCATCATCGCGGGCCTGGAGGTGCCGGACTCGGGCAGCGTGCTGTTCCACGGCGAGGATGCGACGAACACCGACGTGCGCGAGCGCCAGGTCGGCTTCGTGTTCCAGCACTACGCGCTGTTCGCGCACATGACGATCTTCGAGAACGTCGCCTTCGGGCTGCGGGTGCGGCCGAAGGCGACACGTCCGCCCGAGAAGGAGATCCGCGCCAAGGTCACCGAGCTGCTCAAGCTCGTGCAGCTCGACTGGATCGCCGAGCGCTACCCGCACCAGCTCAGCGGCGGCCAGCGCCAGCGCATCGCGCTGGCGCGTGCGCTGGCCGTGGAGCCCAGGGTGCTGCTGCTCGACGAACCGTTCGGCGCCTTGGATGCGAAGGTGCGCAAGGAGCTGCGCCGCTGGCTGCGCCGCCTGCACGACGAGATGCACGTGACGAGTGTCTTCGTGACGCACGACCAGGAGGAGGCGATGGAGGTCGCCGACCGCGTGGTCGTGATGAACGAGGGCCGCATCGAGCAGCAGGGTGCGCCCGACGAGGTCTACGATCACCCGGCCACGCCCTTCGTGCTGCAGTTCCTCGGCGACGTGAACCTGTTCCACGGCCGGCTCGGCCACGGGCCCGGCGCGCAGGACGGCGCGGTGAGCTACGTGCGCCCGCACGAGCTGCAGATCGTCGAACGCGCCGAGCCCGGCGCGGTGGCGGCCACGCTGTCGCAGGCGCTGACGGTGGGTCCGAACACGCGGCTCGAGTTCCGCCGTGCCGACGACGCCGGCTACGTCGACGTCGAGATGCCGCGCAGCGAGTACCAGGCCCTGCGCGAGCGCCTCGGCCTGAAGCCCGGCTCGCCGGTGCACCTGCGGCCGCGCAAGGTCACGCGCTTCGGCGAACCCGCGCCGGATCCGGCGGCGATGATCTAGCGTCTCCTTACACGACCCAGAAGTCCGCCGCCGTGACCGGGGTGCCGGCCACGAGCGTGGCGAACAGCACCGCGGCCTGGCTGCCGGAACCGTCGGCGTCGTACCAGAGCCGCCCGGTGCCGCCGTCGTAGACGATGCGGTCGCTCGCGTCGAGGCTGGCCGGGTCCGCCTGGAAGGCGTCCTCGGCCAGCTGGCCAACCGGGCCCAGGGCGGCGAACACCGCGTGGTCGAGCTCGATCCGGTCGTCGGCGCTGTGGAAGTCGGCGAGCCGGTCGGCATTCGCGAGCGTGTCCGGCGCGCTGCTGAAGCGGAACATGTCCGCCCCCGCGCCACCGGTCAGCGTGTCGTTGCCGGCCCCGCCGTCGAGGCGGTTGGCCGCCGCGTTGCCGGTGATGCGGTTGGCCGTGTCGTTGCCGCTGCCGTCGATCGCCGCCGTACCCTCGAGCGTCAAGCGCTCGAGATCGGCGCCGAGCGTCCAGCTCACCGTGCTGCGCACCAGGTCGGCCGTGCCTCCCGAGGTGCCGCTTTCGACGATCGTCTCGCCGCCGTCCACGACGTAGGTGTCGTTGCCGGCACCGCCGAGCAGCGTGTCCGCCCCGGCGCCGCCGGTTAGCGTGTCGTTGCCATTGCCGCCGTCGAGGCGGTTGGCCCCGGCGTTGCCGGTCAGGGCATTGGCCGCGGCATTGCCGGTCGCGTCGATGTTGCCCGTGCCGGTGAGGACGAGGTTCTCGAGCGTGCTCGCCAGGGTGTAGCTGCGGCCGACCAGCACGGTGTCGATGCCCGCCGCGGCGGCTTCGCTGACCACGTCGCCGAGGTCGTCGAGCACGTAGGTGTCGTCACCTGCGCCGCCGAGCAGCGTGTCGGCGCCGGCGCCACCGTCGAGCCGGTTGGCAGCGGCGTTGCCGGTGATCTGGTTGGCGGCGGCGTTGCCGGTGCCGTCGATTGCCGCGCTGCCGGTCAGTGTGAGCATCTCGAGGTTGGCACCGAGCGTCCAGCTCACGCCGCTGCGCACCAGGTCGACCCCGGCGCCCGCCGTGCTCGTCTCGGTCACCGTGTCGCCGGCCGACACCACGTAGGTGTCGTCGCCGGTACCGCCCACCAGCGTGTCCGCCCCGGCGCCGCCGGTCAGCGTGTCGTTGCCGCTGCCGCCGCGCAGCAGGTTGGCCGCGGCGTTGCCGGTGATCTGGTTGTCCAGGCCATTGCCGGTGCCGGCTATGGCCGCCGTGCCATATAGCGTCAGCTGCTCGAGGCCGGCACCGAGCGTCCAGGTCGCGGTGCTCAGCACCCGGTCGGCCTGGCTGTCGAGCGTGCCGGTCTCGCTGACCGTGTCGCCCGCGTCGACGACATAGGTGTCGCTGCCGTCGCCGCCGACCAGGGTGTCGGCGCCGGTCCCGCCGCGCAGCGTGTCGTTGCCGGCCGCGCCGGTGAGCGAATCCTTGCCCGCCGCGCCCGACAGCACGTTGGCCGCGGCGTTGCCGACGATCAGGTTGTCCGAGTCGTTGCCGGTGCCGTTGATCGCGGCGCTGCCGGTCAGCGTGAGTTGCTCGACGTTGGCGCCGAGCGTGAAGCTCACGCGCGACAGCACCGAGTCCAGGCCGCCGCCGGCCGCCTCGCTGACGGTGTCGCCGGCGTGGTCGACGACGAAGCGGTCGTTGCCGGCGCCGCCGGCCATCGTGTCGGCGCCGCTGCCGCCGTCGAGGCGGTCGGTGCCCGCGCCGCCGTCCAGCGAATCGTTGCCGGCGCCGCCGACGAGCGAATCGTTGCCGCCCTGGCCCATCAGCAGGTCCTGGCCGTCCAGGCCGCTCAGCGTGTTGGCGGCCTCGTTGCCGTACAGGCGGTTGTCCAGGGCGTTGCCCGTGCCGTTGATCGCCGCCGTTCCGCTCAGGAACAGGACCTCGACCTGCGCCTCGAGCGTGCGGCTGACGGTCGTGGCCACGCTGTCGATCTCGGTGACCAGCGTCGTGGTCTCGACCACCACGTCGCCCGCGCTGTCGACGATGTAGCTGTCGTTGCCGGTGCCGCCGGTCAGGGTGTCGGCACCCAGGCCGCCGTCCAGCGCGTCGTTGCCGGCGCCGCCGGCGAGCCGGTCCGCACCGCCGCTGCCGCGCAGCGTGTCGTTGCCGACCAGCCCGCTGAGGCGGTTGGCGCCGTTGTTGCCCAGCAGGGTGTTGGCCTGCGCATTGCCGGTGCCGTCGACCGCCGCATCGCCGTCCAGCACCAGCACCTCGATGTTCGGGGTCAGCGTGAAGCTGTCGCTGCTGCGCACGATGTCCTGCTCGCTGTCGAGCGTGGAGGTTTCGACGACCGTGTCGCCCGCCTCGACGTAGTAGGTGTCGTTGCCGGTGCCGCCGACCAGCGTGTCGTGGCCCGCGTTGCCGTACAGCAGGTCGTTGCCGGCACCGCCGTCCACGGAATCGTCGCCCTCGTCGCCGAACAGCGTGTCGCTGCCGCCCTGGCCGCGCAAGGTGTCGTTGCCGAGGTAGCCGCGCATGAAGTCGGCCTGCTCCGACAGGCGGATCGTGTCGTTGCCGGAGAGCCCCTGCAGCAGCAGCGCCAGGTCGTCGCCGGGCGAGGGGCTCAGCACCGCCGCATAACAGGTGGCCGCCGGCAGCGAAATGCCCTCCACGCCCCACTGCGCCGACCAGCCGGAGCCGTTCCAGGTCTCCTGCTGGTAGCCCTGGACGGTGCCGCCGGTGGGCTGCAGCTGGGCGTTCACGGTCAGGCCGGTGCCCAGCATGTAGCCGCGCAGGCTGCTGCCGACGGTGATGCGGTAGGCGTCCTCGTAGGTGCGGCCCAGCGCGCTGGTGAAGCCGGTGTTGTCGAAGAACGCGGCCGCGCCCGAGGCCAGCGGGTTCAGGTTGATGCTGTACAGGTTGAACGCGGTGTTGGCGTAGAGCGTGGCCATGGCAGGCGGTCGAAGGCGGCGACCGGTTCACTCTACGGTGGGCCGCCGCCGGGCGGCTGAGGCAACTCACCCGGCGCGTACATCGCCGGCCTCGCGGCGCTGCGCCGGCTCACCGGCGGCGCCGGTTCTGGCACCATCGCGGCCCGCGCCGGAGGAAATGTCATGTCCATCCTGAAGCAGCTCAACCTGAAACCCAGCGCCAAGCGGCAGGGCAAGGCCAAGCCCGCCGGCAAGTCCGTCGAGACGATCGAGTTCGAGGCCGAGGAGATCACCGTGCCGGTGTCCAAGGGCCTGCCCGGCGACACCGGCGAGCAGCAGATCAAGGACATCCTGCAGGGCCTGCGCGACGACGTGCAGGACTACTGGGCCATCTACGCCCGCGGGCTGGAGAGCTTCCAGACCAGCATGTCGTTCTCCTCCAGCGACGAGGCCGAGCCGAAGTACCTGCAGGCCACGCTCAAGGCGGTGGGCAAGAAGGCGCTCGACCTGGCGCTCGACGAGGCCGGCAAGAAGCTCGGCGGCCCCTGGGGCACGATCATCGGCGCCGCGAAGGACGTGGTCGAGGCCTGGGTGAACGAGTCCGAGCGGGTGGCCGCGGCGCAGGGCCAGGTGAAGATCCGCGACTACATCATCGCGATCCGCAACGGCATCGGCGCGCAGCAGAAGGCGGTCACGGCGGTCATCGAGGCGGGCAAGCAGCCGCTGATCGAGGAGTACCGCCGCCTCGCGCAGGGTGACCTGTCCAAGGGCAAGGCCTCGCCCGACGGGGTGCTGGTCGGCCAGGCGGCCGGGCTGGTGAACGCGCTGCGCCAGGCGGCGCTGGCGTTTCGCGCCAAGATGCCCACCGAGTCGAGCTTCCAGCAGCAGTTCTCGCGCAGCTTCGCCGACACGCCGGGCCGCTCGGACTACGTCTCGCACGGCGGGGTGCCGACCGGCAAGATCTACTTCGGCCTGCGGGTCTACGTCGACCCGACCGGCGACGCCGCCCACCCGAAGTGGAAGCTCGAGGGCAAGGACAACGCCTGGAAGCTGGTCACCAAGGCGCCCAACCCCGACCGCGTGGCCGACAGCCTGCTGATGTCGCTGGAAGGCAAGAAGCCGTGGATGGTCGAGCTCGAGAAGATGGTCAAACTGAACCTTGAGGTGGAGGAATCCTTCTCCAACAGCTACCAGGAAGGCTGGATCGTGTTCACCAAGAGCCCGGACCAGTACGAGGTGCGCAGCAACTACGGGCCGAAGTGGTTCGAGCTGGCCTGGAAGCAGCCCGCCATCCGCGCCGCGGCGCTGGACACCGCCAAGCTGGTGGGCGGGTCGGACTACTGAGACTGCCCCGCGCGCCGAATTCGAGCGCAAGGCACGGAGTGCCGCGCGCCGCGCCCCGGCCTATCCTGCACGCCATGCACAGCAGCAAGGACAAGCCGATGCAAGTCGTCCAGGACAGCGCCGCCCCGCGGGCGGCCACCGAGCGCGATCCGCGCTGGGCGCGCGTGCTGGCGCGCGACGCCTCGGCCGACGCCGAGTTCGTCTACGGGGTGCGCACCACCGGGGTGTACTGCCGCCCGAGCAGCCATGCGCGCCTGCCGCGCCCGGAGAACGTGGTGTTCTTCGACAGCCCGGCGGCGGCCGAGGCGGCGGGCTTTCGCGCCAGCCGGCGCGACGGGCCGGACCGCAGCGCGGTGGCGGCGCGCCAGGCCGAGGCGGTGGCGCAGGCCTGCCGGCTGATCGGTGACTCGGAGGAGCTGCCGAACCTCGCCGAACTGGCCGCGCGGGCCGGCCTGAGCCCGTTCCACTTCCACCGCGTGTTCAAGGCGCGCACCGGGCTCACGCCCAAGGCCTATGCCGAGGCGCGCCGGCGCGAGCGGGTGCAGGCCGGGCTGGCGCAGGGCCGCAGCGTCACCGAGGCGATGTACGACGCCGGCTTCAACTCCAACGGGCGTTTCTACGCCGCCTCCGACCGCGTGCTCGGCATGCGCCCGAGCGACTACAAGGCCGGCGGCACGAACGCGGCGATCCGCTTCGCGGTGGGGCAGTGTTCGCTCGGCGCCATCCTGGTGGCGCAGAGCCAGCGCGGCGTGTGCGCGATCCTGCTCGGCGACGACCCGGCCGCGCTGGTGCGCGAGCTGGAAGACCGCTTCCCGAAGGCCGAGCTGATCGGCGGCGACGGCGCGTTCGAGGGCCTGGTCGCGCGTGTGGTCGGGCTGGTGGAGGCGCCGCGCGTGGGCCTGGACCTGCCGCTGGACATCCGCGGCACCGCGTTCCAGGAGCGCGTGTGGCGTGCGCTGCGCGACATCCCGCCCGGCCGCACGCTCAGCTACACCGAGCTGGCGCAGCGCATCGGCGCACCGCGCTCGGTGCGCGCCGTCGCGCAGGCCTGTGCCGCCAACACCCTGGCCATCGCCATTCCCTGCCACCGCGTGGTGCGCGCCGACGGCCAGCTGGCCGGCTACCGCTGGGGCGTGGAACGCAAGCGCACGCTGCTGGAGCGCGAGCGCGAGCGCGGGGCGGGGTGAAGGTCTCGATGAATGCACCGACCGTGACGCCCCCGACCCTCGAGACATCCGCCGAGCTCGCCCAGGCACCCGCGGCCGTCGGCTTCACCGAGGCCTTCCGCTTCTGGCTCAAGCTCGGCTTCATCAGCTTCGGCGGGCCGGCGGGGCAGATCGCGATCATGCACACCGAGCTGGTCGAGCGGCGCCGCTGGATCAGCGAGCGCCGCTTCCTGCACGCGCTGAACTACTGCATGCTGCTGCCCGGGCCCGAGGCGCAGCAGCTCGCCACCTACATCGGCTGGCTGATGCACCGCACCTGGGGCGGCATCGTGGCGGGCGCGCTGTTCGTGCTGCCGTCGCTGTTCATCCTGGTCGCACTGAGCTGGATCTACCTGCGCTTCGGCCAGGTGCCGCTGGTTTCCGGCCTGTTCTACGGCCTCAAGCCCGCGGTGACGGCGCTGGTGCTGCACGCGGCGCACCGCATCGGCACGCGGGCGCTGAAGAACGGCTGGATGTGGGGCATCGCGGCGGCCTCGTTCGTCGCCATCTTCGCCTTCGACACGCCGTTCCCGGCGATCGTGCTGGCTGCCGGGCTGATCGGCTGGTTCGGCGCACGCCGCTGGCCGCAGGTGTTCGCGATCGGCGGCGGGCACGGCGGCGCGAAGACCGGCTACGGCCCGGCGCTGATCGACGACCACACGCCGACGCCGGCGCACGCACGCTTCTCGCGCGGCCATCTGGCCCGCGTGCTGATCGCCGGCCTCGGCCTGTGGGGGCTGGTGATGGCCATCCTGGTCGCCCTGCAGGGGCTGCAGGGCACGCTGACGCAGATGGGCTGGTTCTTCACCAAGGCGGCCTTGCTCACCTTCGGCGGGGCCTACGCGGTGCTGCCCTACGTCTACCAGGGCTCGGTCGAGCAACACCAGTGGTTGAGCGGCCCGCAGATGATCGACGGCCTGGCGCTCGGCGAAACCACCCCCGGCCCGCTGATCATGGTGGTCGCCTTCGTCGGCTTCGTCGGCGGCTGGCTGAAGCAGGTACTGGGGCCCGACGCGTTGTTCCTCGGCGGTGCGCTGGCGGCCACCGTCGTCACCTTCTTCACCTTCCTGCCGTCGTTCGTGTTCATCCTCGCCGGCGGGCCGCTGGTCGAGGCCACGCACGGCAGGCTGGGCTTCACGGCGCCGCTGTCGGCCATCACGACGGCGGTGGTCGGCGTGATCCTGAACCTGGCCATGTTCTTCGCCTACCACGTGCTGTGGCCACAAGGCTTCAGCGGGCGCTTCGAGTGGCCGTCGGCGCTGATCGGTGCTGCGGCGGCGGCGGCCCTGTTCCGCTTCAAGGTCGGCGTGATGCCGCTGCTCGGTGCCTGCGCGGCCGTCGGGCTGGTGGTGAGCTGGCTGCTTCCGGTGCTGCGCTGAAGGCCGCCGGCCTCGCGCAGACGCCGGCCGCGCCGCCGGTTCCGACGTGGGTTCTCTCACACCTTCAGCCCTCGACCGGCTCGCCCTCCAGCGCGCGCTGCACCACCGCGCGGGTGAGCGTCGGCGCGAAGGCCTCGATGAACGCGTAGACGTAGCCGCGCAGCCAGGCGCCGCGGCGCACTGCCAGGCGCGTCAGGTTCACCTCGAACAGATGGCGCGCGTCGATGGCGTGCAGCGTGCGGTCGCGCTCCGGGTCGAAGGCGATCGAGGCGACGATGCCCACGCCCATGCCCAGTTCGACGTAGGTCTTGATCACGTCGGCGTCCATCGCGCTGAGCACGATGTCGGGCGCGAGCCCGGCGCGGGCGAAGGCCTCGTCGATGTGGGTGCGGCCGGTGTAGCCGGTCTCGTAGGTGATGATCGGGTGCTGCGCCAGGTGGGCCAGCGTCACCGGGCCCTCGACGGCCAGCAGCGGGTGGCCCGGCGGCACGACGATGCTGTGCGTCCAGCGGTAGCAGGGCATGGCCAGCAGCTGCGGCATGGTGGCCAGCCACTCGGTGGCGATGCCGACGTCGGCCTCGCCCGAGATCAGCATCGCGGCGATCTGCTTCGGCGAGCCCTGGTGCAGCGTCAGCGTCACCTGCGGGTAGAGCGCGCGGAAGTCCTTCACCACCGCCGGTAGCGCGTAGCGCGCCTGCGAGTGCGTCGCGGCGATCGACAGCGGCCCGGCGTTGCGCGCCATGAACTCGGCGCCGACGCGCTTGAGGTTGTCGGCATCCAGCAGCAGCCGCTCGACGATGCCCAGCACCGTCTCGCCGGGCGGCGTCAGGCCGGTCAGGCGCTTGCCGGCGCGGATGAAGATCTCGATGCCGAGTTCGTCCTCCAGCTCGCGGATCTGCCGGCTGATGCCGGGCTGCGAGGTGTTCAGCACGCCGGCCACCTCGGTCAGGTTGAAGCCCGAGCGGGCGGTTTCGCGCACGGCGCGCAGTTGCTGGAAGTTCATCGGGACGGGGCGGCCAGGGGCAAGCCCCGCATTCTGGCCAGCCGCCGGCAGGCGCCCAAGGACCTTATCCGACTTTGTTTAGTCGGAAGCCGAATAAGCGCGCTTCGCCGGTGCCGAGGCCGGCGCCCGGTGCATCTGCGGCGGCGGCACGGCGCCGGGGCCGCCGAGGCACTCGCGCTGTGCGTTGCGGCGCAGCGCGGCCGCCTTGGCCAGCGCCGCCGGCGAGGCCTGCGCCGCCGAGGCCGGCAGCTGCGCCTCTTGGGCGCGCAGCGCCTCCAGCGCCCGCTGGCAGCGCGGCGATTGCAGCGGGTCCCCGACGGGGGTGGAGGCCGCCGCGGCGGACACGCCGGCGGCGATCAGCAGCGGGGCGAGGGCAGGCATGGCGTTTCGATCCGATCCGTGGGGCGCCGTTCAGCCGCGCAGCCGCTCGCGCAGCGCGGTCTTCAGCACCTTGCCGTAGTTGTTCTTCGGCAGCGCATCGACGAACTCGTAGCGCTTGGGGCGCTTGAAGCGCGCGATGTGCGCCAGGCAATGCGCGTCCAGCGCCGCCGCCGACGGCGCGGCCCCGGGCGCGGCGACGACGAAGGCCACCACCACCTCGCCCCATTCGGCATCCGGCAGGCCCACCACCGCGGCCTCGGCCACGCCCGGCGCGGCCAGCAGCACCTCCTCCACCTCGCGCGGGTAGATGTTCGAGCCGCCGCTGATGATCAGGTCCTTGCTGCGGTCCTTCAGCGTGAGGAAGCCGTCGGCGTCCAGCGTGCCGACGTCGCCGGTCCACAGCCACCCGTCGCGCAGCGCGGCGGCGCTGGCCTCGGGGTTGCGCCAGTAGCCGCACATCACGCTGTCGCCGCGCACCAGCACCTCGCCCACCTCGCCCGGCGGCAGCGGCCGGCCCCGCGCATCGGCCACGCACACCTGCACCGGCGTCTGCGCGACGCCCACCGAGCCGAGGCGCTCGAGGTGGCGCGGGTGCGTGCGGTCGGCCAGGTGGTGGCGCGCCAGCGCGGTGGCGGTCATCGGCGTCTCGCCCTGGCCGTAGATCTGCACGAAGCGCGGCCCCATCACGTGCAGCGCGCGCTGGATGTCGGCCAGGTACATCGGCGCGCCGCCGTAGACGATGGTCTTGAACGCGGCGGCCGCGTCGTCCGGCACCAGGCCCTGCGCCTGCGCATGGTCGACCAGGCGCTTGACGATGGTCGGCGCGGCGAAGGTGGTGAGCGGCCCGAGCGCATGGCCGAGCGCGAACAGCTCCGCCGGATCGACGCCGCCCGAGGCCGGCACCACGTGGCGCGCGCCGGCCATCACGTGCGGCACCGCGTACAGCCCGCAGCCGTGCGACATCGGCGCGGCATAGGCCATCAGGTCGTCGCGGCCGATCGGGTCCACGTCGGCGAAGTAGGCCAGGCCCATGGTCATCAGGTTGCGCTGCGTCAGCATCACGCCCTTGGGCCGGCCGGTGGTGCCGCTGGTGTAGAACAGCCAGGCCAGGTCGTCGGGCCCGCGCGGCTCGATCGGCAGCGGCTCGCCCGCGGCGAGCAGCGCGTCGGCTTCGGCACTGTCGAGTTCGACCTGGCGCTCGAGCCGCGCGAGCGGCTGCGGCGCGACGTCGGCCGTCACGAAGGCCCAGCGCGCCTGCGCGTCGTCCACGATCCACTGCACCTCGGCCGGGTGCAGCTTGGCGTTGACCGGCACCACCGCCAGCCCGGCCCACCACGCGCCCCACAGCACTTCGAGGTAGCGCGGGTGGTTGCGGGCGAACAGCAGCACCCGGTCGCCCGGCACGAGGCCGGCCGCGCGCAGCCGCCGGGCCAGCGCGGCGCTGCGCGCCGCCCAGTCGCCGTAGCTGGCCCACAGCGCGGTGCCCGAATGGATGGCCGGGCGGCCGGGCGCGACGAGCGCCTGGCGCTGCAGCAGGTGGGCGAGGCTCATGCGCGCACGATAGCGCGTCCCGGCCAGTCCTTCTGATGCGGCGGCGCGCTACAGGATCCGCTGCCCGCGCACCACGTTGTCGTCGAGCCAGATGTCCATCGGGCTGATGAAGTTGTCGCGCAGGTTGAATCGGACGCCCGCGCGGCGATAACACTCCTCGATCAGCTCCGAGCAGATGTACTTGCGGTCGCGGCTGCGCCGGCTGATGCGCAGCGCGATGCGCACCGCGATGCGCAGGATCTCGAAGTTGTCGTAGGGCCTGGTCAGCTCGTCCATGCCGTGGCTGATCGCGCGGCGCAGCAGGGCCTCGTCGACCGGCGGCTCGATGCGCGCGGTGACGATCTGGCCGCGGTACGGCCGGCGGCGGCCGTGGTAGTCGCGCAGGTACTTAGACATCGGCACGAGCCGCACGCCGATGCCGGTCTCGCTCTCGAGCACGAAGATGCGGCCGAGTGCCTCGTCGCGGTAGACCATGCCCACGTGGCTCCACACCGAGCGCGTAAAGCCCTGGATCGCGCGCGAGAACAGGTAGGAGCCGGAGCAGAACACCAGGTCGCCGGTGCGCAGCGCGTCGCGCAGTCCCTCGTAGGGCACCACCGGCAGGGCCTTGATGTCTCGTTTGGCAATCGCTTCGGCCATGGGCAGGCACTCCGGGTCGCTGGCAAGCGGCGGCAGGGGCCGCTCGCCGCGATCATGCCGGGCTTCCGGTGCGCGCGGTCGTCGGTGCGTCGCTCCACGCCCGGTCGGGCTGCCCCCGTCGATCATGTCCCAGCCCAGTTGAACCGGAGCCGTGCCGCCTCAGTCCCCCGCCGCCGCGCCGCGCAGCCGCGCCACCTCCTGCGGCGCCACCGGCGCGGCGCCCTCGCGCTGGCGCAGCCAGGTGGCCAGGGCGGCGATGCGGGTGTCGTCGAGCAGCAGGCCGAAGGGCGGCATGCCGAAGGGCCGCGGGTTGCCGCGCGTGGCCGGCAGGTAGCCACCGTGCACGATGACGCGCACCAGGTTGATTGGCGGGTCCATCGCCACCAGGCGGCTGCCCTGCAGCGCAGGGTAGAGCAGCCGTCCGTCCGCACGGCGCCCGCCTTCGCCCTGCGCGCCGTGGCAGGAGGCGCAATGGTCGGCGTAGGTCGACTCGCCCAGCGCCAGCACCTGCGGGTCGGCCGGCCGGGGCGCGGTGCGCGGCGTGGCGGCCTGCGGCAGCGACTTCAGGAAGGTGGCGATCGCGCGCAGGTCGGCATCGTCCAGGTGCTGCGTGCTGCCCAGAACCACCTCGGCCATCGGCCCGAGCACGCTGCCGCGCGGCGCGACGCCGTCGCGCAGCAGCGCCACCACCTCGTCCTCGGGCCAGTCGGCCACGCCGGCCTGCGCCGGCGAGGTGAGCGCGGGCGCGTACCACTGGCGCATCGGGATCACGCCGCCGGCCAGCGACTGGCCGCCGTCGGGCGTGGCGCCCAGCACGTTGCGGCCGCCGTGGCAGGCGCCGCAATGGCCGAGGCCGCGCACCAGGTAGGCGCCGCGGTTCCAGGCGGGTGAACGCGCCGGGTCGGGCTCGAACACGCCGGCGCGGAAGAACAGCGCCCGCCACACCGCCAGCGCGGCCTGGGTGCCGTACGGAAACTCCAGCGCATGCGCCCGGTTCGCCTGCACCACCGGCGGCAGCGAGCGCAGGAAGGCGTACAGCGCATCGCTGTCCTCGCGCGTCACCCGCGTGTAGTCAGGGTAGGGGAAGGCCGGGTAGAGCAACCGTCCGTCGGCCGAGCGCCCGTGGTGCAGCGCGCGCCAGAACTGGTCCGCGCTCCAGCGGCCCAGGCCGGTGGCCGGGTCGGGCGTCAGGTTGCTCGCGTAGACCGTGCCGAAGGGCGTGGCGATGCCGCGCCCGCCGGCGTAGGGCGGGCCGCCGCGCGCGGTGTGGCAGGCCGCGCAGTTGCCGGCGCGGGCCAGGTAGGCGCCGCGCGCGATTTGCGCCGGCGTGCCGTCGGCCGGTGCCGCGCCGGGGGCGATGGACGGCTCGCCGCGCTGGTTCAGCCAGACCACGCCGGCCGCCAGCAGCGCCAGCAACGTGAGCAGCAGGGCGAGGAAGCGCGCCGTCATGCCCGGTTCCCGGCTCAGCGGGGCACGCCGCCGCACTCGAGCGGCGGCTCGGCCTCGAACTGCGCGGCCGGCCCGGCGGGCACCGGCACCGGCCGGCTGGCCAGCCAGGCGGCGAGGGCGGCCACGTCCTGCGGCGTCAGCTTGCGGGCGATCGCCGCCATGCAGTCCGGCGCCTGGGCGCGCCGCTGGCCGCTGACCCAGGCGCCGAACTGGGCGCCGAGGTAGTCGCGCGGCAGGCCGAGCAGCCCGGGCACGGCCGGCGCCACGCCGGTGAGCTGCCGGCCATGGCAGCCGGTGCAGGCGGGCAGCTCGCGTGCCGGGTCGCCCTGCTGCACCAGGCGCTCGCCGTGCTGCAGGGTGGCGGCGTCCTCGCGGGCCGGCGCGGGGGCCGGGTAGGGCAGCTCCAGCGCGGCGAAGTGCTCGGCGATCTCGCGCAGGTACTCGTCGCTGAGCGGGTCGACCAGGCTGACCATCGGCGCGTAGCGCCGCCGGCCCTCGCGGAAGTTGAGCAGCTGGTTGTACAGGTAGCCGGCCGGCTTGCCGGCGATGCGCGGGTGGTAGCCGTCGGGGGCGGCGCGGCCCTCCTTGCCGTGGCAGGCGGTGCAGGGGACCACCCGCTGGGCCAGCGTGTCGGGCAGCGGTGCGGCCGCGGCCGCGACAGCGGCCGCCAAGCCGCCGCAGGCCAGGGCTGCGCGGATCGGATGCATGCGGACGATTGTGCCGCGGGCCCGCGGGCGGTCCGATTCCCGGCAGCCAGGTCAAAACTGAACTGACCAAACGATCGCGGGCAATTCTCTATTCGTTTTGTCGCATGAAGTGTATACAGTTTGTGCGTACATTGTTCCGCCACCCTCAGGAGCGTCCATGTCCGCCACTTCCTCCTCCCTGCCCGGGGCCGACCCGCGGCTGATCAACGAAGACCTCGCGCCGGTACCTTCCGACCAGCGCACCTGGTCGTCCTACAGCGTGTTCGCGATGTGGATGTCCGACGTGCACAGCGTCGGCGGCTACACCTTCGCGGCCAGCCTGTTCCTGCTCGGCCTGTCGGGCTGGCAGGTGCTGCTGGCGCTGGTGATCGGCATCGGCATCGTCAACGTGCTGATGAACTGGATCGGCAAGCCGAGCCAGCAGCACGGCATCCCATTCCCGGTGATGGCGCGGGTCTCGTGCGGTGTGATGGGCGCCAACCTGGCGGCGGTGGTCCGCGGCGTGGTGGGCATCGTCTGGTACGGCGTGCAGACCTACTTCGCCTCCAAGGCGGTGGCCACGCTGGTGCTGGTGTTCTTCCCCGCAGCGGCCTCGCTGCAGGCCACCAGCGTGCTGCGGCTGGACCTGCTGGGCTGGAGCTGCTTCCTGTTCATGTGGTTCTTCCAGCTGATGATCTTCCAGCGCGGCATGGAGACAATCCGCAAGTTCATCGACTTCTGCGGCCCGGCGGTCTACCTGGTGATGTTCCTGCTGATGGGCTGGATCCTCTACAAGGCCGGCTGGGACGCGATCGACCTGTCGCTGTCGGACAAGGTGCTGACGCCCGCGCAGTCGATCGTCGCGATGGGCAGCGCGGTGCTGCTGGTGGTGAGCTACTTCGCCGCGCTGCTGCTGAACTTCGGCGACTTCTCGCGCTTCGCCAAGAGCGAGAAGGCGATGCGCCGCGGCAACTTCCTCGGCCTGCCGCTGAACTTCATCCTGTTCGCGATCATCGTCGTGGTCGTCACCGCCGGCAGCGCCAAGGTGTTCGGCCACATGATCATGGATCCGGTGGAGATCGTCTCGAAGATCGACAACAAGTGGGCCGTGGTGCTGGGCAGCGTGACCTTCGTGATCGCCACCATGGGCATCAACATCGTCGCCAACTTCGTCTCGCCGGCCTACGACATCGCCAACCTGTTCCCGAAGCACGTCGACTTCAAGAAGGGCGGGCTGATCGCCTCGATCCTGGCCGTGGTCGTCTGCCCGTGGATCTTCGTCGACAGCCCGCAGGCGATCACCGTGTTCGTCAGCGTGTTCGGCGCCGTGCTGGCCCCGCTGTTCGGCGTGATGGTGGCCGACTACTACCTGGTCAAGCGCCAGCAGATCAAGACGGCCGACCTCTACACGATGGCCCCCACCGGCCGCTACCACTACGACGGCGGCTGGAACAGGCTGGGCCTGCTGTCGCTGGCGGTCTCGGGCGCCATCGCGGTGGGCTGGGAACTGGCCACGCAGCTCTTCAAGGTGCTGCCGGAGAACAACTTCGGCTGGGTGATCGGCGCGGTGGCCGGTGCGGCGATCTACCTGGTGGCGATGCGCCTGGCCGGGCGCACCGCGCCGGCCGGCACGCCGGCGGCCGCCTGATCAGGGTGCGCGCAGCCACCACTCGCCGTCCAGCTGCACGCGGAGGAACTCGATGAAGCTGCGCACCTTGTGCGGCACCAGCTTCGGCGACGGGAACACCGCGTGCAGCTCCTGGGCCGGCAGGCCGAACTCGGCCAGCACCGGCACGATGCTGCCGTCGGCCACCGACTCGCGCGCCACGTACCAGGGCAGCACCGCGAGCCCCAGCCCGGCGCGGCAGGCGGCCAGCACGGCCGACAGGTTGTTCGAGCGCAGCGGGCCGCGCACCGGCACCGACTGCTCCTCGCCGCCCGGGGCGGTGAAGGCCCAGCGGTCGTCGCCCTGCACGCTGCTGTAGACCAGGCAGTCGTGGCCGGCCAGTTCGGCCGGCGCGGCGGGCGTGCCGCGCTGCGCCAGGTAGTCCGGCGCCGCGGCGGTCAGCCAGGGGTTCACCCCGAGGTAACGCGCGCCGAGCGCCGAATCCGCCAGCCGGCCCATGCGCAGCGCGACGTCCACGCCCTGCTCGACCAGGTTGACGTAGCGGTCGTCGAAGCTCAGGTCGATGCTGACCTCCGGGTGTTCCCGCATGAAGCGCAGCGCCAGAGGCGTGGCGATGCGCCGGCCGAAGGCCACCGAGGTGCTGATGCGCAGCTGCCCGCCGACCTTGCTCTGCAGCAGCGCGGCCAGGCTGTCGGCCTCCTCCAGCTCGCGCTGGATGGTCTTGCACTTCTCGTAATAGAGCTGGCCGATCTCGGTGGCGCTGACGCCGCGGGTGTTGCGGTTCAGCAGCCGCGCGCCGAGCTTGGCCTCCAGCGCGGCGACATGCTTGGTGGCGGTGGGCTGGGTAATCCCCAGGTCGGCCGAGGCCTTGCTGAAGCTGCCGGTCTCGACGATGCGGACGAACAGCTGTACACCCGTGATGCGGTCCATGGCGGGGCCTTGTCTCCTCGCCGGAATGATGCCAGTCATTCCCCGGCGGAATAGCACTGATGCCCCGGCTGGTCTTCTCGGCGCGCGCGCGAGGCCCGAGGATGCGCCCCAATCGGCTTTGATTCACAAGGAGACTCGCATGGCAAAGATGAAGGCGGCACTCGCAGCGGTGCTGGTGATGGAGAAGGAAGGCGTCAGCCAGGCCTTCGGCGTGCCCGGCGCCGCGATCAACCCGCTGTATGCCGCGCTGCGCGAGCGCGCCTCGATCGCCCACGTGCTGGCCCGCCATGTCGAGGCCGCCTCGCACATGGCCGAGGGCTACACCCGCGCCAAGGCCGGCAACATCGGCGTGTGCATCGGCACCTCCGGCCCGGCCGGCACCGACATGATCACCGGGCTGTACTCGGCCAGCGCCGACTCCATCCCCATCCTGTGCATCACCGGCCAGGCGCCGCGCGCCCGCCTGTACAAGGAAGACTTCCAGGCGGTGGACATCGAGTCGATCGCCAAGCCGGTCACCAAGTGGGCCGTCACCGTGCGCGAGCCGGCCCAGGTGCCGCGTGCCTTCCAGCAGGCCTTCCACCTGATGCGCTCGGGCCGCCCCGGCCCGGTGCTGATCGACCTGCCGTTCGACGTGCAGATGGCCGAGATCGAGTTCGACATCGACACCTACGAGCCGCTGCCCGTCTACAAGCCCGCGGCCTCGCGCAAGCAGGCCGAGAAGGCGATCGACATGCTGCTGGCGGCCGACAAGCCGCTGATCGTGGCCGGCGGCGGCATCATCAACGCCGATGCCTCGGGCCTGCTGGTCGAGCTGGCCGAGACGCTCGGCGTGCCGGTGATCCCCACGCTGATGGGCTGGGGCGCGATCCCCGACGACCACCCGCTGATGGCCGGCATGTGCGGCCTGCAGACCAGCCACCGCTACGGCAACGCCACGATGCTGGCGAGCGACTTCGTGCTCGGCATCGGCAACCGCTGGGCCAACCGCCACACCGGCTCGACCGAGGTCTACTGCAAGGGCCGCACCTTCGTGCACGTGGACATCGAACCGACCCAGATCGGCCGCGTGTTCATGCCCGACTACGGCATCGTCAGCGACGCGAAGAGCGCGCTCGAGCTGTTCGTGCAGGTCGCCAAGGAGCGCAAGGCGGCCGGCACGCTGAAGAGCTACGCCGACTGGGCCGAGCGCTGCGCCGAGCGCAAGAAGCTCATGCACCGCAAGACGCACTACACCGAGACGCCGATCAAGCCGATGCGCGTCTACGAGGAGATGAACGCCTCGTTCCCGCGCGACACGATCTACGTCACGACCATCGGCCTGTCGCAGATCGCCGCGGCGCAGTTCCTGCACGTCTACGGTCCGCGCCAGTGGATCAACTGCGGCCAGGCCGGCCCGCTGGGCTGGACGATCCCCGCCGCGCTCGGCGTGGTGGCGGCCGACCCGACGCGTACCGTGGTCGGCATCTCGGGCGACTACGACTTCCAGTTCCTGATCGAGGAGCTGGCGGTGGGCGCGCAGTTCCGCCTGCCCTACGTGCACGTGCTGGTCAACAACAGCTACCTGGGCCTGATCCGCCAGAGCCAGCGCGGCTTCGAGATGGACTACTGCGTGCAGCTCGCCTTCGAGAACCAGAACGTCGAGGACCCGGCGCTCAAGGGCTACGGCGTCGACCACCAGGCGGTGGTGCAGGGCCTGGGCTGCAAGAGCCTGCGCGTCACGGATCCGGAGAAGCTCAAGGGCGCGTTGGCCGAGGCCTCGGCGCTGGCCCACCAGCACAGCGTGCCGGTGGTGGTGGAGGTGATCCTCGAGAAGGTGACCAACATCGCGATGGGCACCGAGATCGACAAGATCAACGAGTTCGAGGCGATCGACTGCCGTCACCCCGAAGGCACGAAGGGCCTGGAACTGGCCGGACTTCTCGACTGACCCTGGAGAGCACGACATGCCCCGCTTTGCCGCTAACCTCTCGATGCTCTTCACGGAGGTGCCCTTCCTCGACCGCTTCGAGCGCGCCGCGCGCGCCGGCTTCGGCAGCGTCGAGTTCCTCTTCCCCTACGCGCACACCCCCGGCGAGGTGGCCGCGCGCGTGCAGGGCAACCGCCTGAAGGTGGTGCTGCACAACCTGCCCGCCGGCGACTGGGAGGCCGGCGAGCGCGGCATCGCCTGCCTGCCCGACCGGGTCGACGAGTTCCGCGCCGGCGTCGGCAAGGCGATCGAATACGCCACCGCGCTGGGCGCGCCGCAGCTCAACTGTCTGGCCGGCAAGGTGCCGCTGGGCGCGGGCGAGGAATCGCTGCGCAAGACCTTCGTGGCCAACCTGCGCTACGCCGCCGCCGAGCTGAAGAAGGCCAACCTGAAGCTGCTGATCGAGCCGATCAACACCTACGACATCCCCGGCTTCTACCTGAACCGCACGGCGCAGGCGATCTCCGTCATCGACGAGGTCGGCGCGGAAAACCTGTTCCTGCAGTACGACATCTACCACGCCCAGCGCAGCGAGGGCGAGCTGGCCGCGACGATGGAGAAGCACCTCGCGCGCATCGCCCACATCCAGGTGGCCGACAACCCGGGCCGGAACGAGCCGGGCTCGGGCGAGATCAACTACGCCTTCCTGTTCAAGCGGCTGGACGCGCTCGGCTACCGCGGCGCGATCGGCTGCGAGTACAAGCCGGCGTCGACCACCGAGGCCGGCCTGGGCTGGCTCGAGCAGGCGCGCCGCACGCTGCGCGCCATGACCTGACCTCCTGACTCCTCACGACCCCGAGACCCACATGACTTCCTCGCCTCTCAAGCTCGGCTTCATCGGCCTGGGCATCATGGGCGCGCCGATGGCGCTGCACCTGCTCAAGGCCGGCCACCAGCTGTTCGTCTTCACGCACGGCAAGCTGCATCCGGAGATCGCCGCCAGCAGCGCGACCCAGTGCGTCAACGCACGCGGCGTCGCCGAGCGCGCCGACATCGTCTTCACGATGGTGCCGGACACGCCGGACGTCGAGGCCGTGCTGTTCAGCGAGACCGGCGTCGCCTCCGGCCTCGGCAAGGGCAAGATCGTCGTCGACATGAGCTCGATCTCGCCGATCGCGACCAAGGAGTTCGCCAAGCGCATCAACGAACTCGGTTGCGACTACCTCGACGCGCCGGTCTCCGGCGGCGAAGTGGGTGCCAAGGCGGCCTCGCTCACGATCATGGTCGGCGGCCCGCAGGCGGCGTTCGACAAGGTGCTGCCGCTGTTCCAGCTGATGGGCAAGAACATCACGCTGGTCGGCGGCAACGGCGACGGCCAGACGACCAAGGTCGCGAACCAGATCATCGTGGCGCTGAACATCGCGGCGGTGGGCGAGGCGCTCGTCTTCGCCAGCAAGGCGGGCGCCGACCCGGCCAAGGTGCGCCAGGCGCTGATGGGCGGCTTCGCGGCCAGCCGCATCCTGGAGGTGCATGGCGAGCGCATGATCAAGCGCACGTTCAACCCGGGCTTCCGCATCGGGCTGCACCAGAAGGACCTGAACCTGGCACTGCAGGGCGCCAAGGCGCTCGGCGTCGCGCTGCCCAACACCGCCAACGCGGCCCAGTTGATGCAGGCCTGCGCGGCCAACGGGATGCAGGATCTGGATCACTCCGCGCTGGTGCGCGCGCTCGAGATCATGGCCAACCACGAGGTGGCGAGCGCCTGACCTGCAGGGCCGGGCGCCGGCGCCTTTCCCGATAATCGCCGTATGAACACGCCCTCGCCCCAGTCCGATCCGCGCGCATTCCTGCGCGCGCTCTACGACGCTGCGGTCGCCCGCGCGCTGCCGGCCGAGAACACCGGCGCGTGGCTGCCGCCGCCGCCCAAGGGCCGCACGGTGGTGATCGGCGCCGGCAAGGCCGGCGGTGCGATGGCCGCGGCGGTCGACGCGCTGTGGCCGGCCGGCGCACCGCTGTCCGGGCTGGTGGTCACGCGCTACGACCACGTGCCGCCCGCGTACCGGGCCCGGCCGGGCCGCATCGAGGTGGTGGAGGCCTCACACCCGGTGCCCGACGAGGCCGGCCGGCAGGCGGCCGCGCGCATCCTCGCGCTGGCCCAGGGGCTGACGGCCGACGACCTGGTGCTGTGCCTGGTCTCCGGCGGTGGCTCGGCGCTGCTCTCGCTGCCCGCGCCCGGGCTGACGCTCGAGCAGAAGCAGGAGATCAACAAGGCGCTGCTGAAGAGCGGCGCCGCGATCGACGAGATGAACTGCGTGCGCAAGCACCTGTCGGCCATCAAGGGCGGGCGGCTCGCGGCGCTGTGCGCGCCGGCGCGGGTGGTCACGCTGCTGATCAGCGACGTGCCGGGCGACGCCCCCGAGGTGATCGCCAGCGGGCCCACGGCGCCCGATTCGACCACCTGCGCCGACGCGCTGGCCATCCTGGCGCGCTACGGCATCCCGCTGCCGGCGGCGGCCCGGGTCGGCCTGGAGACGGGCAGCTTCGAGACGCCCAAGCCGGGCGACCCGCGCTTCGCCGGCCACCAGGTGCACATGATCGCCACGCCCCAGCAGAGCCTGGAGGCGGCCGCCGCGCTGGCGCGGCGCGCCGGGCTCGAGGCGCACATCCTGTCCGACGAGATCGAGGGCGAGAGCCGCGAGGTCGGCAAGGTGCATGCGGCGCTGGCGCGCGCGGTGGCGCGGCGCGGCGCGCCGTTCGCGAAGCCCTGCGTCATCCTCTCCGGCGGCGAGACCACGGTGACGGTCAAGGCCAAGGGCGGCCGGGGCGGCCGCGCCACCGAGTTCCTGCTCGGTTGCGCGATCGCGCTGCAGGGCGAGCCCGGCGTGCACGTGCTGGCGGCCGACACCGATGGCATCGACGGCGTGGAGGACAACGCCGGCGCGATCGTCACGCCCGACACGCTCGTGCGTGCCGCCGCGAAGGGCCTCAAGGCGCAGGAGTTCCTCGACCGCAACGACGCCTACAACTTCTTCGCGCCGCTCGGGGACCTGGTCGTGCCTGGACCGACCTTCACCAACGTGAACGACTTCCGCGCCCTGCTGGTGCTCTGACGCGACCCGCGCGGGCCTCCATTCCGGGGGGTGGAGTCCGTCACGAGCCGGCGTAGATTCTTCGACGCCGAGGCTTGCCGGGAGGAGAAGTTCATGCTGACCGCCGTCGCGCTGATCGTGGGTGCCATCGTGGCCTGGCTCGCGGTCGACCATGTGCTGCTCACAATGAAGGAGCGGCGCGAGCAGGGCGGCCAGGCCTGGCACGGCCGCGGCCCGGGCACCACCTTCCACTCCACCGGCTTCGAGGACACCGTGCCGCCGCACGAGGCGGCAGAGACGGCGCGCCGCCGCACCGCGGTGCGGACCTAGGAGTCTGCGCGGCAGAAACCCGGGCCCGCGTTGAGCCCGCCCAGGGGCGCAGGCCAGGCGCAGCCCGCCGCCCGGGCTGGCCGCCCGGGCTAGGGGTGCAACGACGCATGCGCCCCTGGGCGGGCTCAACCCTTCGGGCCGGGTCACCCAAGGCCACTGGCGCGTGTTGCGCCGCTTGCGCGGGCGAGCAGCCCGCGCCGCGCGTCGCGCCTACGCCAGCGGCCTTGGCCGCCCGGCGCGGGCCCGGGTTTCTGCCGCGCAGACTCCTAGCCTGCCCCCGAGGAGCGGGCCGAAGATTCCTGTCAGGCTCGGCCGGGATAATCCCCCGGGCCCATGGATCCGGTCACCCTCGTCATCGTCCTCGCGATCAACCTGGTCTGCATCGGCGGCCTGTTCCACCTGATCGGCCGCGGCATGCCGCCGCGCAGCGGGCTGCAGCACTGGAGTGCCGGTGCCGTGCTGTTCGGCTGCGCCTACGTGGCGCGCCTCGTCGCCGGCCTGTACAACCCGCAGGCCTGGATGCTGCTGCTGGACGCGGCGATGCTGCTCGCGGCGCTGCTGTTCATCGGCGGCCTG
The DNA here is from genome assembly GCA_003265685.1 of Piscinibacter caeni. Classification (GTDB taxonomy): domain Bacteria; phylum Pseudomonadota; class Gammaproteobacteria; order Burkholderiales; family Burkholderiaceae_C; genus Piscinibacter; species Piscinibacter caeni. The sequence goes on along the minus strand of KZ836110.1, from coordinate 56,402 downwards.
CGCCGCTTCCTCGGCCGGGAGGCGCCGTCGGCCACGTGGCTGGCCGCGCTGGTCGCAGGCTTCCTGCTCGCGCAGGCGGTGACGGTGACGGCGACCGGGCAGGGCGGACGCTATGCATTGCTGAACGTGGCGCTCGGCCTGGCCTATGCCGTGCTGGTGATCGACAACCTGCGCGCACTGCCGCGCGAGGGCCGCCCGCTGCGTGCCCCGCTGATCGTGCTGACGCTGGTGATGGGCCTGCTGGCCGTGCTGACCACGGCCCGGGGACTGCACATCGCGCAGCGCGGCGCCGAGGTGATGTACCGCGGCCCGTTCGCGCAGGCCTACTACGTCTACGCCTCGCTCGCCGCGGTGCTGCTCGGGCTCAACCTGCTGTGGATGGTGTTCGTGCGGCTGCACCGCCAGCTCGCCGAGCTCGCCTCGCGCGACGCGCTGACCCGGGTGCTGAACCGCAACGGCCTGGACGAGGTGCTGGCGCGGCATTTCGCCGCCCGCACGCCGCCGCCGCTGACCCTGCTGCAGGTCGACATCGACCACTTCAAGCGCATCAACGACGAACACGGCCATGCCGCCGGCGACGCCGCGCTGCACGCGGTGGCGCAGGCGCTCGAGCACACGGTGCGCGGCAGCGACTTCGTCGCCCGCGTCGGCGGCGAGGAGTTCCTGGTCGGCTGCATCGGCGGCGACGCGGGCGCCGCGGCCGTGCAGGCGGAGCGGCTGCGCGACGCGGTGCGCTCGCTGGTGCTGACCACGCCGGACGGCAAGGCGCAGATGCGCTGCACGGTCAGCGTGGGCATCTCGCGGCCCTGCACCAGCCGCGCGGGCTGGGACGCCGCCTGGCGCGAAGCCGACCGCGCGCTCTACGCCGCCAAGAGCGCCGGGCGCGACCGGGTGCTTTCGGCTCAGTCCCCCGGCGCCCAGGGCGCAAGCAGGCCGGTGTAGGGCTTGGGCAGCGGACTCGCGTAGTCCCCGTGTTTGCTGGTGCCCAGGCCGATGCGCACCAGCGCCTCGGCGGTGGCCACCGCGGCGGCCACGCCGTCGATCACCGGCACGCCGAGTTCGCCGCTCAGGCGCCGGCACAGGTCGGCCATGCCGGCGCAGCCGAGCACAATCGCGCCGCAGCCGTCCTCGGCCAGCGCACGGCGGCATTCGGCCAGGATGGTGCGGTAGGCATCGCTGGCCGGATTCTCGAGTTCGAGCACCGCGATCTCGCAGGCGCGCACACGCCGGCACTGGGCACGCGCGCCGTACTTGTCGAGCAGGTGCTCGGCGATCACCACGGTGCGCTGCAGCGTGGTCACCACCGAGAAGCCGGTGGCCAGGTAACCGGCCGAGCGCATCGCCGCCTCGGCGATGCCGATCACCGGGCCGCGCGCGATCTCGCGCGCCGCATCCAGCCCGGGGTCGCCGAAGCAGGCGATCACGTAGGCATCGGCGCCCTCGGCCTCGCCCTTGCGCACCTCGTCGAGCAGGCCCAGGCAGGCCATCGCCTCGTCGTAGTGCCCTTCGATCGACACCGGCCCGTGCGCCGGGCTCACCGCCTCGATCTCGACCCCGGGCGACACCGCGGCGCGCGCCGCCTGCGCGATCGTCTCGGTCATCGACCAGGTGGTGTTGGGGTTGATCACCTTGATGCGCATGGGCGGCTCCGTGAAGTTTGTCTGCGGGAAAGTACCAACAATGCCTGCAAGACTCTAGGCTAGATTGTATGCAATCTCAAGCCGTGAATGTCAGCAAGCGAGCTCGAGAGCACACCGAACGAACCCTGAGGAAAGGACCTCCCATGAAGCAAGTTCTCCGCCCGACCCTGCTGCGCGTGGCCTTCGCCAGCAGCCTGCTGCTCGCCGGCGCGGCCCACGCGCAGGAGGTGCTGAAGATCGGCGTCAACGGAGTGATGTCCGGCGAGGCCGCCTCCTGGGGCCTGGTCAACAAGTACTGCGCCGAGACCACCGCCGACCTCTACAACGCCAAGGGCGGCGTCGACATCGGCGGCAAGAAGTACAAGCTCGAGATCGTCGCGCTGGACGACAAGAACGACCCGAAGATCTCGGTGACCAACGCCGAGAAGCTCACCAGCCAGGGCATCAAGTACGTCATCGGCCCGAACATCGACACCACCGCGCTGGCGGTCAAGCCGGTGATGGAGCGCGCCAAGGCGATGAACTTCCCCTACGCCTTCGCCAAGGAGCTCTACAAGGCGCCGGCCAACGCCTCGGTGCTGGGCATGGTGGCGAGCTACCAGGTCGGCCCGATCATGTACGACTACCTGAAGGCGAAGAAGGGCGTGAAGTCGATCGCCTTCCTCGCGCGCAACGAATCGGACGCGAAGAACCAGCAGGTCGAGGGCGTGGAGGCCGCGAAGAAGCTCGGCCTGAACGTGGTGGCCGGCAGCGAGAGCTACGAGCCCGGCACCAAGGACTTCATGCCGGTGATGACCAAGATCATCAAGACCAAGCCCGACCACATCGTGCTCTCGGGCGTGGCGCCGGCCGACGCGCCGCTGCTGAACAAGGCGGCGCGCGACCTCGGCTTCAAGGGCACGATTTCCACCGAGACGGCGCAGGACTCGAAGATCCTCGCCCAGGTGGCCGGCGCCAAGGCGGCCGGCTTCATGAGCGTGGGCGGCGCGTCGACGCCGGAGATCCAGTCCGACGAGATGAAGGCCTTCGCCGAGGCCTACAAGAAGCGCGTCGGCGAGTGGAACGACGAGGCCGGCACCAAGGTGTATGCGCTCGAGCTGATCCTCGCGGTGCTGAAGAAGAACCCGGCCGCGCTGAACGACGTCGAGGTGTTCAAGAAGGAGATGGCGACCTTCTCGATGACCAACCCCTACGTCAAGGGTGGCACGACGAAGCTCGAGTTCACTGGCAACGCCGACTTCGGCCGGCGCAGCCAGGTGGGCGTGCCGCTGGTCGTGAACGAGTTCGACGGCAAGGAGTTCAAGACCTTGTTCGTCGGCACCATCAAGAACTGAACGGCGACTGACCACGAAAGGCGCCAGCCATGGCCCAGGTCCTGATCAACGGCACGGTGCTGGGATGCGTGTACGCCCTCATCGCGCTCGGCCTGACGATGGTGTTCTCGATCATGCGGGTCGTGAACTTCGCGCACGGGCAGATGTACATGCTCGGCGCCTTCGTCGTGTACTACCTCTACGGCGAGTACGGCGCGCCGTTCTTCGTCGCGCTGCCGGCCGCCGCCGCGGTGCTGGCGGTGGTCGGCGTGCTGTTCAACCGCTTCTTCTTCCAGCCGGTGCTCGCCAACGCGACGCGCGAGGAGAACTCGATGCTGATGGCGGTGGGCACCGCGCTGCTGCTGGAGAACCTCGCGCTCACCGTGTTCGGCGAGAAGCAGCGCGGCGTGCCGCCGGTGGTGGACGGCGCGTTCATCTTCGGCGACGTGGCCGAGGGCGGCGCGATCCTGACCTACCCGAACGCGATGGTCGCGCTGCTCGCGGTGGTGGCCATCGTCGGGCTGCTCGCCTTCGTGCAGTACACCCGGCCCGGCCGCGCCTTGCGCGCGGTGGCGCAGGACAAGGAGGCCGCGCGCCTGCAGGGCGTGGACGTGAAGGCCACCACCACGCTCGGCTTCGCGATCGGCGCCGCGCTCGCCGGCCTGGCCGGCGGGCTGCTGGTGACGACCTATGGCGTCAACTCCGGCGTCGGCACCAACATCTCCACCAAGGCCTTCATCATGATCATGATCGGCGGCGCCGGCGTCACGCAGGGCGCGATCGTCGGCGGCGTGCTGCTCGGCTTCGCGGAAGCGATCGGCTACGACCTGCTGCCCGGCAGCGTGACCTACCTGCTGATCTTCGTCGCGATGATCGTGTTCCTGGTCTTCAAGCCCAATGGGCTCTACGGCAAGCCGTGGGGCTGAAGGAGGCCACGATGAATCCCCTGAAGAAACGCGACCTCACCATCGCGCTCGCCTTCCTCGCCGTGCTGGCCGTGCTGCCGCTCGCCCTGGGCTCCTCGCGCTACCTGCTGTCGGTGCTGATGAACTGCGCCGGGCTGTCGCTGATCGCCTTCGGCGTGTGGATCACCTTCACGATCGGGCGCATCAACATCTGCCAGGCCGGCTTCGCGCTGATCGGCGGCTACGCGACGGCGATCCTGCTTTCGCGCTTCGGCCTGAGCTTCTGGCTCGCGCTGCCGCTGTCGGCGCTGGTCTCGGCGGCGGCGGGCGCGCTGATCGGCAGCTTCATCCTCAAGCTGCGCGGCATCTACTTCTCGATGCTGACGATCTGCCTGACCGAGGCGATCCGCCTGGCCTTCCTGAACGGTGGCGACTTCACGCAGGGCAGCAAGGGCATCACCGGCCTGCCGCNCCGCTCGCCCTGGGCTCCTCGCGCTACCTGCTGTCGGTGCTGATGAACTGCGCCGGGCTGTCGCTGATCGCCTTCGGCGTGTGGATCACCTTCACGATCGGGCGCATCAACATCTGCCAGGCCGGCTTCGCGCTGATCGGCGGCTACGCGACGGCGATCCTGCTTTCGCGCTTCGGCCTGAGCTTCTGGCTCGCGCTGCCGCTGTCGGCGCTGGTCTCGGCGGCGGCGGGCGCGCTGATCGGCAGCTTCATCCTCAAGCTGCGCGGCATCTACTTCTCGATGCTGACGATCTGCCTGACCGAGGCGATCCGCCTGGCCTTCCTGAACGGTGGCGACTTCACGCAGGGCAGCAAGGGCATCACCGGCCTGCCGCAGCCCTTCGAGGGTGATTCGCCGCTGCCGATGTACTACCTCGCCGTCGCGCTGCTGGGCGTCGGGCTGCTCGTCACCTGGCGGGTGCACTACTCGCGCCTGGGCCGCATCTTCCGCGCGATGCGCCTGAACGAGGACCTGGCGGAGAGCTTCGGCACCAACGTCTGGCGCTACCGCGTCGTGGCGTTCTCGATCGCCTGCGCGCTCGGCGGCCTGGGCGGCAGCTACTTCGCGGTGTTCACGCAGAGCGTCTACCCGCAGAGCTTCACGGTCGAGCACAGCATCTACTACATGCTGTTCTGCTTCCTCGGCGGGCTGGAATTCGTCTCCGGCGCGATGATCGGCGCCTTCGCGCTGACCATCCTGTTCGAGCTGCTGAGCCAGTTCCAGCAGTACCAGACGCTGATCTACGGCGTGCTGATGATCGCGGTGATCCTGCTGCTGCCCAACGGGCTGATGGCGCTGCGTGCCGCGCGGGAGAACCGCGCATGAACGCCGCCCCCATCCTCGAAGCCCGCAGCATCACCAAGCGCTTCGGCGGCCTCACGGCCAACGAGGACGTCAGCCTGGTGCTGGGCGCCCCGGTCGGCCAGGTGATCTCGGTGATCGGCCCGAACGGCGCCGGCAAGAGCACCTTCTTCAAGATGCTGTCCGGCTTCCTGAAGCCCAGCAGCGGCCAGGTGCTGCTGCACGGGCAGGACATCACCGGCATGCCGCCGCACCGCATCGCGAAGCTGGGCCTGGTGCGCACCTTCCAGGAAACGACGATCTTCCCGGACCTGACGGCGATGGAGCATGTCTCGCTCGCCCACCAGCTGCACCGCGAGGCGAGCGACCTGGAGGTCGTGCTCGGCGCGCCGCGTGCCAAGGGCGACGAGATCCGCCTGGGCGAAAGCGCGCGCGAGATCCTCGAGCTGATGGAACTCTCGGCCAGCGCCGACGTCGCCGCGCGCCACCTGCCGCAGGGCCTGCTGCGCCTGCTCGGCATCGCGATGGGGCTGGCGGCGCGGCCGCAGGTGCTGCTGCTCGACGAGCCGTATGCGGGCCTGAATCCCGAGGAGACCAACCGCGCCGTCGCCATCACGCGAAAGATTGCCGCCTCCGGCGTGTCGGTGCTGCTGGTCGAGCACGACATGAAGGCGGTGATGGCGATCAGCGACCGCATCCACGTGCTGTACTTCGGCAAGAAGATCGCCGAGGGCACGCCCGAGGAGATCCGCAACGACCCGAAGGTGATCGAAGCCTACCTGGGCCAGGAAGACGAGGAGCTGGGGCTGTGAACGCGCCGAACGGAACCCCGCACCTCGAGCTCACCAACGTCAGCCTGCGCTACGGCGAGGTACGGGCGCTGGAGCAGGTCTCGCTGAAGGTGCAGCGCGGCCAGATCGTCGCGCTGATCGGTGCCAACGGCGCCGGCAAGTCGTCCTCGCTGCGCGCGATCACCGGCCTGCGCAAGGTGGCCGGCGGCGAGGTCAGGCTCGAAGGCCGCACGATCAACTCGAAGGAGAAGCAGGAGCCGGCGCATGCGCTGGTGCGCCAGGGGGTGGCGATGGTGCCGGAAGGCCGCCACGTGTTCCCCTACATGAGCATCAAGGACAACCTGCTGATGGGTGCCTACACGCGCTCCGACAAGGCCGAAATCGCCGCCGACCTGGAACGCGTCTGCGAACGCTTCCCGCGCCTGAAGGAGCGCTTCCACCAGCAGGGCTCGAGCCTGTCGGGCGGCGAGCAGCAGATGGTGGCGATCGGCCGCGCGCTGATGGCGCGCCCGAAGCNGCGCCAGGGGGTGGCGATGGTGCCGGAAGGCCGCCACGTGTTCCCCTACATGAGCATCAAGGACAACCTGCTGATGGGTGCCTACACGCGCTCCGACAAGGCCGAAATCGCCGCCGACCTGGAACGCGTCTGCGAACGCTTCCCGCGCCTGAAGGAGCGCTTCCACCAGCAGGGCTCGAGCCTGTCGGGCGGCGAGCAGCAGATGGTGGCGATCGGCCGCGCGCTGATGGCGCGCCCGAAGCTGCTGCTGCTGGACGAGCCCTCGCTGGGCATCGCGCCGCAGGTGATCCGCCTGATCGGCCGCAGCCTGCGCGAGATCAACCAGGCCGACGGCATCACCGTCGTGCTGGTGGAGCAGAACAGCCGCATGGCGCTGGCGCTCTCCTCCTACGCCTACGTGCTGGAGACCGGCCACGTGGCGCTGGAAGGCCCGTCGCAGGAGCTGATGCACAACGACCACGTGAGGCGCCTGTACCTCGGCGGATAATGCATGCCATCCCCCGGGCCCACTGACGACGACGTGAGCGAGCTGAGCAACCAGGAGATCTACGAGCGCATCTACGCGGCGATCAGCGACCGCCGCCTGCTGCCCGGCACCAAGCTCAGCGAGGAGCGCCTCGCGCAGGCCTTCCACGCCAGCCGCACCCGCATCCGCGAGGTGCTGATGCGGCTGAGCCAGGAGCTGATCGTCGAGCTGCACATGAACCGCGGCGCCTTCGTCGCGCGGCCGAGCGAGCGCGACATGCAGCAGGTGTTCGAGGTGCGGCGCGCGCTCGAGCGCGCCATCGCCGCGCAGCTTGCCACGCGCTACGGCGGCCAGGCGCTGGCGCCGATGCGCGGCCACCTCGAGGCCGAGGCACGCGCCCGCGCGGCGGGCGACCGCGCCGAGCTGGCGCGCCTGACCGGCGTGTTCCACGTGCGGCTGGCGGAGATCACCGAGAACCGGCTGTTCTCCGACAACCTGCGCCGCCTGGTCGCGCTGACCAGCCTGGTGATCGCGCAGTACGACGCGCAGGCCCACAGCGCCTGCCCCGAGCACGAGCACGGCGACATCGTCGAGGCCATCGAGGCCGGCGACGCGCGCCGCGCCGAAAAGCTGATGCTCACCCACCTCGACCATGTCGAGGCCGGCATCCAGCCGCCGACGACACCCGCGCGCGGCATCGACTTCGAGCAGATCTTCGGCACCGCGCCGGCCAAGGGCAGCAAGGCGCGCTGAGCGCCCCGGCGCCCCGGGTGGCCTAGGCCAGCCCATGCGCCGAAGGGCATGAACCATGCGCATACGGCATGGCGTCGCCGGCCCGCGCGGGCGTAAGCTCCGCGGCCACCAGAACGACGAGGAGACACCATGTCGCCCGCCCCCGATTCGCTGCGCCAGGAGCGCGCCGAGGCCGTGCTCGCCCTGGCGGCGCCGGCCGCGGCGCAGCGCCCCGGCTTCGAGACCTTCGTGCAGGCGCACCTGCGCCAGCTCGACCTCGACGACCTGGCGGAGCGCCCCGCGGAAGACCTGTACGGCGCGCTGCTGGCGCACTGGCAGTTCGGCGCGCAGCGCCTGCCGGGCCGGCCCAAGGTGCGGCTGCTGAACCCGACGGTGGAGGAGCAGGGCTGGGCCTCGCGCCACTCGGTGCTGCAGATCGTCAACGACGACATGCCCTTCCTGGTGGATTCGGCCAGCGCCGAGATCCACCGCCACGGGCTGACCCTGCACCTGGTCGTGCACCCGATCTTCGGCGTGACGCGCGACGCGGCCGGCCAGCTGCAGTCGCTGCAGCTGCCCGGCGACGCGCCCACGGCGCGCGGCGAGTCGTGGATGCTGGTCGAGGTGGACCGCATCGTCGACGCGGCGCAGCGTGCCGAGCTGGTGGCCGGCCTCGAGCGCGTGCTGGGCGATGTGCGCGCCGCGGTGGAGGACTGGCAGCCCATGCTGGACAAGCTGGCCGAGGCCGAACACGAGCTGGCGACGGCGCCGCCGGCGCTCGATGCCGCGCTGGTGGCCGAGAGCCGCGCCTTCGTGCAGTGGCTGGCCGACGACCATTTCACGCTGCTCGGCTACCGCCGCCACGACCTGGTGGTCGCCGATGGCGGGGCCGACGCGCTGCAACTGGTGCCCGGCAGCGGCCTGGGCGTGCTGCGCGAGGCGGCCGGCGAGGGCGCGGCGGTCGTGCCGCTGCCGCCGGGCGCCGGCACGCTGGCGCGTGCGCCGGCGCCGGTGCTGATCGTCACCAAGGCCAACACCCGCTCGACGGTGCACCGCCCGGGCTATACGGATTACGTCGGCATCAAGCGCTACGACGCGCAGGGCCGCGTGGTGGGCGAGCACCGCTTCCTCGGCCTGTTCACCGCCACGGCCTACGCCGCGCGGGTGGCCGAGACGCCGCTGCTGCGCGGCAAGGTCGAGGCCCTGGCGCGCCGCGCCGGGCTGCCGCCGGGCGGCCACCTCGCCAAGGCGCTCGACCACATCCTCGAGACCTTCCCGCGTGACGAGCTGTTCCAGATCGGCGACGACGACCTGTACGACACCGCGCTGGGCATCCTCGCGCTCGGCGAGCGGCAGCGCCTGCGCCTGTTCGTGCGGCGCGACCCGTTCGACCGCTTCGTCAGCTGCCTGCTGTACGTGCCGCGCGAGGCCTACTCGACCGAGCTGCGCGTCCGCTGCCAGCGCCTGCTCGGCGAGGCCTTCGGCGGCAGCGCGGCCGACTTCGAGGTGCAGCTCGGCGACACCGCGCTGGCGCGCATCCGCTTCACGATCCGCACCGTGCCCGGCGCCGTGCGCGAGGTGGACCGCCGCACGCTCGAGGCGCGCCTGGCGCAGGCGGCGCGGCGCTGGCCCGACCAGCTGCGCGACGCGCTGGTCGAGGCCGAGGGCGAGGCGCGCGGCTTGGTGCTTTTCAAGCGCTGGGCGGCCGCCTTCCCGGCCGCCTACCGCGAGCGCGTGAGCCCGCGCGCCGCGGTGGCCGACGTGCGCAAGATCGACACGCTGACACCCGAGCAGCCGCTGGCCCTGGCGCTGTACCGCCCGCTCGGCGCGGCGGCCGGCCAGCTCGGCTTCAAGGTCTACCGGCTCGGCGAGCCGGTGGTGCTATCCGACAGCCTGCCGATGCTCGAGCACCTGGGCGTGCGCGTGCTGGCCGAGCATTCGGCCCGCCTGGAGGACAGCGACGCGGCCATCGGCATCTACGACTTCGAGCTGAGCGCGCCCGGCAGCGAGGAGCAGGAGCCCGACACGCTGGCGCGCCTGTTCGAGGACACCTTCGCGCGCGCCTTCCGCGGCGAGATCGAGAACGACGGCTTCAACCGCCTGGTGCTGCGTGCCGGGCTGGCCGCCGACGAGGTGGTGGTGCTGCGCGCCTACGCGAAGTACCTCAAGCAGATCGGCTTCGCGATCTCGCAGGCGGCCATCGAGGCCACGCTGGTGGCGCACCCGCGCATCGCGCGCATGCTGGTGCTGCTGTTCAAGCTGCGCTTCGACCCGGCCGGCCGCGACGCCGAGGGCGAGCGTGCCCAGGGCAACGCGATCGAGCAGGCGCTCGAGAAGGTGGCCAACCTGTCGGAAGACCGCGTGCTGCGCCAGCTGCTGGCGCTGGTGCGCGCCACGCTGCGCACGAACTTCTGGCGCACCGGCACGGGCCACTCCGGCGCCCCCGGGCCGCGGCGGCCCTTCCTGTCGTTCAAGTTCGAGTCGGCCAAGGTGCCGGGCCTGCCCGAGCCGCGGCCGCTGTACGAGATCTTCGTCTACTCGCCCAGGTTCGAGGGCATCCACCTGCGCGGCGGCAAGGTCGCGCGCGGCGGCCTGCGCTGGAGCGACCGGGCGGAAGACTTCCGCACCGAGGTGCTCGGCCTGGTGAAGGCGCAGATGGTGAAGAACACCGTCATCGTGCCGGTGGGCAGCAAGGGCGGCTTCGTGCTGAAGAAGGCGCCGCCGGCCGCCGACCGCGACGCCTTCATGAAGGAAGGCGTGGCCTGCTACCAGGACTACCTGCGCGGCCTGCTCGACCTGACCGACAACCTCGTCGCCGGCCAGGTGGTGGCGCCGCCGCAGGTGCTGCGGCACGACGGCGACGACCCGTACCTCGTCGTTGCCGCCGACAAGGGCACCGCAACCTTCTCCGACTTCGCCAACGCCGTCAGCGCCGAATACGGCCACTGGCTGGGCGACGCCTTCGCCTCCGGCGGCAGCGCCGGCTACGACCACAAGGGCATGGGCATCACCGCGCGCGGCGCGTGGGAGAGCGTCAAGCGCCACTTCCGCGAGCTGGGCGTGGACACGCAGAGCCAGGACTTCACCGTCGTCGGCATCGGCGACATGAGCGGCGACGTGTTCGGCAACGGCATGCTGCTGTCGCGCCACATCCGCCTGGTGGCGGCCTTCGATCACCGGCATGTCTTCCTCGACCCCGATCCGGACCCGGCGGTCTCGTTCGCCGAGCGCGAGCGCCTGTTCGCGCTGCCGCGCTCGAGCTGGGCCGACTACGACCTGCAGAAGATCTCCGCCGGCGGCGGCGTATGGGCGCGCAGCGAGAAGTCGATTCCCGTCTCGCCGCAGGTGCGCGCGGTGCTCGGCATCACGGCCGAGCGGCTCGCGCCCAACGAGCTGCTCTCGGCCATCCTGGCCGCGCCGGTGGACCTGCTCTACAACGGCGGCATCGGCACCTACGTGAAGGCGAGCGGCGAGACACATGCCGAGGTCGGCGACCGCGCCACCGACGCGATCCGCATCGACGGCCGGCAGCTGCGCTGCAAGGTGATCGGCGAGGGCGGCAACCTCGGATTCACGCAGCGCGGCCGCGTCGAGGCGGCGCAGGCGGGCGTGCGCATCAACACCGACGCGATCGACAACTCGGCCGGTGTCGACACCTCCGACCACGAGGTCAACATCAAGATCCTGCTCGGCCTGGCGGTGGCCGATGGCGAGCTGACCGTCAAGCAGCGCAACACGCTGCTGGCGCAGATGACCGACGACGTCGCCGCGCTGGTGCTGCGCGACAACACCTTCCAGACCCAGTGCCTGTCGGTGCTGAACCGGCTCGGGCCGCGCCTGCTCGACGCCGAGATCCGCTTCATGCGCTTCCTCGAGCGCCAGGGGCGGCTGAACCGCGCGGTCGAGTTCCTGCCCGGCGACGAAGAGCTGGCCGAGCGCCAGGCGCACGGCCAGGGCCTGACCACGCCCGAGCGTGCGGTGCTGCTGGCGTACTCCAAGATGTGGCTGTTCGACGAGATCCTCGCCAGTGGCCTGCCCGAGGACCCGTGGGTCGGCAGCGCACTGGCGCGCTACTTCCCGGCGCTGCTGCGCGAGAAGTTCGGCGCCTGGATCCCGCGCCACCCGCTCAAGCGCGAGATCGTCGCCACGCACGTGCTCAACAGCATGGTCAACCGCGTCGGCATCACCTTCACGCACCGCATCATCGAGGCCACCGGCGCGAAGCCGGCGCAGGTGGTGCGCGCCTACCTCGCCGCGCGCGAGGTGTTCGGCCATGTCGGGCTGTGGCAGCAGGTCGAGGCGCTCGACAACCGGGTTCCCGACGCGCTGCAGGCCGAGCTGCTGATCGAGGAGGGCTGGCTGACCTCGCGTGCCACCACCTGGTTCCTGCGCAGCCGGCGCCTGGCCGACCCGATGGAGCAGACCGTCGCGCGCTTCACGCCCGCGGTGGCCGCGCTGCGCGAGCGGCTCGAGCCGGCCGAGGCGGCGCAGCCGCGCACGCAGGGCTGGGTCGCCGCCGGCGTGCCGGCGCCGCTGGCCGCGCGCATCGCCTGTGCCGACGGCCTGGTGGCCGCGCTCGACGTGGCCGAGGTCGCCGAGGCCGCGCAGCGCCCGCTGCCCGAGGTGGCCGAGGTATTCGCTGCGATCGGCGCGCGGCTCGGCCTGGCGCGCCTGCGCACGCAGGTCGACGCGCTGCCTGGCGGCAGCCACTGGCAAGGCCTGGCCAAGGGCGCGCTGCGCGACGACCTGGCTGGCCTGCAGCGCGCCATCACGCAGGACGCGGTGTCCGCGGGCGAGGGCAGCGCGGCGCAGCGCCTGGCCGCCTGGGAGGAGCGCAACGCCGCGGTGCTGGAGCGCGCCGGCAAGCTGCTCGCCGAGCTGGCGGACGCCAAGTCGGCCGACCTGGCGATGCTGTCGGTGGCCTTGCGGGAGCTGCGCCACCTGGCCTGAACGGCCGCGGCGGTCAGCTCATGAAGCGGCCGCCGCTGCCGATCACCGCCACGTCGACGAACTGGCTGCCTTCGCGGGTGCCCTTGCCGTAACCGACGCGCAGACCGCCCAGGTCGAGGATCTCGATCTGCTCCAGTGCGGCGACCAGCGAGGCCCGTGTCGGTGCCGGCCCGGCGCGGCGCAGTCCCTCGGCCAGCACGCGGGCATCGATGTAGCCCTCCAGGCTCGGCAGTGAAAAGTCGGACGAGCCGCTGGCCTCCATGTCGGCCTGGTAGCGACGCACGATCTCGTACTTGGTCGCGAACGGCGAGGGCACGATGATCGAGAAGCCCAGGCCACGGGCCAGGTCGCCGAGGTCGCGGATGTTCTGCGCGCTCATCGCGATCGACAGGCCATAGATCGTGCTCGAGGCGCCGGCCTGGCGCAACGCGCGCACGAACAGCGGCGCGGTGCCGGCGCCCAGGCCCATGATGACGACCTGCGGCGCGACCTTGGCGATCTCCTGCGCGGCGGGACCGACTTCGGGGCTGACGGTGCTGGGCGTCGTCGCGATGACGGCGGGCTTGACCTTGAACTTCTCGCACGCGGCGTTGAACGCGGCCAGCAGGCCGGCGCCGAGCTGATCCTTCGGGTGCACCAGGCCGATCTGCGAGATGCCCAGCGTGGTCGCGGTGCGGATCAGGCGCTCGACTTCCTGGTCGTAGTTGGCGCGCACCCAGAAGGTGTTCGGCGAGGGCTTCTTGCGCAGGGCGACAGTGCCGGTGTTCGGGCCGACGATGGCCATGTCCTTGACCGCATCCATGGCCGCGGCGGTCTGGCGCGTGCCCAGTGGGTGGATCAGCGCCAGCACGGTCGGATCAGCCTGGAAGGCCAGCGCGTTCTGCTTCGCGAGGTCCGGATTGAACTGGTCGTCGGCGCTGATCAGTTCGACCTTCATCCCGTGGATGCCGCCCGCGCGGTTGAGCGCGTTGAAATAGGCCGACGAGCCCTGGAAGAGGCCAGCCCCGTTGACCTTCTCCGGGCCGCTGTTGGCAAAGGTCGCGCCGATGCGGATCACGCGCGCCTGGGCCAGCACCGGGGCCGCCAGGCAGGCAGCGCCGGCGCCGGCCAGGCGCAAGATGTCGCGGCGGCGCGGAAGGGGGGCAAGGCGACGGACTCGGTCGGACATCGTGGACTCCTGCGACGGCCTTCGGGGGGAATCGGGCGGCAGTGTGCGGCCCGCACTTGCGATTGCGCAACGCAACGCCGCAGGACCCACCCGGGGTCGTGAAGGATCACCGGCAATCGTCGACTGGCCCCACGGCCGCCGCGCGGCTCAGGTCACCGGCGCGGGGTTGAACAGCACCAGCGCGTTGTGCAGCCGGTGCTGCTCGGCCCAGGTGCGCCGGCCGCTGGCCACGTCCAGCAGCAGCCGGAACAGCGCCCAGCCCATCTCCTCGATGCTCTTCGCGCCGTCGGCCACCTGGCCGGCGTTCAGGTCCATCAGGTCGTGCCAGCGGCGCGCCAGGTCGCTGCGCGTGGCCACCTTGACCACCGGGCAGGCAGCCAGGCCGTAGGGCGTGCCGCGGCCGGTGGTGAAGACGTGCAGGTTCATGCCGGCGGCCAGCTGCAGCGTGCCGCAGATGAAGTCCGAGGCCGGCGTGGCGGCGAACACCAGGCCGCGCTGGTCGCGCCGCAGCTTCTCGCCGGGCGGGAGCACGTGCGCGATCGGCATGCGGCCGCTCTTGACGATCGAGCCCATCGCCTTCTCGACGATGTTGGACAGCCCGCCGGCCTTGTTGCCCGGCGTGGTGTTGGCGCTGCGGTCGACCCGGCCGCGCTCCAGGTAGCGGTCGTACCAGCCCAGCTCGCGCACGATGGCCTCGGCCACCTCGGGCGTGGCGGCGCGGCTGGTGAGCTGCTCGACCGCGTCGCGCACCTCGGTGTTCTCGCTGAACATGATGGTGGCGCCGGCGCGCACCAGCAGGTCGGCCGCGAAACCGACCGCGGGGTTCGCGGTGACGCCCGAGAACGCATCGCTGCCGCCGCACTGCACGCCGACCACCAGCTCGCTGGCCGGCACCGTCTCGCGCCGGCGGCGGTTCAGCCGCTCGAGGTGAACCCGCGCCTGGCGCAGGATCGAGTCGATCATCGAGCCGAAGCCCACGTGCGCCTCGTCCTGCAGGCGCACCACGTCGAGGCCGGCATCCTCGCCCGCCTCGGCGATCGCGATCGTGCCCGGTGGCAGCATGCGCTCGGGTTGCAGCTTCTCGCAGCCCAGGCTGACCACCATCACCTCGCCGCCGAAGTTCGGGTTCAGGCTGATGTGGCGCAGCGTGCGGATCGGGATCGCCGCGTCCGGTGCGTCGATCGCCACGCCGCAGCCGTAGGCATGATCGAGCGCGACCACGCCGTCGACGTTCGGGTACTGCGGCAGCAGCTCGTCGCGGATGCGCTGCAGCGCATGCGCCACCACGCCGGCGACGCACTGCACGGTGGTGGTGATGGCCAGCAGGTTGCGCGTGCCCACCGAGCCGTCCGGGTTGCGGTAGCCCTCGAAGGTGAAGCCCTCCAGCGGCGGCTGCGGCGCGGGCGTGACGGTGGCCATCGGCAGGCCCTCGAGCGCGCGCGCGGCGGGCATCTCGAGCAGCTTCTCGTGCACCCAGCGGCCGGCCTCGATCGCCTGCTTCGCAAAGCCGATCGCGACGCCGTAGCGCAGCACCGGCGCGCCGGCGGGGATCGCCTGCAGCGCCACCTTGTGGCCCTGCGGCACCTTGTCGAGCAGCACCGGGCCGCCGGGCAGGGCGGTGCCGGCGGGCAGGCCGCCGTCGTTGGCGACGATCGCGACGTTGTCGCGCTCGTCCATGCGCAGGGTCAGCGGCTGCATCAGGCGCCTTGCACGTTCACGGCCAGCGCGTAGACGCTGTGGCTGGCCGCCATGAAGAGTCGGTTGCGGCGCGCGCCGCCGAAGCACAGGTTGGCGCAGCGCTCGGGCAGGTGGATGTGGCCGATCGGCTTGCCGCCGCGGTCGTAGACCCGCACGCCGTCCAGCGCCTCGCTCGACGCGCCGGCGCGGCCGTCGCTGCCGAAGCCGCACCACAGGTTGCCCTGCAGGTCGACCGCGATGCCGTCGAGCGCACCCGCGCCGTCGGCGTCGACATGCAGACGCTTGTTCGAGAGGCGCCCTGCGCCATCCACGTCCCAGGCCCAGATGCGCCGGTTCGGCACCGCGCGGCTCTCGACCACGTAGAGCACGCGGTCGTCGGGGGCGAAGGCCAGGCCGTTCGGGCCGGCCAGGTCGTCGAGCACGCAGTCGAGCCGGCCGTCGGTGCCGAGCCGGTACACACCGTGCGGGCGTTCGGCCGCCGCCGGCTCACCCTCCCACCAGCCGCCGATGCCGAAGGGCGGGTCGGTGAACCAGATCGAGCCGTCGCGCCGGCAGACGATGTCGTTGGGCGAGTTCAGGCGCTGGCCGTCGAAGCGATCCGCCAGCACCGTGACCGAACCGTCGTACTCGGTGCGGGTGACGCGCCGGCCCAGGTGCTCGCAGGCGAGCAGCCGGCCCTGCGCATCGCGCGCCAGGCCGTTCGAATGGCCCGACGGGGCGCGGAACACGCTGGTCGCGCCGCTGGCCTCGTCCCAGCGCACGATCCGGTCGTTCGGGATGTCGGAGACGAGCAGGCAACGCAGGTCGCCGAACCACACCGGCCCCTCGGCCCAGCGCAGCCCGGTGACGAGCTGCTCGACGGTGCCGCCGTACAGGCGCAGCGCGGCGAAGGCCGGGTCGAGCAGCTCGACGGCCGGGTCGGGCAGCCGGCTCGACGGCACGAAGGGCACGCGGGGCTCGCTGCCCATCGGCAGCGCGGCAGCAGGGGTCATTTCAGCAGCAGGTTCGGCAGCCACAGCGAGAGCCAGGGCAGGTAGGTCACCATCGCGAGCACGATCAGCAGCGCGCCGAAGAACGGGTAGAGCGCCTTGACGACCCGCTCGATCGGCAGCTTGGCCACCGCGCTGCCGACGAACAGCACCCCGCCCACCGGCGGCGTGATCAGCCCCATGCCGAGATTGACCATCATGATCATTCCGAAGTGCACCGGATCGACGCCGATCGACTTGACCACCGGCATCAGGATCGGCGTCATGATGAGGATCAGCGGCGCCATGTCCATCAGCGTGCCGAGGATCAGCAGCAGCACGTTGATCAGCAGCAGCACCATGATTGGGTTGCTCGACAGCTGCGTGATCGCCGCGGTGATCTTCTGCGGGATCATCATCAGCGTCATCACGTAGCCGAAGGCCGCCGCGAAGCCGATCAGGATCATCACGATGGTCAGCGTCTTGACCGTGCGGTGCACCAGCTTCGGCAGGTCGGCCCACTTGTAGTCGCGGTAGATGAACATCGTGACGAAGAAGGCCCAGATCACCGCGATCGAGGCCGACTCGGTGGCGGTGAACACGCCGGTCAGGATGCCGCCGAGGATGATGACCATGGTCATCAGGCCCCACAGCGCGTCGATGCTGATCTTCAGCGCCTCGCCCAGCGGGATGCGCCGGCCGGCCGGGAAGTTGCGCTTGCGCGCGATCACCAGGCACATGACGGCCAGCGTCAGCCCGAGCAGCAGGCCCGGCAGCACGCCGGCGAGGAACAGCGCCGCGATCGACACCGAGCCGCCGGCGGCCAGCGAGTAGATCACCGCGTTGTGGCTGGGCGGGATCAGGATCGCCTGCACCGAGCCGCTGACCGTCACCGCGGTGGCGAAGTCGCGCGGGTAGCCCTTCTTCTCCATCTCGGGGATCAGCACCGAGCCGATCGAGGCGGTGTCGGCCATCGACGAGCCGGAGATCGCGCCGAAGAAGGTCGAGGCGAGGATGTTCACCAGCGACAGCCCGCCGCGCACGAAGCCGATCAGCACGCTGGCGAAGGCGACCAGCCGGCGCGACATGCCGCCCTCGGCCATGATGGCCCCGGCCAGCACGAAGAACGGGATCGCCAGCAGCGAGAACTTGTTGACCCCGGCGGCGATCTGGATCATCACCGCGTCCAGCGGGATGTCGATCCACCAGGCGCCGATCAGCGCCGCGGCGCCCATCGCGTAGGCGACGGGCATGCCGATGATCATCAGCAGGAAGAAGGAACCGAGCAGTACGAGGGCATCCATGTCACAGCGCCTCGGGCTCGGGCGACTCGTGGTCGAAGGTCACGATGGGGCGGGCGTGCTGGCTGCCGAACAGCACGTGCTCGAGCACGAACAGCAGCGTGATCAGGCCGCCGACGGGCACCGGCGTGTAGGTCAGGCCCACCGGGATGAACGGCAGCTCGCCGATGCTCTGCCCCCAGGTCTCGACGCACAGCCGCGTGCCGTACCAGACCATGAAGGCGGCCACCGCCAGCATCACCGCGTGCACGATGCCAGCCAGCAGCCGGCGCGGCACGGCGCCGAGCCGGTCGGTCAGCATCGCCACGGCGATGTGCGCGCCGGCGCGGTAGCTGACCGCCGTGCCCAGGAAGGTGAACACCACCATCAGCAGGATCGCCACCGGCTCGGGCCATTGCGAGCCGGTGCCCAGCACGTAGCGGGCGAAGATGCCCCAGGGAATCACCAGCGACATCACGACGATCGCGATGCCGGCGATCCACAGGCAGGCGACGTACAGCGCGTCGTTCAGCGCGAGAAAACGATCCTTCATGGCGGTGCCGGCCGGTTCAGCGGACCGCTTCGATCTTCTTCAGCAAGTCGGCGTACTGCGCGCCGTACTTGGCCCGCACCGGCGCGGTGGCGTCGAAGAAGGGCTTGTTGTCGATCGGGATGAACTCCACGCCGGCGGCCTTCAGCTTGCCGCTGTACTCCTCGACGCTCTTGTCCCACAGCACGCGCTGGTCCATCTGCGCCTCGCGGCCGAGCCTCTTGACGAGGGCCTGGTCCTCGGGCGAGAGCTTGTCCCAGGTGACCTTGGACATCACCAGGATCTCGGGGATGATCAGGTGGTTGGTCTGGGTGTAGTACTTCGCGCCGGCCGAGTAGTGGTTGCTCGTGAACATGCTCGGCGGGTTGTTCTCGGCACCGTCGATCACGCCGGTCTGCAGCGCGCTGAACACCTCGCCGTAGGCCATGCTGATGCCGTTGCCGCCCATCGCGTTCATCGTGTCGACGAACAGCGGGTTGCCCATCATGCGGATCTTCTGGCCCTTCAGGTCCTCGGGCTTGCGCACCGGCTTCTTGGTGTAGAGGCTGCGCGAGCCGCCATCCATCCAGCCCAGCGCCACGAGCTTGGCCGGGCTGGCGCTGACCTTGGCGAGCAGCTCGTCGCCCACCGCGCCGTCGATCACCTTGCGCATGTGCGCGATGTCGCGGAACACGAACGGCATGTTGAACACGTTGACCTCGGGCACCACCGGGCCGATCACGCCCAGCGAGATGCGCGCGATCTGCACCGCGCCGAGCTGCGTCTGCTCGACGGCCTCCTTCTCCTGGCCGAGCACGGCGCCGGGGAACATCTGCAGCTTGATGCGGCCGTTGGTGGCCGTCTCGAGCTTCTTGCCCATCATCTCGACGGCCACCACGGTGGGGTAGCCGGCCGGGTGGGTGTCGACCGCCTTGAGTACCGTCTGCGCCTGGGCGGCCAGCGGGGCATACGTGCCGGCCAGCGCCAGGGCGGCGGCGGCGATGAGGGAGCGGCGCAGGGCCATGGGGTGTCTCCTGTTAATGGGAAGGGAAGTCAGTCCTCGAACGGACCCTTGGTGACGAAGCCGCCGCCCTGGTGGACGGCCGCCGGGTCGTTCGCATCGATCACCGGCTGGCGCGCCTCGACGACGGCACGGAAGCGCTCCGAGCTGTCCTGCGGGCGGTAGCCGATGTGGCGCGCCGCGGTGTTGTCCCACCAGCTCGTCGTGTTGTCGGACATGCCGTAGATCACCGTGTGGCCGACCACCGGCGCGGTGAGGCTGGCGACGACCAGGCGCTCGAGGTCGTCGTAGCTCATCCAGGTGGCGAGCATGCGGCGGTCCTTCGGCTCGGGGAAGGAGGAACCGATGCGCAGGCTCACCGTCTCGAGGCCATAACGGTCCCAGTAGAACTGGGCCAGGTTCTCGCCGAAGGCCTTGGACAGGCCGTAGTGGCCGTCGGGCCGCATCGGTACCCGGGAGTCGATCACCTCGTCCTGGCGGTAGAAGCCGATCACGTGGTTCGAGCTGGCGAACACGATGCGCTTCACGCCGTGGCGGCGCGCCGCTTCGTAGACGTTGTAGGTGCCGACGATGTTGGCCTGCAGGATCGCGTCGAAACTGTTCTCGGTGGAGATGCCGCCCAGGTGCACCACCGCGTCCACGCCCTCGAGCAGCGCCAGCACGGCGGCGCGGTCTTCCAGCGCGGCGCGCTCCACCTCCTCGCCCGGGCCGGCCGGGCCGAGCTCGGCGATGTCGGACAGGCGCAGCGTGCCGCAGTAGGCCTTCAGCCGGCCGCGCAGTACGCGGCCCAGGCCGCCGGCGGCGCCGGTCAGCAGGAGGCGGCCGAACTTCAGGCCGGTGGGGTGGAGGGCGGTCATGGCGGGAGAGGGCGGTACCGGGGCCGGTGTCTGCTAGAGTGCGGGCCGATCCGCTTGAGGTAGGACATCAGTTGTCGTATAACTTCATTGTTCAGCGACGCCCGATGGCCTGTCAAGGCAAGCCGATCGGGGTTTGTACCGAGGTGCCATGAATCCAGATGTCCTGGCCGCGCGCCGGCCCCGCACCCTCGCCCTCGGGCTCGTCGAGGCGCTCGGCGAGCGCATCCGCGACGGCCGGCTGGCGCCGGGCGACAAGCTGCCCACCGAGGCCGCGGTGATGGCCGAGTTCGGCGTCAGCCGCACGGTGGTGCGCGAGGCGATCTCCAAGCTGCAGGCCTCGGGGCTGGTCGAGACGCGCCACGGCGTGGGCACCTTCGTGGTCGGCGTGGGCGACGGCTCGGCCTTCCGCATCGAGCCGGCCCAGCTCGGCACCCTGCGCGACGTGATCGCGGTGCTCGAGCTGCGCATCGGCGTCGAGAGCGAGGCCGCGGCGCTGGCCGCACGGCGCCGCACGGTGGCCAACCTGGCGGCGATGCGTGCCGCGCTCGACAGCTTCGCCGCCGCGGTGGAGGCGGGCACCGATGCGGTGGCGGCCGACTTCCAGTTCCACGCCGAGATCGCGCGCGCCACGCAGAACGAGCATTTCACCGGCCTGATGGCCACGCTGGGCGCGCAGATCATCCCGCGCGCCCGGCTCGAGGGCGCCGCGCCCGAGGTGCCGCCCGACCCGGCGCGCCAGGAGTACCTGCGCCGCGTGAATGCCGAGCACGAGAGCATCTTCGACGCCATCGTGGCGCAGGACGCCGACGCCGCGCGCGCCGCCATGCGCACGCACCTGGCCAACAGCCGCGAGCGGCGCCGCCGGGCGTTCGCCGGGTCGGGGGTGGGTACGCAATAGTCCTTACACGGTCTTGGTTGACTTCTGACGGTCTAGTTGTACGATGACATACAACTTCTGATCATCCAGCCCTTCACCCCGACCCGGAGCGACCGTCTTGAACCCGCAGCAACTGAAGCAGGCCATGTCTTCCGGCCTGCTGTCCTTCCCGCTCACCGACTTCGATGCCGACCTGCGCTTCGCGCCGCGGCCGTACGCGCAGCGCCTGGAGTGGCTGATGCCCTACGGCGCGAGCGTGCTGTTCGCCGCCGGCGGCACCGGCGAGTTCTTCTCGCTCGAGCCCGCCGAGTACGCCGAGGTGGTGCAGACCGCGGTGGAGACCTGCCGCGGCCGCGTGCCTATCGTCGCCGGCGCGGGCGGCGGCACCACGCTGGCGATCAAGTATGCGCAGGAGGCCGAGCGCCTGGGCGCCCAGGGCCTGCTGCTGCTGCCGCATTACTTGACCGAATCCACCCAGGACGGCCTGGTCGCGCATGTCGAGGCGGTGTGCCGCAGCGTGAAGTTCGGCGTGATCGTCTACAACCGCGGCGCCTGCCGCCTGAGCCCGGCCTCGCTGGAGCGGCTGGCGGCGCGCTGTCCCAACCTGGTCGGCTTCAAGGACGGGGTGGGCGACATCGAGGCCTTCGTGGCCATCCGCCAGCGCCTGGGCGACCGCTTCGCCTACCTCGGCGGCCTGCCCACCGCGGAGGTGTTCGCCGGCGCCTACAAGGCGATGGGCTGCCCGGTGTACTCGTCGGCGGTGTTCAACTTCATCCCGCGCACCGCGATGCAGTTCCACGAGGCCAGCGCACGCGGCGACCATGCCACCACCGGCCGGCTGCTCGACGAGTTCTTCCTGCCCTACATCGAACTGCGCAATCGCGGCCAGGGTTATGCGGTCAGCATCGTCAAGGCCGGCGCAAGGATCGTGGGCCACGACGCCGGGCCGGTGCGCCCGCCGCTGTCGGACCTGAAGGAGCCTGAAGTCGATGCGCTGCGCGCGCTGATCGCCCGCCTCGGGCCGCAATGATTTCCCCAAGGAGACGAACCATGAAGAAGTTGTTGGCCCTGGCGGCGCTCGCCCTGACGCTCGCCGCGCCTGCCCGCGCCTGGCCCGACAAGGCCGTCACGCTGCTGGTGCCCTTCCCGCCGGGCGGCTCGACCGACTCGATCGCGCGGGCGATCGGCCCCGCGCTGACCAAGACCTTCAACCAGACCTTCATCGTCGACAACAAGGCCGGCGCCACCGGCACGATCGGCGCCGCAACGGTGAAGCGCGCCGCGCCGGACGGCTACACGTTCCTGGTGTCCTCGCTCGGGCCCTTCGTCATCGCGCCGCACCTGATCAAGAACGTGCAGTACGACGCGCTGAAGGACTTCGACCTGATCACCGTCGCGGTGCAGGCGCCCAACGTGCTGGTGGTGCCGGCGGCCTCGCCGCACAAGTCGCTCGCCGACGTGATGGCCTGGCAGAAGGCGAACCCGGACAAGATGAGCTTCGCCTCCTCGGGCAACGGCTCGAGCGACCACCTGACCGCCGAGCTCTACTGGCTCGAGAGCGGCACCACCGGGCTGCACATCCCGTACAAGGGCGGCGGCCCGGCCGTGTCGGACCTGCTCGGCGGCCAGGTCGACGCCTCGTTCCAGAACGTCAACACGGTGTACCAGCACATCAAGTCCGGCAAGCTGCGTCCGCTCGCGGTGACCGGCGCGAAGCGCTCGCCCGTGCTGCCGGACGTGCCGACGATGGCCGAGGCCGGCGTGAAGAACGTCGACGTGTACTCCTGGCAGGCGATTGCCGCGCCCAAGGGGCTGCCGGAGGACATCAAGGGCAAGTTCCACGCGGCCGTGGTCGCGGCGCTGAACGACCCGCAGATCAGGCAGCAGTTCACCTCGGTGGGGCTGGAGATCGTCGGCAACACGCCGGAGCAGTTCGCCGCCTTTCAGGCGGCGGAGTTCGCGCGCTGGAAGAAGGTGATCGAAGTTCGCAAGATCACTGCAGATTGAGGCCGGCATGAGCACCCCGACCGTCACCGCACTGCGCGCCATTCCCGTCGCGGGCCGCGACAGCATGCTGCTGAACCTGAGCGGCGCGCACGGGCCGTTCTTCACGCGCAACCTGCTGGTCCTCACCGACAGCGCCGGGAACACCGGCGTCGGCGAGGTGCCCGGCGGCGAGAAGATCCGCCAGACGCTGGAGGACGCGGCACCGCTGGTGCTCGGCCAGACCATCGGCAACGTGCAGGCGGTGCTGCGCCAGGTGCAGCAGCGCTTCGCCGACCGCGACAGCGGCGGCCGCGGGCTGCAGACCTTCGACCTGCGCACCACCATCCACGCCGTCACCGCCATCGAGTCGGCGCTGCTCGACCTGCTGGGCCAGCACCTCGGCCTGCCGGTGGCGGCACTGCTCGGCGAGGGGCAGCAGCGCGACTCGGTCGAGATGCTGGGCTACCTCTTCTACGTCGGCGACCGCCGCAAGACCGACCTGGCCTACGCCAGCGACCCCGACAACGCCGACGCCTGGTGCCGCCTGCGTCACGAGCCGGCGCTGACGCCCGAGGCCATCGTGCGCCTGGCCGAGGCGGCGCGCGAGCGCTACGGCTTCAACGACTTCAAGCTCAAGGGCGGCGTGCTGCGCGGTGACGAGGAGGTGGACGCGGTGACGGCGATTCACGAGCGCTTCCCCGAGGCCCGCGTGACGCTCGACCCGAACGGCGGCTGGCTTCTGAAGGAGGCGATCCGCCTCGGCCAGCGCATGCGCGGCGTGGTGGCCTATGCCGAAGACCCCTGCGGCGCCGAGGGCGGCTTCAGCGGCCGCGAGGTGATGGCCGAGTTCCGCCGTGCCACCGGCCTGCCCACCGCGACCAACATGATCGCGACCGACTGGCGGCAGATGAGCCATGCGCTCTCGCTGCAGTCGGTCGACATCCCGCTCGCCGACCCGCATTTCTGGACCATGGCCGGCTCGGTGCGCGTGGCGCAGACCTGCCGCGACTGGGGCCTGACCTGGGGCTCGCACTCGAACAACCACTTCGACGTGTCGCTGGCGATGTTCACCCATGTCGGTGCCGCGGCGCCCGGCAAGGTGACCGCGATCGACACGCACTGGATCTGGCAGGACGGCCAGCGCCTGACGAAGGAGCCGCTGCAGATCGTGAACGGCCATGTCGCGGTGCCGGAGAAGCCGGGCCTGGGCGTCGAGCTCGACATGGCCGAGGTGGAGAAGGCGCACCGCCTGTACCTGCAGCACGGCCTGGGCGCGCGCGACGATTCGGTGGCGATGCAGTACCTGATCCCGAACTGGACCTTCGACCCCAAGCGCCCGTGCATGCTGCGCTGAACCCCGAGGAGACACGATGCACAGGAACCTGATCAACGGCGAGTGGGTCGAGGGTGCCCGCGTCAGCCGCAACATCAACCCCTCGGACACGCGCGACCTGGTCGGCGAGTACGCGCAGGCCGATGCGGCGCAGGCGAGGCAGGCGATCGCCGCGGCACGCGCCGCTTTCGCCGGCTGGAGCGTCACCACGCCGCAGCAGCGCTTCGACCTGCTCGATGCGGCCGGCAGCGAGATCCTCGCGCGCAAGGCCGAACTCGGCGACCTGCTCGCGCGCGAGGAGGGCAAGACGCTGCCGGAAGCCATCGGCGAGGTCGCGCGTGCCGGCAACATCTTCAAGTTCTTCGCCGGCGAGGCGCTGCGCGTCGGCGGCGAGGTGATCGGCTCGGTGCGGCCGGGGGTCGGCGTGGAGGTCACGCGCGAGCCGCTCGGCGTGGTCGGCCTGATCACGCCGTGGAACTTCCCGATCGCGATCCCGGCCTGGAAGCTCGCCCCGGCGCTCGCCTTCGGCAACTGCGTGGTGATGAAGCCGGCCGACCTGGTGCCGGGCTCGGCCTGGGCCCTGGCCGACATCCTGCATCGCGCCGGCCTGCCCAAAGGCGTCTTTAACCTCGTGATGGGCCGCGGCTCCGAGGTCGGCGCGGTACTGCTCGAGGACCAGGGCGTCGATGCGATCAGCTTCACCGGCTCGGTGGCCACCGGCCAGCGTGTCGCCGCGGCCTGCGCCGCGCGCATGGCGAAGTTCCAGCTCGAGATGGGCGGCAAGAACCCCTTCGTCGTGCTCGACGACGCGGACCTCGCCGTGGCCGTCAACTGCACGGTGCAGAGCGGCTTCTTCTCCACCGGCCAGCGCTGCACCGCCAGCTCGCGCGTGATCGTCACCGAGGGCATCCACGACCGCTTCGTCGCCGCCGTGGCCGAGAAGATGAAGACGCTGAAGGTGGACGACGCGCGCAAGGCCGGCACCGACATCGGCCCGGTGGTCGATGCCGCGCAGCTCGCGCAGGACCTGGACTACATCGCGATCGGCCGGCAGGAGGGCGCGACGCTCGCCGCCGGCGGCGAGGCGATCGAGCGCAACGCCGACGGCGCACCCGGCTTCTACCTGCGCCCGGCGCTCTTCACCGAGACCACGGCGCAGATGCGCATCAACCGCGAGGAGATCTTCGGCCCGGTGATCAGCGTGATCCGCGCGAAGAATTACGACGAGGCGCTCGCGCTGGCCAACGACACGCCGTTCGGCCTGTCCAGCGGCATCGCGACGACCTCGCTGAAACACGCCTCCCACTTCAAGCGCCACGCCCAGGCCGGCATGGTGATGGTCAACCTGCCCACCGCGGGGGTGGACTACCACGTGCCCTTCGGCGGCCGCAAGGGCAGCAGCTACGGCCCGCGCGAGCAGGGCCGCTACGCCGCCGAGTTCTACACCACCGTCAAGACCTCCTACACGCAGCCATGACCAAGCGACTCTTCCTGAAGGCCCTCGCGGCCGCCCCGCTCGCCCTGCTGCCGTTCGCGGCCGCCGCCCAGGCCTGGCCGAGCAAGCCGATCCGCATCGTCGTGCCCTACCCGCCGGGCGGCTCGTCGGACATCATCGCCCGCGCGATCTCGCAGCCGCTGTCGGAGGCGCTGAAGCAGACCGTGATCGTCGAGAACAAGGCCGGCGCGAACGGCAACACCGGCACCGATGCGGTGGCCAAGTCGAGCGACGGGCACACGATCCTGCTGTGCGACGTCGGCGCGCTGGCCATCACGGCCTCGGTCTACAAGCAGCTGCCCTTCGAGCCGAGCAAGGACCTGCGCGGCGTCACGATGCTGGCCTACTCGCCGCACCTGCTCGTCGTGCACCCCTCGGTGCCGGCCGGCAACCTGGCCGAGCTCGTCGCGCTCTCGCACAAGGACCGGCTGAACTTCGCGGTGACGGCCATCGGCAGCGCGCCGCACCTGGCCGGCGTGGCGGTGGAGAAGGCCACGAAGGCCGAGTGGACGTACATCCCCTACAAGGGCGGCGCGCAGGCGATCGGCGACACCGTGGCCGGCCAGACCCAGGTGCTGATGAACGGCATGCTGGCCACGCTGCCGCACGTGCAGTCGGGCAAGCTGAAGGTGCTGGGCGTCTCCAAGGCCACGCGCGTGCCGCTGCTGGCCAACGTGCCGACCATCGCCGAGCAGGGGGTCAAGGGCTTCGAGAGCGGCACCTGGCAAGGCGTGCTGGTGCCGGCGGCCACGCCGCCGGCCGTCGTGGCGAAGCTCTCGGCCGAGCTGACACGCATCATCCGCCTGCCCGAGGTGCGCGAGCGCCTGGTCTCGCAGGGCGCCGAGGTGTACACGATGACGCCGGCCGAGTTCGCATCCTTCTTCGAGAAGGAGCGCAAGAACTGGGCGGCGGTGGTGCAGGCGGGTGGCGTCAAGTTGGATTGAGATGAAGCCGCGCATCCTGCAGGCCGGCCGGCTGCTGCCCTCGCTCGAGGCGCGGCTGGCGGCCGAGTTCGACACCGTGCTGTTGGCCGAGCAGCCCGACCCGGCGGTGTTCCTGGCCGCGCACGGCGGGGAGTTCGAAGGCTTCGTCACCTCGGCCGGCGTGGGCTTCACCGCCGCGACGCTGGCGCAGTTGCCGACGCTGCGCGTGATCTCCAGCTTCGGCGTTGGCCTCGACAAGCTCGACCTGGCGGCGGCGAAGGCCCGCGGCATCGCCGTGGGTTACACGCCCGACGTGCTGAACGACTGCGTGGCCGACCTGGCCATGGCGCTGCTGCTGGACGTGGCCCGGCGCGTCAGCGAGGCGGACCGCTACGTGCGCCGTGGTGGCTGGACCACGCCCGGGGCAAAGAGTTTTCCGCTGGCGCGCAAGGTGAGCGGCGCGAAGCTCGGCATCGTCGGCTTCGGCCGCATCGGCCAGACCATCGCCCGGCGCGCCGGCGGCTTCGAGATGGACATCCGCTACCACACGCGCCGGCCGGTCGCCGGCGCGGCCTGGGCGCACGAACCCTCGCTGCTCGAGCTGGCGCGCTGGTGCGACTACCTGGTGGTCATCACGGCCGGCGGCGCCGGCACGCGCCACCTGGTGAATGCCGAGGTGCTGGAGGCGCTCGGCCCGCGCGGCTACCTCGTCAACGTGGCGCGCGGCTCGGTGATCGACGAGGCGGCGCTGGTGCGCGCACTGGTCGAGCGCCGCATCGGCGGCGCGGGGCTGGACGTGTTCGAGGACGAGCCGAACGTGCCGCGCGCGCTGTTCGAGCTGGACAACGTGGTGCTGCTGCCGCACATCGCCAGCGGCACCGAGGAGACGCGCCAGGCCATGGCCGACCGCGTGTTCGACAACCTGCAGGGCTTCCTGCGCGAGGGCCGCATGATCTCGCCCGCGCCGATGTGAATCACCCCCGGAGACGACGATGAGAGAAAACCGCCTGCGCACCCTGTGGAAGGACGACCGGGCCGCGCTGAACGGCTGGCTCGCGATCCCCAGTGCCTTTGCCGCCGAGACCATGGCCCACCAGGGCTGGGACACGCTGACCATCGACCTGCAGCATGGCGTGGTCGACTACCAGGCGATGGTCTCGATGCTGCAGGCCATCTCCACCACGCCCACCGTGCCGGTGGTGCGCGTGCCCTGGCTCGAGCCCGGCATCATCATGAAGACGCTGGATGCCGGCGCCTACGGCGTGATCTGCCCGATGGTCAACACCCGCGAGGACGCGCAGCGCTTCGTCGCCTACAGCAGCTACGCGCCCCAGGGCACGCGCAGCTTCGGGCCGATCCGTGCGCTGCTCTACGGCGGGGCGGACTATCCCGAGCACGCCAACCGCACCATCGTGCGCTTCGCGATGATCGAGACGGCGCAGGCACTCGACAACCTGGACGCCATCCTCTCGGTGGAGGGGCTGGACGCGATCTACATCGGCCCCTCGGACCTCTCGCTCGCGCTCGGCTGCCGGCCGACCTTCGACGACGTCGACCCACCGGTGGTGCAGGCGATCGACCACATCCTCGAGCGCGCCCGCGCGCATGGTCTCGTGGCCGGCATCCACAACGGCACGCCCGAGGCGGCGCTCGGCCGCATCGCCAAGGGCTTCCGTTTCGTGACCGTCAGCTCCGACGCCCGGCTGATGGCCGCCGGCGCCCAGCAGGTGGTGGCGAAGATGCGCACCGGCACCACGCCGGTCGCCGGCTCGGGCAGCTACTGAACCTCTTTCGGAAAGGACTTGCCATGAAACTCGGATTCATCGGCCTCGGCATCATGGGCACGCCGATGGCGGCCCATCTGCGCGCCGCCGGCCACGAGCTGTTCGTCACCACGCGCAGCAAGCTGCCCCAGGCGCTGCTGGACGCCGGCGCCGTGGCCTGCAGCAGCGCGGCCGAGGTGGCGCGTGCCGCCGAGGTGATCTTCACGATGGTGCCGGACACGCCGGACGTGCAGAAGGTGCTGTTCGGCGAGAACGGGGTGGCCGCCGGGCTCGCCCCGGGCAAGACGGTGGTCGACATGAGCTCGATCTCGCCGATCGAGACCCAGGCCTTCGCGAAGCAGATCGAGGCGCTGGGCGGCGAGTACCTCGACGCGCCGGTCTCCGGCGGCGAGGTGGGCGCCAAGGCGGCGAGCCTGACGATCATGGTGGGCGGCAAGGCCGAGGTGTTCGAGCGCGTGCAGCCGCTGCTGGCGCTGATGGGCAAGAACATCACCCATGTCGGCGCGGCCGGCGCGGGGCAGATCACCAAGGTGGCCAACCAGATCATCGTGGCGTTGAACATCGCCGCGGTGGGCGAGGCGTTGGTGTTCGCCAGCAAGGCCGGCGCCGACCCGGCCCGGGTGCGCCAGGCGCTGATGGGCGGCTTCGCGTCCAGCCGCATCCTGGAGGTGCATGGCGAGCGCATGATCAAGCGCACCTTCAACCCGGGTTTCCGCATCGGGCTGCACCAGAAGGACCTGAACCTCGCGCTGCAGGGGGCCAAGGCGCTGGGCGTGGCGCTGCCCAACACCGCCAGCACCGCCCAGCTGATGCAGGCCTGCGCCGCCCAGGGCTGGGACCAGCTCGACCATTCGGCGCTGGTCAAGGCACTGGAATTGCTCGCGAAACATCCGGTCACGCCTGAATGAGCCGCGGCCGGTTTTCCGGCCTCAAGCCCGGCGGGGTGAAGCCGATCATGTCGTCATGGGCCGCAAACGTTCCTCCCGCCCCGAACTCGTCCGCCTCACCCCCTGGGTGATCGGCTCGGGGGCCGTCGCGCTGTGCGTGGCGGGCCTGCAGCTGCTCGGCAGCCGGGCCAGCCTGGGCGCCGCGGCCCCGGCCGTGGCGGCGCTCGGCCTGGGGCTGGCCGGGGCGGCGCTGTGGCAGTGGCGGCAGGGGCGCCGGCGCGGCGCGCCTCGCGCGCCCACGGCCGCTTCCCGGAATCGGCGCGAGTTCGAGGCGCGCCTGGCGGAGGCCTTCCAGTCCCAGGGTTACCAGATCGTGCCCGGCGGCACCGGCGGGCCGGTCGACCTGGTGCTGCGGCGCGACCGCGGCACCTTTCTCGTGCACAGCCGCCAGTGGCAGGCCGACAAGGTCGGCAGCGAGGTGCTGCGCGAGCTGCAGGCCGAGGTCCGGTCGCGCGCGGCGGCCGGCGGCTTCGTCGTCTGCCAGGGCCGCTTCAGCCGCGAGGCGCAGCGCTTCGCCGCCGGCAGCCCGCTGCGCCTGATCGACGGCGCCGCCTTGCAGCAGTGGCTCGGGCGCTGACCCGTCACCCAGCTTGACAGCCGGCGCCGCGCAGTCCCGGCCCGTTTGACGAGCCGCAAGGCGGCCGGGCAGCGGCTGCGCCACAGTCAATTCATCCGAATCCAGGGTGGGGACTGTAGTGGACACCAACATCGCCAGCAACGCAGCAGTCGGGCGGCGCACGGTGCTGCGGCCGCCGCGGCAGCGCTTCGTCGGTGCCGACGAGGGCGGTGCCAACGGAGCGGCGCGCGCCTTGTGGGGCAGCCTGCTCGGCCTGCCCGTGCCGGCCGCTGCGCTGATCGACGAGTTGCAGGCGCTGGTCACCGCCCGGGATCTGCCTGCCGGCAGCCTGCTGCTGTCGCGCCAGCGACCGGCGCATGAACTGCTCGTCCTGGCCCAGGGCGATGCCGCGCTCGGCTTCGTGCAGGAGGGGGCGCCGTTCCAGCCCGAACGCAGCCTGCAGGGCCCCGACTGGCTGGACCCGGCCAGCGCCTGGCTCGGCGGCACGCCGGCGCAGGACGCGATCGCGCTGAGCGACGTGCGCGTGCTGGCCCTGCCGGTGGCCGAGGTGCAGGCGCTGCTGCTGCGTCGGCCGGAGCTGGCCGCGCCGCTGCTGCACGTGCTGGCCCAGCAGGTGCGCCAGCTGACCACGGTGGCGCACGACCTGATGCACAAGGACGCCGAGGCGCGTTTCTCCGACTGGCTGATCCAGCGCTGCGTGGCCGTGCCCGACGCGCCGGAGCAGGCCGTCGTCACGCTGCACGAGCGCAAGCGCGACATCGCCGCGCAACTCGGCATCACGCCCGAGACGCTGTCGCGCCTGCTGCGCCAGCTCAGCCGCAAGGGGCTGATCGAGGTGCGCGGCTACACCGTCAGCGTGCAGGACCTGAGCGCGCTGCGCGCCATCGCCTCGGCCTGAGCCGACGCCTGGGCGCGCGCGGCGGCGCTGCTCGCCTGCAGCAGCTGCGCCGCCACCGACGCCGCGATCACTTCCGGCTCCTTGCCGTCGATGCCCGGCACGCCGATCGGGCAGGTCATGCGCGCGATCGTCGCCGGGTCGATGCCGTAGGTCTCGAAGCGGTGGATGAAGCGGGCGCGCTTGGTCTGCGAGCCGATCAGGCCGAAGAAGCCGAAGTCACCCCGCTTCAGGATGGCCAGCGCGAGGCGCAGGTCCAGGTCGTGGCGGTGCGTCAGCACGAGGTAGAAGGCGCCGGGCGGCGCCTCGTCGACCTCCGCCTCGACCGCATCGACGCAGACCTTGCACACGCCCTCGGGCAACTCGGCGTCGGGCGGGAACTCGGCGTCGCGCTCGTCGATCCAGTCGATGCGCACGTTCAGCGGCGCGAGCGCCATCACGATCGCGCGGCCGACATGGCCGGCCCCGTAGAGCTGCAGGTGGAAACGCGGCGCCAGCGGCGGCCAGGCCGCCAGGGCGGCGCTGTCGAGCGCCGAGAAGCCCAGCGTCACCGCCCCGCCGCAGCATTGGCCGAGGGCCGGCCCGAGCGGGTAGTGGGCCGACAGCGGCCCGGTGGCGCCGGTCGCCAGCATCTGCCGCGCCTGCGCGATGGCCTTCAGCTCGAGGTGCCCGCCGCCGACCGTGCCGGCGCAGCGCGCGGCCGAGACCAGCATGCGCGTGCCGGCCTCGCGCGGGGCCGAGCCGAGCGCCCGGGTCACTTCGACCAGGATCGCCGGCTCGCCCTCGGCCAGCCAGCGCGTCGCGGTGCGATGCAGCGTGTCCATGCTCAGCCTGCCCGCACCGCCGTGATGGCACGCAGGATCGATTCGCTCGTCGCCGGCGCCGCCAGCGGCGGATCGACCCGGTGCCCGCCCACGGCCGAGACCGCATCGCGGATCGCGTAGAACACCGAGAACGGCAGCAGCAGCGGCGGTTCGCCCACTGCCTTGCTGCGGTGGATGCTGTCCTCCACGTTGCTGTTCTCGAACAGGCGGGTGGTGAACTGCGCCGGGCAGTCGTTCGCGGTCGGGATCTTGTAGGTGCTCGGCGCATGCGTGGTCAGCAGGCCGGTCTGCGGGTGCCAGACCAGCTCCTCCATCGTCAGCCAGCCCATGCCCTGGATGAACGCGCCCTCGACCTGGCCGATGTCCACCGCCGGGTTGAGCGACCGGCCCACGTCGTGCAGCAGGTCGGCGCGCAGCAGCTTCCATTCGCCGGTGAGCGTGTCCACCACCACCTCACTGACGGCCGCGCCGTACGAGTAGTAGTAGAAGGGCCGGCCCTTGAGCTTCTCGCGGTCCCAGCTCAGCCCGGGCGTGGCGTAGAAGCCGTCGGACCAGAGCTGCACCCGGTCGACATAGGCCTGCGCCACCACCGCGGAGAACGGCAGCCGCTTGCCCGCCACCTCGACGAAATCGTTCGCGAAGCGCACCGCCGAGGCCTCGCCGCCATGGTGCGCGGCGATGCAGGCGGCCAGGCGCTCGCGGATCTGGCGCGCGGCGTCCTGCGCTGCCTTGCCGTTCAGGTCGCTGCCGGTCGAGGCCGCGGTGGCCGAGGTGTTGGCCACCTTCTGGGTGTCGGTGGCGGTCACGCGCACACGGTCGAAGTGCACCCCCAGCTCGTGCGCCACCACCTGCGCCACCTTGGTGTTCAGGCCCTGGCCCATCTCGGTGCCGCCGTGGTTCACCAGGATCGAGCCGTCGTTGTAGACATGCACCAGCGCGCCGGCCTGGTTGAAATGCTTGACGTTGAACGAGATGCCGAACTTCACCGGCGTCAGCGCGAGGCCGCGCTTGAGCACCGGGCTCGTCGCATTGAAGGCCGCGATCTCGCTGCGGCGCTGCCGGTAGCCGCTGGTGGCCTCGAGCTGGCCGACCAGCTCGTGGATCACGTTGTCCACCACCGGCTGCTCGTAGGGTGTGCTCTGGCCCTGC
This sequence comes from Piscinibacter caeni, assembly GCA_003265685.1. GTDB lineage: Bacteria > Pseudomonadota > Gammaproteobacteria > Burkholderiales > Burkholderiaceae_C > Piscinibacter > Piscinibacter caeni. The sequence continues at coordinate 23,465 of KZ836110.1, read as the reverse complement.
CCGTAGAAGTTGCGCTTGCGCACGTCCAGCGCGTCCTGGCCGAGCGCGCGGGCAACCGAGTCGATGATGTTCTCGATCGCGATCGCGCCCTGCGGCCCGCCGAAGCCGCGAAACGCCGTGTTGCTCTGCGTGTTGGTCTTGCCGGAGTAGCCGTGCATCGCCACGTCGGGCAGCCAGTAGGCGTTGTCGAAGTGGCACAGCGCGCGTGTCATCACCGGGCCGGACAGATCGGCCGAGTGGCCGGCGCGCGAGACCATCGTCACCTCGGCGCCGAGGATGCGGCCCTCGTCGTCGTAGCCGACCTCGTACTCGTACCAGAAGCAGTGGCGCCGGCCGGTGATCAGGAAGTCGTCGTCGCGGTCCAGGCGCAGCTTGACCGGGCGGTTGAGCTTGCGCGCGGCGACGGCGGCGATGCAGGCGAACGGCGCCGACTGCGACTCCTTGCCGCCGAAGCCGCCGCCCATGCGCCGGCACTGCACCTGCACGTGGTGGGCGGACAGGCCGAGCGCGTGCGCCACGAGGTGCTGCATCTCGCTCGGGTGCTGCGTCGAGCAGTGCACCAGCATCCCGTCGTTCTCGAGCGGGATGGCGTAGCTGATCTGGCCTTCCAGGTAGAACTGCTCCTGGCCGCCGACATCGAAGCTGCCCTTCAGCCGGTGCGGCGCGGCAGCGATCGCGGCGCGTGCGCCGCCGTGGGTCGCGCGCTCCAGGTGCATCGGCGGCAGCACGTACTGCTGCTTCGCGTGAGCGTCGCGCGGGGTCAGCACCGGCGGCAGGGTCTCGACCTCGAGCACGTCCTTCGCCTTCGCGGCGGCACGGCGAGCGCTCTCACGGGTCTTCGCGATCACAGCGAACACCGGTTGGCCGAGGTAGCGCAGCTCGCCGTCGCTGAGGATGGGCTCGTCGTGAACGATCGAGCCGCAGTCGTTGGTGCCGGGAATGTCGGCCGCGCTCAGCACCGCGACGACACCCGGCAGCGCGCGGATCTTCTCCAGCGCCATCGCCTTGATGCGGCCATGCGCCACCGGCGACAGGCCGAGCGCGCAGTGCAGCGTGCCGGCGAGCTCCGGGAGGTCGTCGATGTAGGCGGCCTCGCCGGCCACGTGCAGGTGGGCCGATTCGTGCGGGCGGCTGATCCCCACGCGCGCGCCGGCGCGGTGCGCGGCTTCCTCGGCGGGGTGCAGCTGCGGGGCGAGCAGGGCGGCGGGAAGGGGCTTGTTCACGGCGGTCTCCTTCCTCAGGCGGCGACGAAGACGTTGACCTGCGCGGCCGCCAGCGGCGCGTCGCGCCGGGTCTCGAGCCAGAAGCGCTGCAGCAGATTCTGCGCCACCTGGGCCCGGTAGGCGGCGCTGGCCCGCATGTCGGTCAGGGGCTTGAAGTCCTTTGCCAGGGCCTGCATGGCCGCGGCGACGTTCGCCTCGGTCCAGGGCTTGCCGAGCAGGGCCGCCTCGGCGGCCGCGGCGCGCTTGACGATCGCCGCCATGCCGCCGTAGGCGAGGCGGATGGTCTTGACCACGTCGCCGTCGAGCTCGATGGAAGCCGCCAGCAGCAGCGCCGAGATGTCGCAGTCGAAGCGCTTGCTGATCTTGTAGGCGCGCACCAGGCGCTGCGCCGGCAGCTCGGGCAGCCAGAGCGCCTGCACGAATTCACCCGGCTCGAGCTTGTTCTTCATGTAGTCGACGTAGAACTCGGTCAGCGGCAGGCGGCGCACGCGCTCGCCGCGGCGCAGCTCGATCTGCGCGTCGAGTGCCATCAGCACCGGCGCCGAGTCGCCGATCGGCGAGCCGTTGGCGACGTTGCCGCCCATCGTGCCGGCGTGGCGCACCGGCGGCGAGGCGAAGCGCCGCCACACCTCGGTGAGCGACGGGTGGCGCGCGGCCAGCGCGCCCCAGGCGGCTTCGAGCGAAGCCGCGGCGCCGATCCACAGGCCGCCGTCGCGCGGCTCGATGGCCTTCATCTCGGCCACCTCGCCGATGTAGATCAGCGTGCCGACATCCTTGAACTGCTTGTTGACCCACAGGCCGATGTCGGTCGAGCCGGCCAGCAGGCGCGCCTGCGGCAGGCGTTCGCGCAGCGCGGCCAGCTCGTCGAGCGTGCGCGGCGCGTGGTAGCCGGCACCGTGCTCGTACGAGAAGCTCATCGGCTGGTGCAGCGACTGCAGCGCCGCGACCACCGGCGCCGGGTCGAAGCTGGCCGCCGGCAGCTCGAACATGCGCTCGCCGGCATCGAGGATGGGCCGGTAGCCGGTGCAGCGGCACAGGTTGCCGGACAAGGCGTCGGCCATCTCGGCGCGCGTGGCCTTCGTGCCGCAGGGCTGGTGCTGCTGGTAGACGCTCCACATCGACATCGCGAAGCCCGGCGTGCAGAAGCCGCACTGCGAGCCGTGGCAGTCCACCAGCGCCTGCTGCACCGGGTGCAGCGTGCCCTGCGCGGACTTCAGGTCCTCGACCGTGAAGAGGGCCTTGCCGTCCAGCGTGGGCAGGAACTGGATGCAGGCGTTGGTGGTGGCGAGCGCGAGCTGGCCGGCGTCGTCAAGCTCGCCGAGCACCACGGTGCAGGCGCCGCAGTCGCCCTCGTTGCAGCCTTCCTTGGTGCCGGTGCAGCGCGCGTCCTCGCGCAGCCAGTCGAGCACCGAGCGGGTCGGCGCGGCGTCGGCCACCTCGACGATCTGGCCGCGGTGGAAGAAACGGATCGGTCTCGTGCTCATGGTGGTTCAGCTGCCTGCGAAGAAGCCGCAAGTTACGCCGATCCGGCGAAAGTGGTATACGGGCTTGTTCATGATGGTCATCAGAGGTGCCTTATGGCAGAGCTTCCGGCTTTGGACAAGATCGAGCTCCATCTCATCCGGGTGTTGCAGACCTTGATCACCGAACGCAGTGTCTCGCGGGCCGCCATGAAGCTGCACAGCTCGCAGCCGGCCGTCAGCGCCCAGCTCAAGCGGCTGCGCACGCTGACGGGCGACCCGCTGCTGGTGCGCGCCGGCAACGGCATGGTGCCCACCGAGACCGCGCTGCAACTCCTGGACCCGGCCAGCCGCGTGCTGCAGGACGTGCAGCGCCTGTTCGGCGCGCATGCGCCGCAGCGCGGCTTCGAGCCGCTGGCAAGCAGCCTGACCTTCCGCATCGCCGCGAGCGACTACCTCGACCCGCTGTTCCTGCCCGAGCTGGTGGCGCACCTGAAGCGCGTCGCGCCCGGCGCGCGGCTCGAGCTGCTGCCGCTGTCGGGCGAGTTCGACTACCGGCGCGGCCTGGCACAGGGTGCGGTGGATCTCGTGATCGGCAACTGGCTCGAGCCGCCGGGTGAACTGCACCTGGGCAAGCTGCTGTCCGACGAGATCGTGTGCCTGGTCGGCGAGCAGCACCCGGCGGCGCGCATGACCGCGCGCAGCTGGACGGCCGAGCGCTACCTCGCGAGCGAGCACGTCGCACCGACCCCGCTGCACGCCAAGGCCAGCGGCGGCGCGCCGGGCGTGATCGACGAGTACCTCGCCTCGCTAGGCGTGACGCGCGACATCGTGGTGCGCAGCGCGCACTTCAGCCTGATCCCGCTGATGGTGGCACAGAGCCTGCTGGTGCTGACCACCGGGCGGCTGTTCTGCAGCCGCTACGTCGACACCCTTCCGGTGCGCATCGTGCGCTGCCCCGTCGCCTTCCCGCCGCTGACCTACTACCAGCTCTGGCACGACGTGACCCATGCGTCGGCCGCCAACCGGTGGCTGCGCGAGCAGGTGCGCGACGTGGCCCGCAACCTCGGCACGCACGGCATGCTGCGGCGCCAGCGCGAGGAGAACGCCCGATGAACCCGCGCATCGCGATCCGCGGCGACCTGCTCGACTTCTCCGCCGAGCCGGCCTGGGGCGACACCGAGTCGCCCGCGGTGCGCTTCCGCCCCGGCCACTGGCTGCTGGTGGACGAGGGCCGCATCGTCGCGGTGCAGGCCGAGGCACCCGGCCCCGAGTGGGTGCGCGAGGACCACGCGGGCCGGTTGATCCTGCCGGGCTTCATCGACACCCATGTGCACAGCCCGCAGCTGGACGTGATCGGCAGCTACGGCACCGAGCTGCTCGACTGGCTCGAAACCTACACCTTCCCGGCCGAACGGCGTTATGCCGACGAGGCCGTGGCGGAGCAGGGCGCGGCGGTGTTCCTCGACGCGCTGCTGGCGCGCGGCACCACCGCGGCGGTGGTGTTCCCGACGGTGCACAAGGTCTCGGCCGACCGCCTGTTCGCCGCGGCCGAGCAGCGCGGCATGCGCGTGATCGCCGGCAAGGTGCTGATGGACCGCAACGCGCCGGACGGCCTGCGCGACGACGTGGCCGGCGCCGAGCGCGACTGCCTCGACCTGATCGCCCGCTGGCACGGCCGCGCGCGCCTGGCCTATGCCGTGACCGTGCGCTTCGCGCCCACCAGCACCCCCGCGCAGCTGGCGATGGCCGGCGCGCTCTGCAAGGCGGACCCGACGCTCTACATGCAGACGCACGTGGCCGAGAACCGCGCCGAGGTGCAGTGGGTGCGCGAGCTGTTTCCCGACGCCCGCAGCTACCTCGACGTCTACGCCCGCGCCGGGTTGCTGCACCCGCGCAGCGTGCTGGCGCATGGCATCTGGCTCGACGACGACGACCGCGCCGCGCTGCGTGATGCCGGCGCGCAGATCGCGCACAGCCCGTCGTCCAACCTGTTCCTCGGCAGCGGGCTGTTCCGCTGGCGCGATGCCGAGGCCGGCGGCGCGGCCGTCAGCCTGGCCAGCGACGTGGGCGGCGGCACCGACCTCTCCATGCTCGCCACGCTGCGCGACGCCTACAAGATCCAGGCGCTCTCGGGCGAGCGGCTGACGGCCTGGAAGGGCCTGTACGCCGCCACCCGCGGCGGCGCCCGTGCCCTCGGGCTGGACGCCGAGATCGGCTCGTTCGAGCCCGGCCGGCTGGCCGACGTCTGCGTGTGGGACTGGGCCAGCGAGCCCGTCGCCGCGCGCCGCATGGCGGTGGCGCGTGGCCTGCACGAGAAGCTGTTCGCCTGGGTGACGCTGGCCGACCGCAGCAACCTGGTCTCGACGCGCATTGCCGGCGTCGAGCGCTACCGCCGCCCGCCGGGCGGCGTGCCCTGATCGCCAAGGGATTCCCTCGGAGCGCCGCAGCAGACGGCGCCCTCTTCACGACAAATGCACAGGAGACAAGCGTGCAAGCACTTGAGAAGCTCTTCAAGCTCGAAGAGCACGGCACGACCGTCCGCACCGAACTGGTCGCCGGTCTGACCACCTTCCTGACGATGGCCTACATCGTCTTCGTCAACCCGTCGATCCTCGGCGATGCGGGCATGCCGCGCGACGCGGTGTTCGTCGCCACCTGCCTGATCGCGGCGCTGGGCACGCTGATCATGGGCCTGTACGCGAACTACCCGATCGCGCTGGCCCCGGGCATGGGGCTGAACGCCTACTTCGCCTACGTCGTCGTCAAGGGCATGGGCTTCAGCTGGCAGGTGGCGCTGGGCGCGGTGTTCGTCTCGGGCTGCCTGTTCCTCGCGGTGACCTTGTTCCGGCTGCGCGAGCTGATCATCCGCGGCATCCCGCACACGCTGCGCAGCGCGATCACCGTAGGCATCGGGCTGTTCCTGGCGATCATCTCGCTCAAGAGCGCCGGCATCGTCGCCGCGTCGCCGGCCACCTACGTGACGCTGGGCGACCTGCATTCGCCCACCGTCGTGCTGGCCACGCTCGGCTTCTTCCTGATCGTCGTGCTGGACCGGCTGAAGGTGCCCGGCGCGATCCTGATCGGCATCCTGGCCGTGACGGTGCTGTCCTTCTTCTTCGGCGGCAACAAGTTCGGCGGCGTGTTCTCCGCCCCGCCGTCGATCGAGCCGACCTTCCTGAAGCTCGACATCAGCGGGGCGCTGTCGGTCGGCATCCTGAACGTGGTGCTGGTGTTCTTCCTCGTCGAGCTGTTCGACGCCACCGGCACGCTGATGGGCGTGGCCAAGCGCGCCGGGCTGCTGAAGGAAGGCAAGATGGACCGCATGAACAAGGCGCTGCTGGCCGACAGCGGCGCCATCTTCGCCGGCTCGCTGCTGGGCACCTCCAGCACCACCGCCTACATCGAGAGCGCGGCGGGCGTGCAGGCCGGCGGCCGCACCGGGCTGACCGCGGTGACCGTGGCGGTGCTGTTCCTGGCCTGCCTGGCGATCTCGCCGCTGGCCGGCTCGGTGCCGGCCTATGCCACCGCGCCGGCGCTGTTCTTCGTCTCCTGCCTGATGCTGCGCGAGCTGACCGAGCTCGACTGGGACGAGAGCACCGAGGTCATCCCGGCGGCCGTGTGCGCGCTGGCGATGCCCTTCACCTACTCGATCGCCAACGGCCTGGCCTTCGGCTTCATCACCTACGCGGTGCTGAAGGGGTGCACCGGGCGCGCCCGCGAGGTGCATCCGATGGTCTGGCTGATTGCCGCCGTCTTCCTGTTCAAGTTCATCTACGTCGGCGGCCATTGACCCGTAGAGGGCACGGAACTTGCGGACCACCCCCGCCGGTATCCGTTCCCATCACCAACACACCATGAGGACACGACCATGAGCAAGCTCTCTTCCATCGCATGCGCCGCGGCGCTCGCACTGCTCGGCGGCGCTGCCGCCGCCGCCGACTGGAGCGACACCTCCATCGGCTACCGCTACGGCACCAAGTTCGCCGAGCCCTTCAACACCAACGACATCAAGAAGAGCATCGTCAACCTGAACCACGTCAGCGGCTACGCCTACGGCACCAACTTCTTCAATGCCGACCTGCTGCTGTCCGACGACAAGGATCCGGGCGGCGCCGGCTCGACCGCCGGCGCGCAGGAGGTCTACATCGTCTACCGCCACACGCTGGACTTCGGCAAGCTGACCGGCAGCCCGATCTCGTTCGGCCCGATCCGCGGCGCCGGGCTGACCTTCGGCTTCGACGCGAACGCGAAGAACGACGCCGGCTACAACTCGCGCAAGCGCATGCTGGTGCTCGGCCCGACGGTGTTCGTCGACGTGCCGGGCTTCCTGAACGTCAGCCTGCTGCTGCTGGAGGAGAGCAACGCGCCCTACAACACCTTCACCAACACCGGCGTCTCGCGCTACACGTACAAGACGCACCCGATGCTGACGGCCGCCTGGGGCATCCCGATCGGCGGCACCGGCCTGTCGTTCGAGGGCTTCTTCAACTGGATCGCGTCCAAGGGCAACAACGAGTTCGGCGGCGGCACCAAGCCCGAGACCAACCTCGACGCGCAGATCATGTACGACGTGAGCTCGGCCTGGGGCAGCAAGGGCAAGTTCAAGGTCGGCCTCGAGTACCAGTACTGGCGCAACAAGTTCGGCAACGATCACAAGGGCCCGGCCGGCGACGGCGCCTTCGCGAAGACCCCGATGATCCGCGCCGAGTACCACTTCTAGACTGGGGCACCATGCCGGTTGCGCGGCCCCTGGCCGCGCCCGGCAGACGAAGGAGGAGACATGCTGCGACTCGAGCTGGTCGACATCAGCAAGCAGTACCCGGCGGTCAAGGCCAACGACCGCGTCAACCTGCGCGTCAAGCCCGGCGAGATCCACGCCGTGCTGGGCGAGAACGGCGCCGGCAAGTCGACCATGATGAAGATGGTCTACGGCGCGGTGCGGCCGGACGAAGGCGAGATCCGCTGGAACGGCCAGAAGGTCGAGATCGCCTCGCCCGCGCAGGCCCGCGCGCTGGGCATCAGCATGGTCTACCAGCACTTCTCGCTGTTCGACACGCTGACCGCGGCCGAGAACGTCTGGCTCGGCCTGGACAAGAGCCTCTCGCTCGCGCAGGTCAGCGAGCGCATCGGCCAGGTGGCCAAGAGCTACGGGCTCGACGTGGACCCGGCGCGCCCGGTGCACACGCTCTCGGTGGGCGAGCGCCAGCGCGTGGAGATCGTGCGCGCGCTGCTGACGAACCCGAAGCTGCTGATCCTCGACGAGCCGACCTCGGTGCTGACGCCGCAGGCGGTCGAGACGCTGTTCGTCACGCTGCGCAAGCTCGCCAACGAGGGCTGCTCGATCCTCTACATCAGCCACAAGCTCGACGAGATCCGCGCGCTGTGCCATCACTGCACGGTGCTGCGCGGCGGCAAGGTCACCGGCGAGGTCGACCCGACGCAGGAGACCAACGCCAGCCTGTCGCGCCTGATGATCGGCGCCGAGCCGCCCTCGCTGCAGCACATCCAGGCCAGGCTCGGCGGCACGGTGCTCGAGGTGAAGGGCCTGTCGGTGCCCAAGGCCGACCCGTTCGCCACCGCGCTGAGCGACATCGGCTTCGAGGTGCGCGCCGGCGAGATCGTCGGCATCGCCGGCGTCTCCGGCAACGGCCAGCAGGAGCTGATGGCCGCGCTCTCGGGCGAGGACCTGCGCGCGCCGTCCGGCTCGATCAGGCTGTTCGGCCAGGACATCGCGCACGACTCGCCGCGCCGGCGCCGCAAGGAGGGCCTGCACTTCGTGCCCGAGGAGCGGCTGGGCCGCGGCGCGGTGCCCACGCTCTCGCTGGCCGCCAACACGCTGCTGACGCGCACCGGCACCGTGAGCCGCAGCGGCTGGGTGCGCACCGGCGAGGTGAGGAAGCTGGCCGAGGAGCTGATCCGCCGCTTCAACGTCAAGACCGGCGGGCCGGACGCGGCGGCCAAGTCGCTCTCCGGCGGCAACCTGCAGAAGTTCATCGTCGGCCGCGAGATCGACGCCAACCCCAAGCTGCTGATCGTCTCGCAGCCCACCTGGGGCGTGGACGTCGGCGCGGCGGCGCAGATCCGCGGCGAGCTGCTCAAGCTGCGCGACGCCGGCTGCGCCGTGCTGGTCGTCAGCGAGGAGCTCGACGAGCTGTTCGAGATCTGCGACCGGCTGGTCGTCATCGCGCAGGGCAAGGTGTCGCCCCCCATTGCCACCTCGAAGGCCACCATCGAGATGATCGGCGAGTGGATGAGTGGTCTGTGGAACAAGGAGGCGCTCCATGCTGAAGCTTGAAGCCCGCCCGGAAGCGTCGAAGTTCATGTCCATCGCCTCGCCGCTGCTGGCGCTGGCGATCACCGTCGTCATCGGCACGATCCTGTTCGTCGCGCTCGGCAAGGACCCGGTGCGCGGCCTGCAGGTGTTCTTCGTCGAGCCGGTCAAGAGCCTGTACGCGCTCTCCGAGCTCGCGATGAAGGCCACGCCGCTGCTGCTGATCGCGCTCGGCCTGGCGGTGTGCTTCCGCTCCAACGTCTGGAACATCGGTGCCGAGGGCCAGTTCATCCTCGGCGCGATCTTCGCGAGCTGGGTGGCGATGCAGGCCACGCCCGAGACCGGGCGCTGGATCGTGGTGCCGGTGCTGCTGGCCGGCATCCTGGGCGGCATGGTGTGGGCCGGCATCGTGGCGCTGCTGCGCGACCGCTTCAACGCCAGCGAGATCCTGGTCAGCCTGATGCTGGTGTACGTGGCCGACATGGTGCTCGGCTACCTGGTCTACGGGCCCTGGAAAGACCCGGCCGGCTACAACTTCCCGCAGACCATCACCTTCCTGAAGAGCACGCAGGTGCCCAAGCTGATGCAGGGCTTCCGCGTCAACATCGGGCTGCCGCTCGCGCTCGGCCTGGTGGCGGGGTTCTGGGTGCTGCTGTTCCGCACCTACGCGGGCTTCCAGCTGCAGGTGGGCGGGCTCGCGCCGGCGGCGGCGCGGTATGCCGGCTTCTCGTCGCGCAAGGCGCTGTGGACGGCGCTGATGCTCTCCGGCGGCATGGCGGGCCTGGCCGGCGCGCTCGAAGCCGCCGGCCCGCTCGGCCAGCTCACGCCGCACGTGCCCGCGGGCTACGGCTTCGCGGCCATCATCGTTGCCTTCGTCGGCCGGCTGCACCCGGTGGGCATCGTGTTCTCGGCCATCCTGATGAGCATGTTCTACATCGGTGGCGAGCTGGCGCAGTCGCGCCTCGGGCTGCCCAAGTCGCTGACCGGCGTATTCCAGGGCCTGCTGCTGTTCACGCTGCTGGCCTGCGACACCCTGATCCACTACCGCATCCGCTGGAAGGCGGCGCATCCGCGTGCGCCCAAACCCGCCGCGGCGACGGTGACCACCACGACCACCAAGGAGGCCTGAGATGGACTCGATGGCCTTGCTCCTGGCTGCCACCTTCAACTCCGGCACCGTGCTCGCGATCGCGGCGCTCGGCCTGCTGATCAACGAACGCGCCGGCATCGTCAACCTCGGGGCCGAAGGCATGATGCTGGTGGCCGCGATCGCCGGCTTCGCCACCGCGGTGCACACCGGCAACGACTGGCTGGCCTTCGGCGCCGGGGCGCTGGCCGGCGCGCTGATGGCCGCCGCCTTCGGCGTGCTGGTGATCTGGCTCAACACCAACCAGTACGCCACCGGTCTCGCGCTGAGCCTGTTCGGCTCCGGCTTCTCGGCCTTCGCCGGCATCGCGTACACGCAGGAGAAGCTGTCGGAGCGGCCGCATTTCGAGATCCCGTTCCTGGCCGACATCCCGTTCGTCGGGCCGGCCATGTTCAAGCAGCACCCGATGGTCTACCTCGCCGTCGTGCTGACCGTCGGTCTCGCCTGGTTCCTGTACCGCTCGCGCGCCGGGCTGGTGCTGCGCGCGGTGGGCGAATCGCCCGAATCGGCCCATGCGCTCGGCTACCCGGTGCGCCGCATCCGCCTGCTGGCGGTGGTGGTGGGCGGCGCGCTGTGCGGCGTCGCCGGGGCCTACATCTCGGTGATCTACACGCCGCTGTGGGTGGAGGGCATGATCGCCGGCAAGGGCTGGATCGCGCTCGCGCTCACCACCTTCGCCACCTGGCGACCGGCACGTGTCTTGCTCGGTGCCTACCTGTTCGGCGGCGTCACGATGCTGCAGTTCCACCTGCAGGGCGAAGGCGTGCAGGTGCCGAGCCAGTTCCTGACCATGCTGCCCTATGTGGCGACCATCGTCGTGCTGGTGCTGATCTCGCGCAACGCCAACTTCATCAAGGTCAACATGCCGGCGTCGATCGGCAAGCCCTTCTTCCCCGGCTCGTGACGCGCCCGATAATTCCCGCTTTCCCGTACCACCCTGACCATCTCCTCGGAGGATTCATGACTCTCGACTCGAAGCGCTCGTTGCTGAAGCTGGCCGGCTGGTCCTCGCTGGCCGCCGTGGCGGCCCTGGCCGGCTGCGGCAAGAAGGAGGAGGCCGCGCCGGCTGCTGCGCCGGCACCGGTGGCCGAAGCCCCCGCGAGCGCCGCCGCCCCCGCCAAGCCCGAGCCGCTGAAGATCGCCTTCGCCTACGTCGGCCCGGTGGGCGACGGCGGCTGGACCTTCGCGCACGACAACGGCCGCAAGGCGGTCGAGAAGGAGTTCGGCGACAAGGTGATCACCAGCTTCGTCGAGAAGGTGCCCGAGGCGGCCGACGCCGAGCGGGTGTTCCGCGACATGGCCGGCCAGGGCAACACGCTGATCTTCGGCACCACCTTCGGCTACATGGAGCCGATGCTCAAGGTCGCGGCCGACCTGAAGGACGTGAAGTTCGAGCATGCCACCGGCTACAAGCAGGCCGACAACATGCGCACCTACGACAGCCGCACCTACGAGGGCGCGTACATGGCCGGCGTGATCGCCGGCGGCATGACCAAGACCAACACGCTGGGCGTGGTCGGCTCGATCCCGATCCCCGAGGTGATCCGCAACATCAACAGCTTCACGCTCGGCGCTCAGAGCGTGAATCCGAAGATCAAGACCAAGGTGGTCTGGGTCAACGAGTGGTTCAACCCGCCCAAGGAGACCGAGGCCGCTCAGTCGCTGCTCAACGGCGGCGCCGACGTGCTGTTCCAGAACACCGACAGCTCGGCCGTGCTGCAGACCGCCGGCAAGGCCAAGAAGTACGCCTTCGGCTGGGACAGCGACATGAGCGCCTACTCGCCCGAAGCGCACCTCGCCTCGGCGGTCATCAACTGGGGCCCGTACTACATCAAGGCCACGAAGGACGTGCTGGAAGGCACCTGGAAGGGCAACGAGGCCTCGTGGTGGGGTGTCAAGGAAGGGGCGATCGACATCGTTTCGATCTCTGACAAGGTGCCGGCCGAGGTCAAGAGCAAGGTCGACGCAGTCAAGGCCGGCCTGAAGGACGGCAGCTTCGCGATCTGGAAGGGCCCCATCCTCGGCCAGGACGGCAAGGAACTGCTGAAGAAGGACGAGGTCGCCGACGACAAGTGGCTCGGCGGCATCAAGTTCTACGTCAAGGGCGTCGAGGGCAAGGTTCCCGGCGAAAAGTGATGGTGGAGAAGCGCTTCGCCCACCCGGTGCTCGACGCATCGGCGCTGGGCGAGGCGCCCGTCGCCGTGCGCCTGCTCGGTGACGACCTCGTGCTCTGGCGCGACGCCGCGGGCAGCCCGCGCGCCGCGCCGGACCGCTGCCCGCACCGCGGCACCAGGCTCTCGCTCGGCCGCGTCTGCGACGGGCAGCTCGAGTGCCCGTACCACGGCTGGCGCTTCGAGGGCAGCGGGCGCTGTGCCCACATCCCCGCCTTGCCGGCCTTCGAGCCGCCGGCGTCGCATGGCCTGGCGACGCTCGGTGTCGTCGAGGCGCACGGGCTGCTGTGGCTGCAGCTGCAACCCGACGCCCCGCTGCCGCGCTTCGACGCGGAAACCGATGCGAGGCTGCGCAAGCTCAACGTCGGTCCGTACGTGGTGGCCACGAGCGCGCCGCGCATCGTCGAGAACTTCCTCGACCTGGCCCATTTCGGCTTCGTGCACGAGGGCTGGCTGGGCGACCGCGCGCATGTCGCGCTCGCCGACTACCGCACCGAGCCCACGCCGACCGGCTTCGTCGCCACCGGTTGCCGCGCCTGGCAGCCGAAGAGCAACCGGCTCTCGACCGAAGGCTCGTGGGTCGACTACCGCTACGAGCTGCTTGCGCCCTACGCCGCGCTGCTGAGCAAGCTGCCCGAGAGGCAGGGCGGCTACCGCGACGACATCGCGCTGTTGGTCAGCCCGGTCGACGAGGAGACCAGCCGGGTCTGGTTCCGCATGGCGCTGACCGACTTCGATTCCAGCGACGCCGAGATCAGCGCCTTCCAGCACACCATCTTCACGCAGGACCAGCCGGTGCTCGAGTCGCAGCGGCCGAAGCGGCTGCCCTTGAGCGGCGAGGTGCACTGCGCCGCCGACCGCAGTTCGGCGGCCTACCGCCGATACTTGAAGGAACACGCCATCACGTTCGGAGTGACGCCATGACCTTCACCAACTTCGACGCCATCCCGCGCGATCGCCTCCCCGCGCTGCTGCGCGCCATGCCCAAGGCCGAGCTGCACATGCACGTCGAGGGCTCGCTCGAGCCCGAGCTGATCTTCCGGCTCGCGCAGCGCAACGGCGTGGCGCTCGCCTACCCGAGCGTGGAGGCGCTGCGCGCGGCCTATGCCTTCAGTGACCTGCAGAGCTTCCTCGACATCTACTACGCCGGCGCCAGCGTGCTGCTGAAGGAGCAGGACTTCTTCGACCTGGCCTGGGCCTACCTGCAGCGCGCCGCGGCCGACAACGTGCTGCACGCCGAGATCTTCTTCGACCCGCAGACCCACACCGCACGCGGCGTGCCCATCGAGACGGTGATCAAGGGCCTGGACCATGCCTGCCGGCGCGCGCACCAGGAGCTGCGCATCAGCGCGAAGCTGATCCTGTGCTTCCTGCGCCACCTGAGCGAGGACGAGGCGCTCGCCACCTTCGAGGCCGCGCTGCCGTACAAGCACCACTTCATCGGCGTCGGGCTGGACAGCAGCGAACGCGGCCACCCGCCGGAGAAGTTCGCGCGCGTGTTCGACCGCGCGCGCGCCGCCGGGCTGCATGTCGTCGCGCATGCCGGCGAGGAGGGGCCGCCGGAATACATCCGCAGCGCGCTCGACGTGCTGGAGGTCGAGCGCATCGACCATGGCGTGCGCAGCGTGGAAGACCCGGCACTGCTGGCGCGCCTGGCGAAGGAGGGCATTCCGCTCACGGTGTGCCCGCTGTCGAACGTGAAGCTGTGCGTCTACAAGACCATGGCGGAGCACCAGCTGCCCGCGCTGCTGGCGGCCGGGCTGAAGGCGACCGTCAACTCGGACGACCCGGCCTACTTCGGCGGCTACGTCAACCAGAACTTCGTCGAGACCTTCGCCGCGCTGCCGCAGCTCGGCGCGCGCGAGGCCTACGTGCTGGCGCGCAACAGCTTCGAGGCGAGCTTCGCCGACGCCGCGGCCAAGGCCGGCTGGATCGCGCAGCTCGACGCCGCGTTTGCCGCCGCGGCTCAGTGAAGCCGGGCGGCGGCGGCCGGGCCGGCCGGACCGGCCTGGGCGGTGCAGTCGCTCATCAGCTGCCAGCGCGCCTGCAGGCCCAGCGCGATGCGCTGGAAGCCTTCGCTGAGCGCCGGGTGGCCGGCCAGCAGCTCGAGGTTGCGGCCGATCTTGGCGCCCATCAGCAGGCGCTGCTGCGGGTGCAGATCGGCCTGCAGGGCCTGGCTGTAGCCGGTCATCAGCGCCAGCGTGGCGGCGATCACCGCTTCGCTGGCCGGCAACTCGTGCTCCTCGGCCAGCGCGTGGAGGGGGCAGGGCATGGAAGGACTCCGTGAATCCGGGACGGAATCCATTCTGCATCAAATGAGAATCATTCTCAAATACTCCCCGGCCGAGGTTCAGTAACCCACCGTGAAGCGGCGCCGCGAATGCGCCGGCTTCTCCAGCTCGTCGAGCATCGCCACGGCGTAGTCGGCCACCGAGATGTGGCTCTTGCCGTCCGCATCGACGAGCAACTGGTCGCCGCCGAGGCGGAATTGGCCGGTGCGCGGGCCGGGCTCGAGGTGGGCCGAGGGGCTGAGCATGGTCCAGTCGAGTGTCGGCTCGTCGCGCAGCAGGTTCAGCACGTCGCGCGCGCCGGCGGCGGTGCCATGCCACTGGGCCGGGAAGTCGGGCGAGTCGAGCAGGATCCTGCCCGGCGCGATCTCCAGGCTCGCGGCACCGCCTACCACCAGCAGGCGCGGCAGGCCGGCCTGCTTCGCGGCGGCGATCACCGAGCGCATGCCGGCCACGTAGTAGCCGCGCACGTCGGCCTGCGCGTGGCCGCTGAAGGCGCTGAGCGCCGCATCCTTGCCGCGCAGCTGCGCCGCCAGCGCGGCGCCGTCGTTGACGTCGACGCGCTCGACCGTCAGTCGCTCGCGCGCGGCGAGCTTCTCCGGATGGGTCACCAGCGCGGTGACCTGGTGGCCGCGTTGCAGGGCTTCGGTCAGCAGCGCCGTGCCGATGAAGCCGCTGGCGCCGATCAGGGCGATGTTCATGGGGAATCCTTGTTGGAGGGATGCGGGACGGGTGTCATCTTCGCGGTCTTCATTGGTTCAATCAATCGGCACAATCAAAACGCACTGTCGTCAATTACATGACAATGCAGCGATGACCTTCCGCCACGCCGTCGACCTGAACGCGCTGCGCAGCGTGGCGGCGGTGGCCGAGGCCGGCGGCTTCACCGCGGCGGCCGAGCGCCTGGGCACGACCAAGGCGCGTGTCAGCCAGGACGTCGCCCGGCTCGAGGCCCGGCTCGGCACCGGGCTGTTCGTGCGCACCACGCGCCGCACCACGCTCACCGAGGCTGGCGAGGCGCTGCTGCGCGAGGGCCTGGCGCCCCTGCGCCAGCTCGAGGCGGCGCTGGCCACGCTGGGCCAGCCGCGCGGCGCCGGGCTGAGCGGCAGCCTGCGCATCGCCAGCACCGCGGAATACACCAGCCTGGCCCTGGCGCGGGCGGTGGCCGAGTTCGCGGCGCTGCACCCGGCGCTGCAGATCGAGCTGCGCAGCAGCGACCGGGTGGTCGACTTGGTGGCCGAGGGCATCGACCTGGCCGTCCGCATGGGCTGGCTGCGCGACTCGACGCTGCGCGCCCGGCGCCTGGGCGACTTCGAGCAGCACCTCGTGGCCGCGCCGGCCTACCTGGCGCGCCGCGGCGCGCCGCGCCGCCCGGAAGACCTGGCCGGCCACGACTGGGTGGCGCTGACCCTGCTGCGCAGCCCGCTCACCTGGACCTTCGTGTCCCCTGGCGGCCAGCGCCGCACCGTGCGCATGACGAGCCGGCTGCGCAGCGACGCCTCGCTGTCGCTGCGTGCGCTGGTCGAGGCCGGCGCGGGCATCAGCGTGATGGACCAGTTCAACGCCGAGGCCGGCGTGCACGCCGGCACGCTGGTGCGCCTGCTGCCGCAGTGGCAGCTGCCCGGCGGCGGCATCCACGCCGTGTGGGCGCCGGGCCGGCACACGCCGCCCAAGGTGCGCGCCTTCGTCGACTTCTACGCCGCCTGGATGGCCGAGCGCGCGGGGGAGCACGTCTGAGAGAATGAAGTACCTAAGCGGCCGTGCTCCCGGCCGCTTCGTCGTTTCCAACCCCGGAGCCATGTCGAGGACAACCATGCTCAAAAACCTCATGCGCGCCGGCGCGCTTGCGCTGGCCGTTGCAGCGAGCCCCCCCACCCCCGCCGCCGATGCCCCGCTGAAGGTCGGCTTCGTCTACGTGAGCCCGGTCGGCGAGGCCGGGTGGACCTACCAGCACGACCTGGGCCGTCGCGCGATGGAGCGCGCGCTCGGCGCACAGGTGCAGACCACCGTCGTCGAGGCGGTCGCCGAGGGGGCCGATTCGGAACGGGTGATGCGCGACCTGGCGCGCCAGGGCTGCGGCCTGATCTTCGCCACCAGCTTCGGCTACCTCGAGCCGGCGCTGCGCGTGGCAGCCGAGTTCCCGCAGGTGAAGTTCGAGCACGCCGGCGGCTACAAGAGCGCCCCCAACCTCGCCACCTACAACGCGCGTTATTACGAGGCGCGCTGGCTGGCCGGCTGGCTGGCCGGCCGCACCAGCCGATCGGGCATCGCCGGCTACGTGGCCGGCTTTCCGGTGCCCGAGGTGGTGCAGGGCATCAACGCCTTCGCGCTCGGCCTGCGCGAGGCCAACCCGAAGGCCGAGCTGCGCGTGCTGTGGCTCAACACCTGGTTCGACCCCACGCGCGAGCGCGAGGCCGCGCAGGCGCTGATCGACCAGGGCGCCGACGTGCTGACCAACCACAGCGGCTCGCCCGCGGTACCGCAGGCCGCCCAGGCCGCCTTCAAGGACAAGGGCGTGCGCGTGATCGCCTACCAGAGCGACATGCGCCGCTACGCGCCCGAGGCCCAGCTCGCCGCGCTGACGCACCACTGGGAGGGCCGCTACACCGAGGTGACGCGCAGCGTGCTGGCGGGGCGCTGGTCGAACCGTCCGTACTGGGGCGGCATGAAGGACGGCACGGTGCAGCTCGAGGCGCTCGACCCGGCACTGCCCGCGGCCGTGCGCGCCGGGCTGGAGGAGCGCCGCGCGGCGCTGCTGGCCGGCCGGCGCGCGCCCTTCGACGCGCCGCTGCGCGACCAGCAGGGCCGCGTGCGGCTGGCCGAAGGCCGCCTGGACGACGCCGCCATCGCGACGATGGACTGGCTGGTGCAGGGCGTGGTCGGCCGGCTGCCGTAGCGCGCCGGCGCGCGGCAGCGGAGAATGGCTGCCGCAGGGAGGGCACGTGGCAGCCGCAGAACCGCCGCCCGACATCGACGCCGAATTCACGCTGGACGCCGAGCAGCTGGCGCGCCGCAAGGCCGCCGCCGCGCGCCGCGTGCACACGCGCGAGATCCCGCTGATCCGCACCGGCGGCTTCGTGATCCTGAGCCTGATGGCCATCGTGCAGGACCATCGGCTGCACGATGTGCCGGCGCATCCCCCGCTGCAGGTACTGATCGCGCTGAACCTCGGCTACGCCGCGCTCGCGTGGGCCTGGTCGGCCTGGGCGCACCGGCACGTGCGGCGCGTCGACACCAGCCTGCTGCTGTTCCACCTCGACCTGCTGGTCTGGCTGGTCAACCTGCACCACTTCGAGCGCGGCGGGCTGTTCTTCGCCTATTTCCTGCTGGTGCGCGTGGCCGACCAGGCCAACATCGGGCTGCGCCGCGCGCTCTGGTTCAACCATGTGGTGATCGCCGCCTACCTGGGCTACTGCGCCTGGCTCGGCGCGTTCGAAGGCAGGCTGGACTGGTCCGAGCGCGGCCCGATCGCCGCCACCATGTACCTGCTGGGCACCTACCTCGCGTTCACCGGCGTCGTCAGCGAGCGGCTGCGCGCGCGCACGCGGCGCGCGGTGAGCGCGGCGCGCGGGCTGGTCACGCGGCTCGAGCAGAAGACCCAGGCGCTCGAGGCGCAGGCGCGCGAGCTCGAGCAGGCCCGCAGCGCCGCCGAGGCGGCCAGCCTGGCGAAGTCGCAGTTCCTGGCCATGATCAGCCACGAGATCCGCACGCCGATGAACGGCATCCTCGGCACCACCGCGCTGCTGCTGGAGACGCCGCTCAGCCCGCAGCAGCGCCAGTACGCGCGCACCGCGCAGCACTCGGGCAACGCGTTGCTGGCGCTGATCGACGACGTGCTCGACCTGTCGCGCATCGAGGCCGGCAAGCTGACGCTGCACTCGTCCGCCGTCGAGCTGCGCACGCTGGTGGCCGAGGCGGTCGACCTGATGCAGGCGATCGGGCGCGACAAGCCGATCGAGCTGCGCTGCACGGTCGACGCGACGCTGCCGCGCCACGTCGAGGCCGACCCGCTGCGCCTGCGCCAGATGCTCGTCAACCTGCTGCACAACGCGATCAAGTTCACCGAGCGCGGCAGCGTCGCGCTCGAGCTGGCGCTGCTCGAGGCCGCGGGCGAGGCGCTGCGCGTGCGC
This sequence comes from Piscinibacter caeni, assembly GCA_003265685.1. Taxonomy (GTDB): domain Bacteria; phylum Pseudomonadota; class Gammaproteobacteria; order Burkholderiales; family Burkholderiaceae_C; genus Piscinibacter; species Piscinibacter caeni. The sequence continues at coordinate 4,772 of KZ836110.1, read as the reverse complement.
ATCGCCGTGCAGGACACCGGCATCGGCATCCCGCCCGACAAGATCGCCACGGTGTTCGACGCCTTCACGCAGGCCGACGCCTCGACCACGCGGCGCCATGGCGGCAGCGGTCTGGGCCTGGCGATCGTCAAGGAGATCGCCGAGCTGATGGGCGGCTCGGTGGGGGTCGAGAGCCGCCTCGGCGAGGGTTCGCGCTTCTGGGTCGAGCTGCGCCTGGCGCGAGCCGCCGGCGAGCCGCTGCCCACGCCCTCGACCTGGGCCGAGATCGGTGCGCTGCAGGCGCGCCTGCTGCTGGCCGAGGACGACCTGGTCAACCGCATGGTGGTCGAGGAGATGCTGCGCGGCCTGGGCTGCGAGGTGGTGCTGGCAGGCGACGGCGAGGAGGCCTGCCGCGCGCTCGAGCGCGGCGGCTACGACCTGGTGTTCATGGACTGCCACATGCCGCGCGTGGATGGCTTCGAGGCCACGCGGCGCATCCGCGCGCAGGAGGCGGCCAGCGGCCGCCGTGTGCCGATCGTCGCCTTGACCGCCGATGCGCTGGCCGGCGACCGCGAGCGCTGCCTGGCCGCCGGCATGGACGACTACCTGACCAAGCCGGTGGCCAAGGCTCAGCTGGCGGCAGCGGTCAGGCGCTGGGCCAGCAACGGTGCCGAGGCGCCGAACGCATAGGCATCCATGCCCAGGCAGCCGTAGGTGAGGCTCGCGTGCAGGCGCTGCGGCACCGCGTCGCGGCCGCCGGCGCCGGCGGCCACGTACCAGGGCAGCAGGTGCTCGTCGGTCGGGTGCATGTCGACCGCATGCGGGGCGCGTGCCCGGTAGTCGAGCAGCGCGTCCCAGTCGCGCGCCGCGCTGCGCTGCGCGAACCACCCGCGGAAGGCCGCGCTCTCCGGGATCTCGGGCTTGTCCACCGGGCCGCGCAGACCGTCGACGAACACGCGGCGCAGGTTGTGCGTGATGCTGCCCGTGGCGAGCACGAGCACGCCCTGCGCGCGCAGCGGTGCGAGCGCGGCGCCGAGCGCGAACTGCTGCGCCGGGCTCCAGCCCGGCACCCAGGCGAGCGGCAGCACCGGCACGTCGGCCGCGGGGTAGACGTAGCGCAGCGGCGTCCAGATGCCGTGGTCCAGCCCGCCCTCGGGCAGCTGGTGCACCGGCAGCCCGGCGGCGCCGAGCAGCTCGGCCACGCGGCCGGCCAGCGCGGGCGCGCCGGCGGCGTCGTAGCGCAGCGTGTAGAGCTGCGGGTCGAAGCCGCCGAAGTCGTACACCGCCTCGTGGCGCGGCGCGGCCAGCAGCACCGGGGCGCGCATCAACGTGTGCGCCGAGATGGCGAGGATCGCCTTGGGCCGGCCGAAGGTGGCGTCGATGGCCGGGCCGAGGCCGGTGAAGAAGGCGCCGGCGGCGCCCGGTTCGAGGGCCGTCATCGGCGAGCCGTGCGAGAGGAAGAGCGAAGGCAGGAAGTCCATCGGCCCATTGGAGCACCGCCGCGGCGCCGCGCGGCTCAGCCGGCTTGCACGCGGCGTTCAGCCGGCTTGCGCGTCGGCGTCCGCCCGCCGGGCCAGGCGCTGCATCAGCGCGAGCGCCTGCCGCACCGCTTCCGGCGTGGCCTGCCGGCGCAGCTGCTCGAGGAAGGCCACCACGGCGCGGTCGCCCGGCCCGCTCGGCGTGACGTAGTGCATCGCCCAGTCGCCGAAGTCGCGCTGTGCGGCAGCGCCGTCGATCAGCGGCAGCACCTCGGCATGGCGCTCGTCGCGCCGGATGCGCTCGAAGCAGCCCGTCACCGCGTCGGCGTCACCTTCGAGCACCTGCAGGAAGTGCCCGCCGTAGTGCAGCAGCGCCCCGGTCAGGCCGGCCGCGCGGTTGTTCCGGCGCGACTGCAGCAGCAGTTCGTCGATCTCCGCCGCCTCGAACGGGCGGGTCGCCTTGCTGAGGTAGAAGAGGCGAAAGACGGCGGACATGGCCGGGACTGTACGGGCACACGCTGCGGCGCGGCGTGGCCGATGCCGTCCCCGCGTGAACGAGCACACAGGTGTGCGGCCGCCGCGCCGCAGCGTCGGCCGACCCGGCCGCCGGCTCGGGTAGGGCGGACGTGGCACAGTGCGGCGCTCCAGCCGCCTGCACCCCCATGCCGACCTTCACCGACCACCGCCCGCCGTCCCTGCTGCGCCTGGCCTGGAACCAGAGCCTGCGCGACCTGCGCGCCGGCGAGCTGCGCCTGCTGATCGTCGCCGTGATGCTGGCGGTGGCGGCGCTGACGGCGGTGGGCTTCTTCGCCGACCGCATCGACAACGGCCTGCAGCGCGATGCGCGCCAGCTGCTCGGCGGCGACGCGGTGGTGGCGAGCGACAAGCCGGCGCCGCCGGCGTTTGCCGCCCGGGCTGCCGAGTTCGGCCTGGTGACCGCCGACAGCGCCACCTTCCCGAGCATGGGCCGGGCGCCGGACGAACGCGGCGGCGCGACCCGCCTGGTCACCGCCAAGGCGGTGAGCGAGGCCTACCCGCTGCGCGGCCGCCTGCGCATCGCCGACGCGGCGGGGCGCGAGGCCGAGCTGGCGCAGGCGCCGGCACGCGGCACCGCCTGGGTCGACCCGGCCCTGCTGGGCGCGCTGAACCTGAAGCTCGGCGACACGCTGCTGCTCGGCGACGCCGCACTGCAGCTGACCCACACCCTGCTGATCGAGCCCGACCGCGGTGCCGGCTTCATGGCCTTTGCGCCGCGCGTGCTGTTCAACGCGGCCGACCTGCCGGCCTCGGGCCTGATCCAGCCGGCCAGCCGCGTCACCTGGCGCCTGGCCGTGGCCTCGCGTGCGGGCGACGATGCCGCGGTGCAGCGCTTCGTCGCCTGGGCCGAGGCGCAGATCAAGCAGCAGGACCTGCGCGGCCTGCGCATCGAGTCGCTCGCCGGCGGCCGGCCGGAGATGCGCCAGACGCTCGACCGGGCCGGCAAGTTCCTCAACCTGGTGGCGCTGCTGGCCGCGCTGCTGGCGGCGGTGGCGGTGGGCATCGCGGCGCGCGACTTCGCCGAGCGCCACCTCGACGACTGCGCGATGCAGCGCGTGCTCGGCCAGCCGCAGCGGCGCATCGCCTGGCAGTACGCGCTGCAGTTCGGCGGCGTGGGGCTGGTGGCCAGCGTGGCCGGCGTGGCGCTCGGCTTCGCGGTGCACCATGTGTTCGTCTGGCTGCTGGCCGGGCTGGTGGAGGGCGGCCGCCTGCCGCCGGCCGGGGTGTGGCCGGCGCTGTTCGGCCTCGGGGTCGGGCTGACGCTGCTGGCCGCCTTCGGCCTGCCCCCGGTGCTGCAGCTGGCCCGCGTGCCGCCGCTGCGCGTGATGCGGCGCGACCTGGGCGCACTCAAGCCGGCCTCGCTGACGGTGCTGGCGGCCGGCGCGGCCGGCTTCGTCGCGCTGCTGCTGGCGGTGGCCAGCGACCCGAAGCTCGGCCTGATCGCGGTGGGCGGCTTTGCCGCCGCGGTGGCGCTGTTCGCGCTGCTGTCGTACGTGGCGGTGCGGTTGCTGCGGCGCCTGGTGCCGGATTCGCGCGCGCCGCGCTGGCTCGTGCTCGCCACGCGCCAGATCGCCGCGCGCCCGGCCTTCGCGGTGCTGCAGGTCTCGGCGCTGTCGGTCGGCCTGCTGGCGCTGGTGCTGCTGGTGCTGCTGCGCACCGACCTGATTGCCAGCTGGCGCGCCGCCACGCCGCCGGACGCGCCGAACCGCTTCGTGATCAACGTGCAGCCCGAGCAGGCCGAGGCCTTCCAGGCCCGCCTGGCCGAGGCCGGCGTGGGCCGCTACGACTGGTACCCGATGATCCGCGGCCGCCTGGTGGCGATCAACGGCCGTTCGGTGCGGCCCGAGGACATGGGCGAGGAGCGGGCGCAGCGCCTGGTCGACCGCGAGTTCAACCTGAGCCACGCCGACCGGCTGCCGGCGCACAACGAGCTGGTCGGCGGCCGCTGGGCGGCCAATGAGCCCGACGCGCTGAGCATCGAGGAGGGCCTGGCCAAGACGCTGGGCGTCAAGCTCGGCGACCGGCTGCGCTTCGACATCGCCGGCACGATGGTGGAAGGCCGCATCAGCAGCCTGCGCAAGGTGGACTGGACCTCGATGCGGGTCAACTTCTTCGTGCTGTTCCCGACCGCCGCGCTGGACGGCCTGCCGTCGACCTACATCGCCGCGTTCCGTGCGCCCGGCGGTGCTGGCTTCGACAACGCGCTGTCGCGCGACTTCCCGAACATCACCGCGATCGACGTCACGGCCCAGATCGCCCAGGTGCAGCGCGTGCTGGACCAGGTGATCCGGGCGGTCGAGTTCCTGTTCGGCTTCACGCTCGCGGCCGGCCTGGTGGTGCTGTTCGCGGCGGTGACGGCCACGCGCGAGGCGCGCTCGCGCGAGTTCGCGGTGATGCGCGCGCTCGGCGCGGGGGCGCGGCTGCTGGCGCAGGTGCAGCGCGCCGAGCTGCTCGGCGTGGGCGCGCTGGCCGGCCTGCTGGCCTCGATGGCCGCGGTGGCGGTGGGCTGGTCGCTGGCGCGCTGGGTGTTCGAGTTCAGCTGGAACCCGTCGCCCTGGGTGCCGCTGGCCGGCACGCTGGCCGGTGCGCTGCTCGCGCTGGGCGCCGGCTGGTGGGGGCTGCGCGAGGTGCTGCGCCGTCCGGTGGTGGAGACGCTGCGGCGCGCCGCCGAGTAGTCAGAACGTTTCCCAGTCGGCGTCCGGCGCGCCGACGGCTGCGACCGGCGCCGGCGGCGCGGCGACGGGCGCCGCTGCAGGTGCCGGCGCAGGCACCGGCGCC
>KZ836109.1 GCA_003265685.1 Piscinibacter caeni | reverse complement strand
AGCAGGCCGCGCTCGGCCTGGCGCAGGCGGCGCTGCTGTATGCGCAGGAGCCGTCGCCCGCCTGGGCCTCACCCTCTGCACCCGCCGCCGCGCCGGCCGCCGACCCCGGCGACTGGCCGCTCGGCCGCGCGCTGGCGCAGCTCGGCGGGGTCTACATCCTGGCCGAGAACCGGCAAGGCCTGGTGATCGTCGACATGCACGCGGCGCACGAGCGCATCGTCTACGAGCGCCTGAAGGCCGCGCTGGCCGACGGGGTGATCGAGGCGCAGCCGCTGCTGATCCCGGCCAGCTTCGCGGCCACGCCGCAGGAGATCGCGACCGCCGAGCAGAACGAGGCGACGCTGCGCGCACTCGGGCTGGACGTGACGCCGCTGTCGGCCGGTACGCTGGCGGTGCGCTCGCGCCCGGCCGCGCTCGCCGGCGGGGACGTGGTCGAGCTGGCGCGCGGCGTGCTCGTCGAACTGGCGCAGTACGACGCCAGCAGCGTGATCCAGCGCGCGCAGCACGAGATCCTGGCCACCATGGCCTGCCACGGCGCGGTACGCGCGAACCGCCAGCTGACACATGCCGAGATGAATGCACTGCTGCGCGACATGGAGGCCACCGAACGCGCCGACCAGTGCAACCACGGTCGGCCGACCTGGCGCCAGCTGGGCATGAAGGACCTGGACGCGCTGTTCTGGCGCGGCCGCTGAACTTTCGCGGCCGGCGCCGCTCAGTGTTCCGATGCTTCGCATGCGCTCCTGGTTCGTCGCCCCCCTTGCCGCCGTCCTGCTGGCGGCCACCCTGGCCGGCTGCTCGACGCTCGACCTCAAGCAGCGCGAGTGGATCTTCCAGCCCAACCCGGTCACCGACACCCGCAGCGGCAGCGCCGAGGGCATGCAGGACGTCTGGATCGAGCACGACTCGGCAGTCAGCGGCCAGCGCGTGCGGCTGCACGGGCTGTGGCTGCCGCAGGCGCGCGCCGACGCGCCGGTGCTGCTGTACCTGCACGGCGCGCGGCGCAACATCTGGGGCAGCACCTTCCGCATCCGCAACATGCACGAGCTGGGCTTCTCGGTGCTGGCGATCGACTACCGCGGCTTCGGCCGCAGCAGCGACGAGCTGCCCTCCGAAGCGGCGGTGGTGGAGGACGCCCGCGCCGCCTGGGACTGGCTGGCGCGCACCCAGCCGCAGCGGCCGCGCTACGTGTTCGGGCATTCGCTCGGCGGGGCGGTCGCGGTGCAGCTGGCCGGCGCGGTGGACGATGCGCGCGGCCTGATCGTCGAGGGCACCTTCACCTCGATCCCCGACGTGTTCCGCAGCCTGAAGTGGGGCTGGCTGCCGATCACGCCGCTGATCACGCAGCGTTTCGACTCGACCGAGCACATCCGCCGCGTGCGCGCGCCGGTGCTGGTGGTGCACGGCAGCGCGGACCGGCTGATCCGCCCCGAGCTCGGCCGCGCGCTGTTCGAGCAGGCCGGCACGCCCAAGCGCTTCGTGCTGGTGGAAGGCGGCACGCACTACAGCACCAACGGCGTGGGCCAGGCGCTCTACCGCGACGCGCTGCGCGAGCTGTTCGGCCTGGCGGGCAGCTGAGGGCGACGGGCGCACACCCGCGGGCGTGGTCCAATCCGCGCATGGCCACGCTGAAACTGAAACGCCCCGCGGTCGCCCGCGGCGACCGCGCCCCGCTGCGCGGCCAGGCGCCGCGCGCCCGGCCCACGCTGGCCGAAGCCCAGGCGCGCCGCGAGGCGGCCCCGCCCCGCGCGCAGCCTGCGGCACCGCGCGCGCCGGCACCCCGCCCGCCGGCACCGCGCCCGCCGGCACCGCGCCCGCCAGCACCGCGCGCGCAGGCACCGCGCCCGCAGGCGCCCGCGGCACCGGCCGCCGCCGCCCACCCGCCTGGCAGCCTGCGCCTGGCCAAGCGCATGTCCGAGCTCGGCCTGGCCTCGCGCCGCGAGGCCGACGAGTGGATCGAGCGCGGCTGGGTGCGGGTCGACGGCCAGGTGGTCGACCAGCTCGGCGCGCGCGTGCTGCCGTCGCAGCAGGTGACCATCGACCGCCGCGCCCGCGAGCAGCAGGCCGAGCGGGTCACCGTGCTGCTGAACAAGCCGGTGGGTTACGTCAGCGGCCAGGCCGAGGACGGCTACGAGCCGGCGGTGGTGCTGGTCACGCCCGAGAACCACTGGGCCGAGGACCCGAGCGGCCGGGCCTTCCGGCGCGAGCACCTGCGCCACCTCGCGCCGGCCGGCCGGCTCGACATCGATTCGGTCGGCCTGCTGGTGCTCACCCAGGACGGCCGCGTCGCGCGCCAGCTGATCGGCGCGGACAGCATGGTCGAGAAGGAGTACCTGGTGCGCGTTTCGCCGCAGGAGGGCACGCCGCTGTCCGAGGACGGCCTGCGGCTGCTGCGCCACGGCCTCGAGCTCGACGGCGTGGCGCTCGCACCGGCGCAGGTCGACTGGGTCAACGAGGACCAGCTGCGCTTCGTGCTGACCGAGGGCCGCAAGCGCCAGATCCGCCGCATGTGCGAGGCGGTGGGCCTGAAGGTGACCGGGCTGAAGCGGGTGCGCATCGGCCGTGTGATGCTCGGCAAGCTGCCGCCCGGGCAATGGCGCTACCTTCAGCCGGACGAATCCTTCGAATGAGGCAGGCATGAGTGTTCCCCCGACCGTGACCCGCGCCGCGCCGCTGCCGCAGGCCGCGCCGCAGGCGCCGGTGCCGGCCGCGTCGATCGACGACGGCTGGATCCAGTGGATGGCCGAGAACCGGCTGCGCAACTGCACGCCCGAGTCGATGGCGCAGACCATGGCCGCAGCCGGCCACGACCCGGCCCTGGCGCTGGCCGCGATCCGCGAACTCGAGCGCGACCCGGTGTTCCTGGCCGCGCGGCGCCACCAGCAGCTGCTGCGCAAGCTCGAGTCGGTGGTGGGCAATCTGCAGAAGATCTGGGAGCTGGCACCCGGCTACACCCATGTCGAGAAGCGCCGCACGCCCTCGCGCGACGAGTTCCTGGAGCGCTACGTGGTCGGCTGCCGGCCGGTGGTGCTGACCGACGTGGCGCGCGACTGGCCGGCGCTGCAGCGCTGGTCGCCGGCCGACCTGAAGGCACGCTTCGGCATGCACCAGGTCGAGATCCAGGCCGAGCGCAATGCCGACCCGCGCTACGAGGAGAACAAGCTCGCGCTGAAGCGCCGGGTGCGGCTCGCCGACTTCGTCGACCAGGTGCTGGCCGGCGGCGCGACCAACGACTACTACCTGACCGCCAACAACGAGGTGCTGCGCCGGCCCGAGTTTTCGCCGCTGCTGGCCGACGTCGGCACGCTCCCGCCGGTGTGCGACCGCGACCAGCTCGCCGCGCGCTCCTCGTTCTGGTTCGGCCCGGCCGGCACCGTGACGCCGCTGCACCACGACACGATCATGCTGTTCCACACGCAGATCGTCGGGCGCAAGCGCTGGCGCTTCATCTCGCCGCTGGAGTGGCCGAAGCTCTACAACTACAACAACGTGTTCAGCCCGATCGACATCGACCGGCCCGACCTGCAGCGCTTCCCCGACTTCGCCGACGTGAAGGTGCTGGAGGTGGTGGCCGAACCGGGCGAGACGGTGTTCCTGCCGCTGGGCTGGTGGCACCAGGTGGCCTCGCTGGACGTGAGCCTGTCCTTCTCGTACTCCAACCTGGCGCTGCCGAACCACTACCCGTACACCAACCCCGAGATCACGAACTGGACCTGAAGGCGCGCCGCGCCGACCGCCCGGACGGGGCCCGTATGATCCGCGCATGCCTTCCAGNCGGGGCCCGTATGATCCGCGCATGCCTTCCAGGAAGCCCTCCGGCGGCGCCACCGTCCGACCGGCCGGGGCGCTGGCCGGCAGCGAGATCGGCGAACCCGCCGCACGGGTGCTGCGCCGCTTCCGCATCGTCTTCAACGCGGTCAAGACGCACTTCCAGCAGGTCGAGAAGCAGGCCGGCGTCGGCGGGGCGCAGCTCTGGGCGCTGAGCGTGGTCCGCGCCCATCCGGGCATCGGCATCGGCGGCCTGGCGCGCTCGATGGACGTGCACCAGTCCACTGCCAGCAACCTGGTGCGCACGCTGGTCGAGCGGGGGCTCGTCGCCACCTCGCGTGACGGCATCGACCGCCGCGCGGTGCAGCTGCAGCTGCTGCCGGCCGGCCGGGCGGCGCTGCGCCGCGCGCCGGGCCCGTTCGCCGGCGTGCTGCCGCAGGCGCTGGCACGGCTCGATGCCGCCACGCTGGCGCGCCTGGACGAGGACCTCGCCGCGCTGATCACCGTGCTGGACGTCGACCGGCGCTCGCCCAACATCCCGCTGGGGCGCTAGCTTGCGGCAGACCGCGAGCGCACCACCCGCAGCGGCAGGGGCGGCGCCTGGCCGCTGCGGTCGGCGCCGGCGTACACGGTCAGGTGCGGGAACGGGATCTCGATGCCGGCCGCATCGAAGGCCGCCTTGAGCCGGCGCAGGTACTCGCGGCGCACGCTCCACTGCTGCAGCGGCGCCACCCGGAAGCGGCAGCGCAGCACGACCGCCGAATCGTCCCAGCGATCGACCCCGGCGACCTCGAGGTCGGCGAGGATGGCCGGCCCCAGCTGCGGGTCCGCACGCAGCGCCGCGCCGACCGCCTTCATCTCGGCGATCACCTGATCGACGTCTTCGCGGTAGGCCACGCCCACGTCCACCACCGCCTGCGCGAAGTCGCGGCCCATGTTCGTGACGGTGCTGATCAGGCCGTTGGGCACGAAATGCACGTTGCCGTGGTAGTCGCGCAGCCGCACGTGGCGCAGCGTGATGTCCTCGACGACGCCGGTCAACTCCGCCACCGTCACCACGTCGCCGGTGCGGATCTGGTCCTCGAGCAGCAGGAAGAAGCCGGTGAAGTAGTCCTTCACCAGGCTCTGCGCGCCGAAGCCGATTGCCAGGCCCACCACGCCGGCGGCGCCGAGGATGGGCGCCAGCGTGACGCCGAGTTCCGCCATCACCAGCATGAACGCGACCGCGCCGACCACCAGCGCGACCAGGTAGCGCACCACGCGTCCCAGCGTCTCGGCGCGGCGCGCCGTGTCGGCGCCGCCGAGGCGCTCGGCCACGCGCATGCGCACCAGGCGCACCAGGCGCTGGAGCAGCACGATGGCCAGCCACGCGCCGAGCACGATGCCGACGATGCGCAGACCCGCCGCGGCAGGCGCGCCCCAGCGGGACCAGTCGAGGTCGGCGAGGCGCTGCAGCAGTTCGTTCATGGCTGTCGTCGTGGGGTGATTCGTGGAAGGGTATGTCGTCGATGTTATATTTGGACAAATCCACATCGGCGTCGGGGCGCTGCCGTGCCCCCTTCGACCCCGATGCGCCGCCCCCCCGGTGCGTCGGGGTGACGCATGGCATCGCCCACCTTCGGGTGCCCCTGCTCCCGCCCCGGGAGCGTCCACACTGAGGAGTCGCCATGGCCATGGTCAGACAGGTCCACAACATCAGCTTCCCGATCTCCGAGCCCGGCGCGCTCGCGCAGGACGAGGCCTACTTCCTGCTCAAGGAGGACGGGCAGGAACTGCGCCTGCGCTTCCACGACTACGACGCGATCTACGATCGCCCCGGCCTGTACGAGCAGCTGTTCTACCAGCGCCTGCGCTGCGCCTCCCCGCGCAAGGCACGCGACCTGCTCGCCAAGGTGCTGCAGGAAAACCGCATCGAGCTCAGCGAGCTGCGCGTGCTCGACCTCGGCGCGGGCAACGGCATGGTCGGCGAGCTGCTGGACGCGGCGCGCGTGATCGGCGTGGACATCTCCGAGAGCGCGCGCCTGGCCTGCGAGCGCGACCGGCCCGACGCCTACGACGCCTACTACGTGACCGACATGAGCCGGTTGCAGGAACCGCTGGCCGGCGAGATGAAGAGCTGGCAGCTCGACCTGCTCACCTGCATCGCGGCGCTGGGCTTCGGCGACATCCCGGTGCGCGCGTTCGCCAACGCGTTCAACCTGATCCGCAACGACGGCTGGGTGGTGTTCAACATCAAGGAGACCTTCCTGCAGGAAGGCGACCGCACCGGCTTCTCGATGCTGGTCAAGCACCTGCTGGTCAGCGACACGCTGGAGGTGCACCACCTGGAGCGCTACCGCCACCGCATCTCGATCGACGGCCGAGCGCTCTTCTACTACGTGCTGGTGGGGCGCAAGCATGCCGACATTCCGGCCGGCGTGATGAGCAGCCTCGGACACGATTGAGCATGCACCGCTTGCTCGTGGCCGCGGCGCTGGTGCTCGCCGCGCTGCGCGCCGTCGCCTGCGAGGTGGAGCATCCGGTCGTGTTCGCCGGGCTGGACTGGGACTCGAACGCCTTCCACACCGCCGTCGCGCAGCGCATCGTGCGCGACGGCTACGGCTGCCGCGTCGACCTGGTGCCCGGCTCGACCATCCCGCTGCACAACGGCATGGCGCGCGGCGACATCCACGTGATGATGGAGGTCTGGAAGTCCAACACGCCGCCGAGCTGGACCCAGGGCGTGGCCGAGGGCAAGCTGGTCGAACTCGGCGTGAACTTCCCGGATGCGACGCAGGGCTGGTACGTGCCGCGCTACCTCGTCGAAGGTCCGAAGGCGGCCGCGCCGGGGCTGCGCTCGGTGCGCGACCTGCCGCGCTACAAGGCCCTTTTCCGCGACCCGGAGGAGCCGGGCAAGGGCCGCTTCCTGAACTGCATCGCCGGCTGGCAGTGCGAGCTGACCAACACCAAGAAGCTGCATGCCTACGGCCTGGACCGCGACTTCACCAACGTCCGCCCGGGCACCGGCGCGGCGCTCGACGCGGCGATCCTGTCCGCACTGAAACGGCGCCGCCCGGTGCTCTTCTACTACTGGGGCCCGACCTGGCTGCTCGGCCAGATCGGCCGCGAGGTGGTGATGCTCGAGGAGCCCGCGTACGACCCGGCGCGCTGGGACGCGCTGATGGCGCTGAAGGATCCGGCGCAGGCGCGCGACGCGACCGCCTACCCGGTGGTCGAGGTGCTGGTCGGCGCGAACAGGGCCTTTGCCGAGCGCGCCCCGTCGCTGGCCGCCTTCCTGGCGCGCTACCGCACCAGCGCCGCGCTCGTCTCCGAGGCGCTGGCCTACCTGCAGCGCACCCGCGGCAGCGTCGACGACGCGGCGCGCCACTTCCTGCGCACGCACCCGGAGGTCTGGACCGTCTGGGTGCCGCCCGACGTGGCCGTGCGGGTGAAGGCCGCGCTGTGACGGACCCGCACGCCACGGCCGCGCTGTTCCCGGACTGGCAGCCGGTCGTGCGCGACGGCACCAACGCCGCGGTCGATTCGCTGGTGCTCAACTACGGCGACCGGCTCGAGGCCGCCGCCGACGGCCTGCTCGCGCTGCTGGTCACGTTCGAGCAGGCGCTGCGCGCGGTGCATCCCTGGCTGTTCATCGTCCTGGTGGCGGGGCTCGCGCTGGCCGCCAGCCGGCAGTGGGCCGTGGCGCTGATCGGCGCGGGCGGACTGTGGCTGATCGGCGCGCTCGGGCAGTGGGAGCAGGCGATGCAGTCGCTCGCACTGGTGCTGGTGTCGGTGGCGATCTGCCTGCTGCTGGGCCTGCCGCTGGGCATCGCCAGTGGCCGCTCGCGCTGGGTGCGGCGCGCGCTGGCGCCGCTGCTCGACCTGATGCAGACCATCCCGAGCTTCGTCTACCTGATCCCGGCGGCGATGCTGTTCGGCCTGGGCAAGGTGCCGGCCATCCTGGCCACGGTGGTGTACGCGCTGCCGCCGCTGGTGCGGCTGACCGACCTCGGCCTGCGCCAGGTCGGCGGCGAGTCGGTCGAGGCGGCACGCGCCTTCGGCGCGACCCGCTGGCAGCTGCTCGCCAAGGTGCAGATCCCGCTGTCGCTGCCGTCCATCCTGCAGGGCGTCAACCAGTGCACGATGATGGCGCTGGCGATGGTGGTGATCGCCTCGATGATCGGCGCGCGCGGCGTCGGCGAGACGGTGCTGGTGGGGCTGCAGCGCAACGACCCGGGCACCGGCCTGGTCGGCGGGTTGGTGATCGTGATCCTGGCCATCGTGCTGGACCGCCTGCTGCAGGCCGCCGGGCGCCGCCTGCAGCCCTGAGAAGGGGTGAGCCGGTGGCACTGATCGAGGTCCGCGGGCTCACCACGCTGTTCGGGCCGCGCCCGCAGGCCGGCCTGGCGCTGTGGCGCGAGGGTCTGGACAAGGCGGCGCTGCTCGCGCACGGCCATGTGCTGGCGCTGCAGAACGTCTCGCTGGACATCCGCGCCGGCGAGATCTTCGTGGTCATGGGCCTGTCCGGCTCGGGCAAGTCGACGCTGGTGCGCCACCTCAACGGCCTGCTGCGCCCGACGGCCGGCCAGGTCTGGATCGGCGAGGACGAGCTCACCGTGCTGCGCCCGCGCCGCCTGAACGAGCTGCGCCGGCAGCGCCTGGCGATGGTGTTCCAGCGCTTCGGCCTGCTGGCCCACCGCAGCGTGCTCGACAACGTCGCCTTCGGCCTGGAGCTGCGCGGCGTCGCAGCGCGCGAGCGCGAGGCGCGGGCGCGGCACTGGATCGAGCGGGTCGGCCTGCAGGGCTGGGAGGCGCATCGGCCGGCGCAGCTGTCCGGCGGCATGCAGCAGCGCGTCGGCCTCGCGCGTGCGCTGTGCAGCGACACCGACATCATCCTGATGGACGAGGCCTTCTCGGCCCTCGACCCGCTGATCCGCTCGCAGCTGCAGGGCGAGCTGCTGACGCTGCAGGCCGAGCTGGGCCGCACCATCGTCTTCATCACGCACGACCTGGACGAGGCGCTGCGCATCGGCAGCCGGGTGGCCATCCTGCGCGACGGCGCGGTGCTGCAGGTCGGCACGCCGCGCGATCTGCTGCTGCAGCCCGCCGACGCGCACGTGGCCGCCTTCGTGGCCGACGTCAACCGGGCGCGCGCGCTGCGTGTCGACAGCGCGCTCGCGCCCTGGCCTGGCGGCCAGCCGGCCCCGGCGCTCGAGCGCGCGGTCGACGCCGACGCGACGCTCGAGCAGGTGCTGCCGCGCCTGGTCGGGCGCCAGGCACCGCTGGCGGTGCGGCACGGCGGTGCCGTGGTCGGCCAGGTGGCGCTCGACGAGGTGCGCGCCCTGCTCGTGCCGCCCGAGTGAGCCGCAGCGACGCCGCCTCGCTGCACGGCCTGCGCGTGCCGCTGGCCACGCTGCTCGGTGGCGTGGCGCTGCTGGTGGTCGGGGTCGGCCTGCTGTTCTCGACGCTCGGCCTGCGCGCCGGCCTGGAGGGCTTCCCGACCGTCGTTACCGGGCTGGTGACCTCGGCCTACTTCGCCGGCTTCGTGCTCGGCACGCGCATCTGCCCGCTGCTGATCCGCCGCGTCGGCCACGTGCGTGCCTTCGCGGCGCTCGCCTCGCTCGCCTCGACCATGCCGATCCTGCACGCGCTGTGGGTGGCACCGGCCTGGTGGGCGCTGCTGCGCGGCCTCACCGGGGTCTGCCTGGTCGGCCTGTACATCGTGGTCGAGAGCTGGCTCAACGTGCTGGCGGCGCCGGCCCAGCGCGGCCGCGTGTTCTCGCTCTACCTGGCCGTCAGCGGGCTGGCGATGGCGCTCGGCCAGGGCCTGCTGCTGGTGGGCGACCGGCTCGGCTTCGTGCCCTTCGCCCTGGTGTCGGTGCTGCTGTCCTTCGCGCTGCTGCCGCTCACGCTGACACCGGTGGTCGAACCCGAGCCGCTGCCTGCGCCGCGGCTCGGGCTGCGCGCGCTGTACCGGCTGTCGCCGCTGGGGCTGGCCGGCGCGTTCGGCTCGGGCGCCCTGGCCGGCGCGCTGTACGGCCTCGGTGCGGTGTTCGTGCAGCGCCTGGGCCACGGCGATGCGGCCGCGGCCGGGTTCATGGCGTCGGCGATCCTCGGCGGGGCCCTGTTCCAGTGGCCGATCGGCCAGTGGTCGGACCGGCACGACCGTCGCCTCGTGCTGCTCGCCTCGGCCGTCGGCATCACACTGCTGGCGGGTGCGGGGTTCGTGCTGGTTCGCCTGTGGCCGCCGGCGCTGGTGCCGCTCGGATTCGCGATCGGAGCGCTGCTGTTCGCGCTCTACGGGCTGTCGGCGGCGCATGTCAACGACCTGGTCGAGCCAGCCCGCGCGCTGGAGGCCAGCGGCGGGCTGCTGCTGGTGCACGGCGCCGGCGCCGCCCTCGGGCCGACGCTGGCCGGTGCGCTGATGGCCGCGCTCGGGCCGGGCAGCCTGCTGCTCTACTTCGCCGGCGTCGCGGCGCCGCTGGCGGCCTACACGCTGCAGCGCATGCGTGCCGCGCCCGCGGTGCCGGCGCAGGACAAGACCGGGTTCGTGCCGATGGGCGATGTCGGTCCCGCCGCGCTGCACCTGGACCCGCGCACCTCCCGGTTGCCGGACGACCGCGCCTGACGCAGTGGACTAGGGTGACTGCAGTCGTGCCCGCAGGTCCGCCGCCGCCTGTGCCCACGGGCCGCCGGCGGCGCGCCGCTCGGCCTCGCGGGCCGCGGCCAGGGCCTCGCGTGGCCGCCCCAGTTCGGCCAGCGTGCTCGCCAGGTTGAGCCAGGCCGGCGCACTGTCCGGATGGGCCTGCGTGGCGGCCTCGAACGCGGCCGCGGCGCCGGCCCGGTCACCGGCCGCGTGCAGCGCATTGCCCAGGCCGATCTGCAGGCTCAGGCGCCGCGGGTGGCGCACCAGCGCGCTGCGGTAGGCCACCACCGCCACCTCCGGCGCAGCGCTGCGCTCGACGCCGACCGCGGCCTCGACCACCGCGTCCTCGGTCGCGGTGGCCGGCCAGTCGCCCGGGCGCGTCGCGACGAAGGCCCAGGCGCCGGCACGCACCCAGGTGCGCTCGAAGGCCGAGAGCGAGAACACGGCGCGCTCCGTGGTGCCCGAGCGCAGCAGCATCTCGCCGCGGTCGAGCTCGTAGCCCACCGGCACCGCGTAATGCCACACCGGCGCCCAGGACAGGCCGAGGTTCAGCAGCACCACCGGCGCATGGCCGGCCTGCAGTTCGCGCAGCAGCGCCTCCAGCGTGCCGGGCAGGCGGGTCGCCACCACGCCCTGGCGCCGCGCGCCGGCCACCAGCTCGATCTGCAGCGTGCCGCCGCGCGCCGGCAGGAACACCTGCTCGCCGAGCGCTACCGGATCGGCCGGCAGGCCGAGCGCCGCCAGCACGGTGGCCAGCGCGGCCGGGCCGCAGTGGTAGGCGGTCTGCGGGAAGAACGGCGTGGCCGTCAGCTCGACGCGCGGCGCGAGGCCGGCCGGCGGCGTGCGCGTCAGCGCGTCGGTCTGCAGCGCGGCGCAGCCGCCCAGCCCGAGCAGCGCCGCGCCGGCCAGCAGCGCGCGCCGCCGCGGCGGCATCTCAGCGGATCGAGCGGGTGAACGGGAACACCTTCGTGAAGCCGAGGATGTCGGTCAGCAGCAGCAGCAGGAAGATGAAGACGATCACGCCGAGCACGTCGGTCGCGCCGGCCGGCGCGGTGTCCAGCGTGTGCGCCAGGTGCTCGACCTCGGCGTCGGTCAGCGCGGCGATGCGCGCCTGCGCCTGCACCAGGTCGACGCCGCGCGCCTGCAGTTCGGCCGCGACGTCGGCGCGGTTCAGCAGTTCGTTGACGCGCTCGCGCTGCGCCGCGGCGCTGAGCACGCCCTCGGCGGCGGCGACCTGTTCGGTGCCCACCAGCGTGGCCTGGGCGCTGTGCACGAAGCCGGCAAAGCTGAGGCTGGCGGCGACGATGCGGGTGGTCCAACGGATGCTGTTCTTCATGCGGTCCTCGCGACGGTGAGAAGCGGTGCGCGGATCCTACTCATCCGCGGCGCACGGCCGTCACCGATTGCAACCGCGCGGCCCTGCTACGCTCGCGGCATGTCGTCCCCCTCCCCGGCACGCCACGGCATGACCCCGGTCGTCGTGGTGCTGCTGCTCACGCTGCTGCTGGGCATCCAGCCCATCGCCACCGACCTCTACCTGCCCGCGCTGCCGACGCTGCAGCGCGAACTCGGCGCCTCGATCGGCGCGACCCAGCTGACGCTGTCGGTGCTGATCATCTGCTTCGGCCTCGCGCAGCTGGTCTGCGGCCCGCTGGCCGACCGCTTCGGCCGTCGCCCCGTGCTGCTGGCCGGCCTGGCGTTGTTCACGCTCGCCAGCCTCGGCTGCGCGCTCGCGCGCAGCATCGAGGTGCTGATCGCCGCACGTGCGCTGCAGGGCGCGGCGATGGCCGCGGCAGTGACCTGCGGCCGCTCGATCGTGCGCGACCTGTACGCGCCGCAGGAAGGCGCACGCGTGATGTCCAAGGCGCTCAGCGGCCTGGGCGTGATCGCGATGGCCAGCCCGCTGGTCGGCGGCTTCGTCGTGCAGGCCCTGGACTGGCACGCCACGCTGGCGGTGGTGGCCGCCTTCGGTGCCGCTTCGCTGGCGCTGGTGGCCTGGCGCTACGAGGAGACCGTGCCGCAGCGCAATCCGCGCGCCACGCAGCCCGGGCCGCTGCTGCGCAACTGGGCCGCCGTGGCCTCGAACCCGAGCTTCCGCGCCTGGGCGCTGCTGTCGGGCTTCGCCTACGGCGGGCTGTTCTTCCTGCTGGCCGGCTCGTCCTTCGTCTACATCGAGGTGCTGGGCACCTCGCGCGTGGCCTACGGCGCGATCATGCTCAGCCAGTCGGCCACCTACCTGGCCGGCACCTTCTGGTGCCGCCGCCTGCTGGCGCGCCACGGGCTGCGCGGCGCGGTGCGGCGCGGCGCGCTGTTCAGCCTGGCCGGCGGCGTGGCGATGGCCGCCCTCGCGCTGGCCGGGGTGCACACGGTGTGGGCGCTGCTGCTGCCCTCGTGGCTGTTCATGATCGGCCACGGCGTGCACCAGCCCTGTGGCCAGGCCGGCGCGATCGGCCCCTTCCCCGACAAGGCCGGCACCGCGGCCTCGCTGTCGGGCTTCTGGATGATGCTGATGGCCTTCGGCGTCGGCCAGATCCTGGGCGCGACGATGAACGGAACGGTGTTCCCGATGACCCTCGGCCTGGCGGCCTTCGCGCTGCTGCTCAGCGGCATCGCCTGGACGCTGGTGCAGCGCCACGGCGACCCTGTGGCCGAGCACCTGGCCGTGCGGCCGGCATGAGGGTGGCCGACGGCCTCTGTCTTGCAGGGCCGACCGCCGCCGGCAAGACCGCCGCGGCGCTGGCCATTGCGCAGGTGCTGCCGGTGGAGATCGTCAGCGTCGACTCGGCGCTGGTCTACCGCGGCATGGACATCGGCACGGCCAAGCCCAGCGCGGCCGAGCGTGCGCAGGTGCCGCACCACCTGATCGACATCCTCGACCCGGCGCAGGCCTATTCCGCGGCCCGTTTCGTGGCCGAGGCGCAGGCACTGGTCCTGGCGATCCGCGCGCGCGGCCGGCTGCCGCTGCTGGTGGGCGGCACGATGCTCTACTTCAAGGCGCTGTTCGACGGGCTCGATGCCATGCCGGCGGCCGACCCGGCATTGCGTGCCGCGCTCGACGCCGAAGCGGCCGAGCGCGGCTGGCCGGCACTGCACGCCGAGCTGGCGCGGGTCGACCCGGCCACCGCGGCGCGCCTGCCGCCCACCGACGCGCAGCGCATCCAGCGCGCGCTGGAAGTGTTCCGCCAGACCGGCCGGCCGATCTCGGCCTTCCAGCGCGGCGTGCGCGAGCAGCGGCCGCTGCCACCGCTGCTCGCGCTCGAGCCGGCCGAACGCGGCTGGCTGCACGAGCGCATCGGGCAGCGCTTCGACGCCATGCTGCGCGCCGGGCTGGTCGACGAGGTGGCCGCGCTGCGCGCGCGCGGCGACCTGCATCCCGGCCTGCCCTCGATGCGCTGCGTCGGCTACCGCCAGGCCTGGGAAGCCCTGGATGCAGACGACCTGGCGGCCCTGCCCGAACGCGGCCGCGCCGCGACGCGCCAGCTCGCCAAGCGCCAGCTCACCTGGCTGCGCGCGATGCCGCAGCGCGAGACCATCGCCGCCGATGCGCCCGATGCCATCGCGCAGGTGGTGGCTGCGGCCCGGCGCCATGCGGAGGAGCTCGGTCATGCTTGAGCTGCGCGGCCTGGCCAAGCGCTACGGCAACGTGCCGGTCTTCGAGGGCGTGGACCTCGACCTCGCGGCCGGCGAGTTCGTGGCGGTGATCGGCGAGTCGGGTGTCGGCAAGTCGACCCTGCTCAACGGCATCGCCGCGCTCGACACGCTCGATGCCGGCACGGTGCGGCTCGACGGCGAGTCGATGCTCGAGCTGCCCGAGGCACGCCAGGCGCAGCGCCGGCGTGCCGAGCTGGGTTTCGTGTTCCAGGCCTTCCACGTGCTGCCGCACCTGAGCGTGGCGCAGAACGTCGCCTTGCCGCTGCTGCTGCTGCAGCGCCCCGACGACGCACAGGTCGAGGCGATGCTGGCCGAGGTCGGCCTCGGCGGGCTGGGCGAGCGCCTGCCCGAGACGCTGTCGGGCGGCCAGCTGCAGCGCGTGGCGATCGCCCGCGCGCTGGTGCATCGCCCCAAGCTGATCCTCGCCGACGAGCCGACCGGCAATCTCGACCCGGGCAATGCCGAGCGCGTGCTGGACCTGCTCGCGCAGCGCGTGCGCGAGCACCGCACCGCCTGCCTGCTGGTGACGCACTCGCTGGCGGCTGCCGCACGTGCCGACCGCGTGATGGAGTTGCGCCGCGACGGACTCGTCGCGCGTCGTGCGTCCGGCACTTGACGCAACACAAACGGGCGCCGGGTGCGCCTGCCTACAGTCCGGCCCTTTGCGTGACGGGGGGCGCCATGCCGGTCGAGCTCTACAACCATGCCGGGCACCAGTGCCTGATGTTCACCGACCTCTGCCAGGAGGGCGGCGAGGTGGTTCAGTCGAACCAGTTCCTGATCGTCGACGGCGACACCGGCGCGCTGATCGACCCGGGCGGCAACCTCGCCTACGGCGAGCTCTATCTCGCGATGACGCACCACTTCGCGCCGGCGCAGCTGAGTGCCATCCTCGCCTCGCACGCCGACCCGGACATCATCGCCGGCCTGGACCGCTGGATGACCGCCACCAGCAGCGCACGGGTCTACATCTCGCGCCTGTGGGAGCGCTTCGTGCCGCACTTCTGCAAGGCCGGCAAGACGGCCGGGCGCATCGTCGGCATCCCGGATTCCGGCATGCGAATCTCTGTCGGACGCAGCGAACTCATCGCCCTGCCGGCGCACTTCATGCACTCGGAAGGCAATTTCCAGTTCTACGATCCGGTCAGCCGCATCCTGTTCTCGGGCGATCTCGGCGCCTCGATGATCGGCGGCAAGGAGGCGCAGCGCTTCGTCGGCTCGCTGGCCCCGCAGTTGCCGCACATGGAGGCCTTCCACCGCCGCTACATGGTGTCGAACAAGGTGCTGCGCCTGTGGGCGCGCATGGTGCGCACGCTCGACATCGCGATGATCGTGCCGCAGCACGGCGCGCCGCTGAAGGGGCGCGCGGTGGCCGAGTTCATCGACTGGGTCGAGGGCCTGCCCTGCGGCGTCGACCTGGTGAGCGAACGGGACTACGCCGTGCCGGGCTAGCCGTACCGGCCTAGATCGGGGCGAACCCGGATACGCGCACGACAGCGAGGGACTGCATCGGACACGCATGGGGGCCCCATCCGGCCAACGTGCGGGGTCTTGGCGCGGTAGGGACTTGCCGCGTCGTATCGTCACGGCCAGAAACAAGCCGCCACTGCAGTGGGATACCGGGGCACGCATCGCCGGATGGGTGGCGAGTGCACGAACCGGACGGCAGTCGGCGGCCGGAATTCCCTCAGCGTCGCCGAACCCATCGTGGACACCGATCCCCAATCCGACCCGGCCGCATTGCGGCGCAGCCACCGTGCCACCATTGCCGACGCCGAGCCGATCCTGGCGCGCCAGCTGGTCGGCGAGTTCACCCGGCGCGACATGGACGCCGCCGCGCTGGTGCGAGGCCTCGGTTTCGGCCTCGATGACCTCACTTCCTTCGACTTCCGCGTCTCGTATGCGCAGACCTCACGGCTGATCCGCCGCGCCGCGCAGCTGTTGCCGCAGCAGTCGCTCGGCCTGCTGCTGGCACGCGCCTCCAGCCTCGCCTCCTGGGGCCTGGGCCTGATCGGGCTGATGGCCTGTGCCGACACGGCCGAGATGCTCGATCTGGCGGCCGAATACCTGCGCTCGACCGACCACTTCGTCTCGCTGCATCGCGGCGACGGCGAAGGCGAAGGCGAAGGCGGGATCGTGCTGACCGCCGAGCCGCGCTTCCCGGACCCGGACGTCTCCGCCGTGCTGGTGGAGAACGCCTTCGCGGCGCTGGTGCGCCTGAGCCGCTTCGTCGCCGGGCCGAACGTCGCGCCGCTGGCGGTCGGCTTCGCCTGTGCGGCGCCGCCGGCGGCCGCGCCGCTGGAGGAGTACTTCCGCTGCCCGGTGCAGTTCGGCCAGGGGCACAACCGCATCGTCTTCCCGGCCGCGCCGCAGCCGATCGCCAGCGCCGACCCGCTGACCGCGCGCATGTGCCGCCAGCTGCTCGCGCAGCGCCAGCGCGGCGAGCGCGCCGCCTCGGAGCTGGAGGAGGCGATCGTGCGCGCGCTGCGCGCCGACCTGCGCCGGCCGCCACCGGTCAAGGCGATCGCGCAGTCGGTCAACCTGAGCGAACGCACCCTGCGCCGGCGCCTGCAGCAATCCGGCCTGAGCTACGCGGCGCTGCTGGACAACGAGCGCATGCGCCGCGCGGTGGCGCTGCTGGCCGAGGCCGAGCGCTCGCTGGTCGATGTGGCCGATCAGTCCGGCTTCACCGACACGCGCAGCCTGCGCCGCGCCATCAAGCGCTGGACCGGCCGCACGCCGACTCAGGTGCGGCGCGGCGAGGGCTGAGCAGCCCTCCCCCGCTTCGCACCAGCGCCACAATGCGCCGGTGAGTTCGCCCCTGCCCGCGCTGCTGCGCCACGTGTCGTGGCGCCAGGTGATGCACGAGCCGCTGCGCCATGCGGTGGTGGTGCTGGCGGTCGCGCTCGGCGTGGCGCTCGCCTTCTCGGTGCACCTGATCAACCAGTCCGCGCTCGACGAGTTCGCCGGCGCGGTGCGCCAGGTCAATGGCCAGCCGGACTTCGAGCTGCGCGCGCAGCGCGACGGCTTCGACGAGGCGCTGCTCGAGCGGGTGGCCGCGCATCCGCAGGTGGCGCTGGCCAGCCCGGTGGTCGAGTTCAGCACCCAGGCGCTGGCTGCGGACGGCCAGGCCGTCGCGCTGCGCGTGGTCGGCCTGGACGCGCTGGTGGCCGCGCCGCTGACGCCGGCGCTGATGCCGCGCCCGCGCGAGGGCGAGGACCGGCTCGCGCTGGTCGACCCCACGGCCGTCTACCTCAACCCCGCGGCGGCGCAGAAGCTCGGTGAGGGCGCGCCGCTGCGCCTGCGGCACGGTGCGCAGCAGGTGCTGCTGACGCCGCGCGGCCAGGTGCTGGTCGACGGCCCGCCCCTGGCAGTGATGGACATTGCCGGCGCGCAGGCCGGCTTCGGCTGGCTCGGCCGGCTCAGCCGCATCGACGTGCGGCTGGTGCCCGGCGCCGACCGTGCGCGCGTGCTGCAGGAGCTCGCGCTGCCGCCCGCATTGCGCGCCGCCGCGCCGGACGAATCGGCGCTGCGGGTCTCCAATCTCTCGCGCGCCTACCGCGTCAACCTGAGCGTGCTGTCGCTGGTGGCACTGTTCACCGGCGCCTTCCTGGTGTTCTCGATCCTGTCGCTGTCGATCGCCCGGCGCGCGCCGCAGCTCGCGCTGCTGGGCGTGCTCGGCCTCGGCGCGCGCGAACGACTCGTGCTGGTGCTGGCCGAGTCGGCGCTGCTCGGGCTGGCGGGCAGCCTGCTCGGGCTGGCGCTCGGCACCGCGCTCGCGCAGCTCGCGCTGCGCCTGCTGGCCGGCGACCTGGGTGGGGCCTACTTCCCCGGCGTGCAGCCGCGCCTGCAGTTCAGCATCGGCGCCGCCGCGTTGTACGGCGCGCTCGGCCTGGCGGTGGCGCTGGCCGGCGGCTGGCTGCCGGCCCGGCAGGCCCAGCGCCTCGCGCCGGCGCGGGTGCTCAAGGGCCTGGGCGAGCGCGACACGGGTGGCCGCCACGCCTGGGCCGGCCCGGCGCTGCTGGTCCTCGGCGCGCTGCTCAGCCTGCTGCCGCCCTGGGGCGGCATTCCGCTGGCGGCCTACCTGGCGGTGGCCTGCCTGCTGCTGGGCGGCATCGCCTGCGTGCCGGCCGGCGTCGGGCTGCTGCTCGCCGGCATCGCGCCGACGCAGCGGCCGCTCTGGCTGCTGGCGGTGGAACGCGCCCGCCACCTGCGCCGCAGCGCGACGATCGCGGTGGCCGGCGTGGTGGCGAGCCTGGCGCTGGCGGTGGCGCTGACGGTGATGGTGGCGAGCTTCCGCGACGCGGTGGACCGCTGGCTCGAGCAGGTGCTGCCGGCCGACCTGTACGCGCGCAGCGCGACCACGCTGTCGATCGTCGACACGGTGTTCATCGACCCCGCACTGCTCGAGACGGCGGCCCGGCTGCCCGGCGTGGCGCGGATAGAGGGCCAGCGCACGGTCGGCGTGCAGTTCGACCCGCGCCGGCCCGACGTGCTGGTGCTGGCGCGCCCGCTGGTCGCGCCCGAGCAGCGCCTGCCGATGCTGGGCGGCCTGCTGCCGGCGCCCGCGGGCCCGGTGCCGGTGTATGCCAGCGAGCCGCTGGCGCAGCTCTACGGCCTGCGCGCCGGGCAGACGATCGAGCTGCCGCTGCCCGACGGCCGGCGCGTGCCGGCCTTCGTGCGCGGCGTGTGGCGCGACTACGCCCGCCAGCACGGCGCGCTGGCGATCGACGCGGCCGACTGGCAGCGCCTCACCGGCGACCGGCGCGTCAACGACCTGGCGCTGTGGCTCGCGCCCGGCGCCGACGCGGCGGCCGTGCAGGCGGCGATCCGCACGCTGGCGGGACCGCAGCTGCCGCTCGAGTTCTCGGCCCCGGGCGAGATCCGCGCACTCTCGCTGCGCATCTTCGACCGCAGCTTCGCCGTCACCTATTGGCTGCAGGCGGTGGCGATCGCGATCGGCCTGGCCGGCATCGCCGCCAGCTTCTCGGCCCAGGTGCTCGCACGGCGGCGCGAGTTCGGCCTGCTGGCCCACCTCGGGCTGACCCGCGCGCAGGTGCTCGCCGTGGTGGCCGGCGAAGGCGCGGTGTGGAGCGCCGCCGGCGTGGCGCTCGGGCTGCTGCTGGGCATCGCGGTGGCGGCAGTGCTGGTGCACGTGGTGAACCCGCAAAGCTTCCACTGGACCATGGAGCTGCTGCTGCCCGCCGGGCGCCTGGCGGCGCTGTGCGGCGCGATGTTCGCCGCCGGCACGCTGACCGCCTGGTGGGCCGGCCGCGCCGCGGCCTCGCGCAGCGCGGTGCTCGCGGTCAAGGACGACTGGTGAGCCCGCGTGGAAAGCGGTTCGGGTAGTCGGTGATGATGCCGCTCACCCCGGCCTCGGCCAGCGCGCGCATCTGGGCCGCGTCGTTGCAGGTCCAGACGAACACGCCGCGGCCTACGGCGCGCACCGCATCGATGCCGCGTGTGTCCAGCGTGCCGGCCACCGAGTGGAAGCCGAGCGAATCGCTCTCGCCGCTGCAGCCCGGGTGGTATGCGTCGGCGTCGAGCAGCGCGAGGTAACGCTCGGGCTGCGCCAGCCGCTCGGCCACCAGCACGCCGAGCGCGAGCGAGGCGTCCAGCGCGCGCAGCGCGACCAGCTGCTCGTGGTCGAACGAGGAGACGAGCACACGCTCGCGCAGGCCGCTGCGCTCGATGTCCTCCAGCACCCGCGCCGCGATGCCCGGGTACATGCGCGGGATGGCCTTGATCTCGACGTTCACCGCGAGACCGAGCGACCTGGCGGCGTCGAGCACCTCGCGCAGGGTCGGGATGCGCACCTGGCCGCCGCCGAACGCCGCGCGCCGCGCCGGCGGCAGGTGCTCGCGGATCTCCTCGTCCGACAGCGTGCGCAGGAAGGGCTGGCGCTGCGCCGCAGGCAGGGCGAGCTCGCGCAGGTACCAGCTGCCGGCGTCGAGCGACTGCAGCTCGGCGAGCGTGAAGTCCGACAGCCAGGCGTCGGCGCGCGCGGGGAAACGCTCGGCCACGTCGGTGCAGCGCCGCAGCGTGTCGTCGTGGTGGACGACGGGCACGCCGTCGCGGCTCAGGTGCACGTCGATCTCGACCATCGCGCAGCCGAACTCGGCGGCCCGTTCGATCGCCGGCAGCGTGTTCTCGGGCGCGAAGGCACGCGCGCCGCGGTGGCCGATCAGCAGCGGCGCGGGGCCGAGCTCGGGCAGGCGTGAGGGCATCGTCGGCTCGCTTCGTGGGGGAGACGCGGCCGGCCCACAATGCATCGCATGCACCCGCGCGCCCTGCCCCGCCGGACGATTCTGGCATGCCCCCTGCTCGCCTGGCCGCTGCTCGCGCGCGCGCAGCCGGTCGGGCCGCGCCGGCTCGCCTTCCCGCGCGACCACGGCGCGCACCCGGCGCAGCGCACCGAGTGGTGGTATGCCACCGGCTGGCTCGCCGCGCCGGGGCAGGCCGAGCCGGCGTACGGCTTCCAGGTCACCTTCTTCCGCGCCCGCACCGAGGTGGCGGCGGACCACCCGAGCCGCTTCGCCGCGCGCCAGCTGCTGTTCGCCCATGCCGCGCTGACCGACCTGGCCGCGGGCCGGCTGCTGCACGACCAGCGCATCGCGCGCGCCGGCTTCGGCGACCGGGCCGACGAGCACGACACGCGTGTCGCGCTGCGCCACTGGCGCTTCGAGCGCGCCGGCCCGGTCGAGGCGAGCCGCTACCGGGCCGAGCTGGCGAGCGAGACTGGCGGCTTCGCCGTCGCGCTCGAGCTGGCGGCCACCCAGCCGCTGCTGCTGCAGGGCGAGGCCGGGCTGTCGCAGAAGGGCCCGCGACCGGAGCAGGCGAGCCACTACTACAGCCAGCCGCAGCTCGCCGTGACGGGCACGCTGACGCGCCAGGGCCGGCCGCAGCCGGTGCAGGGCCGCGCCTGGCTGGACCATGAATGGAGCGACGAGTACCTCGCCGCCGAGGCCCAGGGCTGGGACTGGGTCGGGCTGAACCTCGCCGACGGCAGCGCGCTGATGGCCTTCCGCATCCGGCGCCCGGACGACGGCGCCTACTGGGCCGGCGGCACGCTGCGCCGCGCCGACGGCACGCTGCGCCGCTTCGGCCCGGACGAGCTGCGCTTCGAGCCGCTGCGGCGCTGGACCAGCCCGGCCTCGCGCGCCACCTACCCGGTGCAGTGGCGCTTGGCCACGCCGACCGGCGTGTTCGTCGTGCGTGCCCTGCTCGACGCGCAGGAGCTCGACAGCCGCGACAGCACCGGCGCGATCTACTGGGAAGGCCTGTCGGAGGTGCTCGACGAGGCCGGCCGGCGCATCGGCCTCGGCTACCTCGAGATGACCGGCCGGGCCGAGCGGCTGCGCATGTAGGGCTTGCTCGCGGTCAATCCGGGCCGGGCCGCGCGGGCGCACCATTGACGGCAAAGATGAAGGAGACAACCTTGACCTCGCCGCTGTACATCGACTCGATCGAAGCCGCCGTCGACCATGTGCTGGACACCGTGTCCGGTGACATCGTGCTCGGCATCCCGCTGGCGATCGGCAAGCCCAACCCCTTCGTCAACGCGCTGTACCGGCGCATCAAGGCCAACCCGGCGCGCCGGCTGCGCATCGTCACCGCGCTGTCGCTCGAGAAGCCGGTGGGCAAGAGCGAGCTGGAGGAGCACTTCCTCGCGCCGCTGCGCGAGCGCGTGTTCGAGGACTACCCCGACCTGCTGTACGTGAAGGACCTGCGCGCCGGCGTGCTGCCGCCTCACATCGAGGTGCGCGAGTTCTTCATGAAGACCGGCGACTACCTCGGCAACCCGGCGGCGCAGCAGAACTACATCTCGACCAACTACACCTTCGTCGCACGCGACATGGCGGTGCAGGGCATGAACGTGATCGCCCAGGCGGTGGCCGCGCGCGGCGAAGGCGAGGCGCTGCGGCTGTCGCTGTCGAGCAACCCGGAGGTCACCTTCGAGGTGGTCGAGAAGCTGCGCGCCGCCGGCCAGCCGCTGCTGACCGTCGGCGTGGTCAACCGCAAGATGCCCTTCATGCCCAACGGTGCGGAGGTGGAGCCCGGGTTCTTCGACATGGTCATCACCGACCCGGCCGGCACGCATGCCGTGTTCGCGCCCCCCAACAACAAGGTCAGCCTGGCCGACTACGCGATCGGCCTGCACGCGGCGAGCATGGTGGCCGACGGCGGCACGCTGCAGATCGGCATCGGCTCGCTGGGCGATGCGATCGCCCAGGCCCTGATCGTGCGCGACCGGCACGGCGACGCGTTCCGCACCATCCTCGAGTCGCTCTGCCCGGACGGCACCGCCGGCCGCGAGCTGGGCCGCTTCGACCAGGGCCTCTACGGCTGCTCGGAGATGTTCGTCAACGGCTTCCTGAAGCTGATCGAGGCCGGCATCATCCGCCGCGAGGTGTTCGGCGACGTGCTGCTGCAGCAGCTCCTCAACGACGGCGAGATCGACGAGGTGGTGACGCCGGCGACGCTGACCGCGCTGCTGCGCCACGGCCGCATCCGCTCGCCGCTCGGGGCCGACGACCTGGCCTGGCTGCAGCACTGGGGCATCCTGCGCCCCGAGGTGACGCTGGACGAGGGCCAGCTGGCGATCGACGGCAAGCGCCTGCGCAACGATCTGGTCGACCCGGAGAACCTGGCGCGCATCGGCGAGGCCCTGCTCGGCGGCCGGCTCGCGCACGGCATCTTCATGACCGGCGGCTTCTTCCTCGGCCCGCGCGACTTCTACGGGCGCCTGCGCACGATGCCGCCGCAGGAGCTGGCGAAGATCGACATGACGCGCATCGACTTCATCAACCAGCTCTACTCGGAGGACGGCACGCAGGGCGCGCTGAAGCGTGCGCAGCGGCGCAAGGCGCGCTTCATGAACACCACCATGATCGTCACGCTGCTGGGTGCCGCCTGCAGCGACGCGCTCGAGACCGGCCAGGTGGTCAGCGGCGTGGGCGGGCAGTACAACTTCGTCGCGATGGCGCATGCGCTGCCCGACGCGCGGCTGCTGATGATGCTGCGCGCCACGCACGACAACAAGGACGGCCTGAGGAGCAGCATCGTCTGGAACTACGGCCACGTGACGATCCCGCGCCACCTGCGCGACATCATCGTCACCGAGTACGGCGTGGCCGACCTGCGCGGCCAGTCGGACGGCGAGGTGATCAAGCGCCTGATCGCGATCGCCGACTCGCGCTTCCAGGACGAACTGGTGAACCAGGCCAAGGCCCACGGCAAGCTGGAGGCGGGCTACGAGCTGCCCGAGCGCTACCGCCACAACCTGCCGCAGGTGCTCGAGGACAGGCTCGAGCCCTGGGTACAGGCCGGGCTGCTGCCCGACTTCCCGTTCGGCACCGACCTGACCGACGACGAGCTGAAGATCGTGAACGCGCTCAAGAAGCTCAAGCACGCCAGCCAGCACCCGGCCGAGATGGTGACGCTGATCCTGAAGAGCCTGTGGGAGGGCAAGGAGGCGCCGCTGCCCTACCTCGAGCGCCTCGGCCTGGCCGACGCCCACAGCTTCAAGGACCTGTTCGTGCGGCGGCTGTTCGCCAACAACCTGTGATCAGGGCAGGGCCTGCGCGAGCTCGTCGAGCTGCGTGATGCAGGTGTTCCAGCCCTCGAAGAAGCCGAGCTGCTCGTGCCGGTCGCGCGTGGCCGGGTCCGGGTGCATCACGCGCGCGACGTAGTGCGTGCCGCCGCCGGCCGCGTCGGCGAGCGTGATCACCGCGGTGAAGCCCATCCACGGCGTCGCCGGGCGCCAGCTGCCGGTCAGCATCGAGGTGAACACGAGCCGCTGCTGCGGCACGATCTCGAGGAAGCAGCCCGGGTTGTCGCTCTGGCCGCCGTCGGGCCCGCGCATGAAGGTGTGGAAGTCACCGCCGGGCCGCAGCTCGAAGGCGCGCACCTCGGTGGTCCAGGGCCGCGGGCACCACCACTGCTTCAGCAGCGCAGGCTCGGTCCAGGCGCGCCAGAGCTTGGCGCGCGGGGCCGCGACAAGGCGGTCGATGACGAGGTCGTGCCGCTCAGCGGCGGGGGTGTCGGGTGCGCTCACGGGCGGTCTCCTCCTCGTGCAGGGTTTCGACGAAACGCGCCATGCGGTCGCTGCGCGCCTCCCACACCGCGCGCTGCTGCGCGATCCAGCGCTCGGCCTGCGACAGCGGGCGCGGCACCAGCTCGCAGGTGCGCACCCGGCCGGTCTTGTGCGAACGCACCACGCCGCTGCGCTCGAGCACCGACAGGTGCTTCATGAACGAGGGCAGCGCCATCTCGAACGGCGCGGCGAGCGCCGACACCGTCTCCGGCCCGCGACCGAGCGCACCGACGATCGCGCGCCGGGTCGGGTCGGCGAGCGCGTAGAACACGTCGGTGAGCGACGCTGATTGGTTAGCCATTCGGCTAACTGTAGGCCAAGTGGCCAGCCCCGGCAAGCGGCATGATGGGCAGATGCAGAACGCCGCTGCCGACCTGCTCTCGCGCCGCCTCGGCGGGCGCTGGACGCTGCGCCCGGCCGGCGGCAGCGGCTTCGCCGCCACCTGGCACGCGCACGGCGGCGCGGGCGATCTGTTCGTCAAGTCGGCGCCGCCCGAGGCCGCCGGGATGCTGCAGGCCGAGGCGGACGGCCTGGCCGCGCTGGCCGCCACCGGCACCGTCCGCGTGCCGGCCGTGGTCGACTGCTGGGCGACCGAAGGCGCCTGCCTCCTGGCGCTCGAGCACCTGGCCTTCGCGCCGCCGCCACACGACTTCGGTGCGCGGCTCGGCGCGGCGCTCGGTGCGCTGCACCGCGCCCGCGCGCCCGGCGACGGGCGCTTCGGCTGGCAGCGCGACAACTGGATCGGTGGCACGCCGCAGGCCAACCGCTGGCACGACGACTGGATCGGCTTCCTCGCCCACGAGCGACTCGGTGCGCTCGCCGCGCGGCTCGCCGCCGACGGCGCGCCCGCGCGCCTGCTCGACGGCGTGCAGCGCGTGATCGAGCGGCTGCCGCGTTTCTTCGACGACGGCCACGTGCCGCGCCCGGCGCTGATCCACGGCGACCTGTGGAGCGGCAACTGGGCCGCGCTGGGCGACGGAACCCCGGTGGTCTACGACCCGGCAGTCTCGGTCTCCGATGCCGAGGCCGAGCTGGCGATGATGGAGCTGTTCGGCCAGCCGCCCGCCGGCTTCCTGGAGGCCTACCGCGCAAGCGCCGGCCTCTCGCCCGGCTACCCGCGCCGGCGCGGGCTGTACCAGCTCTACCACCTGCTGAACCATGCGCTGCTGTTCGGCGGCGGCTACCTCGGCAGTGCGCAGCAGGCGGTCGATGCGCTGCTCGACTCGTCCGCCCGGGCTGAATCCGGTCAGGTAGGGATGCAGAGCCTGCGTTCTGCGACTAGCCTCCGAGGGCCGCACCGATCACCGCCCGACCCGACGTGACCGCGATCTTCATCAGCCACAGCAGCGCCGACAACGACGCCGCCGCCGAGATCAAGCGCTGGCTTGAGGCGCAGGGCCACAGCTCGCTGTTCCTCGACTTCGATCCGGCCGCCGGCATCCGCGCCGGCGCCAGCTGGGAGCAGACGCTGTACCGCCACCTGCGCCAGTGCCAGGCGGTCGTCGCGCTGGTGTCGCCGGCCTGGCTGGCGTCGCGCTGGTGCTTCGCCGAGCTCGTGCAGGCGCGCGAGCGCGGCAAGCCGGTGTACGTGGTGAAGATCGCGCCGGTCGACACCTCGGCGCTGTTCGGCGACATCCAGCACATCGACCTGACCGAGCGGCGCGAGGAGGGGCTGGAGCGCCTGCGCCTGGGCCTGCTCGAGCGCGGCATCGACCCGCTCGACGCCTTCGACTGGGACCCGGCGCGCCCGCCCTACCCCGGCCTGCTGGCCTTCGAGGCGCAGGACGCGGCGGTCTTCTTCGGCCGCGGCGAGGCGCTGGCGCGCACGCTCGAGGCGCTGGACGCGCTGCGCCGCCAGTCGGCCGACGCGGCGCGCTTCACGCTGCTGCTGGGCGCATCGGGCAGCGGCAAGTCGTCGCTGGCGCGTGCCGGCGTGCTGCCGCGCCTGGCCAAGCGCCCGGCCGAATGGCTGGTGCTGGCGCCGATGCGGCCGCAGCAGGAGCCGCTGCAGGAGCTGGCGGCAACGCTGGCCGCCGCCTTCGCCGAGGCCGGCCAGCCGCGCGACTGGGACGGTCTGCGCCGGCTGCTGCAGGACGCCGCGGCCGACCCGGCGCAGGGCGGCGCGCGCCTGCTCGGCCTGACGCGCGAACTCGCCGTCGCGGCGCGGCGGCTCGACGCCACCGTGTTGCTGACCGTCGACCAGGCCGAGGAACTGTTCAGCTACACCGCGGCCGACAGCGCCGAGGCCTTCCTGCGCCTGCTGCGCGCCGCGCTCGAGCAGGGCGACCACCGGCTGATGGTGCTGGCGACGCTGCGCTCCGACTTCCTCGGCAGCTTCCAGAACCACCCCGCGCTGCAGGACAAGGAGTACGGCCACCACCTGCGCTACCGCGCGCTGACGGTCGACCCGATGCCGCTGCGCAGCGTGCCCGAGGTCGTGCGCGGGCCGGCGCGGCTGTGCGGCCTCGAGCTCGAGGAGGGCCTGGTCGACGCGATCGTCGGCGACATCGGCGACCAGGACGCGCTGCCGCTGCTCGCCTTCACGCTGCGCCGCATGTACGAGCGCGCCGCCGGACGCGGCCGCATGACGCTGCAGGACTACGAGGCGGTCGGCCGCCTCGAGGGCTCGGTGCGGCGCGAGGCCGAGCGCCTGCTGGAGGAATCCCGGCCCGGGCCGGAAGACGTCGAGGCGCTGCACGCGGCCTTCGTGCCGACGCTCGTGCGCATCAACCCGGACGGCAGCTTCGCGCGCCGGCGCGCACTGGTCGAGCACCTGCCGCGCCGCGTGCTGGCGCTGCTGCGTCGCTTCGTCGACGCGCGGCTGCTGGTCAGCGACCGCGACACCCAGGGGCGCGAGACGCACGAGGTGGCCCACGAGGCGCTGCTGCGCACCTGGCCGCAGCTCGGCGAGTGGCTGGCCAGCGACCGCGACACGCTGCGCCTGCTCGAGGGCCTGAGCCGCGCGGCGCAGGACTGGGAGCAGGCGGCCCGGCAGGCCGACCTGCTGGTGCACCGCGACGGCCGCCTGCAGGAGCTCGACACGCTGCTGGCCAACCCGCGCTTCGCGCTGCCGCCGGGCTCGCTCGAGCTGGCCTACCTCGAGGCCTGCCGCGCCGCGCAGCGCGCGCGCGAGGCGGCGGCACGCGAGGAGCAGGAGCGCCGCGTGCGCGATGCCGAGCGCATCGCCGAGGAGCAGACCCGCGCCGCCGCGGCGCAGCGGCGTGCCGCGACGCTGTTCCGGCGCTTCGGCGTGGTGGCCAGCCTGCTGTTCGTGCTCGCGGCCGGCGCGGCCTGGTTCGCCTGGCAACAGTTCGGCGCGGCAACGCAGGCGAATCGCCGCGTCGCGCAGGTGCAGCAGATCGCGCGCCACGCCAGCGACCTGTCGGCCGGGCCGCAGCGCAGCCTGCTGCTGGCCGTGCAGGCCGCGGCGCTGCAGCCCGACGACCCGGCCGGCCGGCTCGGCGCCATCGACGGCCTGCGCCAGCCGCTGCGCGTGGCCGGCGGCTGGCCGCTGCCCGGGCCGACCGCCCCGCTGCAGGCGGCGGCCTACTCGTCCGACGGCCGCTGGCTCGCCACCGGCGACGCCGAGGGCCGCATCCGCGTGTGGGACCTGTCGGCCCTCGACCCCGCGGCCGGCGTGCTCGAGCTGGCCGGCCCCGGCGACGCGCTCGTGAGCCTGGCCTTCGTCGCCGGCAGCCCGCGCCTGGTCGGCGCCGGGCGCAGCGGGCGGCTGCAGATCTGGACCCTCGACAACGGCCGTGCCACGGCCGCCAAGGGCTGGCGCAGCAGCGGCCGGGGCCCACTGCGCGCGATGGCGCTCGCCCCGGACGGCCGGCGGCTCGCGCTCGGCCACCAGGGCGGCGAACTGTGCCTCTGGCAGGTGACGGCCGACGGCCTCGATGGCGAGCGCTGCGATCCGCGCTGGAAGGACAGCGCGCCGATCACCACGCTCGCGTTCAGCCCCGGCGGGCGCTGGCTGGGCACGGCCTGCATCGGCGCCTGCGCGAACGGTGGCTTCGACGCCCCGGTGCGCCTGTTCGAGCGCAGCGACGACGGCGGCCTCGGCCCGCCGTGGCGGCTCGGGCGCCGCAGCGAGCTGGTCGAACCCTCGCTGCAGGCCTTCGCGTTCGGCGCCGATGACGCGACGCTGGCGGTGGCCTACGGCTACGTCGTCGAGCGCTGGGACCTGAAGCGGCCCGAGCCGGCGGCTGAGCCGCTGGGCACCTACGCCAGCGGCGGCGGCTGGGTCCAGGCGCTCGCCGTCAGCGCCGACGGGCGCTGGCTGGCGCTGGGCAGCGGCGCATCGGCCGACGTGCGCCTGTGGGACCTGCGCAGCGGCGCCACGGCACCGGTGCGGCTGTCCGGGCACGGCGCGCCGGTGACGGTGCTGCAGTTCGGCGGCGGCGGGCGCTGGCTGGCCAGCGGCGCCGCCGACGGCGGCCTGACCCTGCGCGACCTGGCCAGCCCCGACCTGCACCTGCTGGCGCTGCGCGGCCACGAGCTGGCGCTGCGGCAGCTGGTGTTCCCGCCCGGCCCGGAGGTCGGCTCGCTGCTGAGCTGGGGCGGCGACGCACGCGCCCGCCTGTGGCGCCTGCCCGACCCGCTGGCCGACCCGGTGGTGCTGCGCGGGCCGGCGCCGGCCGGCATCGTCGGCATGGCCGCCAGCCCGGACGGCCGCTGGCTCGCCGCCTCGGCCGAGAACGACACGCGGCTCGTGCTGTGGGCCAGCGACGATCCACGCGCCCCGGCCCGGCTGCTCGACCTGCCGGCCGACGCCCGCGCGATCGCCTTCAGCGCGGACGGCCGCTGGCTGGCCGCGAAGAGCTCGACGCAGGGCCGCGTCGGGCTGTGGGACCTGCGCGCGCCCGAGCAGCCGCCGCGCGTGCTGGCCGAGAACCAGTGGAGCGACGACCGCACGCTCGCCTTCAGCCCGGACAGCCGCTGGCTCGCCAGCGGCACCTGGGGCGACGCCGAGGGCCGCGACCCGCGCCTGCACCTGTGGGACCTGTCCGGCGACGCGCCGGCAGCGGCGCCACGCTTCGACTGCAAGGCGCCGTCGCCGGTGCGCGAGCTCGCCTTCAGCGCCGACGGCGCACGCCTGGGCAGCGCCGCGCACGACACGGCGGCCTACCTGTGGAACGTGCGCGCCGACGACCCCTGTGCCGCGCCGGTCGCGCTGCCGCACGGCGACGTGGTCTACCAGATCGCGTTCAGCCCGGACGGCCGCCTGGCCGCCACCGCGAGCATGGACCGGAAGGGGCGTGTCTGGTCGCTGGCACCCGGCGCGGCACCGACGCTGGCGCGCGAGCTGACGTTCGGCGACCGCGTGTTCCGCGCCGCCATCTCGCCGGACGGGCGCTGGGCCGCGTTCGGCTCGTGGGACGCGAGCGCCGCGCTGCTCGACCTGCACGACCCGGCGCACGCCGAACCGCGCCTGCTGCGTGGCCATGTGGCGCGCATCCTGGCCACGGCCTTCAGCCCGGACGGCCAGTGGCTCGCCACCGCCGGCGAGGACCGCGTGATCCGGCTCTGGCGGCCCGATGCGCCGGGCGCCGCGCCGCTGGTACTGCACGGCCACGAGGCCACCGTGGCGCACCTCGGCTTCAGCCCGGACGCGCGCTGGCTGGTCTCCGGCTCCTACGACGGCACGCTGCGGCGCTGGCGGCTGCGCCGCGAGGACCTGGCCGAACTCGCCTGCCGCACCGCCGGCCGCGGCCTGAGCGCCGCCGAGCTGGCACAGTACCTCGGCCCCGGCGCGAGCGACCCCTGCGCCGCTCCGGCGCGCTGAGGCGTGCCGGGCCCTCCGGGCCGGCCGGACCGGCTCAGTGCGCCCCGCCGGCGTCGGCCGCTGCGGCGGCGCCGCGCGGCCGCGTCAGCCACACCGCGCCGATCAGCACCAGGAACAGCACCGACGAGACCAGGAACAGGTCGGTCGCCGCCACCGTGTAGGCCTGCTGGTCGACCAGGCGCGTGATCGTCGCGCGCACCTGCCCGGCGCTCAGGCCGCCGGCCTCGAGCTGGGCGAAGGCCTGCGTCGCGGCGAGGTTGCCGGCGTCCACACGCTCGACCAGCTGCGCATGGTGCAGCACCGCGCGGTCCTCCCACAGCGTGGTGAAGATCGAGGTGCCGAACGCCCCCGCGGTGATGCGCACGAAATTCGACATCCCCGCCGCGGCCGGCATCTGCTCGGGCTTCAGGCCGCTGAAGACGATCGCCTGCAGCGGGATGAAGAAGAACGCCATCGCCGCGCCCTGCAGCACGGTCGGCACGAGGATGGTGGCGAACGGCGACTGCGTGTCGAAGCGCGAGCGCATCCACAGCACCAGCGCGAAGCCGAGGAAGGCGACCGTGGCGAGCTTGCGCGGGTCGATGCGCGAGACGTTCTTGCCGACCCACGGCGAGAGCACGATCGCCAGCAGCCCGACCGGCGCCATCGCGAGGCCGGCCCAGGTGGCCGTGTAGCCCATGTACTGCTGCAGCCACAGCGGCAGCAGCACCACGTTGCCGAAGAACAGCCCGTAGGCGAGCGAAAGCGCGAGGCTGCCGAGCGCGAAGTTGCGCCGCGCGAACAGGCGCAGGTTGACGATCGGGTGGCGCTCGGTCAGCTCCCAGGCGAGGAAGAACGCGAACGCGACCACCGCCGTGACCGCCAGCGCGACGATCTGCGTGGAGGCGAACCAGTCGAGCTCCTTGCCCTTGTCGATCATGACCTGCAGCGCGCCGACCCACAGCACCAGCAGGCCGAGGCCCACGCCGTCCAGCGGCACACGGCGCGGGCCGGGGTCGCGGCTGCGGTAGATCGACCAGGTCAGCAGCGCCGACACCAGGCCCACCGGCACGTTGATGTAGAAGATCCACGGCCAGGCGATGTTGTCGGTGATCCAGCCGCCCAGCAGCGGGCCCATCACCGGCGCGACCAGCGTGGTCATCGCCCACAGCGCCATCGCCATGCCGGCCTTCGCGGGCGGGTAGCTCGCCAGCAGCAGCGTCTGCGACAGCGGGATCATCGGCCCGGCCACCAGGCCCTGCAGCACGCGGAAGAAGATCAGCGATTCGATGGTCGGCGCGAGGCCGCACAGCCACGACGTGATCACGAACAGCAGCACGCTGGCGACGAACAGCCGCACCTGGCCGAAGCGCTGCGTCAGCCAGCCGGTCAGCGGCACCGAGATCGCGTTGGCCACGCCGAACGAGGTGATGACCCAGGTGCCCTGCGCCGGGCTGACGCCCATGTCGCCGGCGATGG
Source organism: Piscinibacter caeni (assembly GCA_003265685.1). Lineage (GTDB taxonomy): Bacteria > Pseudomonadota > Gammaproteobacteria > Burkholderiales > Burkholderiaceae_C > Piscinibacter > Piscinibacter caeni. The sequence continues at coordinate 62,042 of KZ836109.1, read as the reverse complement.
CGGGGATCGACACGTTCGCGATCGACGAGTCGAGCACGTTCATGAACGTGGCGAGCGACAGCGCCAGCGTGCCGAGCACGCGCGCCGACCCATCGAGTGGCGGAAACGCCACCGGTGCGCGGGGTGGCGCAGGCGGCGCCGGCGGCGCGTCGCGCGCGTCGAGAACGGCACTCATCGGGAACCTTTCAGTGCAGCGGCGCGGCCAGCGCGACGCCCGAGGCCGCGGCGTGCACCACCGGCCGGCCGAGGTTGCCGGCGATGATCTGCTGCACGATCCGGTCGGCCTCGGCGACCGAGGGCTCGAAGGCGGTCGTGACCTGGCTGCGCGAGACGGCCTGGCCGAGCAGCGGCGCGCCGCCGTCGTCGCCCACGTCGACGGTCGCCTCCATCGACAGGCCCACACGCAGCGGGTGCGCGGCGAGCTGCTTCGCATCCAGCTCCACACGCACCGGCACGCGCTGCACCACCTTGATCCAGTTGCCGGTCGCGTTCTGCGCCGGCAGCAGCGCGAAGGCCGCGCCGGTGCCCGCGCCCAGGCCGGCGATGCGGCCGTCGTACTCGACCTTGCTGCCGTACAGGTCGGCGGTCAGCTTGACCGGCTGGCCGATGCGCATGCGGCGCAGCTGCACTTCCTTGAAGTTGGCCTCGACCCAGACCTGGTCGAGCGGGATCACCGTCATCAGCGGCGTGCCGGCAGCCACACGCTGGCCGACCTGCACGCTGCGCTTGGCGACCTGGCCGTCCAGCGGCGCCGGCAGCTCGGTGCGCTGCAGCGCCAGCCAGGCCTCGCGCACCGCGGCGGCGGCGCGTTCGACGTTCGGGTGCGTCTCGACGCGCGTGCCCTCGGTCAGCGCCTGGTTGCTCGCGGCCTGTTCGCGTGCCGCGGCCAGCGCGCCCTGCGCGGCGGCCAGCGCCGACTGCGCACTCGCCAGCGTCGCCTCGGCGTGTTTCATCTCCTCGCCGCCGACTGCGCCGCTTTGCGCCAGCGGGCGGCGGCGCATGACGTCGTCGTTCGCGCGCGCCACCTCGGACTGCGCGCGCAGCACGTCGGCCTCGCGCTGGCGGATCGTCGCGGCCAGCGTGCCGTTGTTGGCGTACAGCGTGCGCACCTCGCGCACCGTCTGCGCCAGCTGGGCCTCGGCGCGCTCGAGCGCGAGCTTGGCGTCGGACGGGTCGAGCCGCACCAGCGGCGCGCCGGCCTTGACGACGTCGGTGTCGTCGGCCAGCACCGCCAGCACGGTGCCGCCGACCTGCGGCGTGATCTGCACCACCGGCGCCTGCACGTAGGCGTTGTCGGTGGCCTCGTGGTGGCGCAGCACCAGGGCCCACCAGGCGCCGTAGGCGGCACCCGCCAGCAGCGTGGCGGCGGCCACCGCGATCAGCGCCGGCTTGCGGCGCGCGGCCGGCACGGCGGGGGCGGAAGAGGGAATCGGGTCGCTCATGGGGTGTGTCCTCTTGGTTCTTCGTCGGGCCCGTTCAGGCCTCTTGCCAGCCGCCGCCGAGCGCGCGTGCCAGCGCGGCCTCGCCGAGCAGGTGGCGCGCCTTCAGGTCGGCTGCGGCGCGGCGCTGGGTCAGCACGTTGGTCTGGGCCGTCAGCACGGTCAGGAAGTTGCCGAGCCCGGCGCGGTAGCGCTGCAATGCGAGATCCGCGGCGGCCTCGGCGGCCCCCGTGGCCTCGTCCTGCGCGCGCTGCTGGCGCTCCAGCGTCTGCAAGGTGGTCACCTCGTCGGCCACCTCGCGCAAGGCGCGCAGCAGCGCGGCGTTGTAGCCATCCACCGCAGCATCGGCCTCGGCCGAGCGCGTGGCGAGCTGGGCGCGCAGCCGGCCGCCGTCGAGGATCGGCAGGCTCAGCGCGGGGCCGATGCCGTAGGTGCGCGAGCCGGCCTGCAGGAACCTGTCCAGCCCCAGGCTCGACAGGCCGACGAAGCCGACCAGGTTGACGTTCGGATAGAACTCGGCACGCGCCTGCGCCACGCCGTGCGTCGCCGCATCCACCCGCCAGCGCTGTGCGACGAGGTCGGCGCGGCGGCCGATCAGCTCGGCCGGCAGCGCCGCGGGCAGCGCCGCCGGGCGCAGCTCGGCGAGCATGGGCACCAGAGCGTCCAGCGCCTGCGGGCCCTGGCCGGTGAGTTCGGCCAACGCGTGGCGGGCACGGCCGATCTGCTCGTCCAGCGTGTGCAGCTCGACCTCGGTCTGCGCCACCAGGCCCTCGGCCTGGCGCCGCTCGACCTGCGTGTCCAGCCCGGCGCCGACCCGTTGCTCGACGAGCGCGAGGATCTGGCGCCGCTGGTCCAGCGATTCGGCGGCGAGGCGGCGGTTCTCGACCAGCCGCGCCAGCCCGAACCAGCCCGCCGCGACGTTGCCGGCCAGCAGCACGCGCGCCGCCTGCGCATCCGCCTCGGCGGCACGCAGGGTGCCGATGGCCGCATCGAGCGCGGCGCGCTGGCGGCCGAACAGGTCGAGCTCCCAGCTCGCGCCGAGGCGGGCGTCGTTGTTCCATTCCACGCTGCCGGCCAGCGGCGGCGGCACCAGGCCGTTGGCGGTGAAGCGCTGGTCGCTCAGGTCGGCCGACAGCCGCACCTGCGGCGAACGCGCCGCGCCGGCCGCATCGGCCGCGGCGCGCGCCTGGCGCACACGCGCCTCGGCAGTCTGCAGGCTGGGCTGGCCGGCGAGCGCGCGCTCGACCAGCGCGTCGAGCTGCGCGTCGTGCCAGCCGGTCCACCAGCGTTCGGCCGGCCACGACGCCTGGCCGCCGGTGGCGCCGAGCGCGGCGGGTTCGAGCAGCGCACGCGGCGTGGCCTGCGGCCCGGGCGATGCGCAGGCGGCCAGCAGGGCCGCGGCCGCGAGTGCGGCGAGGTGAGAGGTCCTCATGCCGCCTCCTCGGCGCCCTGCAGCGCGCGGCCGTTGTCGGCCATCCGGTCGAGCAGCTTGCGCAGGGCCTGGAAGTCACGTTCCGAGAAGCCGCGCAGGAAGTCGTTGTTGACCGAGGCCAGCACGTGCGGGATGTGCGCTGCCGCGGCCTGGCCGGCCTCGGTGAGCTTCAGGTGCACGACGCGGCGGTCGCTCTCGGAGCGCAGGCGCTCGACCAGGCCCTTGGCCTCGAGCCGGTCGAGCATGCGCGTCACCGCGCCGGCATCGATGCCCGACTCGCGCGCCAGCTCGTTGGCGGTGGTGGCGCGGCCGGACTGGATCATCCACAGCGGCTTCCACTGCGCGTCGGTCAGCCCGTGGCGCGCCATGCGCGCATCGGCCTCGCGGCGGAACATCATCATCACGCCGAACAGGCGGTGGCCGATGCTGTCGTTGAAGTTGTAGCGGTCTCCCGCGTAGAAACAAGGCGATTCGGACATCGCGCCACTCCTCGGCTCCGGCCCGATACTGGCCTGAGCAATTATTGTCTAGGCAAATTTTGACCGGGCATCAAAATCCCGACGGCGCACGCGGGTATTCGCGCCGCGCCCCTAGACTCGCCGGCCATGGCTGTCCCTTCCTCGCGCCCCGGCGCGGCCGACAAGCGCCCGGTGCGCTCGCTGTCAGGCCTGCTGCCCTTCCTGCGCCCGTACCGCGCCCGCATCGCGCTCGCGCTGCTGTTCCTCGTGCTGGCGGCGCTCGCCACGCTGGCCTTCCCGATCGCGCTGAAGTCGCTCATCGACCAGGGCCTGGTCGCGAGCGACCCGGGCGCGCGCGTGATGGCGCTGCGCGGGCACTTCTTCGCGCTGTTCGGCGTGGGCGCGGCGCTCGGGGTGTTCTCGGCGGCACGCTTCTACATGGTCACCTGGCTGGGCGAGCGCGTCACCGCCGACCTGCGCAACGCCGTCTACGCCCACGTGGTGCGGCAGAGCCCGCAGTTCTTCGAGACCACGCAGACCGGCGAGGTGATCTCGCGCCTGACCACCGACACGACACTGGTGCAGACGGTCGTGGGCTCCAGCCTCAGCATGGGCCTGCGCAACACGGTGATGGGCATCGGCGCGCTCGGCATGCTGGTCGTCACCAACCCCTACGTGATGTCGCAGGTGCTGGGCACGCTGGTGCTGGTGGTGCTGCCCAGCATCTGGCTGGGACGGCGCGTGCGCAAGCTCAGCCGCGCCAGCCAGGACCGCGTGGCCGACTCCAGCGCGATCGCCGCCGAGGTGCTGAACGCGGTGCCGGTGGTGCAGAGCTACGTGCAGGAGGCGCGCGAGGCGCAGCGCTTCGACGCCGCCACCGAGAACGCCTTCGACACCGCGCGGCGCCGCACGCGGGTGCGCTCGTTCCTGGTCGCTTTCATCATCACCGCCACCTTCGGCGCGCTGCTGTGGGGCCTGTACCAGGGCACGCAATCGGTGCTGGACGGCAAGACCAGCGCCGGCCACCTGGCGCAGACGGTGGTGTTCGTCACCATCCTGATCGGCTCGGTGGCGGTGCTGTCCGAGGTGTACGGCGATCTGCTGCGCGCCGCCGGCGCGACCGAGCGGCTGATGGAACTGCTCGCGGCGCGCTCGCCGATCGAGTCCCCGCCCGACCCGAAGCCGCTGCCGCCCACGCGCGGCGGTTCGTCGCTGGCACTGCGCGGCGTGACCTTCCGCTACCCCTCGCGCCCGCAGCACGCGGCACTGGACGGCTTCACGCTGGACGTGAAACCGGGCGAGACGGTCGCGCTGGTGGGCCCGAGCGGCGCCGGCAAGACCACCGTGTTCCAGCTGCTGCTGCGCTACTACGACGCGAACGCCGGGCGCATCGAGCTCGACGGCGTGCCGGTGCGCGAGGCCGCGCTGGAGGAGCTGCGCGGCCGCATCGGCATCGTGCCGCAGGACAGCGTGATCTTCAGCGCCGACGCGCTGGAGAACATCCGCTACGGCCGGCCCGGGGCAAGCGACGCGGAGGTGATGGCCGCGGCGCAGGCGGCCTACGCGCACGACTTCATCAGCGCCCTGCCCGAGGGCTACCGGACCTTCCTCGGCGAGCGCGGCGTGCGGCTGTCGGGCGGGCAGCGGCAGCGCATCAGCATCGCACGCGCGATCCTGAAGAATCCGCCGCTGCTGCTGCTCGACGAGGCCACCAGCGCGCTCGACGCCGAGAGCGAGCGCGCGGTGCAGGCCGCGCTCGAGGCGGCGATGAAGGACCGCACCACGCTCGTCATCGCGCACCGGCTGGCCACGGTGCAGAGCGCCGACCGCATCGTCGTGATGGAGGCCGGCCGCATCGTGGAGACCGGCACGCATGCGCAGCTCGCGGCTGCCGGCGGGCTGTACGCGCGCCTGGCCGCGCTGCAGTTCGACCAGCCGGCATCCGCCGACACCGTCTGACACAGCCGGAAACCTTGCCGGCGGCCCGGGCGGCGAACTCCGGGCCGCGCCGGCGGGTCGATCACGGGTTCCCACCCGAGGAGATCCGCATGCAAGAACGTCTTCGCCCCGTCACCGCCGTCGCGCTGGCCGCCGCGCTGCTGGTCGGCTGCGCCAACATGAGCGAACGCCAGAAGGGCACCGCGGTCGGGGCCGGCATCGGCGCCGGCGTCGGCGCGGTACTCAGCTCCGCCACCGGCGGCAAGGCCGGCATCGGCGCGGTGGTCGGCGGCGCGATCGGCGCGGTGGCCGGCAACCTGTGGTCCAAGCGCATGGAGGAGAAACACGCCGCCATGCAGCAGGCCACGCAGGGCACCGGCATCGACGTCAGCCGCACCGCCGACAACCAGCTCAAGGTCAACGTGCCGAGCGACTTCTCGTTCGACGTCGGCCGTGCCGCCATCAAGCCGGCGATGCGGCCGGTGCTCGACCAGTTCGCCTCCGGCCTCGACCCGGCCATGCGGGTGCGCATCGTCGGCCACACCGACAGCACCGGCAGCGACGCGATCAACAACCCGCTGTCGGTGGAGCGCGCGCAGAGCGTGCGCGACTACCTCGCCACGCGCGGCGTGGCGCCGGCGCGTGTCGAGACCGAAGGCCACGGCGCGCGCGAGCCGGTGGCCGACAACGCCAGCGAGTCCGGCCGGGCGCAGAACCGGCGCGTGGAGATCTTCCTGAGGGAGCCGGTGCCGCAGGGGTGAACGCACGGTGGCATCCCTCCGCTGCTAGACTGCAGATGGCTAGGTATAGGCGGGGGTGCTTGATGGATCAATTGACCTTGGCTTCAGTGCGCGAGCAGCGCCGACGCCTCGGGAATCCGTATGCGCTAGTCGAGTACCTGGAGTCCGACGAAGTTCCGACAGATGGCGCCGTGCTCGCGTCCGCCATCGCCGTCGAGACGGATCGCCGCCTGCTCGAGAATCAGTACGCTCACCTTGACGGCAGCGGCACGAAGTCTGCGCTAGCACATGCGCCGTCCCTCCGACAGCCCGCGTCGTCGCCCTCGAATTCGGGCGACTCGGGTCGAGCGCCATCGCACGGCCGTGGAGGCCGGAGCGAACAACGGCTCGCAGAGTCTGAGATTGAGGCAAACGTCCGAGACCTGCTTCGAGAACTCTGGCGGAACCGGACCACCTTCTTCGGCGAATCTGTCGACGTTGACCCGATTGAGTTACTGAACCCAGTGGTTGCTTTAGAGATGTTGGGGTATGAGTGTGTCGAGGAGGAAACGCTCGGACAGTGGCGGTCCGATTCGGGGCTCATCGAGGTCGCTGGCTTGATCGACAACGACTCTCGGATGGTTCGAGTGTCCGGGCAATTTGTGCGTGCGATTCGCAACTTCACCCTCGCTCACGAGTTGGGACACGCGAGGCTACATAGTGGCCTCGCCGCAATGCACCGAGATCGCCCGTTGGACGGGACTGCCTCGGCAAAGGATCCGCAAGAGCGTGAGGCCGATCGCTTCGCCACCTTGTTCCTGTTACCCGCGAAGCTGGTCGGGGATCGCTTCGCGGGCATTTTCGGTCGTCGCCTGCTTGTTCTTGATGACCAAACGGCCTTTGCACTTCTTGGAGAGTCTCTAGCGGACACACGCATGCGATGCAAGACACAGCGTGACTTCGCTCGGCTCGTCGCGGGTGCCATACGCTTCGACGGCCGGCAGATCGTCTCGCTAGCGGCCATGTTCGGTGTGTCAGTAGAAGCGATGGCAATCCGCCTTGAGGAACTGCAACTGGTTTCGCTCGCATAACGGCGCCAGACTGCTCCAGGGTAGGGCCGAAGAATTCGACTTGGGTGCTCGCGTAACGGATCTGTTGGCCAACAGTCGCCGGCTGTGGCAACCATAGAATCGCGCGAATGCTCGCCAAGACCCCCACGCGCCCCGTCCGCTCGCAGTACGAGGACTTCATGCGCCATGTGGCCGAACATGGCGTCGACCGCGGCGACCGCACCGGCACCGGCACGCGCAGCGTGTTCGGCCACCAGATGCGCTTCGACCTGCGCGAAGGCTTCCCGCTGGTCACCACGAAGAAGGTGCACCTGAAGTCCATCATCCTCGAGCTGCTGTGGTTCCTGCGCGGCGACAGCAACGTGCGCTGGCTGCAGGAACGCGGCGTGACGATCTGGGACGAGTGGGCGCGCGAGGACGGCGAACTCGGCCCGGTCTACGGCGTGCAGTGGCGCTCCTGGCCGACGCCCGACGGCGGCCACGTGGACCAGATCGCCGAGGTGGTGCGCCAGATCAAGACCACACCCGAATCGCGCCGCATCATCGTCAGTGCGTGGAACGTGGCCGAGCTGTCGAAGATGGCGCTGCTGCCCTGCCACGCGTTCTTCCAGTTCTACGTCGCCGAGGGCCGCCTGAGTTGCCAGCTCTACCAGCGCAGCGCCGACATCTTCCTCGGCGTGCCGTTCAACATCGCGAGCTACGCGCTGCTGACCCACATGCTGGCGCAGCAGTGCGATCTCGAGGTCGGCGACTTCATCTGGACCGGCGGCGACTGCCACATCTACAGCAACCACGCCGAGCAGGTGCGCCTGCAGCTGTCGCGCACGCCCTTCCCCTACCCGGTGCTCGCGATCAGGCGTCGCCCGCCCTCGATCTTCGACTACGCGTTCGAGGACTTCGAGGTGCTCGAGTACCAGCACCACCCGGCCATCAAGGCGCCCGTCGCCGTGTAGCCGCGTCACCCAGGAGCATCAACATGGCAAGAGGCAAGCCGGCGGCCGAGGCGGCCGCGATCGACGTCCGCTCCGACTCGAACGAGGCGCTCGCGGCCTGGATCGATCAGCAGCGCGACGGGTACGCGGCCCTGCTGGGCTACTGGGCGCAGCAGCAGCAGGTCGCCGCCCGGGCCTGGTTGGCCTGGCTCGACGCCCTGTCGGCGCCGACCGCGGCCTGGCCGCCGGCCGCCTGGCCCGGCGTGAGCGACGAGCTGCTGCGGGCCGGCGGGCCCCTGCTGCAGGCCTGGTGGGCGCCGTGGGCGCCCTTCCTCGAGCGCGGCAGCGAACAGCTGGGCTGATCAGGCCGCCAGCACCGGCGCGTGCCGCGCCGCGGCCGTGGCCGGCAGGTCCACCAGCGTGCTGCGCGTGGCGCGTGTGCAGCGGCGCAGGCCGTCGAGGTCGAGCAGCTCGACGTCGCGGTTCTCCACGCGCAGCAGCCCCAGCTCGGTCAGCGCCGAGAAGGCCCGGCTGACGGTCTCGTGGGCGATGCCCAGCAGGCTGGCGATGTCGCGCCGGCTCATGCGCAGCAGCAGACGGCGCGGCGACTGTCCGCGCGCGGCCATGTTCTCCGACAGCCAGAGCAGGAAGCGCCCGAGCCGCACCTCGGCGGCCACGGCCGACATCATCTCGACCGCATGGCGCGCATCGGCGAGCTGGCGCGCCACGGCGCGCTGCAGGCCCTGGTCGAGCGCCGGGTGCAGCAGGCGCAGCCGGTCGAGCTCGCGGGCCGGCAGCGCGTAGACCGTGCTGTCCTCCAGCGCGACCACGCCGCAGCTCTGCCGGCCCGACCCGAGCGCATCGATGCCGGGCACGTCGCCCGGGCCGAGGAAGGCCAGCACCTGCTCGTAGCCGTCCTCGCCGACCCGCTGGCACTTGAAGGAGCCGGTGCGCACCACGTGCACCAGGTCCGCCGGGGCGCCCTCCAGCAGCAGCGGCGCGCCGGCGCGCACGCGCCACACCGGCAGCACCGTCTGCCCGGCGCAGGCGGCTCGCGGCGAGTCGCCGCCCCACAGGCGCAGCAGGTCATTGAGCGACTCGGACAGGGACGCGACGGGCATGGCAATCTCCGCGGTACGACCCAGCCAGCATCCGCGCGGCGCCGCGGCACGGCAATCGGCCGTTCCTGCGGGCCGGCGTCGGCCCTTTCCGGACCCGCGTTAGGACGATTCCGACCCCGCCGCGAGGGCCGGGTTTCTTGCGCTGCGTCATCCCACCGCGGCGCGATCCGGGCAGGGTAGGGGTCATGAACGACGCGACGCCGGCGGAAGGTCTCGACCTGTTCGCGCTGCCCCTGGGCGGCGTGCTGCAGGCCGCGCACGAGGCCATCCTGATGGTCGACGAAGGCCAGCAGGTCGTCGCGCTGAACCCGGCGGCGCAGCGCATCTTCGGCTGCAGCGCCGCACAGGCGCTCGGCCGGCCGCTGGCGGATTTCCTCCCCTCGCGCCAACGCGGCCTGCACGAGCAGCTGGTGCGCGACTGGTCGGCCGCGAGCGCCGACGAGCACGCGGTGCGCGCGCACCGCCAGGTGGTGGCGCTGCGCGCCGATGGCCGCGAGTTCCCCGCCGAGGTGTGGCTCAGCGGGGTCGACGTGGCCGGCCCGCAGGGGACGCGCCGCTTCGTCGCCGCGCTGCTGCGCGACCTGAGCGGCGAACGTGGCCTGCAGGACGAGCTGCGCAGGCTGCAGCAGCGCCTGCGGGCGGTGTTCGAGCTGGCGCCGGTGGCACTGTGGATCGCCGACAGCGACCGCATCGTGTTCGCCAACCGGGCCGCCGCACGGCTGCTCGGCGACGCCCACCCGCTGGTGGGCGAGTCGGTCTATTCGCTGCTGCAGCCGGAGTCGCACGCGGCACTGCGCGAGCAGGTGACCGGCGTGCTGGCGGGCGGGCACGGCATGGGCCAGGTGCAGGGACGCCTGGCGCGCCCCGACGGGCAGGCGCGCGAGGTCGAGATCGCGCTGGCCGCCCTGCCCGACCACGGCCGCACCACGGTGCAGATGGTGGTGGCCGACGTCACCCGGCAGCGCGCCGAGGCGCGCGAGGCGCGGCGCCTGCAGCGCCGGCTGCGGCAGCTCTCGGTCAGCGTGATGGAGGCGCGCGAGGACGAGCGCCGGCGCATCGCGCGCGAACTGCACGACGAGCTGGGCCAGCGGCTGACGGCGCTGAAGATGGAGCTGTCCAGCCGGTCCGGCGGCGGCTCGCGCCTGCCGGCCATGCTCGCGATGCTCGACGAGACGGTGGCCGCGCTGCGCCGCATCGCCGCCGACCTGCGGCCGCTGATGCTCGACGACCTGGGCCTGAACGCCGCCATCGAGTGGCTGGCGATCGAGGCCTCGCGCCGGCTCGGCATCCGCGTGCAGGTCGATCTGGACGAGGTGCCGGAGGTCGACGAGCGGGTCGCGATCGCGCTCTACCGCATGGTGCAGGAGGCCCTGACCAACGTGGCGCGCCACGCCCGCGCCGGCCACGCCAGCGTGCAGTTGCGGCGGCGCGACGACGGGCTGCACCTGAGCGTGCACGACGACGGCGTCGGTTTCCCCGAGCGTGCGCTGCAGCGCGAGGGCCGCTGGGGGCTGCTGGGCATGCGCGAGCGCGCCGAACTGCTCGGCGGCCGGCTCGAGATCGACAACCCGCCGGGCGGCGGCGCCCGGGTGCGCGTGCACCTCCCGCCGGCGTACGACACGCAGGCCGCCGCGGCGGCCGACGACGAACCATGGCCGACCCCCTGAGCCCGCGCCGCGAGCCGCTGCGCCTGCTGATCGCCGACGACCACGCGATCGTGCGCGAGGGCATGAAGCGCATCCTCGACGCCACGGCCGAGGGCTGGACCATCACCGAGGCCAGCACCGGCTTCCAGGCGCTCGAGGTGCTGCGCCAGGCGCCGGTGGACATCGCGATCGTCGACCTGTCGATGCCGGGCATGAACGGGCTGGAGCTGATCCGGCGCATCCGGGCCGGGTATCCGCGTGTCGGCGTGCTGGTGCTGTCGATGCATGCGGAGGAGCAGTACGCGATGCGCGCATTCAAGAACGGCGCCAACGGCTATGTCACCAAGGACGGCGCCGCCGCCGAGCTGGTGCAGGCGGTGCGCAAGGTGGCCAGCGGCGGCGCCTACGTGACGCCGGCGCTGGCCGAGCGCGTGGTGCTGCAGCTGCAGCGCGGCAGCGAACCGGAGGCGCATGCCGGGCTGTCGGACCGCGAGCTCGAGGTGCTGCGCCGCCTGGTGGCCGGCGAGCGGCCGAAGCAGATCGCCGACGCGCTGCACCTGTCGATCAAGACGGTCAGCACGCACAAGAGCCGCATCATGGACAAGCTGCAGCTGCCCAACACCGCGGCGCTGATCCGCTACGGCATGGAACACGGCCTGGCCGGCGACACCACGCTCGGCTGAGCCCCACTGCCCGCGGCGCTCAGGCGCGCGGCGGCTCGGCCAGGTGGCTGGCGAACCAGTCCGCGGCCAGCTCGGCCAGGGCGGCCAGCGCCGCCGGCTCGTCGACGCCACCGGGCACCACCTCGAGGCGCTTGCGGCAGTCCAGGCGCTGCATCGCGGCGCGTCCGGCGGCCAGCGGAGCGGCCTGGCCGGCGCCGAGCAGCAGCAGGGTCGGCGCCTGCACGGCGGCGAGCGCCGGCCCGGCCCGGTCCGGCCGGCCTTCGCAGGCCACCACCGCGGCCACCAGGGCGGGCGCCGCGGCGGCGACGCGCAGCACCGCCAACACCGCCGGCCCGCAGCCGTACAGGCCGACGCGCTGGCCCGTCAGGTCGGGGGCTCGCAGCAGTTGCCGCAGCGCCGCCTCGAAGGCCGCGGCCGAGCGCGGGGCCCCCTGCACGGCGATCACACACAGCCGCTGCCGCAGCAGCGCGGCGGCCACCGCGTTCGCGTGCCGCGAGCCGGCCGGCGCCGCCATCAGCACCGGACCGGCCGGCGCGTCCTGCTGCCGTGTGCCGACCATGGGGGGCAATCTAGGCTGCCGCCCGGCGCACGCGTTGAGCGCGCTCAGCGCGCAGGCGGGGGCCCGAGATGGGCGAGGAACCAGTCCCCGGCGTGCTGGGCCACGACGTCGAGCGCCCCGGCCTCGAGGAACAGGTGCGTGGCACGCGGCACCACGTCGATGCGCTTCTCGCCGCGCAGCCGCGCGTAGGCCTGGCGATTCAGCTCGAGCACCTCGGCATCGGCCGCGCCGACCAGCAGCAGCGTCGGCGCGCGCACGTCGCCGAGCGCCGCGCCAGCCAGGTCCGGACGGCCGCCGCGCGAGACCACGGCGCGCACCTGCTGCGGTCGGCGCGCGGCCACCACCAGGGCCGCCGCGGCCCCGGCGTCGGTGCCGATCAGGCCGATCGGCTCGCTCTGCAGGGCCGGCGGCAGGGCGTCCAGGGCCTGCTCGAGGCGGGCCGCCAGCAGGGGCACGTCCTGCGCCAGCGTGGCGTTCGGCTCGTCCGGCCCGAGCAGGTCGAACAGCAGCGTGCCCAGTTCGCGCCGCTGCAGGCGCAGCGCCAGGTCGGCACTGCGGGGGGTGGTGCGCGCCTCGCCGTCGGCGTGGGCAAACACCACCAGCCCCGCGCCGCCCGGCAGCACGCAGAGTTCTCCGGGCGCGAGCGGCGCCCCGAGGTCCAGCAAGGATCGTTCGTACATGCTCCGATGAGCTCCGGTTGGTTCACTTCATGTCCATCATCTGCGCAGGGTGGGATCCGGCCCGGCGATCCGAGTTCAGCGCGCGCGCCCCCCGGACCGCCTGCACGAACCCTTAGCTGCGGCGCAGCAGCCGGCGCGCGCCGGCGTGGTGGCAACATCGCGCTCACGTCCCTTGTGCCCGTCCGGGCCCGTGTTCCATGCGCCAGCAGATCAGCGATCGGATCGTCACCGTCGGCGGCGGCACCGGCTCGTTCGCGATGCTCTCGGAGCTGAAGAAGGTCGCGGCGCGGCTCACGGCGATCGTCGCGATGACCGACTCGGGCGGCTCCTCGCGCCGCCTGATGGACGAATTCGGCCGGCCGCTGCCGCTGGGCGATCTGCGCCAGGCGCTGGTGGCGCTGGCGCGCTCGAGCAGCCTGTGGCGCGACCTGTTCAGCTACCGCTTTCCGGCCGGGCCGAACGACAACGTCGGCGGCCATTCCCTCGGCAACCTGATCCTGCATGCGCTGCAGGACCGCAACGGCGGCGACCTGCTCGACGCGCTCGAGGACGCGCAACAGATGCTCGAAGCGGCCGGCCGGGTCCTGCCGGTGACGCTCGGCCAGGCGACGCTGTGCGCCGAGCTCGGCGACGGCAGCCTGGTGCGCGGCGAGGACGCGATCGACTGCCCCGGCGAGCGGCCGGTGCAGCCGATCCGGCGCGTCTTCCTCGATCCGCCGGCCGGCGTGCTGGCGGCAGCGCGCAAGGCGCTGATGCGCGCCGACACGCTGCTGCTCGGGCCGGGTGACCTCTACACCAGCGTGTTGCCCTGCCTGCTGGTGGACGGCGTGGCCGAGGCGATCCGCGCCTGCGAGGGCGAGGTGGTCTACGTGTGCAACGTGATGACCAAACGGGGCGAGACCGACGGCTTCGGCGCCGCGGACTTCGTGGCGGAGGTGCACCGCCACCTCGGCCGGCGCGTCGACACCGTGGTCGTCAACACCGGCATGCCGCCACCGGTGCTGGCAGCGCGCTACGCGGAGGAAGGCGCGCACCCGGTGGCGCCGCAGCTCGAGCGGCTCCACGCGCTGGTGCCGCGCGTGATCGCCGGCTCGTTCATGACGGGCGAATCGCTTGCCCGTCACGACGCCGAACGGGTGGTGCTGGCGCTGTGGCCGGATCTCGCCGGCACGGCCTAGCGCGGCCGGCCGGACAAGACGAAGGCCCTGGTGTCTTGCGACGCCAGGGCCTCGTTGTTTGGTGGAGCTGGGGGGAATCGAACCCCCGTCCGCAAGCCATCACCGGCCAGTTCTACATGCTTAGCTGACTGATTTGAGTTTGATGGTGCCGGCCGCGCAGCAGCACGCTGCCGTCACCACGAGTCACTTGATTTGATCCTGGGCCGAGTGACCCGGCTCAGGACGATCCCATGTGAATGACCTCGCAGTCCTCCGGTTTCCCGTCAGACCCAGCCCATGGGCCAGCTGTTGCGAGGCTCACCGGTTTTAAGCGGCGAGAGCGTACGAAGAGTCGTTCGCAGTTACTTTGTTTCCAGTGGATTTACGAGCGAACTGGTGCTCGGCATGCCCTGAACCGACTCCGCACCCACGTCGAAGCCAGGTCAGCCCCTCAGCCCGTAGTTTAGGCCAGCGACAGCAAGTTCAAGAGCTGGCCGGGTTCGGCGATCACGTGGTCGGCGCCCCAGTCGTCGATGTGGTCGCCGTCGCCGAGGTAGCCCCATGCGGCGGCCACGGTGGCCATGCCGGCGGCGCGGCCGGCCTGCACGTCGCGCAGGTCGTCGCCGACGTAGACGCACTCGCCCGGCTCCAGCCCGATGCGCCGTGCTGCCTCGAGCAGCGGGGCCGGGTGCGGCTTGGCGTGCGGCGTGGTGTCGCCGCACACCACCACCGCCGCGGCCTCGGCCAGCCCGAGTGCGCGCACGATGGGCTCGGTGTAGCGCGTCACCTTGTTGGTGACGATGCCCCAGGGGTGCCGGCGCGAGGCCAGCGCCGCGAGCACCGGCTGTATCGCTTCGAACACCCGTGTCTCGCGCGTCATGCGGGCCTCGTAGCGCTGCAGGAACTCGTCGCGCAGCGCCTCGAACCCGGCCTGCCCCGGGGCGACACCGAGCGCCCGCCCGACCATGCCGCGGGCGCCGGCGCCCACCATCGGCCGCAGTTCATCCAGCGGCAGCAGCGGCAGGCCGCGCGCGGCGCGCATGTCGTTGCCCGTGCCGGCCAGGTCGGGCGCGCTGTCGATCAGGGTGCCGTCCAGGTCGAACAGCACCGCCCGCACGGCGAGCCTCATGCGCTCTTGCGGCAGGCCACGAGGTAGTTCACGCTCGTGTCGGCGTTCAGGGCGTAGCGCTTGGTCAGCGGGTTGTACCCCAGGCCGCGCGTGGCGGTGGCGTCGAGCCCGGCGTCGCGGCACCAGCGCGCCAGCTCGCTCGGCCGGATGAAGCGGGCGTATTCGTGCGTGCCGCGCGGCAGCAGGCGCAGCACGTACTCCGCGCCGACGATCGCGAACAGGAAGGACTTCGGGTTGCGGTTCAGCGTCGAGAAGAACACCCAGCCGCCCGGCTTGGCGAGCGTCGCGCAGGCCTGCACCGTCGAGGCCGGGTCGGGCACGTGCTCGAGCATCTCCATGCAGGTGACGGCATCGAAGCTGCCGGGCTGCTCTGCCGCCAGCGCCTCGGCGGCGATCTCGCGATAGGCCACCGAGGTGGTGCCGGCCTCGAGCGCGTGCAACTGCGCCACGCGCAGCGGCTTGGTGGCGAGGTCGATGCCCAGCACGTCGGCGCCGCGGCGCGCCATCGCGTCGGCCAGGATGCCGCCGCCGCAGCCGACGTCGACGATGCGCTTGCCCGCCAGCGGCATCAGCGACGCGATCCAGTCCAGCCGCAGCGGATTGATCTGGTGCAGGGGGCGGAACTCGCTCTCCGGGTCCCACCAGCGGTGGGCCAGTTCGCTGAACTTGGCGAGTTCCTGCGGGTCGACGTTGGCGCTCGTGCTCATGCGCGGATGGTAGGTAAAGGCCAGAAACAACAAACCCCGCCGGGGCGGGGTTTGTCTGCGTCGGAAGGACCGTCAGGTCACTTCTTGGTGCGGGTGCCGACGACCTCGATCTCGACGCGGCGGTTCTTCGCCTTGCCTTCCTTGGTCTTGTTGTCGGCCACGGGCTGCTTCTCGCCCTTGCCTTCGGTGTAGACGCGGTTCTTCTCGACGCCCTTGCTCGTCAGGTACTCCTTGACGGCCTCGGCGCGACGCACCGACAGCTTCTGGTTGTACGCATCCGAGCCGTCGCTGTCGGTGTGGCCGACGGCGATGATGACTTCGAGGTTGATGCCGGAGATCTTGCTGGTCAGGTCGTCCAGCTTTGCCTTGCCCTCGGGCTTCAGCACGGCCTTGTCGGTGTCGAAGAACGCGTCGGCCGCGAACGTGACCTTCTCGCTCACCGGAGCGGCCGGCGGCGCCGGCGGGGGCGGCGGAGCGACCGGGGCGGGCGCGGGCGCCGGGGCGGGCGCGGGGGCCGGGGCGGGCGCCGGGGCCGGAGCGGCCTTCTTCAGCGCGCCGTCGCAGTCTTCCTTGGCGGTGGCCGGCGTCCAGTTGGCATCACGCCAGCACAGCTCGTTGGTGCCGTTCTTCCAGGTGATGCCGGTGCTGTTGACCCAGTTGTCGATCGTCTGGGCGGACACACCCGACGCGGAGGCGGCAAGCGCGGCGGTTGCGAAGAGCGACGCCACCTTGTTCAGTTTCTTCATGATTCTCCTCTCGAGGGAATTGAGCAGTTGGTCTTCGAGAACGCTGGCAAAGCCCTCGTCCGCGGGTGCCGACCACCGACGGCGGATTGTGCCATAGGGCCTTTCCGTGACTTGATTTTGGCCTCGGGCCTGCGGTACGTCGGTGACGATGTTGCGCAGGTGCCACAAGGTAGCGCAATTAGAATCAATCGTTTTGCGTGGCGCCGGCTCCAGCCCCGCGACGCCACCTCCTCCACGAGCCCTGCCTCGAGCGCCGCATGACCCAGTTCGCCAAGGAAACCCTGCCCGTCAGCCTCGAAGAGGAGATGCGGCGCTCGTACCTCGACTACGCGATGAGCGTGATCGTCGGGCGTGCGTTGCCCGACGCGCGCGACGGCCTGAAGCCGGTGCACCGGCGCGTGCTGTTCGGCATGCACGAGCAGAACAACGACTGGAACCGGCCGTTCAAGAAGAGCGCGCGCATCGTCGGCGACGTGATGGGCAAGTACCACCCGCATGGCGACGCCTCGATCTACGACACCATCGTGCGCATGGCCCAGCCGTTCTCGCTGCGCCACATGCTGGTCGACGGCCAGGGCAACTTCGGCTCGGTCGACGGCGACAACGCCGCGGCGATGCGCTACACCGAGATCCGCCTGGCCAAGATCGCCCACGAGATGCTGGCCGATCTCGACAAGGAAACGGTCGACTTCGCGCCGAACTACGACGGCTCCGAGAAAGAGCCGGTGGTGCTGCCGACCCGGCTGCCGAACCTGCTGGTCAACGGCTCGGCCGGCATCGCGGTGGGCATGGCCACCAACATCCCGCCGCACAACCTCAACGAGGTGGTCGACGCCTGCCTGCACTTGCTGAAGAACCCGTCGGCCTCGATCGACGAGTTGATGGAGATCATCCCGGCGCCGGACTTCCCGACCGCCGGCATCGTCTACGGCCTCTCGGGCGTGCGCGAGGGCTACCGCACCGGCCGCGGCAAGGTGGTGATGCGCGCGAAGTGCCACTTCGAGGACATCGACCGCGGCCAGCGCCAGGCCATCGTGGTCGACGAGATTCCCTACCAGGTCAACAAGAAGAACCTGCTCGAGCGCATCGCCGAGCTGGTGCACGAGAAGAAGCTCGAGGGCATCAGCCACATCCAGGACGAGTCCGACAAGTCCGGCATGCGCGTCGTGATCGAGCTCAAGCGCGGCGAAGTGCCCGAGGTGGTGCTGAACAACCTGTACAAGCAGACCCAGCTGCAGGACAGCTTCGGCATCAACATGGTCGCGCTGGTGGACAACCAGCCGAAGCTCTGCAACCTGAAGGACCTGGTCGAGATCTTCCTCGAGCACCGCCGCGAGGTGGTGACCCGCCGCACGATCTTCGAACTGCGCAAGGCGCGCGAACGCGGCCACGTGCTGGAAGGCCTGGCGGTGGCGCTGGCCAACATCGACGAATTCATCGAGACGATCAAGAACTCGCCCACCCCGCCGGTGGCCAAGACGGCCCTGATGGCCAAGAGCTGGGACAGCTCGCTGGTGCGCGAGATGCTCGCACGCATGGAAGGCGGCACCGACGCCTACCGCCCCGAAGGCCTGCCGCGCCACTACGGCCTGCAGGGCGACGGCCTGTACCGCCTGTCCGACGACCAGGCCAGCGAGATCCTGCAGATGCGCCTGCAGCGCCTGACTGGCCTGGAGCAGGACAAGATCATCGGCGAGTACAAGGAGGTGATGGCGCAGATCACCGACCTGCTGGACATCCTCGCCAAGCCCGGGCGCGTCACCGCCATCATCGGCGAGGAGCTGACGGCACTGAAGCTCGAGTTCGGTCAGACCAAGCTGGGCGCGCGCCGCACGACCATTGAGCACAACGTGCAGGACCTCGGCACCGAGGACCTGATCGCGCCCACCGACATGGTGGTGACGCTCTCGCACACCGGCTACATCAAGAGCCAGCCGCTGGCCGAATACCGCGCCCAGAAGCGCGGCGGGCGCGGCAAGCAGGCCACGGCGACCAAGGAAGACGACTGGATCGACCAGCTCTTCATCGCCAACACGCACGACTACATCCTGTGCTTCACGAACCACGGCCGGGTCTACTGGCTCAAGGTGTGGGAGGTGCCGCAGGGCTCGCGCAACTCGCGCGGCAAGCCGATCGTCAACATGTTCCCGCTGCAGGCCGGCGAGAAGGTCAACGTGGTGCTGCCGCTGAACGACGGCTTCCGCAGCTTCCCGCCGGATCACTACGTGTTCATGGCCACCGCGCAGGGCACGGTGAAGAAGACCGCGCTGGACGAGTTCAGCAACCCGCGCAAGGCCGGCATCATCGCGGTCGACCTCGACGAGGGCGACTTCCTGATCGGCGCGGCGCTCACCGACGGCAAGCACGACGTGATGCTGTTCTCCGACGGCGGCAAGGCGGTGCGCTTCGACGAGGACGACGTGCGCCCGATGGGCCGCAACGCGCGCGGCGTGCGCGGCATGGCGCTGGAGCCCGGGCAGAGCGTGATCGCGATGCTGGTGGCCGAGGACGAGACGCAGAGCGTGCTGACCGCCACCGAGAACGGCTTCGGCAAGCGCACCTCGATCGTCGAGTACACGCGCCACGGCCGCGGCACCAAGGGCATGATCGCCATCCAGCAGAGCGAGCGCAACGGCCGCGTGGTGGCCGCCACGCTGGTGCGCCCGGACGACGAGATCATGCTGATCACCGACAAGGGCGTGCTGGTGCGCACGCGCGTGGCCGAGATCCGCGAGCTCGGCCGCGCGACGCAGGGCGTCACGCTGATCGCGCTCGATGCCGGCGCCAAGCTGATCGGGCTGCAGCGCATCGTCGAGAACGACGCCAACGGCGACGAGCCGCCGGCCGAAGAGACCCCCTGAGGCCGCGTGCCCGGCCCGCCCGGCGGCCCGCGCCGCCTGGCCGGAAGGCAACTGATGCGACAATTTCCGGCCCATGGCTGACTCTCCCGCCTCGCCCCTGCCCGAGCTGCTCGCGCTGCGCACGCAGATCGACGGGCTCGACCGCGAGCTGCTCGCGCTGCTGAACCGCCGTGCGCAGCTGGCCCAGCAGGTCGGCGAGCTGAAGAAGAAGGAGGGCTCGGTGGTGTTCCGCCCCGAGCGCGAGGCGCAGGTGATCGACGGGCTGAAGGCCGCCAACCCGGGGCCGCTGAAGTCCGAGAGCGTGGCGCCGATCTGGCGCGAGATCATGTCGGCCTGCCGCGCGCTCGAGACCCCCACGCGGGTGGCCTACCTGGGCCCGGCCGGCACCTTCAGCGAGGAGGCGGCGCTCGGCTTCTTCGGCTCGTCGATCGTGCGCGTGCCCTGCGCCAACTTCGACGAGGTGCTGCACCAGACGGTGGCCGGCGCGGCCGACTTCGGCGTCGTGCCGGTCGAGAACTCCACCGAGGGCGTGGTGACGCGCTCGCTCGACCTGTTCCTGACCACGCCGCTGTTCATCATCGGCGAGACCAGCCTGGTGGTGAAGCACAACCTGCTGCGGCGCGAGAACTCGCTGGGGGGCATCAAGGCCGTCTGCGCCCACCCGCAGGCGCTCGCGCAATGCCACGGCTGGCTGTCCAACCACCTGCCGCAGGTGGAGCGCCGCCCGGTGGCCAGCAATGCCGAGGGCGCGCGCCTGGCGGCCGCCGACACCGGCCTGGCGGCGATTGCCAGCGAGCGCGCCGGCAGCGAGTTCGGCCTGCACGTGGTGGCCCCGGCGATCCAGGACGAGGCGCACAACCGCACCCGTTTCGCGATCCTGGCGCACCCGGACCGCCACCCGCGCCCGGCCGCCTCGGGCCACGACTGCACCAGCCTCGTGGTCTCGGTGGCCAACAAGCCCGGCGCGGTGCACGACATGCTGGTGCCGCTGAAGCAGCACGGCGTGTCGATGAGCCGCTTCGAGTCGCGCCCGGCACGTTCGGGCCAGTGGGAGTACTACTTCTACATCGACCTGCAGGGCCACCCGGACCAGCCGCACGTGGCGCAGGCGCTCAGGGAGCTGCGCGGCGTGTGCGCGTTCTTCAAGGTGCTGGGCACCTATCCCATCGACGTGCACTGACCAGGACCGACTCGCAGATGTTCAACCAGCTCGGTGTCATCGGTTGCGGCTTGATGGGCGGTTCGTTCGCGCTGGCGCTCAAGCGCGCCGGCCTGGTCAAGCGCGTGATCGGCTACAGCAAGTCGCCCTCCACCACCGAGCGCGCGCGCCAGCTCGGCGTGATCGACCAGGCGGCCGAGTCGGCGCTGCTGGCGGTCTCCGGCTCGGACGTGGTGCTGATCTCGGTGCCGGTGTCGGCCACCGAGTCCACCTTCAAGGCGATCCGTCACCTGGTCGAACCCGGCGTGCTGTTCATGGACGTGGGCTCGACCAAGCGCGACGTGGTGGACGCCGCGCGCCGGGTGCTCAAGGAGCGCGTGCCCTCGTTCGTGCCGGCGCACCCGATCGCCGGCAAGGAGGTGGCCGGCATCGCCCATGCCGACGCGGCGCTCTACAGCGGCCGCCAGGTGATCCTCACGCCGCTGCCGCAGACCACGCCCGAGCTGGTGCAGAAGGCCACCGACTGCTGGGCCGCGATCGGCGCGCAGGTGCTGCGCATGACGCCGGAGAACCACGACGCCGCGTTCGCCGCCGTCAGCCACCTGCCGCACATGCTGGCCTTCGCCTACTTCAACTCGGTGGCGCGCCAGCCGGCCGGGCGCGACTTCCTCTCCCTCGCCGGCCCGGGCTTCCGCGACTTCACCCGCATCGCCGCCAGCGACCCGACGGTCTGGCGCGACATCCTGATGTCCAACCGCGAAGAGATCCTCAAGCAGTCGCAGCGCTTCCGGCACACGCTGGACGCGATGGAGCATGTCATCAAGACCGGCAACGCCGAGGCGCTCGAGGACCTGATCCGCAAGGCCTCCGAGGCGCGCGCCGGCTGGCACATGGGCAGCGGCAAGCCCGGCGGCAACCGCTGACGCGCCGCGCATGTTCGCCACCGAGTTCCTCGACCTTCCCCCGCTGCAGACCGCCTCCGGCCTGGTGCGCCTGCCGGGCTCCAAGAGCATCTCCAACCGCGTGCTGCTGCTGGCCGGGCTGAGCGCGGGCACGACCGTCGTGCACGACCTGCTCGACTCCGACGACACGCGCGTGATGCTCGAGGCCCTGCGCACGCTGGGCTGCGGGCTTGAGCGCGAGGGTGAGGCGCTGCGCGTCACCGGCCTCGGCGCGCGCCTGAAGACCACCGAGGCGCAGCTCTTCCTCGGCAACGCCGGCACCGCGATGCGGCCGCTGACCGCCGCGCTGGCGGTGCTCGCCGCCACGCAGGGCGGTCGCTTCGAACTCTCCGGCGTGCCGCGCATGCACGAGCGGCCGATCGGCGACCTGGTCGACGCACTGCGCCAGCTCGGCTGCACGGTGGATTACCTCGGCCAGGACGGTTACCCGCCGCTGCGCCTGTCTGCCGGCGCGCTGCGCACCACCGCGCCGATCCGCGCCATCCGTGTCCGGGGCGACGTCTCCAGCCAGTTCCTCACCGCACTGCTGCTCGCGCTGCCGCTGGTGGCACAGGGCAACGACATCGTCGTCGAGGTCGAGGGCGAACTGATCTCCAAGCCCTACGTCGAGATCACGCTGAACCTGCTGGCGCGCTTCGGTATCGCGGTGCGGCGCGAGGGCTGGCAGCGCTTCACGATCCCGCAGGGCAGCGCCTACAGTTCGCCGGGCAGCATCCACGTCGAGGGTGATGCGTCCTCGGCCTCGTACTTCATCGCGCTCGGCGCGATCGCCGCGCCCGACGCGCCGGTGCGCATCGAGGGCGTGGGCAGCGATTCGATCCAGGGCGACATCCGCTTCGTCGAGGCGGCGCAGGCGATGGGCGCCGACGTGACGAGCGGCCCCGGCTGGCTCGAGGTCAAGCGCAGCCGCTTCCCGCTGCAGGCGATCACGCTGGACTGCAACCACATCCCCGACGCCGCGATGACGCTGGCCGTCATGGCGCTCTTCGCCCAGGGCACCACGCGGCTGACGAACATCGCCAGCTGGCGCGTCAAGGAGACCGACCGCATCGCCGCGATGGCCGCCGAGCTGCGCAAGCTCGGCGCCACGGTCGAGGAAGGCGCCGATTCCATCGCCGTCACGCCGCCGGCGCGCACGAGCCCCGCCGCGGTCCGCACCTACGACGACCACCGCATCGCGATGTGCTTCTCGCTGGCCGCCTTCGCCGGCGCGCCGGTGCGCATCCTCGACCCGAAGTGCGTCGCCAAGACCTTCCCGGAGTACTTCGAGGCGCTGTTCGGCCTGGTGCGTACGCGGCTGGACGACATCCCCGTCATCACGGTCGACGGCCCCACCGCCTCCGGCAAGGGCACGCTCGCCAGCGCCGTCGCCAAGGCGCTGGGCTACCACTTCCTCGACTCCGGCGCGGTCTACCGCGCGACCGCGCTGACCGCGATGCGCCAGGGCGTGCCGGGCGACGACGAGGCTGCGCTGGCCCGCGTCGCGGCCGGGCTGGACCTGCATTTCGTCGGCGGCGATGCCCACCTGGGCGCCGAGAACGTCGCCGAGGCGCTGCGCGACGAGCAGGTGGGCCTGATGGCCTCGCGCGTGGCCGCCTGGCCGGCGGTGCGCGAGGCGCTGCGCCAGCTGCAGCTCGGATTCCGGCGCGTGCCCGGGCTGGTGGCCGATGGGCGCGACATGGGCACGGTGATCTTCCCCGGCGCCGACCTCAAGGTGTTCCTCACGGCGAGTGCCGCCACACGCGCGGAGCGACGCTACAAGCAGTTGATTTCAAAGGGAATTCCGGCTAGCATCGACGACCTTCGAGCCGATCTCGAGGCGCGCGATGCGAGGGATTCGAACCGCAGCGTCGCCCCCTTGAAGCCGGCCCCGAAGGCGCTGCTGCTGGACAACTCGGCCCTGGGCGTCGACGACTCGATGGCCCTGGTGCTGGAAGCCTGGGAGCAGCGTCGGCCCTTCGCCTCGGCAAAGGGCCACTGAAGAAGGCCCGTCGCCTCCCCTCCAGCGCCGCAAGGCGCGCCGGGGCGACGGATCGTCAACCGCAACCCGCGGCGCAAGCCGCACCCGAAAGTCCCCATGTCCCAAGTTCAACAAGCCACCGGCGGCGGCGAATCCTTTGCCGCCCTGTTCGAAGAATCGCTCAAGCGCTCGGAGATGCGCAGTGGCGAGGTCATCACGGCCGAAGTCGTCCGTGTCGACTACAACTTCGTGGTGGTCAATGCCGGCCTGAAGTCGGAAGCCTACATCCCCATCGACGAATTCAAGAACGACACCGGCGGCCTCGAGGTCCAGGTGGGCGATTTCGTCTCGGTGGCCATCGACGCGCTCGAGAACGGCTACGGCGACACCATCCTGTCGCGCGACAAGGCCAAGCGCCTGGCCTCCTGGCTGGCGCTCGAGAAGGCGCTCGAGTCGGGCGACTTCGTCACCGGCACGGTGAACGGCAAGGTCAAGGGCGGCCTGACGGTGCTGGTCAACGGCATCCGCGCCTTCCTCCCCGGCTCGCTGCTCGACACGCGTCCTGTCAAGGACATGACGCCGTTCGAGGGCAAGACCATGGAGTTCAAGGTCATCAAGCTCGACCGCAAGCGCAACAACGTCGTGTTGTCGCGCCGCGCGGTGGTCGAGGCCTCGATGGGCGAAGAGCGCGCCAAGCTGCTCGAGACGCTGCATGAAGGCGCGATCGTGCACGGCGTGGTCAAGAACATCACCGAGTACGGTGCGTTCGTCGACCTCGGCGGCATCGACGGCCTGCTGCACATCACCGACATGGCCTGGCGCCGCGTGCGGCACCCGAGCGAGGTGGTGCAGGTCGGCCAGGAGCTCGACGCCAAGGTGCTGAAGTTCGACGCCGAGAAGAACCGCGTCTCGCTCGGCCTCAAGCAGCTCGGCGACGACCCGTGGCACGGCGTCTCGCGCCGCTACCCGCAGGGCACGCGCCTGTTCGGCAAGGTCACCAACATCGCCGACTACGGCGCCTTCGTCGAGATCGAGCCGGGCATCGAAGGCCTGGTGCACGTCTCCGAGATGGACTGGACCAACAAGAACGTCGCCCCGAACAAGGTGGTCTCCCTCGGCGAGGAAGTCGAGGTCATGGTGCTCGAGATCGACGAGGACAAGCGCCGCATCAGCCTGGGCATGAAGCAGTGCAAGGCGAACCCCTGGGAGGAGTTCGCCGCCACCGTGCAGCGTGGCGACAAGGTCAAGGGCCCGGTCAAGTCGATCACCGACTTCGGCGTGTTTGTCGGCCTGGCCGCCGGCATCGACGGCCTGGTGCACCTGTCCGACCTGTCCTGGAACGAGCCGGGCGAGAGCGCGGTGCGCAACTACAAGAAGGGCCAGGAAGTCGAGGCCGTGGTGCTGGCCGTCGACGTCGACCGCGAGCGCATCTCGCTGGGCATCAAGCAGCTCGATTCCGACCCGTTCACCAGCTACACCTCGGTCAACGACCGCGGTGCGACGGTGTCCGGCAAGGTCAAGAGCGTCGACCCCCGCGGCGCCGAGATCCAGCTCAACGCCGACGTGACGGGTTACCTGCGCGCCTCCGAGATCAGCCGCGACCGCGTGGAAGACGCGCGCAACGTGCTGAAGGAAGGCGACGAGGTCACCGCCCTGATCATCAACATCGACCGCAAGACGCGCTCGATCCAGTTGTCGATCAAGGCCAAGGACAGCGCCGACCAGCAGGAAGCGATGCAGCGTCTGGCACAGACCAACGAGCGCGAGACCGCCGGCACCACCAGCCTGGGCGCCCTGCTGCGCGCCAAGCTGGACAACAAGTCGGAGTGAGCTGAACTTCCGCGAGCCGACGGACCGTCATGACCCGATCCGACCTGGTGACCAAGCTGGCCGAGCGCTTCGGCCAGCTGACCCACCGCGACACCGAGTTCGCGGTCAAGACGATCCTCGATGCGATGTCCGACGCGCTCGCGCGCGGGCACCGCATCGAGATCCGCGGCTTCGGCAGCTTCTCGATCAACCGCCGCCCGCCGCGCGTGGGCCGCAACCCGCGCAGCGGCGAGCAGGTGATCATCCCCGAGAAGCTGGTGCCCCATTTCAAGCCCGGCAAGGCCCTGCGCGAGGCGGTCGACGCCCACGTGCCGGTGCGCGACGAACCGGGCCCGGCCGACACGGCCGGCTGATTCCCGGGGGTCGCGTCGTTAGAATCGGCGCGACCCACCGATGCGCATCGTCATCTGGCTCGCCCGGGCCTTCCTCTTCTTCGTTCTCTTCGCGTTCGCGCTGAACAACCAGCACGACGCGGCCATCCGCTGGTTCTTCGGCTACGAGTGGCGCACGTCGATGGTGTTCGTCGTGCTCGCCGCCTTCGCGTTCGGCTGCGTGGCCGGCGTGCTGGCGATGCTGCCGAGCTGGTGGCGGCACCGCCGCGTGGCGCGCCGCCGCACGTCCGACGACGAACCCGGCGCCGCGACCGACACCTCCCAGCTCGTGCTGCCGCCCACCCCGGAATACCCGCCGCGCGATGGAATTTGACCTGCAGTGGCTGCTGCTCGGGCTGCCGGTGGCCTTCGCGCTCGGCTGGCTCGCCTCGCGCCTGGACCTGCGCCAGTGGAAGCGCGAGCAGCAGGAATCGCCCAAGGCCTACTACAAGGGCCTGAACCTGCTGCTCAACGAGCAGCACGACAAGGCGATCGACGCCTTCATCGAGGCGGTGCAGCACGACCCCGACACCACCGAGCTGCATTTCGCGCTCGGCAACCTGTTCCGCCGCCGCGGCGAGTACGAGCGGGCGGTGCGGGTGCACGAGCACCTGCTGCAGCGCGGCGACCTGGTCAGCGCCGACCGCGAGCGCGCCCAGCACGCGCTGGCGCAGGACTTCATGAAGGCCGGGCTGTTCGACCGCGCCGAGCAGGCCTTCGAGGCGCTCGAGGGCACGCCCTTCGACACCGAGGCGCGCCTGGCGCTGCTGGCGCTGCACGAGCGCTCGCGCGAATGGCGCGCCGCCGCCGAGGTGGCGGCGCGGCTCGAGCGGGCCGGCAGCGGCTCGTTCAAGGCCCGCATCGCGCACTACTGGTGCGAGCTGGCGCTCGAAGCGCAGGCGCGCCAGCAGGAGGCCGAGGCCGCCGAGGCCCTGCAGCGCGCCCGCGAGGCCGCGCCGCAGGCGCCGCGCCCGCTGATCCTGGCCGGCCAGCGCGCCCGCGCACGCGGCGAGCACCGCGAGGCGCTGCAGGCCTGGGGCACGCTGATGGCGGCGCACCCGGCCGCGTTCAACCTGGTCGCACGCGACTACGCCGACAGCGCGCGGCAGCTCGGCGAACCCGGCCCGGCCTACGAGCAGCTCGAGGCGCTGTACCGGCGCAGCCCGGGCAGCGACCTGCTGGCCGCGCTCGCGCTGCTCGACGACGATCCGGCACGGCACCGCCAACGGCTGCTCGCGCACCTGCAGCAGCACCCCTCGCTCGCCGCCGCGCAGGGCCTGCTGCAGGCCGGCGGCACGGCGTTCGACGAGGCCGAGGCGCTCGCGCTGCGCGAGGCCGTGGGCCGCTCGGCCAGGCCGCTGCAGCGCTACCGCTGCGCCGCCTGCGCCTTCGAGGCGCAGAACTACTTCTGGCAATGTCCCGCCTGCCTGGGCTGGGACACCTACCCGCCCCAACGGCTGGAGGACCTGTGACGACAGCGACCCAACCCACGCGCGAGCAGGTCGGCCGCGCCCGCGTGCTGGTGGTCGGCGACGCGATGCTGGACCGCTACTGGTTCGGCGCCGTCGACCGCATCTCGCCGGAGGCGCCGGTGCCGGTGGTGCGCGTCAACCGCGCCAAGGAGCAGGAGCGCCTGGGCGGTGCCGCCAACGTGGCCTGGAACGCGCGCGCGCTCGGCGCCACCGCGCGGTTGCTGACCGCCATCGGCGACGACGAACATGGCCACCGGCTCGAGGCCTTGCTGGCGAAGAGCGGCGTCGAGTCGCTTTTCAAGCGCGACCCGCGCATGACCACCATCGTCAAGCTGCGCGTGATCGGGCGCTCTCAGCAACTGCTGCGCGTCGACTTCGAGGAGGAGCCCGACCACGAGGTGCTGGAGGACCTGCTCGCGCAGTACGAGCAGACGCTGGCGGTCTCCGACGTGGTGCTGTTCTCCGACTACGGCAAGGGCGGCCTGACCCACATCCCGCGCATGATCGAGCTGGCGCGCGCGGCCGGGCGGCCCGTGCTGGTCGACCCGAAGGGCAGCGACTACGAGCGCTACCGCGGCGCCACCGTGATCACTCCGAATCGCGCCGAGCTGGCGCAGGTGATCGGCGCGTGGAGCAGCGAGGCGCAATTGCACGAGCGGGCCTTCGCGCTGCGCGAGCGGCTCGGCCTCGGAGGCCTGCTGCTGACGCGCAGCGAGGACGGCATGTCGCTCTTCGACGCCCAGGGCCACGTGCAGATCCCGGCCCAGGCGCGCGAGGTGTTCGACGTCACCGGCGCTGGCGACACCGTGATCGCGACCATGGCCGTGATGCTCGCCAGCGGCCTCGGCCTGCGCGAGGCGATGGTGCACGCCAACCGGGCCGGCGGCATCGTGGTCGGCAAGTTCGGCACCGCGAGCGTGGCGTACGAGGAGTTGTTTGCATGAGCACGAGAGTGGTGGTCACCGGCGCGGCCGGCATGATCGGCAGCAACATGGTCCAGGGGCTGAACGCGCTGGGCATCGACGACATCATCGCCGTCGACAACCTCACCAACGGCCCGAAGTACCGCAACCTGCTCGGCGCGCGGATCGCCGACTACTACGACAAGACCGACTTCTACGCCCGCTTCGCGCGCGGCGACTTCGGTCGCGTCGAGGCCGTGCTGCACGAGGGCGCCTGCTCCGACACGATGGAGCACAACGGCCGCTACATGATGGACACCAACTACCGGTGTTCGAAGGACCTGCTCGACGCCTGCCAGGCGCAGGGCACGCGGCTGCTGTACGCCTCGTCGGCGGCCACCTATGGCGGCAGCGCGAGCTTCCGCGAGGAACCGCAGTTCGAGCAACCGCTGAACGTCTACGGGTACAGCAAGCTGCTGTTCGACAACGTCGTGCGCCGGATGCTGCCGGGCTCCAGGGCGCAGGTGGCCGGCTTCCGCTACTTCAACGTCTATGGCCCGCGCGAGCAGCACAAGGCGCGCATGGCCTCGGTGGCCTTCCACCACTTCCACCAGTTCCGCGAGCACGGCAAGGTCAAGCTGTTCGGCGAGTACGGCGGCTACGGCCCGGGCATGCAGTCGCGCGACTTCGTCTTCGTCGAGGACGTGGTGGCCGTCAAGCTGTGGTTCCTGCAGCACCCGGACAAGAGCGGCATCTTCAACCTCGGCACCGGCCGGGCCCAGCCGTTCAACGACGTGGCCCACGCGACCGTCAACGCGGCACGCGCCCTGAAGGGGGAGGCCGCGCTGCCGCTGGCCGAGCTCGTCGCGCGCGGGCTGGTCGAGTACATCCCCTTCCCCGAGGCGCTGGTGGGCAAGTACCAGTGCTTCACGCAGGCCGACCTGGCCGCCCTGCGTGCCACCGGCTGCGACCATGCGTTCGCCGACGTGGCCAGCGGCGTCACCCGTTACGTGAACTGGCTGGCGGCGCAGCCGTCCGCGTAGCGGGCCCCCGTCGGGGGGAATGCCGCGGGGGACCCCGCGGTGGCGATTCACGCACCACGGCGCGCTTCGAACAATGAGCTCCGAGCCCGCACTTCCGCGGCTCGTCAACCGACCCAAGGAGCTCGTCATGTTCAAGTTCATCGCCGCCGCCGCCCTCGCCCTCGTCACCACCCTCGCCGCGGCAGCCACCGACATCAACAAGGCCGGCCAGGCCGAGCTCGAGGCCGTCAAGGGCATCGGCCCGGGCATGGCTCAGCGCATGCTCGATGCGCGCAAGACCGGCCCGTTCGCCGACTGGGCCGACCTGCGCACCCGCGTCAAGGGCGTGGGCGAGAGCAAGGCGCAGAAGTTCTCCGAGAACGGCCTGACGGTCAACGGCAAGGCCTACACCGCCTCGGCGCCGGCGGTCTACAAGGCGCCCAAGGCCAAGCCCGAGAAGGGCGAGAAGGGCGAGAAGAAGGGCGACAAGCTGGCCTCGTGAGAGCGCCTCAGCCCCAGCCAAAGAAGGTCTTCACCTCGTCGCGGCGCGCCAGCGTGTCCGCCGTGCCGAGGGCCACCAGCTCGCGTGTGTAGGGCGACTCGAACAGCAGGTAGCTGGCCAGCGCCGCACCGCGTGCGCCCTCGCCGCTGCCGCTCACGCCCACGCCGCGCAGCATCGCGCGGATCGGCGCCGGCAGGCTGCGCAGGTGCTTGGCGGCGAGATCGTCCAGCCGCTGGCTGGGCGCGATCACCAGCGTCTCGATCGGCCGCAGCGTGGTGTGCGCCAGGGCCTGCGGCGGCAGCAGCTTCAGCGTCGCGTTGATGCGCTGCAGCCGCTCCACGTCCACCGCCAGCGCGTCGAGGAAGATGTTGGACATCGCATGGCCGGCGATCTGCGCCAGGTTCGGGTACTCCTCGCTGTGTGCGCGCGCGCCCGGCGGCTCGTGCATGCGGCCGGCACCGATGATCAGGATGCGCGTGGCGCCCAGGTGCACGGCCGGCGAGATCGGCGCGGCCTGGCGCATCGAGCCGTCGCCGAAGTACTCGCTGCGCCCGTCGATCGGCAGCGCCACGGCCGGGAAGACGAACGGGATCGCCGACGAGGCCATCAGGTGCGGCACGCCGATCTCCGAGCGCACCGCGATGCGCTGCGAGCGTGTCCACGGCACGATCTCCTGCAGCGCGTCGTAGAAGGTCACGTGCAGACCCGAGCCGTAGCTCGAGGCCGTCACGGCGATCGCGCGCAGGTGCCCCTCGTGCATCATCTGGCGCAGCCGCTCGGTGCTGACCATGCGGCGCAGCAGGTTGGCCGCCGGCGAGTTGTCGAGCAGCGATTTCGGTCGCGCGCGGCGCCAGCGGGCGATCAGCCAGCCGATCGAGAACAGCGTCAGCCAGCGCGCGCCGGTGCGGATCACGCCCAGCGAGTCGGACCGGTACACCTGCTCGGCGTGGAAGTTCTCCCACACCTCGACCAGCGCGCGCACGCCGGCCTCGAAGTCGTTGCAGCGGCAGGCCAGCGCCGCGGCGTTGATCGCGCCGGCCGAGGTGCCGGTGATCACCGGGAACGGGTTCTCGGCCGGCGCGATCGATTCGCGCCGGATCTGCGCCACCGCCTTCAGCACCCCGACCTGGTAGGCGGCACGCGCACCGCCGCCCGTGAGCACGAGGCCCGTGACGGGCGCCTCGGTCGGGCTCACTCGTAGACGACCTCGGCGCGACCTTCGTGCGCGCTCGAGCGCCAGCGTTCGAGCGCATCGTCGGTCGGGTAGAAACGCGCCGCGTCGCCGAGGTCGATCTCGCCGCTGGCGCGCTCGCGGTGCAGCGCCAGGCGCACCGTCAGGCCCTGCGGCAGGTCGCCATGCTCGGTGACGACGCGGCGCGACGGGTAGTCGCGCAGCACCTCGGCCACCGGCGGCACGCTGCCGTTGACCTCCACGCGCAGGTACTTGCCGAAGCGGCAGCGCGCGGCGGCCAGGTCCCACACCTGGTTGACGTTCAGGCGCAGCCCGCCGGAGAAGCGGTCGGGCTGCAGCTTGCCCTGCACGATCACGAGCTCGTCGTCCTTCAGCAGCTCCTTGTTCGCGTTCAGCAGGTCCTCGTTGGCGACCGCCTCGATGGCCTCGGTCTTGTCGTCGAGCTTGAAGATCGCCACCCGCCCGCGCTGGCCGTTGACGACCCGCAGGTCGCCGACGATGCCGGCCAGCAGCTGCGGCTCGCGCGAGTCGATCAGGTCGGCATTGCGGCGGCGCACGATGCGGCGCACCTCGTCGGCACTCTGGTCGAACAGGTGGCCGGAGAGGTAGAAGCCGAGCGCGGTCTTCTCGAAGCCGAGCCGCTCCTTGATGCTCCAGGGCTCGGCGGCCACCAGCGCGGGCTCCTGCGTGCTCGCTGCCTGCGAGTCAGCGAAATCGAACAGCCCGCCCTGGTTGGCGTTGGCGGCCTGCGTCTCGGCGTAGTCGAACGCCAGGCCGATGCTCGCCACCATCGCGGCACGTTCGGGGTGCAGCTGGTCGAACGCGCCGGCCTTGATCAGCGCCTCGACGGTGCGCTTGTTGACGCGCGAGCGGTCGACCCGGTTGCAGAAGTCGAACAGGCTCTTGAACGCGCCACCTTCCTCGCGCGCCGCGATGATCGCCTCGATCGCACTCTGCCCGGTGCCCTTGACGGCCCCCAGGCCGTAGCGCACCACGTCGTCGGCCACCGGCTCGAAGCGGTAGGCGCCGGTGTTGACGTCGGGCGGCTCGAAGCGCAGGCCCAGCGTGCCGACCGCATCGTCGTGGAAGATCTTCAGCTTGTCGGTGTCGTCCAGCGCCACGCTCATGTTGGCGGCGGTGAACTCGGCCGGGTAATGCGCCTTCAGGTAGGCCGTGTGGTAGGCGAGCAGCGCGTACGCGGCGGCATGCGACTTGTTGAAGCCGTAGCCCGCGAACTTCTCCATCAGGTCGAAGATCTCGTTGGCCTTCGGCTCGGGAATGCCCTGCTTGGCCGCGCCCTCCGCGAAGGTGACGCGGTGCTTGGCCATCTCCTCGGGCTTCTTCTTGCCCATCGCGCGGCGCAGCAGGTCGGCACCGCCGAGCGAGTAGCCGCCGACGATCTGGGCCACCTGCATCACCTGCTCCTGGTAGACCATGATCCCGTAGGTCTCCTCGAGCACCTCCTTCATCAGCGGATGCGGGTACTCCACCTCCTCGCGCCCGTGCTTGCGGGCGCAGAAGGTCGGGATCAGGTCCATCGGGCCGGGGCGGTACAGCGCCACGAGCGCGATCACGTCCTCGAACACGCTGGGCTTGGCGTCCTTCAGCATGCGCTGCATGCCGGAGGATTCGAGCTGGAACACCGCCACCGTCTTGCCCTCGGCCATCAGCCGGTAGGAGGCCTTGTCGTCCAGCGGCAGGGTCTCGAAGGCGAAGTTCTCCTGGCCCTTGCGGCGCGCGCGGATGTAGTCCTTCGCGAGCTCGAGGATGGTGAGCGTGGCCAGGCCGAGGAAGTCGAACTTGACCAGGCCGATCGCCTCGACGTCGTCCTTGTCGTACTGGCTGACCGCGCTGTCGCTGCCGGGCTGCTGGTAGAGCGGGCAGAAGTCGGTGATCCTGCCCGGCGCGATCAGCACGCCGCCGGCATGCATGCCGATGTTGCGCACCATGCCCTCGACGCGCTCCGCGAGCGCGAGCAGCTCGGCCACCTCCTCCTCGTTCTTCTCGCGCTCCTCGATCTCGGGCGCCTCCTTGCGCGCGTAGATCACCGAGTTGTCCGGCGGGTCGGGCGGGCGGCGCAGCGTGACCGTCTTGCCCGGCGGGGCGGGCACCAGCTTGGCGACGCTGTCGACATGGCCGTAGCCCATGCCGAGCACGCGGCCCACGTCGCGCAGCGCGGCCTTGGCGGCCATGGTGCCGAAGGTGGCGATCTGGCTCACCGCGTCGCGGCCGTACTTCTGCTTGACGTAGTCGATCACCCGGTCGCGGTTGCCCTGGCAGAAGTCGACGTCGAAGTCGGGCATCGACACGCGCTCCGGATTCAGGAAGCGCTCGAACAGCAGGTTGTAGCGCAGCGGGTCGAGGTCGGTGATCTTCAGCGAGTAGGCCACCAGCGAGCCCGCGCCCGAGCCGCGGCCGGGGCCGACCGGGCAGCCGTGGTTCTTGGCCCAGTTGATGAAGTCCGCGACGATCAGGAAGTAGCCCGGGAAGCCCATCTTCAGGATCGTGCCGATCTCGAAGTCGAGCCGCTGCACGTAGCGCGGGCGCTGCTGCTCGCGCTGCGCTGCATCGGGGTAGAGCTGCTGCAGCCGCTCCTCCAGGCCCTCGTGCGAGAGCTGGCGGAAGTAGTCGGCCATCGGCATCGGCACGCCGTCCACCAGCGGGGTCGGGAAGTCGGGCAGCTGCGGCTTGCCGAGCACCAGGCTCAGGTTGCAGCGCTTGCCGATCTCCACCGCATTGGCGAGTGCCGAGGGGACGTCGGCGAACAGCGCGGCCATCTGCGCCTGCGTCTTGAAGTACTGCTCGCGGCCGAAGCGCTTGATGCGCTTGGGGTTGCCGAGCGCCTCGCCCTCGGCGATGCAGACGCGGGCCTCGTGCGCCTCGAAGTCTTCCGGCGTGAGGAACTGCACCGGGTGCGTGGCCACCACCGGCAGGCCGAGCTCGGCGGCCAGCGGCACCGCGGCGCGCACCTGGGCCTCGTGGCCCGGCAGCCCGGCGCGCTGCAGCTCGAGGTAGAAGCGGCGCGGGAACAGCTCCGCCAGGCGCCGCGCGATGCCGCGGGCACGTTCGCTGTCGCCGGCCAGCAGCGCCTGGCCGATGGCGCCCTCGGTGGCACCGGACAGCACGATCAGCCCGGCGCCGTGCTCGCGCAGCCATTCCCACTTCACCCAGGCCTGGCCGCGCTGCACGTTGACCAGCCAGGCGCGCGAGAGGATCTCGCACAGGTTCAGGTAGCCGGCCTGGTCCTGCACCAGCAGCAGCAGGCGGCTCGCGCCCTGGCCGGCCACTTCGGGTTCGAGCCAGACGTCCGCGCCGAGGATGGGCTTGATGCCCTTCTTGCGCGCCGCGTTGTAGAACTTGACTGCGCCGAACAGGTTGGAGAGGTCGGTGACGGCCAGCGCGCCCTGCCGGTCGGCGGCCGCGCTGGCCACCAGATCGTCGATGCGCAGGGTCCCGTCGACGACCGAGAACTCGGTGTGCGCACGCAGGTGAACGAAGTCCATGAGCCGCATTCTAGGCAGGGGCGGCTGCCTAGAATCCGTCGCGTGGACCGCTTCCTGAATGTCAGTGCCTACCGCTTCGTCGCGCTGGACGACCTGCCGGGCTGGCGCGAGCGTTTCCTCGCGCACGCGGCCGGCCTGAAGGGCACGCTGCTGCTGGCCGAGGAAGGCATCAACCTGTTCCTGGCCGGCCCGCCCGACACGCTGCGCGGCTTCGTCGCCTGGCTGCGCGCACAGGCGCCGTTCGCGGGCCTGGAGACCAAGGAAAGCTGGTCCGACGCACTCCCGTTGCGCCGCCTGAAGGTCAAGGTCAAGCGCGAGATCATCCGCATGAACCACCCGACGATCCGGCCGCAGCAGCGCCGCGCGCCGGTGCTCGACGCATCAACCCTGGCGCGCTGGCTCGACACCGGCCGCGACGACGCCGGGCGCGAGGTGGTGACGCTGGACACGCGCAACGCCTTCGAGGTCGACGCCGGGCGCTTCAAGGGCGCGCTCGACTGGCGCCTGCAACGCTTCAGCGACTTCCCCGCCGCCGTGCAGGCGCAGGCCGCGGCGCTGGCCGGCAAGACGGTGGTGAGCTACTGCACCGGCGGCATCCGCTGCGAGAAGGCGGCGCTCGTCCTGCAGGAGGCCGGCGTCGAGTCGGTCTTCCAGCTCGACGGGGGGATCCTCAAGTACTTCGAGCAGACCGGCGGCCGGCATTTCGAGGGCCGCTGCTTCGTGTTCGACGAACGCCAGCTGCTCGACGCCGCGCTGCAGCCGGCCGGCCCGGCGTAAGCTGCCGCGGCCGCGCACGACGGACACCGAGGAGCCGGCCGATGAACACCACCACGACCCTGCTCGACGACTACCGCCGCGTGCGCGCGCACAGCCAGTGGCTCGCCGCGCCGCTCTCGGCCGAGGACTGCCAGGTGCAGTCGATGCCCGACGCCAGCCCGATCAAGTGGCACCTGGCGCATGTCACCTGGTTCTTCGAGACCTTCGTGCTGGAGCGCCACGAGGGCGGCTTCCACGCCTTCGACGAGCGCTTCCGGGTGCTCTTCAACAGCTACTACCAGGGCGTGGGTGCGATGCATCCGCGCCCGCAGCGCGGCCTGATCCTGGCGCCGACGCTGGCCACGGTGCAGCGCTGGCGGGCGCAGGTCGACGAGCGCGTCGCCGCGCTGCTGCAGCGCCGCGGCGACGACCCGGCCGTGGCCACGCTGGTGCGCCTGGGCCTGCAGCACGAGCAGCAGCACCAGGAGCTGATGGTCACCGACCTGCTGCACGCGCTCTCGTTCAACCCGGGCCATGCGCCCTGGGCGGCGCAGTGGCCGCAGGTGGCGGCCGCGGCGCGCCCGCTGGCCTGGTTCGGCTTCGACGGCGGCCTGGTGGACACCGGCCACGACCCGGCCCGCGACGGCGCGTTCTGCTTCGACAACGAGACCCCGCGCCACCGCGCCTGGCTGGCGCCGTTCGAGATCGCCTCGCGGCCGGTGAGCAACGGCGAGTTCCTCGCGTTCGTGCAGGACGGCGGCTACACGCGGCCCGAGCTGTGGCTCTCGCTCGGCTGGGACTGGGTGCGCGCCGGCGCCCGCCGCGCGCCGTTCTACTGGCGCGAGCACGAGGGCCGCTGGCGGCAGCACGGCGTACACGGCCTGGTCGAGCTCGACCCGAACGCCAGCGTGTGCCACCTGTGCCACTTCGAGGCCGACGCCTATGCCCGCTGGGCCGGCGCGCGCCTGCCCACCGAGCAGGAGTGGGAGCTGGCCGCGCGCCAGGGTGCGCAGCGGCTCGACGGCCTGTTCGGCGACGTGTGGCAGTGGACCGCCTCGGCCTACCTGCCCTACCCCGGCTTCCGGCCGCTGCCCGGCGCGGTGGGCGAGTACAACGGCAAGTTCATGAGCCAGCAGCAGGTGCTGCGCGGCAGCTCCTGGGCCACGCCGGACGGCCACGCCCGCGCGAGCTACCGCAACTTCTTCCCGCCCGAGGCGCAGTGGCAGTTCAGCGGGCTGCGCCTGGCGCGATGAATCACTCGCGCAGCGCCTCCAGCACCTCCGAGCGGAACTCGCGCTGGTAGAGGATCCAGATCACGCCCGCGGTGGCGAGTGCGAACACCAGCGGCGAGAAGAACCAGCCGATCGCCGCGAAGGCGAAGTAGTAGCCGCGCAGCCCGTCGTTGAAGGTCTCGGCCGCCATGCCGACGACCCGGCCCGCGCGGTCGGCGAAGGCCCGGCGTGCCGCCTCGCCCTGCTCGCCCTGCTCGTTCAGCAGGTCGCGCTCGGGCAGCGAAGCCACCAGCAGCGCGCCGAAGGTGTACTGCCGCATCGACCAGGTGAAGCGGAAGAAGGCGTAGACGAAGATGGCCAGCAGCAGCACCACCTTCATGTCGAACACCAGCACCGAGGTGCGCGCGGCGAAGGGGATCTCGCGCACCAGTTCGCTCGCCTTCTCGGTGGTGCCCAGCACCGCGAGCAGGCCGCCGATGATCAGGATGGTGGTGGAGGCGAAGAACGACGGACTGGTCGACAGGCTCTGGATCACGATGCCGTCGATCACCCGCACCTCGCGGTAGGTGGACTGCAGCATCCACTGGCGGCGGATGCGGTTCGTCGTGTCCAGCACCGAGGGCTGCGCGGTGCTGCGCCGCTTGGCGAACACCACGTAGCCGCCCCAGCCCGCGAGGAAGAAGAGCAGCGCCGCCCAGTCCTGCCAGGGCAGCAGCGACAGCAACTTGATCGCCGGCTCCATGGCCGGCGACTGTAGCTCACGCGGCCTTCATGGCCCCGGCCACGCGCAGCAGCGCATTGACGACGTTCTCGACCGCGGCCTGCTGCTTCGCATCCTTCAGCGCACCGTGTTCGTCGAAGGCCTCGTTCGCCCTGGCCAGCGCGAACTGCTGCGGCACCGCCAGCATCGCGAAGGTCATCGACAGGAACTGCTTGGTGTAGTTCAGCGAGCGCAGCGCGCCGAGCAGGCCGGGCGAGGCGGCGAGCATGCCCAGCGGCTTGTTCGCCGTGGTGCCCAGCCCCGACGGCTTGCCGTCTTCCGGCTGCAGGCGCGACAGCCAGTCGAAGCTGTTGATCACCAGCGGCGTCGGGAAGCCGTTGTACTCGGGTGTGGCCAGCAGCACCGCGTCGCTGGCCAGCAGCGCGTCGCGCAGCGTGCGCGCACCGGCCGGCACGCCCTGCGACTTCTCCAGGTCGCCGTCGTACAGCGGCAGCGCGAGCGAGCGCAGGTCCAGCGGCAAGACCTCGGCGCCGGTGCGCCGCGCCGCCTCGCCGGCCACCGCGGCCAGCTTCTTGTTGTACGACCCCTGCCGTTCGCTGCCCGCGAGCAGCAGCAGGCGCAGCCCGCTCATGACCGACTCACTTCGCGAAGGCCGCGACCGCCTCGGCGATGCGCGCGCCGAAGGCCCTGGCCGTCTTCAGGTCACCCGGCACCATCTCGTCGACCGAGGCGTCCGAGGGCGTGGCGGTGATCAGGCCGGCATAGCCGCCCAGGTTGTTCAGGTCGTCGCGGGTGTGCGCCTTGGCGTTGCTCGGGTGCATGCCCGAGCCGACCCAGAACATGCCGTGCTGCTGCGACAGGGTGAAAAAGTAGGTGATGGTCGAGAACTTGTCGCCGTTGAGCGTGGCCGAGTTCGTGAAGCCGGCGGCCAGCTTGTTGCGCCAGGCCTTGACGAACCAGGGCTTGGACGAGGCGTCGGCGAACTTCTTGAACTGCCAGCTCGGGCCGCCCATGTAGGTGGGCGCGCCGAACACGACGGCACCCGCGGCGGCGAGCTGCTCCCAGCCGCCTTCGGGCAGGTTGCCCTCGGGGTCGATGGCCAGCAGCGTGCCGCCCGAGCCTTCGGCCACGGCTTCGGCGACCTTCTTCGTGTGGCCATAGCCGCTGTGGTAGACGATG
This sequence comes from Piscinibacter caeni, assembly GCA_003265685.1. Lineage (GTDB taxonomy): Bacteria > Pseudomonadota > Gammaproteobacteria > Burkholderiales > Burkholderiaceae_C > Piscinibacter > Piscinibacter caeni. Next base: position 24,002 of record KZ836109.1, on the reverse strand, counting down.
ACGATCTTGGACATGCTTGTTCTCCGTGTGGTGATGATGATTCAGGCGGCCAGGTCGAACACGATGACCTCGGCGTCGCGCCCCTCGCCCAGCTGCAGGCGCGACTCCTCGCTCAGCGCGAGCGCATCGCCACCACGCAGGCGCTGGCCGTTGACGGACAGCTCGCCGCGCACCAGGTGCACGTAGCTGCGTCGCGCCGGGTCGAGCACGAGCTCGGCATTCTCGCCAGCGTCGAACAACCCGGCGTACATGCGGGCATCGGCGTGGATGGTCACCGAGCCGTCGGCACCGTCGGGGCTCGCGACCAGGCGCAGCCGGCCGCGCTTCTCGCTGTCCTCGAAGCGCTTCTGCTCGTAGCCGGGCTCGATGCCGAGCTGGTCGCGGTCGGGCAGGATCCAGATCTGCAGGAAGTGCGTGGTGTCCTTCGGCGCGTGGTTGAACTCGCTGTGCCGCACGCCGCGCCCGGCGCTCATGCGCTGCACGTCGCCAGGGCGGATCACGCCGGCGTTCGCGCCCCCGGCCGTGCCGTTGCCCATGCTGTCCTGGTGCGCCAGCTCGCCGGCGAGCACGTAGCTGATGATCTCCATGTCGCGGTGCCCGTGCGTGCCGAAGCCGGTGCCCGGAGCGATGCGGTCCTCGTTGATCACCCGCAGGTTGCCGAAGCCCATGTGCTTCGGGTCGTGGTAGTCGGCGAAGGAGAAGCTGTGGAAGCTCTTCAGCCAGCCATGGTCCGCATATCCCCGTTCGCAGGACTTGCGCAGCGCCATCATGAGTCGGGATCTCCGTGAGAGGTGGTGAGGTCGATGAAGCCAATGTAGGGGCCGGGTGCGGCGCCGAGGCGGCGCGGGCTTGAAGCTCGCATTCAAATAAGATGAAAGCCTTCGCCGCTGCCCGCCCCGCCCATGCCCGACCGCCGCAACGTGCTGACGCCCGAAGCCCTGGCGATGATGGACACCATCGCGCGCACCGGCAGCTTCGCCGCCGCGGCGCGCGAGCTCGGCAAGGTGCCCTCCGCGCTGACCTACAACGTGCGCCAGCTCGAGGACGCGCTCGACGTGCTGCTGTTCGACCGCAGTTCGCGCCAGGCCCAGCTCACCGCCGCGGGCGAGGAGTTGCTGCACGAGGGCCGCCGGCTGCTGACCGAGATCGACGCGGTGGCCAACCGCGTGCGCCGCGTAGCCACCGGCTGGGAGACGCAGCTCACCGTGGCGGTGGACGGTGTGATCTCGCAGGTCACGATGTTCGAGCTGTGCGAAGCTTTCTTCGCGACCTCGCGTGAACATGCCGAGGGCCAGGGCACGCGGCTGCGCCTGCGCACCGAGGTGCTGGCCGGCACCTGGGAGGCCCTGCTGTCGGGCGAGGCCGACCTGGCGATCGGCGTCGGCCCGCGCACCGCGCCGCCGGCGGGCATCGAGTACGCGCCGCTGGGCGAGCTGGAGTTCGTGTTCGCGGTCGCGCCGCACCACCCGCTGGCCGCGATGCCCGAGCCCATCAGCGACGCCGAACTGCTGAAGCACCGCGCCGTCGCGGTGGCCGACTCGGCCCAGCGCCTCGCGCCGCTGACCGTCAACCTGCTGCCCGGGCAGGACGTGCTGACCGTGGCCAGCACCGAGGCCAAGATCGAGGCCCAGCTGCGCTGCCTGGGCTGCGGCTTCATCCCCGAGCCGATGGCGCGTTACCACATCGAGGCCGGCCGCCTGGTCGTCAAGCAGGTGCAGCGCCATCGCCAGCCGGCCGCGATGGGCTACGCCTGGCGCTGCGGCACCGGCCCGAAGGGCCAGCGCGCGCCGCTGGGGCTGGCGCTGCAGTGGTGGCTCAAGCAGCTCGACAGCCCGGCCACGCGGCGCGCGCTGCTCGAGCGGCACGCCGGTCCCTGGGGCGGATGATGACGACCCCTCGTCCGCCGGGTACGTCGGACGATCCCCCGGGGGGATGCGGGCCGGCTTGGGAGCGGCCCGGCGCTCGGCCCGCCCGGATCGCGTGAGCGGCTACGTCGGCCGCTTCGCGCCCTCGCCTACCGGCCTGCTGCACGCCGGCTCGCTGGTGGCTGCGCTGGCCTCGTGGCTGGACGCGCGCGCGCACGGCGGGCGCTGGCTGGTGCGCATCGAGGATGTCGACGGGCCCCGCTGCGTGGCCGGCGCCGACCGGCTCATCCTGCAGCAGCTGGCCGCCTGCGGCCTGGTGCCGGACGAGCCGCCGGTGTGGCAGTCGCAGCGCGGCGCGCTGTACCAGGGCGCGCTCGACACGCTGGTGGCCGCCGGCCGCGCCTACCCCTGCGGCTGCACGCGGCGCGACATCGAGCTCGCCTGGGCCGCGCGCGGCGTGGCCCGGCCGCGGCACGGAGAGCTGGTCTACCCCGGCACCTGCCGCGCAGGCCTGGACGGCAAGCCGGCGCGCGCCTGGCGGCTGCGCTGCGAGGCCGGCGTGGTGGACTGGCACGACCGTCGCCTCGGGCCGCAGCGGCAGGACGTTCAGGCCGAGGTCGGCGACTTCGTGCTGCGCCGTGCCGACGGACTGTGGGCCTACCAGCTGGCCGTGGTCGTCGACGACGCGGCGCAGGGCATCACCGACGTCGTGCGCGGCGCGGACCTGGCCGACAACACGCCGCGCCAGATCCTGCTGCAGCGCGCCCTCGGCCTGCCCACGCCGCGCTACCTGCACACGCCGCTGGTGCTCGGCGCGGATGGCGAGAAGCTGTCGAAGCAGAACGGCGCACGGGCCCTCGATCTCTCCGACCCGCTAGCGGCGCTGCGCGCGGCCGGCAGCGCGCTCGGCCTGCACGCCGACGGGGCCGACACGGCCGGCTGGCTTTCCGCCGCCACCCGCGCCTGGCATGCCGCCTGGGGCCCTCTATGATGGCGCCCCTTCCAGACCCCCGAGGACACGCCATGATCACCACCGCATCCGGCCTGCAGTACGAGGACACCGTCGTCGGCAGCGGCCCCGAGGCGAGCGCCGGCCAGCATGTCACGGTGCACTACACCGGCTGGCTGCACGAGAACGGCGCCAAGGGCGCGAAGTTCGACAGCAGCAAGGACCGCGGCGACCCGTTCGACTTCCCGCTCGGCGCCGGCATGGTGATCCGCGGCTGGGACGAGGGCGTGCAGGGCATGAAGGTCGGCGGCACGCGGGTGCTGCTGATCCCGCCGCAGCTCGGCTATGGCGCGCGCGGCGCCGGCGGCGTGATCCCGCCCAACGCGACGCTGATGTTCGAGGTCGAGCTGCTCGGGACATGACCACCCCCGGTCGCCGGGTACGGCTCCCTCGCCCCCCGAGGGGGCAGCGGGCCGGCTTGGAATCGGCCCGGCGCTCGGCCCGCCCCGCCGCACCGACATGACCATCCGCTACGACATCGTCCACACGACGGTGTACCGCTACCGCGAGCCGGTGCGCTTCGGCGAGCACCGCGTGATGTTCCGCCCGCGCGACAGCCACGACCTGCGCGTGCTGGCCACCGACCTGGAGGTCAGCCCGCAATCCGAGGTGCGCCTGATCCAGGACCCGCATTCCAACTCGGTGGCGCTGGTCCAGCCGCTCGCGCCGGCGGCCGAGCTGAAGATCGTCTGCACCTTCACGATCGAGCATGCGCACAGCCACAACCTCGAGCTGCCGCTGGCGCCCTCGGCTGAGCACTTCCCGTTCGCCTACTCGGTGGAGGAGCGCTTCGACCTCGAGCACTACCTGCGCCCGCACCACGACGACCCGGACGGCAAGCTCACCGCCTGGGCGCGCCGGTTCATCCGCACCGACGGGCCGACCGGCACGCGCGAGCTGCTGGTGCAGATGAACCAGCACATCCGCGACCACTTCGAGTACGCCGCGCGCGACGAGGAAGGCACGCAGGGCCCGCTCGAGACGCTCGAGCGCGGCCGCGGCAGCTGCCGCGACTTCGCGCTGCTGATGATGGAGGCGGCGCGCCGGCTCGGCGTGGCCACGCGCTTCGTCTCCGGCTACCTGTACGACCCGGCGCTGGACGAATCGGCCGCAGCCGAACCGGGCGAGCCCGAGACGCTGGGGGCCGGCAGCACCCACGCCTGGCTGCAGGCCTACCTGCCCGGCGCCGGCTGGGTGCCGTTCGACCCGACCAACAACCTGCTGGGCGGCTACTCGCTGATCCGCGTCGGCGTGGCGCGCCACCCTGGTCAGGCGGCGCCCGTCGCGGGCACCTGGTACGGCCCGCCGAACGCCTACCTGGGCATGGACGTCCAGGTGCAGGTGCGCCGCCAGCGCTGATGTAGGACCCGTCCTACAGCGCCACGGTCCGGCGCCTGATTCAATCGGACACGCCTGCTTGCCATCATCGGGATCCCGAAGGACCGCCGCCGTGCCCGCCTTGAAGACCTACATCGTCGAAGACAGCCCCGTCATCCGCGAGAACCTGATCGCGACGCTGGAGGAGATGGCCCCGGTGCAGGTGGTCGGCAGCGCGGAGGACGAACGCGGCGCGCGGCTCTGGCTCGACGACCCGGCGCACGACTGCGACCTCGTGATCGTCGACATCTTCCTGCGCCAGGGCTCCGGGCTCGGCCTGCTGCAGGCGCTGCAGGCCACCGGCCGCGCCTGCAAGCGCGTGGTGCTGAGCAACTTCGCCACGCCCGACCTGCGCCGGCGCTGCCTCGCGCTCGGGGCCGACGCAGTGTTCGACAAGTCCAACGACATCGAGGCGCTGCTCGACTGGTGCGCCGGGCTCGCGGCGGGCCGCGGCACCGCATGAGCGGTGCGCGCGGCGGGCCGTCACTGGATCAGGCCGTTCTTCACCGCGTAGTAGGTCAGCTCGCTGTTCGAGCCGAGCTTCATCTTCTCGAGCACGCGCGAGCGGTAGGTGCTGACCGTCTTGACCGACAGCGACAGCGACTCGGCGAGCTGGCCCACCGTCGCGCCGCGCGCCAGGTGCAGGAAGACCTGCAGCTCGCGCTCGGACAGCAGCTCATGCGGCAGCTTCTCGGCGCCCGGGTTCAGCGTGTCGGCCAGCAGCTCGGCCACCGCCGGCGTGATGTAGCGCCGGCCCAGCGCGAGCGTGCGGATCGCCTTGACGATCTCCTCCGGGTCGCATTCCTTGTTCAGGTAGCCGCTCGCACCCTGGCGCAGCAGCGTGGTGGCGTACTGCGCCTCCGGAAAGCCGGACAGGATCAGCACCGGCAGCTGCGGCGCACGCGCCTTGATGGCCGCCAGCGCGTCCACGCCGCCCTGCCCGGGCATGCTCAGGTCGAGCACCATCACGTCGATCTCCTGGCCGCGCAGCAGGTCGAGCGCCTCGCGCGCGCTGGCCGCCTCGCCGACCACGCGAAGGTCCACCTGCTCGGCGAAGAACTGCCGCAGCCCGGTACGCACGATGGCATGGTCGTCGACGATGGCAACTCGGATCATGATGGAGCCCTCGGCCGGGGAGTGTAGATGCTCGACACCTCGCGTCAGTTCGCCGTGCGGCTGCGCCGCAGCGCCTTCGCCTTCCCGCTGGCGGCGCTGGCGGCCCTGGCGCTGCTGCTCGTCAGCGAGAGTTCGTACTGGCGCGCGCGCGCCTCGATGAACGAACTCGGCACGCTGGGCCAGGCGCGCAGCGCGATCCAGTCGCTGCACCGCCTGATGCTCGACGCCGAGACCGGCCAGCGCGGCTACCTGCTGACCGGCCGCAAGGAGTACCTCTCCCCCTACCGCGAGGCCAACGAGGAGCTGCAGGGCACCCTGAAGCGCCTGCGCGCCCACTACGCCGACGGCGCCCAGCAGGCCACGATGACCGAGCTGGACCAGCTGGTGCAGGGCAAGATGTCCGAGCTGGACACCTCGCTCGCGCTGTACGACGAGGGCAAGGAGGAGAACTGGCGCGCGCTGCTGTCCACCGACATCGGCAGGGAGCAGATGGACCGCATCCGCGCCTTGTCGGAGCAGTTGCTGGCGCAGGAGTCGCACAAGGTCGAGGCCGGCCGGCGCGACGTGTACGACACGCTGCAGCTCAGCCGCATCGGCGTCGGCACGCTGGCGGCGCTGGCGCTGCTGGCGGTCTACCTGTACCTGCGCCAGTCGGCCGCGCTGGAGCGCCAGCGCGCGCAGCAGGCCCAGGCCATCCAGGACGAGCGCGACCAGCTCGAGCGCCAGGTGCAGCGCCGCACCGCGCAGCTGGCCGAGCTGGCGCGCCACCTGCAGAGCGCACGCGAGGACGAGCGCAGCCACCTGGCGCGCGAGCTGCACGACGAGCTCGGCGCGCTGCTGACCGCGGCCAAGCTCGACGCGGCGCGCCTGAAGACCCGCGTGGCCGGGCTCGGCCCCGAGGTGCTGGAGCGGCTCGCGCACCTGACGCAGACGCTGAACAGCGGCATCGCGTTGAAGCGCCGCATCATCGAGGACCTGCGCCCCTCGGCGCTCGCCAACCTCGGCCTGGTGCCGGCGCTGGAGAACCTGACGAGCGAACATGCGCAGCGCGCCGGGCTCGCCATCGAGGCGCGCCTGGCCGAGGTGGCACTCGACCCGGCCGCCGAGCTCACCGCCTACCGCCTGGTACAGGAGGCGCTGACCAACATCAGCAAGCATGCCGGCGCGCGCCGGGTCACGGTGAGGCTGGAGCCCGGCGCCGAGGGCCAGGTGCGCGTGGCCGTCGAGGATGACGGCTGCGGCTTCGATCCGGCCACGAGCAAGCCCTCGTCGCACGGGCTGCTGGGCATGCACTACCGCGTCGAGGCGGCCGGCGGCCGGCTGCGCATCGACTCCGCACCGGGCCGCGGCACGCGGCTCGAGGCCCTGCTGCCGGCGCGCGCGGCCTGAGCCGGACCGCGCCGGACGGCGCCGGCCGGGCGACGGGGCGCCGTCCTACACGCCGATGCGGCCCGCGGCGATGTCCGCGGCGGCGCGTGCTTCCTAAGCTGGAGCCATCACGACCCCAGCCCCACGGAGGCCCGCCTTGCTGCACTACGCCGTCGTCTTCTTCATCATCGCGCTGATCGCGGCGCTGTTCGGCTTCGGCGGCATCGCCGCCAGTGCGGCCGGCATCGCCAAGATCCTGTTCATCCTGTTCGCCATCCTGGCCGTCGCGAGCTTCGTGATCGGCCTGTTCCGCTAGCCCTTGAACGCTAACCCAGAAAAGGAGTTGCATCATGACCGTGACCCCCCGCACCGCCGCCCGCCGCTCCGACGACGCCCTGCAGGCCGTGGCCGACCAGGCCGATGTCGTGCAGGCGCAGGCCGCCCCGGCGCTGCTGCGCGTGGCCGAGCAGGCCGGCGCGCTGCTCGAGCGCGGCGCCGAGGCCGTGCGCGACGGCTCGCGCCAGCTGCGCGACGGCGCGCTGCGCGCCTCCGACCGCACCGTCGACTACATCCGCGACGAGCCGCTCAAGTCGGTGCTGATCGCCGCGGCCGGTGGTGCCGCGCTGATGGTCCTGGCCCAGCTGGTCGGCCGCCGGCGCAGTGCCGACTGAGCCCGGGCCGTGCCGGACGCCCGGATCACGGGGGATGAGCGATGAGCGGGCTCTGGTGCCTGTTCCTGCTGGCCCTGCTGGGGTTCGTGGTCGCCGTGGTGCTGGCGCTGCGCGGCATCGGTGTCGGCACGCGAGCGTCCGGCGAGAACCGAGCCAATGAATGAACCCCGTTCCCACCCCTTCCACCACCGCTCGAAAGGAGAGCACCATGCAAGTCCGTCATGCCCTCGCCGCGGCCCTGGCCGCCACCACCCTGATCGTCCTGCCCGGCTGCGCCGTCACGCGCGGTCAGTCGACGGTGGGCGAATACATCGACGACTCGACCATCACCACGCAGGTCAAGGCCCGCATGGTGGAGAACAAGCAGGTCGACGCCGCCGCGATCAGCGTCGAGACGCTGAACGGCACGGTGCTGCTGTCCGGCTTCGCGAAGAGCTCGGTCGAACGCGACACCGCGGAGAACATCGCCCGCGGCGTGAAGGGCGTGAAGGCCGTGAAGAACGAGATCAGCGTGCGCGCGGCCGGCTGAAGCCGGCGCCCGGCCGGCCGCCCGGCTTGCGCGGCGCGAACGGCTTCTTGCCGAACGGCGGCCGTTCGCCGAAGCGCCCGGGCTCGCGCGCCGGGCGCGGCGCATGCAGGCGCGGCGCCGGCTGGCGCGGCTCCAGGCCGGCCACGGTAGCCACCGGGATGTCCTGCGTCGTGAACTGCTGGATGCGGCGGATCATGCCGGCGTCCATGCGCTCGGCCAGCGTGATCGCCAGGCCCTGGCGGCCGGCGCGGCCGGTGCGGCCGATGCGGTGCACGTAGTCCTCGGCCTTCATCGGCAGGCCGTAGTTGATGACGTGGCTGATGGTCGGCACGTCGATGCCGCGCGCCGCCACGTCGGTGGCGACGAGCACGCGCAGGTGGCGGCTGCGCAGGCCCTGCAGCACGCGGTTGCGCCGGCCCTGCGGCATGCCGCCGTGCAGCGAGGCGACCTGGTGGCCCATGTCCGCCAGGCGGTCGGCCAGCCAGTCGGCGTCACGCTGCGTGCTCGTGAAGATCAGGGCCTGGTCGACGTCGCGCTCGGTCAGCAGCTGATCGAGCAGCGCGTTCTTGTGGTGGCCGTCGTCCGCCCAGTGCAGGCGCTGCTCGATGTTCTCGTGCGTGTCGGTGTGCGAGGCGACGTCGATGCGCTGCGGTTCGCGCAACAGGTTGCGCGCGAGGTGGCCCACGTTGCCGGCGAAGGTGGCGCTGTACATCAGCGTCTGGCGCTGCTTCGGCACGTGGTCGGCGATGGTGTTGATGTCGTCGATGAAGCCCATGTCGAGCATGCGGTCGGCCTCGTCGAGCACCAGGGTCTCGACATGCTCGAGCACCGCCTTGCCGGTCTGCAGGTGGTCGAGCAGGCGGCCGGGGGTCGAGATCAGGATGTCCAGCGGGCCGCGCAGCGCCTTGATCTGCGCCGGGTACGGCACGCCGCCGACGACCGTGGCCACGCGCAGCCCGGGCACGTGACGGCCGTAGCTGTCGGCCGCCTTGGCGACCTGCATCGCCAGTTCGCGGGTCGGGCACAGCACGAGGATGCGCGGGCCGTAGACCACGCCCTTCTCGCGCCGCTTCGTGTTGTCGCCGCGCGCAGCCAGCACGCGCTGCAGCGCCGGCAGGATGAACGAGGCGGTCTTGCCGCTGCCGGTGCTGGAGGAGACCATCAGGTCTGCGCCGGCGAGCGCCGGCGGGATGGCCTTGGCCTGCACCTCGGTGGCGGTGGTGTAGCCGGCATCGGCAACAGCGCGGGTCAGGGCCGCATGCAGGCCCAGGGAATCGAAACTCATGGCAGTCTTTCGAGCATGAACGGCCGCGCTTCGGCGTCGGCCGTGGAGAGGTCGCGGTGTGCGACGGCATCGCCGCCGACCGGGACCCGCGCGAAAGCTCTGCGGGAGACCTGGAGTGGTCAGAGGAGACGAACGAAAAGCCGGCGCAGTGCGCCGGCCGAGGAGCGCATTGTAGCCGGTTGTGCGCCGGTCTGCTGCGGCGCAGCAAGCCGCCGGGTCCGCGTGACGTTCGTCAAGCCCAGCGCACTCCGGAACTGGCAGACTGCCGCCCCATGCGTGACAGCCCCGCCCTCGTCGAATCGCGCCGCTTCGGCACCCGCAGCGTGCCCTGGCTGCGCCCGCTCGGCTGGCTGATCGCGGGCTGGCGCGACTTCATGCGCTGCCCCGTGCCGGGTCTGGTGCACGGCCTGCTGTGTGCGCTGTTCGGCGGCACGCTGTTCTGGGTTGCGCGCAACCATTTCTGGCTGCTGTCGGGCGCGTTCTCGGGTTTCCTGATCGTCGCCCCGATCGTCGCCACCGGGCTGTACGCCATCAGCCGCGAACTCGAGCGCAGCGGCCGCGCCAGCCTCGCCACCGCGCTGGCGGCCTGGCGCCCGCGCGACGGCCGGCTGATCGTGTTCGGCCTGCTGCTGGCCTTCGCCGGCACCGGCTGGGTGATGACCTCCGCGGCGCTGATCACCGGCTTCACCAGCGCGCCGGTGCGCAACCCGATCGAGTTCCTGCGTGTCGTGGTGCTGGCCGACCGGGGCTTCCTGTTCGAAGCGTGGCTGGCGCTGGGCGGCGTGCTGGCCGCGCCGGTGTTCGCCTCCAGCGTGGTGGCCATCCCGCTGCTGCTGGACCGCGAGATCGGCGTGCTCGGCGCGGTGTTCACGAGCTGGCGCGTGGTGATGGAGAACCCGGTGCCGCTGGCGCTGTGGGCCGGCCTGCTGCTCGGGCTGACGCTGGCCGGCATGGCCACGCTGATGGTCGGGCTGGTGATCGTCGTGCCCTGGCTCGGGCATGCGAGCTGGCACGCGTACCGCGACCTGGTCGACACCGCCGGCCTCGCCGAACGGCCGTAAGGCCGCACCGTCCATGTTCGGCTACACCGAAGAGCAGATCTCGCAGTTCGGCCTGACGGTCGGCGTCACGGCCTTCATGCTGTACATGGTGTTCATCATCCTGCAGCTGGCGCGCGAGTCGAAGGCCGGGCGCTTCGGCACCTTCGTGCTGCTGCTGGGACTGGGCGTGGGCCTGATCGGCTTCGCGGCCAAGGGCCTGATCAAGTTCTTCCTGGCCGGGGTGGGCGATTGAACACCGCTGCGCTGCGCCACGCCTGGTACGACGACCTGCTGGCCTTCGGCACCGGCACGCTGTTCATCGCCTTCGGCGTGGTGATGTTCTCGCACGCCGGGCTGCTGACCGGCGGCACCGCGGGGCTCGCCTTCCTCGCGCACTACGCGACCGGCCTCGGCTTCGGCCCGCTGTTCTTCGTGATCAACCTGCCGTTCTACGTGCTTGCCTGGTGGCGCATGGGCCGGGCCTTCACGCTGAAGACCTTTGCGGCGGTGAGCCTGCTCGCGCTGCTGACCAGCGTGTTGCCGCGCTGGGCCGGCTTCGCGACGCTGGACCCGTGGTTCGCCGCCATCGCCGGCGGGTTGCTGATGGGCGCGGGTTTCCTGATGCTGTTCCGCCACCACGGCAGCCTGGGCGGGCTGAACGTGCTGGTGCTGTGGCTGCAGCAGCGCTTCGGCTGGCGCGCCGGCTGGGTGCAGATGGGCATCGACGGCGCGATCCTGCTCGGCGCGCTGGCGATGCTGCCGCCGCAGCGCGTGGGGCTGTCGATCGTCGGGGCGCTGGCGCTGAACCTCACGCTGGCACTGAACCACCGGCCGGGGCGCTACGCGGCGTTCTGAAACGAAAATGGCCTGGCGTTTGGCCAGGCCTTCGCTGTGCGTACCCCAGGCCTCGCGCAAGCATGCGCAAGGCCGTGACCGAGGCGAGAGATCGTCCTCAGGACGATCTCTCGTCCACGGTCACCCCATGTGCAAGCCCCCGTTGCACGAGAAGTCCGCACCGGTGGTGAAGCCCGACTCCTCGCCCGCCAGCCAGCCGACGATCGAGGCGATCTCCTCCGGCGTGCCCAGGCGCTTGACCGGGATGCCGGCGATGATCTTGTCTAGCACGTCCTGGCGGATCGCGCGGACCATGTCGGTGCCGATGTAGCCCGGGCTCACCGTGTTCACGGTCACACCCTTGTTGGCCACTTCCTGCGCCAGGGCCATCGTGAAGCCGTGCATGCCGGCCTTGGCGGCCGAGTAGTTGGTCTGGCCGAACTGGCCCTTCTCGCCGTTCACCGAGCTGATGTTGATGATGCGGCCCCAGCCCTTCTCGAGCATGCCGTCGATCACCTGCTTGGTGACGTTGAACAGGCTGGTCAGGTTGGTCTCGATCACCGCGTCCCAGTCGGCACGGCTCATCTTGCGGAACACGCCGTCGCGCGTGATGCCGGCGTTGTTGACCAGCACGTCGACCGTGCCGTGCTCGGCCTTGACCTTCTCGAACGCGGCGACGGTCGAGTCCCAGTCGCCCACGTTGCCGACCGAGACGTAGAAGTCGTAGCCCAGCGCCTTCTGCTCGGCGAGCCACTTGGCGTGGTCGCGGCTCGGGCCGCAGCCGGCGATGACCTTGAAGCCGTGCTTGTGCAGGCCCTGGCACATCGCGGTGCCGATGCCGCCCATGCCGCCGGTGACGTATGCGAGTTTCTGAGCCATTTGTCTTCTCCTGGTGATGTTGAAATCGGGTTCAGCGTTCGACCGTCAGCGCGACGCCCATGCCGCCGCCGATGCACAGCGAGGCGATGCCCTTCTTCGCGTTGCGCTTCTGCATCTCGTGCAGCAGCGTGACGAGGATGCGGCAGCCCGAGGCGCCGATCGGGTGGCCGATCGCGATCGCGCCGCCGTTGACGTTGACCTTGCTGGTGTCCCAGCCCATCTCGTTGTGCACCGCGCAGGCCTGCGCGGCGAAGGCCTCGTTGATCTCGAGCAGGTCGAGGTCGGCAGGCTTCCAGCCGGCGCGCTCGAGCGCACGCTTGGACGCCGGCACCGGGCCCATGCCCATCGTGGCCGGGTCGAGGCCCGCGGAAGCGTAGGAGGCGATGCGCGCCAGCGGGGTCAGGCCCAGCTTGTCGGCGGTCTTGGCGCTCATCACCACCACGCCGGCCGCGCCGTCGTTCAGGCCCGAGGCGTTGCCGGCGGTCACGCTGCCGGCCTTGTCGAACGCCGGGCGCAGGCCGGCCAGGCCTTCGGCGCTGGTCTTGCGGTTGAGGAACTCGTCGTTGGCGAAGACGATCGGGTCGCCCTTCTTCTGCGCGATGCTGAAGGGCACGATCTCGTCCTTGAAGCGCCCGGCGTCCTGCGCCGCGGCGGCCTTCTGCTGGCTGGCCAGCGCGAGCGCATCCTGCGCCTCGCGGCTGATGCCGTACTGCTTGGCCACGTTCTCGGCCGTGATACCCATGTGGTACTGGTTGTAGACGTCCCACAGGCCGTCGACGATCATCGAGTCCACGAGCTTCCAGTCGCCCATGCGCGCGCCGTTGCGCGAGTTCGGCAGCACGTGCGGGGCGAGGCTCATGTTCTCCTGGCCGCCGGCGATGATGATCTCGCTGTCGCCGTCGCGGATCGCCTGCGCGGCCAGCATCACCGCCTTCAGGCCCGAGCCGCAGACCTTGTTGATGGTCATCGCGGGCACCGACTTCGGGAAGCCGGCCTTGATGACCGACTGGCGCGCCGGGTTCTGGCCGGCGCCAGCCTGCAGCACCTGGCCGAGGATGACCTCGCCGATCTGGCCGCCCTCAAGCCTGGCGCGCTTCAGCAGTTCGTTCAGCACGGCCGCGCCCAGCTCGGGCGCGGGGGTCGAGGCGAGGGTGCCGCCGAACTTGCCGACGGCGGTGCGGGCCGCGGCGACGATGACGATGTCGGTGCTCATGGATGTCTCCTGCAAAACGGGTGTGAGTGAGAGCGGACAAGGCGCACTGTCGCGCTTCGTCCGCGTGGCATCAAGCCTTTTCCTGCATCAAGCCTTCTGCTTGACATAGCGGCCCGGGGCCGGCTCGATCGCCTGGTGGGTGCGGTTGCCGTAGGCCTTGGGCGCCGGGACCTGCTTGCCGCCCTGGGACTTCAGCCAGGCGGCCCAGTCGGGCCACCAGCTGCCAGGCTGTTCCTTGGCCTTGTCGAACCAGTCCTGCGCCTGCGCCGGGAAGGCGCCGGCCGCGCCGACCCAGTGGCTGCGCTTGTTCTTGGCCGGCGGGTTGATCACGCCGGCGATGTGGCCCGAGGCGCCGAGCATGAAGCGGATCTTGCCCTTCGCGCCGGGCAGCGCCTGGATGCTGCGGTACGCACCGTCCCAGGGCACGATGTGGTCCTCGCGCGAGGCGTACAGGTAGGTCGGCCAGTCGATCCTGCCCAGGTCGATCTGCTCGCCGCACACCGTCGTCTTGCCCGGCTTGATCAGGTTGTTCTCGAGGTAGGTGTTGCGCAGGTACCAGCAGTACATCGGCCCCGGCAGGTTGGTGCTGTCGCTGTTCCAGTACAGCAGGTCGAACGGCGGGGGTGTCTCGCCCTTCAGGTAGTTGCCGACGACGTAGTTCCACACCAGGTCGTTCGGGCGCAGGAAGCTGAAGGTGGACGACAGTTCCTGCCCCTTGAGCAGGTTGCCGCCGCCCGGGCTGGCCGGCCCCAGCGTCATCTCGCGCACCTGCACCAGCGCCTCGTCGACGAACAGGTCGAGGATGCCGGTGTCGGTGAAGTCGAGGAAGGTGGTCAGCAGCGTCATGCTGGCGGCCGGCTTGTCGCCGCGCGCGGCCAGCACCGCCAGCGCGGTGGCCAGGATGGTGCCGCCGACGCAGAAGCCCAGCGTGTTGATCTGCTCGACGCCGGTGATGTCCTGCACCTCCTTGATGGCGCGGATCGCGGCGTCCTCGATGTACTGGTCCCAGGTGAACCGGGCCATCGATTCGTCGGGGTTGCGCCAGCTGACGACGAACACCCGGTGGCCCTGCTCGACGGTGTAGCGGATCAGCGAGTTCTCCGGCTGCAGGTCGAGGATGTAGAACTTGTTGATGCACGGCGGCACGAACAGCATCGGCCGCTCGTACACCTTGGCGGTCAGCGGCTTGTATTCGATCAGCTGGAACAGCTCGTTCTCGAACACCACCGCGCCCTCGGTCGTGGCGACGTTGCGGCCGACCTCGAACACGCTCTCGTCGGTCTGCGACAGGTGGCCCTGCTGGATGTCGTTCCACAGCAGCCGCATGCCCTGCGCGATGCTCTCGCCCTTGCTCTCCAGCGCCTTGCGCTGCGCCTCGGGGTTCAGCGCCAGGAAGTTGCTCGGCGCGGCGAGGTCGACCCACTGCTGTACCGCGAAGCGGATGCGCTGGCGCGTCTTGCGGTCGCCCTCCACCCGGTCGGCCATCTGCATCAGCGTGCGCGCGTTCAGCAGGTACATCTGCGCCAGGTAGGCACTGGCCGGGTTCTCGGCCCAGGCCTGCGCGGCGAAGCGCCGGTCGCCGTGCGGCGCGGCCGGCTTGCCGCTGTCCTGCACCTGCTGCAGGTTCTGGTTCCACAGCTCGGTGGCCTGCTTCACGTACTCGGCCTGCAGCTCGGTGAGCGCCGGCAGCGGCAGCGACAGGCCCTGCATGGACTTCCAGATCTCGCCCACGGTCGAGCCGAAGGCCTTGGCCGATTCGGCCATGTCGGGAACAGGGGCGGAACTCGGGGCAGCAGCCCGCTTGGTCGGTTTCACGTCAGTCTCCTCGCGCAAACTCTGTTGGCCGTGAACTGGTTCTTGTTCGAGCGTTTGTACGGGCGATAGCTTACCACATCATGACAGAGCATTTCACCATTCGGTAGAAGTACGTACGATGCTGGCGATGCTCCTGGTCACCGTGGCCTGGCTGTACGTGACGCTGATGATGGCCGTCGCCGAGGCCACCAGCCCGCATGGGACTGTGCTCGGCGCGGTTTTCAGCTTCCTGGGCTACGGCGTGCTGCCGCTCTCGCTGGTGCTCTACGTGATGGCCACGCCGATGCGCAAGCGCATTCGCGCGGCGCGCGAGGCGGCCGCCGCGTCAGCGCTCGAGCCAGATGGCGGCGGCCATGCGGCCGGTGACGCCGTCGCGCCGGAACGAAAAGAACCGTGACACGTCCTCGACGGTGCACCACGCGCCGCCGCTGAGCCGCCGCACGCCGGCGGCGGCGAGCCGGTCGCGCGCCAGGCCGGGCAGGTCGGCCAGCCACTTGCCCTCGCGCTGCGGGCGAAAGTGCCCCTCGGCCGCCGGGCCGAAGGCCTGCAGCACGTCCGGCCCGACCTCGAAGCGGCGTGGCCCGATGCAGGCGCCCAGCCAGACCTGGACCTCCTCCGGCGCGGCGCCGGTGGCGTCGCACAGTGCGGCGAGCGTGGCCTCCAGCACACCGGCGGCCAGGCCGCGCCAGCCGGCATGCGCCGCGGCGACCCCGCGCGCGCCGGGCGCGGCGAACAGCACCGGCAGGCAGTCGGCCACCTGAACCACGCAGGCCACGCCGGGCTCGGTGGTGAGGCTGGCATCGGCGCAGGGGCGAGCGGCCGTGCTGACGCCCAGGCGCACGACCTCGCGCCCGTGCACCTGATCCAGCCATTGCGGCTGCGCGCCGATGGCCTGCTGCAGCAGCGCCTGGTTGGCCGCCACCGCGGTGTCGTCGTCGCCCAGTCCGGGCTTCAGGTTCAGGCTGTCGAACGCGCCGGCGCTGACGCCGCCGCGGCGCGTCGTCATCAGCGCGCCGACGCCGGGCGCGTGCCAGTCGGGCTGCAGCCAGTCGGGGTGCGGCGCGAGCGCCATTCAGGCCGCGTCCGGGCAGGCCGAGGGCTGCGTCTTGGCGAATGCATCCAGCGCCATGCAGGCCTCGAACACCCGCATCACGGTCGGCACGTGCTCGAGCCGGCAGTCGAAGCGCTGGGCGTTGTGGATCTGCGGCACCAGCACGCAGTCGGCCAGGGTCGGCGTGTCGCCGTGGCAGAAGCGCCCGGTGGCCGGGTGGCGCGCGATCTGCGTCTCCACCGCCTCCAGGCCGGTCTCGACCCAGTGGCGGTACCAGCGGTTCTTGTCGTCCTCCGCCACCTTCAGGTCGCGCACCAGGTAACGCAGCACGCGCAGGTTGTTCAGCGGGTGGATCTCGCAGGCCACGTCCAGCGCCAGCGCACGGATGCGCGCGCGCGCCACCGCGTCGCCCGGCAGCAGCGGCGGCTCGGGGTGCGTCTCGTCGAGGTACTCGATGATCGCGAGCGACTGGTGCAGGTAGCTGTCGCCGTCCTTCAGCAACGGCACCAGCCGGGCCGGCGAGAGCGCCGCGTACGACTCCTGCAGCTGCTCGTTCTTCTGCAGGTGCACCGGCAGGTAGTCGTAGTCGAGGCCCTTGAGCGCGAGCGCGATGCGCACCCGGTACGAGGCCGAGGAGCGGAAGTAGTTGTAGAGCTGCATGTCGTTCAGGGCGCCGGTTCGCCGATGCGCAGCTGCAGGCTGCCCACCCCTTCGATGCGCGCCGCGAGCAGGTCGCCCGGCACGACCGCGGCCACGCCCTCGGGCGTGCCGGTGAAGATCAGGTCGCCCGGCTGCAGCTCCCAGGCGGCGGACACGTGCTCGATGATCTCCGGCACGCTCCAGATCAGCTTGCCGAGGGTGCTCTTCTGGCGCGGTGCGCCGTTCACCTCGAGCACGATGGCGGTGTCCGGGCCGACCGTGCAGTCCGCGGCGCGGCGGATCGGCCCGATCGGTGCCGACGCGTCGAAGCCCTTGCCAATGCACCACGGGCGGCCCTGCTTCTTGGCCTCGCCCTGCAGGTCGCGCCGCGTCATGTCCAGGCCGACCGCATAGCCCCAGACATGGCGCAGCGCGTCGGCCGCCTTGATGGCGCGGCCGCCCTGCCCGATCGCCACGACGACTTCCACCTCGTGGTGCAGGTCCTTCGTCAGGCTCGGATAGGCCATCGTGCCGACCTGGCCGTCGGCCACCGGCAGCACCGCGTCGGCCGGCTTCATGAAGAAGAACGGCGGCTCGCGGCCGGTGAAGCCCATCTCCTTGGCATGCTCGACGTAGTTGCGGCCCACGCAGTAGATGCGGTGCACCGGGAACAGGGCCCCCGGCGCCGTACCGGCAACGGGCACGGCGGCAACAGGCGGCGGGTTCAGCACGTAGCTCATGGCAGCGCTCTCTCGGGCAGCGACGGAGCGCGGAATGATGCCACGCAGCCCCCGGGGCGCCGACGGGGCGCGCGCTAAACTCGCCGGCCATGCTCGTGCCCCGCGCCATCAAGCATTGCCGGACCTGCGGCGCGCCGACCCGCTACCTCGTTCCCGAGGGCGACAACCGCGAGCGCGCCACCTGCAGCGCCTGCGGCACCATCCACTACGAGAACCCGACCAACATCGTCGGCACCGTGCCCGTGTGGGGCGAGCAGGTGCTGCTGTGCCGGCGCAACATCGAGCCGCGCTACGGCCTGTGGACGCTGCCGGCCGGCTTCATGGAGCTCGGCGAGACCACCGCCGAGGGCGCGCTGCGCGAGACGGTCGAGGAGGCCGGCGCGAACATCGAGCTGCAGGAGCTGTTCTCGGTGATGAACGTGGTCAAGGTCGGCCAGGTCCACCTCTACTACCGCGCCCGGCTGCGCGACACCCGCTTCGAGCCCGGCCCGGAGACGATCGAGGCGCGCCTGTTCGACGAGGCCGAGGTGCCCTGGGACGAACTCGCCTTCCGCAC
The DNA here is from genome assembly GCA_003265685.1 of Piscinibacter caeni. GTDB lineage: Bacteria > Pseudomonadota > Gammaproteobacteria > Burkholderiales > Burkholderiaceae_C > Piscinibacter > Piscinibacter caeni. The sequence continues at coordinate 6,015 of KZ836109.1, read as the reverse complement.
CGTGAAGGAAACCCTGCGCTGTTTCTTCGAGGATCGCCGGCGGGGTCAGTTCAGCCTGCACTGCGCCGATATCGGCTGATCACCTCCCGGACGCCATGAGCCTGCCCCCCGCGCCGCCCACCGCCGCCCAGGCGGTGCGCCTGCGCGAAGACCTGATCCACCCGGATCCGCTGCTGGACTGCCTGGTCGAGCTGTGCCGCCTGAACGGCCAGGCGGCCACGCGCGCCTCGCTCTCGGCCGCGCTGCCGCTGCGCGACGGCCGGCTCAGCATCGAGCTGGCGGAGCGCGCCGCCGCGCGCGCCGGCATGGCCACCCGGCTGCAGCGCTTGCCGCTGGCGCAGATCGAGGTGGCCGCGCTGCCGGCCATCCTGATCCTGAAGGACAACCACGCCTGCGTGCTGCTGGGCTGGAGCGAGAGCGGCGAGGCACGCGTGCTGCTGCCCGAGACCGGCCAGGGCTCGGTGAGCCTGCCGCGCGAGCACCTCGACAGCCGCTATGCCGGCGTGGTGCTGTTCGCCCGGCCGCATTTCCGCTTCGACGCGCGCACCGAGAGCGCCACCACGAAGCCGCCGCGCTCGGCGCACTGGTTCTGGGGCGCACTGCTCGAGCAGCGCTTCGTCTACCGCGACGTGCTGTGGGCGGCGCTGCTGGTGAACCTGTTCGCGATCGTGTTCCCGATGTTCTCGATGAACGTCTACGACCGCGTGGTGCCCAACCACGCGGTCGAGACGCTCTGGGCGCTGGCCATCGGCGTGGTACTGGTGATCGCGGGCGACCTGTTCATGCGCCTGCTGCGCAGCCGCTTCGTCGACGAGGCGAGCGCGCGCGTCGACGTCAAGATCTCCGCCGCGCTGATGGAGCGGGTGCTGGGCATGCGGCTGGAGCACCGGCCGGAATCGGTGGGCTCGTTCGCCTCCAACCTGCGCGGCTTCGAGCAGGTGCGCGACTTCATCGCCTCGGGCACCGTGACCGCGCTGATCGACCTGCCGTTCGCGCTGCTGTTCGTCGGCGTGCTGCTGTGGATCTCGCCCTGGCTCGCGCTGCCGGTGCTGGTGGCCGGGGCGCTGATCCTGCTGCTGGGCTGGGCGCTGCAGCACCGGCTGCACGAGCTCTCGCAGTCCACCTGGCGCGCCGGCGCCCAGCGCAACGCGACGCTGGTGGAAAGCCTGACCGGCATCGAGACCATCAAGTCGCAGGGCGCCGAGGGCGTGGTGCAGGCGCGCTGGGAGCGCGCCAACGCCTTCCTGGCGCAGACCAACGTGAAGATGCGCGCGGTCTCGTCGACGGCGATGTACACGAGCAACTTCCTCTCGCAGGCCGTGACGATCGCCATCGTGATCATCGGCGTCTACCTGATCGGCGAGCGCGAGCTGACCATGGGCGCGCTGATCGCCGCCTCGATGCTGGCCGGCCGCGCGCTGGCGCCGGCCGGGCAGATCGTCGGCCTGCTGATGCAGTACCAGGGCGCGCGCACCGCGATGGACGGGCTCGAGCAGGTGATGGCCAAGCCGGTGGAGCGCCCGGCCGGCGACAACTTCATCCACCGCCCGCAGCTCAGCGGCGAGATCGAGTTCCGCAACGTCAAGTTCAGCTACCCGAACCGGCAGGACGCGGCGCTCGACGGCATCAGCTTCAAGATCAACCCGGGCGAGCACGTGGCGCTGATCGGGCGCGTCGGCTCGGGCAAGTCGACCATCCAGCGCCTGATCATGGGCCTGTACCAGCCCACCGACGGCGCGGTGCTGCTGGACGGCATCGACCTGCGCCAGCTCGACCCGGCCGACGTGCGGCGCAACCTCGGCTGCGTGTCGCAGGACGTGATGCTGTTCTACGGCAGCCTGCGCGAGAACATCACGCTCGGCCTGCCCTTCGCCGACGATGCGGCGGTGCTGGCGGCGGCCGAGACCGCCGGGCTGGCGGAGTTCGTCAACCGCCACCCGCGCGGCTTCGACATGCCCGTGGGCGAGCGCGGCGAGTCGCTCTCGGGCGGGCAGCGCCAGTCGGTCGGCCTGGCACGGGCGCTGCTGCACAACGCGCCGATCCTGCTGCTGGACGAGCCGACCAGCGCGATGGATTTCAGCTCCGAGGCCCAGGTCACGCAGCGCATGACGCAGTTCGCGCAGGGCAAGACGGTGGTGCTGGTGACGCACCGCACCTCGCTGCTGGCGCTCGTCCACCGCGTGATCGTGATCGACGGCGGGCGCATCGTGGCCGACGGCCCGCGCGACCGCATCATGGAAGCGCTCGCCAGCGGGCGCATCGCGAAGGCGGCATGAACACGGCGGCCCAACCCCCGGCCGCGCTGTGGAAGCGCATCCTGCGCGAGCTGTTCGCCGCGCCGGACCTGAACGCCGACGCCGGCCTGCGCAGCTTCGAGGCGCAGGCCGACGCGGTGATGTCGCGCAGCCGCACGCAGCGCGCCCAGCTGATCGTGCGCACCGCGCTGGTGTTCGTGCTGCTGCTGATCGTCTGGGCCGCACTGGCGCACGTGGACGAGGTGACGCGCGGCGACGCCCGGGTGATCCCCTCGCGCCAGCTGCAGACGGTGCAGTCGCTCGACGGCGGCGTGGTCTCGGAGATCCTCGTCACCGAAGGCCAGGTGGTCGAGCGCGACCAGCTGCTGCTGAAGATCGACGAGACCCGCGCCACCTCCGGCGTGCGCGAGAGCGCGGCGCAGGGCCTGGCGCTGCGCGCGCGCCTGGCCCGGCTGCGTGCGCTGGCCGAGGGCAGCGCGTTCGCGCCGCCGGTGCCCGCCAGCCCCGAGGAGGAGCGCACCGTCGGCGACGAGCGGCGCCTGTACGAGTCGCGCCGCTCGGAGCTGGAGACGCTGCTGGCCATCAACCGGCAGCAGTTGCAGCAGCGCGAGCAGGAGCTCTCCGAGGTGCGCGCCCGGCGCGCCTCGGCCGAGCGCAGCCTGGATCTGAGCCAGCAGGAACTCGCCAAGACCCGCCCGCTGCTGGCCAGCGGCGCCGTCTCCGAGGTGGACATCCTGCGCCTGGAGCGCGACGTCGCGCGGGCCCGCGGCGAGGCCGAGCAGGCCGGCGCGCAGATCGCCAGGGTACAGGCGGCCATCGGCGAGGCGCAGCGCAAGATCCAGGAGACCGACCTCACCTTCCGCAACGAGGCGCGCAAGGAGATGGCCGAGGTGCTGGGCAAGCTGAACGCGCTGAACGAGGGCGCGGTGGCGCTGGCCGACAAGGTGGACAAGAGCCAGATCAGGAGCCCGGTGCGTGGCCGCGTGCAGCGCCTGCTGGCCAACACCGTGGGCGGCGTGGTGCAGCCGGGCAAGGACATCGTCGAGATCGTGCCGCTGGACGACGCGCTGGTGCTCGAGGCGCGCGTGCAGCCCAAGGACATCGCCTTCATCGCCCCGGGCCAGGCCGCGACCGTGAAGTTCAGCGCATACGACTTCGCCATCTACGGCGGCATGGCCGCCGCGGTGGAGAACATCAGCCCGGACACCATCGTCGACGACAAGGGCAACGCCTTCTACCTGGTGCGGGTGCGCACCAAGGGCTCCAAGTTCAACGACAAGCTGCCCATCATCCCGGGCATGACCGCCGAGGTGGACATCCTGACCGGCAACAAGTCGGTGCTGTCCTACCTGCTCAAGCCGGTGCTCAAGGCCAAGGCCTACGCGCTGCGCGAGCGCTGATTCCCTTTCCCGCCCCTCAAGTTCCTGCGCTGCCGGCCGACAACCCGGTCGGCGGGCCTGCGCGTGCGCTGCCGGCCGGCCTGACACGCGTGTCTTAAGCGCGCCGGTTCGCCGGCTTTCGGTGCAGAACCTCACGAACGGTACATGCACTGACAGGTTTAAGGCATTCCGCCTCAGTTACGCTCGGTTTCGCATTTATGACTCGCGCAGAACAAGGCTCGACCATGCCCACCATCGCCCAAGCCGCCCAGGGAGTTGTCACCGCGCTGTGGGGGCGCGCCCTGATCCGGAACGCGGACGGAACGATGCGCGAGCTGAAGGTCGGCGACCGGGTGGAGCGCGGCGACCAGATCCTGACGACGCAGGACGGCATCGTGCAGATCGACCCCGACGACGGGGCGGGCGCCACGACCGCGGCCAGGCCGCAGGCGGCGCCGGCCGAGGGCGAACTCGAGCAGGTCATCACCGGGCTGAACCGCGGCGACGCCGGCACGGCGCCAGGGGCCGGCCTGGCCGGCGGTGGCGACGGCAGCCTGCAGGAGGGTTTGCGGGTCGAGCGGATCGCCGAGAACCTGGCCGGCGGCGACGGCCCCGGCAGCGGCAGCCAGGCCGTGCCACGCGTCGAGTTCCCCGGCGGCGCGGCCGGCGCAACGCGCGAGGCGACGCCCTCCGACGGCACGCCGAGCATCACGGTGGATGCGCCGGCCGTGACCCGCGACACGACGCCGACGATCACCGGGACGACCAACCTGCCGGCGGGTTCGTCCGTCAGCCTGCTGGTCACCGATGCGAACGGTGCCCAGCAGACCGTGCAGGCCACCGTCCGGCCCGGCGGCACCTACTCGGTCGACGTGCCCAGTGCACTCGCCGAGGGCAACTACACCGTCGTCGCGACGGCTACTGACGCGGCAGGCAACGTCGCCAACGCGAACGACTCCGGTGCCATCGACCTGACGGCACCGAGCGTCACGGTCGACGCTCCTGCGCTGACGAACGATGTCACGCCGACGATCACTGGCACCACCAACCTGCCGGCTGGGTCGACCATTGCGCTCGTTGTCACTGACGCCAACGGTGCAAGCCAGACGATCTCCGCCACGGTCCAGCCCGGTGGCACCTACTCGGTCGATTTGCCTGTCGCCCTCGCCGAGGGCAGCTACACCGTCGTCGCCACCGCCACCGACACGGCGGGCAATGCCGCCACGGCCAATGATTCAGGCGTGATCGACCTGACGGCTCCGATCGTCACGGTTGACGCTCCGGCGCTGACCAACGATTCGACCCCGACCATCACCGGCACGACCAACCTGCCGGCCGGTTCCACCATCGGCCTGCTGGTCACGGATGCCAATGGCGTCCAGCAGACGGTGCAGGCCACCGTCCAGCCCGGCGGCACCTATGCGGTCGACGTGCCCAATGCGCTGGCCGAGGGCAGCTACACCGTCGTCGCCACTGCCACCGATGCAGCGGGCAATGCCGCCACGGCCAAGGACTCGGGCGCGATCGATCTCAGTCCGCCGAGCATCACCGTCGACGCTCCGGCGCTCTCCAACGACTCGACGCCCACCATCAACGGCACCACCAACCTGCCGGCGGGGTCAACCGTCAGCCTCCTGGTCACCGATGCCAACGGCGTTCAGCAGACCGTGCTGGCCACGGTTCAGCCGGGCGGCAGCTACTCGGTCGACGTGCCCAATGCGCTGGCCGAGGGGAGCTACACCGTCGTCGCCACCGCGACCGACGCAGCGGGCAACGCCGCCACCGCCAACGACTCCGGAGCCATCGATCTGACCGCGCCGAGTGTCACGGTCGATGCCCCGGCACTGACGGGCGACTCGACACCGACGATCACCGGCACCACCAACCTACCCGCGGGCTCGACGGTCAGCCTGCTGGTCACCGACGCCAACGGTGCCCAGCAGACCGTGCTGGCCACGGTGCAGCCGGGCGGTACGTACTCGGTCGACGTGCCCGTGGCGCTCGCCGAGGGCAACTACACCGTGGTCGCCACCGCCACCGATGCGGCTGGCAACTCGGCATCGGCCAATGACGCCGGTGCCATCGACCTCACTGCGCCGAGCATCACGGTCGATGCCCCTGCGCTGACCAACGACGCCACTCCGACCATCACCGGCACCACCAACCTGCCCGCGGGCTCGACGGTCAGCCTGCTGGTCACCGACGCCAACGGTGCCCAGCAGACCGTGCTGGCCACGGTGCAGCCGGGCGGTACGTACTCGGTCGACGTGCCCGTGGCGCTCGCCGAGGGCAACTACACCGTGGTCGCCACCGCCACCGATGCGGCTGGCAACTCGGCATCGGCCAATGACGCCGGTGCCATCGACCTCACTGCGCCGAGC
>QJOU01000022.1 GCA_003265685.1 Piscinibacter caeni | reverse complement strand
GGCGGTGGCGCTCCAGCGCGTGCCGGCCGGCGCGGGGCGCGGCACCAGCGCGCGCACCAGCGCGCCCTGCAGGCGCAGCGCGGCCACGCCGTCGGGATGGGCCCAGTGCAGCACGATGCCCTCACTGCTGCCGGGTTCGCCCGCACCGGTCTCGGCAAAGTGGCCGGAGGGCGGGTCGTCGGGCCAGCTCGAGGGCACGACCCGGTCGACGAACACGTCGGCCTTCTCGAGCGCAGCCAGCTCGGCGCGCAGCCAGGCCTTGTCGACTGCCGCCACCCAGACCGGCTGGCCCGGCGTCGCACCGGGCGCGAGCGCCAGGTGCACCGCCTCGGCATCGTCGAGCAGCACGTCCTCGAGCACGCCGACCAGCGCGGCGCGCAGCTTGGCCTGCGGCGCCTTGGGCAGGGTGATGCGGTGCCAGCTCACGTCTGCATCGGCGAGCTGGGCGATCACCGTGGCGGCCCGGGGCAGCAGCGCGGCGGCGGACTCGCCCTGCTTGTCCAGCTGCAGCCCGTCGGGGCTGGTGGCGTAGGCGTATTCGGTGCTGCGGTCCGACACGGACGGCGCCGCCTCGCCGGCACTGCGGCGGGCGGACAGGCGCGACCGCGAGGGGATCTGGACGACGAGGAGCGACATGCGGGCTTTATCGGACTGGCGCCATTGTAGAGAGGGCTCTGCTACAAACCTTCACGAATCAACGACTTAGGACACGACGTTGTAAACCCGTCGTGGCCTGCCCACAACCGGCGCTACCCGCTGGCGGCGCGCCTCGGGCGCTCAGCCGCGGTGGGCGTCGCGCGAGGACACCTGTTCGCGCCGCAACACCACGACATCGAGTCCGCGCCGCACGACCAGCGAGCGCTGCTCGAGCACGCGGTCCTCCAGGCGCAGGCGGCCACGCACCTCGAAGTAGTCGGAGTTGACCGACACCAGCGCGCCGTTGAGCGTCAGGCCGGTGGCTTGCGACGAGACCGCCTCGAGGTTCTTGAACGGGTCGCGCTGGCGCACCTGGATCAGGCGCTCGGCGGTGGCCAGGTCCAGCCCCTTGATCGCCGCCGCGAGCACCTCGCGCGGCGCGGTGTTGACGTTGACGGCCGTGCGCGACGGCAGCAGCACGACGTAGGGCGCGAGGCGATCGATCGTGTCGGCATCGATGCCGAACCAGGCCAGCTGCTCGAGGGTCTGCGGCCGCAGCGGCGCGGCGCTGTCGGTGCCCGGCGCCACCGCCGCGACCATGCCGGTGGCGATGCGCCGGGCCACGTCGTCGGACACGCCGATCGCCTGGCACAGGCGCTGCAGCGCCTCCAGGTCGTTGGGCGAAACCTTGTTGCCCTCGGCCAGGTTGAACAGGTTGAAGCGGGCCTGCGCGTCGGTGATCACGCCGGACAGGAAGGCGTCCGGCCCGTCCTCGGCGTTGGCGTTGTCCGCGGCCAGGAAGGTCGACAGGCGCGACTCGGCCAGCGGCGTGGCCCAGGGCTCGGTGAGCGCGGTCGGCCGGCCCGAGCGCTTGTCCTCGCGCAGGATCAGGCGCGCCCAGTCGAGCGCGCCGTTCAGGATCCAGGACGACTGCACGCGGCTGCGCTCGGCCGCCTCCACCAGCACGGCGCGGCGCTGCTGCAGCACCATCGCCGCCACCAGCGTGGCCAGCAGCGTGACGATGATCATCGCGGTCAGCAGCGCGGCGCCGCGCCGCGAGCGGTGGCGCAGCCTCGTCATGGCTCGAGCAGCGCGTCGCGCGTGATCGACCCCGACAGGCCGCTGCCGGGTGCGAACTCCATCACCAGCCGCACCCCGTTGGGCAGGGCCGCGGCACCGGCGGCGGCCGGCGCGCTGGCGCCGCCGGCCGGTGGCTGGGCCACGTTGCCGCTGGACTGCGCATTGCTCCAGCCGCTGCTTTGCGCCTGGTTCTGGTACCAGAAGTAGACCTGCCACTGGTTGACGCCCTCGAGCGCGCGCAGCTGGCCGGGCTCGTTGCCCTGCAGCTGCTGGCTGGCGATCCAGCTGTCCTGCAGCGCGGCGCTGGTGGTGGCCACCGGGCCGGCCCAGCGCAGCAGGGTGCTGGCGGACTCGTCCGGGCGCAGCGACCAGGCCACCACCTGCACGCCACCGGCCGCGCTGCGGGTCAGGCGCAGCGTCGCGCCGTCGAAGTTCAGCGCCGGCACGGCGCCGGTGTCCTGCACCGCGCCGAGGTCGGTCTCCCACTGGCCGACCACCGCGTTCAGGCGCAGCGTGCGGTCGATCTGACCCTGGCTGGTGTCGCGCGCCCGCACGATGCCGTCCACGCCCTGCCAGGCCATGCTGGCCATCAGCGCCAGCACGAGCAGCGCCACCAGCACCTCGACGAGCGTGAAGCCGCGTTGGGGGAGTGCGCCACGCATGCTCAATACCGCCCCAGCACCGTGGACAGGGTCAGCAACGGCTCGCCGACCTCGTTGAACACCTGCGCGTCGACACGCCGGAAGTTCGGGTTCGGCGTCGGCCGCACCACCAGCTTGCCGGCGAAGCTGCGGCCGAGCTGCTCGCAGGCGAAGTCGCCGTCGCCCACGCTCGGAAAGACCTTGGCGAGGCGCAGCCCGGTGATCTGGTTGTCGGCGCACCACTGCGCCGCGCTGACCTCGGCCAGGCGCTGCGCGTTGCCGGTCAGCGCGCCGGCCGCCTTGATGCCGGCACCGAGCGTGACGGCCACCACCGCCAGCGCCACCAGCACCTCGATCAACGTGAAGCCACGCGAGCGTGTCACTGTGGCGCCTCCGATCCCGTCTCCAGCACCGTGAACGGCCCCAGCCCGTCGGTGCCGAGCAGAAGGTACTGGCGGTCCAGGCGCAGCAGGATGCGCTGCGGCGGGATCAGCGGCTCGGGGCCGAGCAGCACCGCACGCGCGCCCGGAATCTCGGCGCGCACCCCCTCGCCGAGCCATTGTTCGGGCAGTTCGATCGAGGCGGGCAGGCCGAGGAAGCGGAAGCCGGGTTCGTCGGCCTGCTCGCGGCGCGGCTCCCAGCGCGCTTCCACGCCCGAGGCGCGCGACTCCGCGCGGGCCGCCTCGAGCAGCGCGGACAGCCGGGCGGCCTCGCGCTCCAGTCGCGTGGCCGCCGGGTCGCGCAGCGCCAGGCTGACGACGCCGCTGGCCACGGCGATCAGGGCGACGACGATCAGCAGTTCGACCAGCGTGAAGCCGGCCGCGCGCCGCGTGTCACTGCCAGGAGCCGATCTCCGCATCCTTGCCTTCACCGCCCAGCACGCCATCGGCGCCGAAGCTGAACACGTCGATCTCGCCCTTCAGGCCGGGGTTGGCGTACTGGTAGGGCTTGCCCCAGGGATCGTTCGGCAGCTTCTCGAGGTAGGGCTTCCAGTTCGGCGGGATCGGCCCGCCGGACGGCTTGATCACCAGCGCCTGCAGGCCCTGCTCGCCGGTCGGGTAGCGCTGGTTGTCGAGCCGGTACAGCTTGAGCGCCTGCATCAGGTTGTTGACGTCGGTGCGCGCGGCGGTGACGCGGGCGTCGTCGGCACGGTCGAGCACGTTGGGCACGATCAGCGCAGCCAGCACGCCGATGATGACCAGCACCACCATCAGCTCGATCAGCGTGAAGCCGCGCGAGCGAAGGCGCCGAAGGGACGAGGGATGCGACATCTTGTGACCGCCCTGCGCGGCAGGGCCGGTGGTTGCGAAAGCGCTCGATGATAATCCGCGCATGTTGGCAAGATTCGCCGCCTTTGCCGCCTGGGCTCTGGTTGCCGCGACCGCGGTGTTCTGGGGACTGCGCCTGTTCGTCGCCGCGCCGAGCGCGCCGCCGTATGCGGTGTCGGTGGGCGAGTCGACCGCGCAGCGCGGCGATCTCGGCCGCCTGCTCGGCGTCACGCCGCGCGAGGCGGCGGCGCCGGTCGCGGCGCCGGAACTGGCTTCGCGCTTCAGGCTGCTCGGCGTGATGGCGGCGCGCCCGCCGGCCACCAGCGGCTTCGCGACGATCGCGGTCGACAGCCGGCCTGCACGCACCTACGCGGTCGGGTCGGTGCTGGATGGTGACCTGGTGTTGCAGGCGGTCAGCCTGCGCAGCGCGGCGATCGGCCCCAAGGAGGGCGCCCCCGCGTTGACCCTCGAGGTGCCGCCGTTGCCGATGGCCGCCACCGGCAGCCTGCCGCCGGTGGCGATGGAGATGGTGCGGCCCGGCGCCCCGGCGCCGCAGCCGGCCGCCGGCATGTTGCCGCCGGGGCAGGGTGTCGGGCAGGTGCAGCCGGGCCAGATGCCACCTCCGCCGCAACCGCTGCCGCCGGGCGCCCGGCCGCCGCGCACCCCGGGCGCGGCGAACCGCTGAGCCGGGTCAGAGCGTTCCGAGCCCGCTGAGCGTCGGGATCGGCATCGGCCGCGAGGGCCCAGGGTCCTCGCCCTCGGCCACCTCGGTCAGCAGCGCCGCGGCGCTGCGGATCAGCGGCCAGGCCAAGGTGGCGCCGGTGCCGTCGGTGCTCTCCATGCCGAGCTCGAGCAGCGCCGAGGCCTGGAACAGCGCCAGCGCGCGGTCCAGCCCCTGGTGGCCGTGGCTGCGGCAATAGACGCAATAGTCGGTGACCGCCGGCGCAATGCGCGAGGCGACCATCAGCGCGGCGCAGGCCGGGATGCCGTCGACGACGATCAGGTGCCGCTTGCTGCCCGCCACCAGCATCACGCCGACCATCATCGCCATCTCGAAGCCGCCGAAGGCCGCCAGTGCCTCGACCGGATCGGCCGCATCCTTGTGGCGCAGCTGCGCACCCTGCAGCACGTTCAGCAGGTGCTGCAGGTCCTCGGGTGTCATCGACGGGCCGGCGTAGACCAGGTCGCGCAGCTCCGTGCCGCCCAGGCGCGACAGCACGAGTGCCGCACTTTCCTGCGAGCCGACGCCGATGCCGGCGCAGGCGATCGCGTTGCCGGGCAGCGAGTCGGCGATCTCCATGCCGGCGCGGATGGCCGCATGGGCCTGGTCGAGCGACATGGCCATGGTGGCGCGCGCGCTACGTGTTCCGTGGGCGATCTTGCGTGCCAGCAGGCGTGCGTGCGGTGCGACGGGTTCGGCCACGCCGCAGTCGACCACCGACAGCTCCAGCCCCTGGATGCGCGCGAACACCGCCACCGGCAGTTGCGAGGACAGCAGGCTGCCGACCAGCCTGGCCGTCGAGGGGCGTCCAGGCATGCCGATGCCGTCGACCGCCAACCCGTGGTCGGCCGCGAACATGACGATCTGCGGCGTGCGGAAGCGCGGCTTGAGCGTGTTCTGGATCAGGCCCAGGCGTACCGCGAGCGGCTCGAGTTCGCCAAGGCTGCCGACGGTCTCGCCGCGGCGGCCCAGCTTCTCGCGCAGGGCCTGCTCGAGCAGCGGGTTGGCGGTGGGCGTGATCAGCGAACGGTTGACCGACATGAGGCGCTGTGGGAAGCAGGAATCGCGCCGACAGGTGCGGCCGCTTACTCATTGTGAGGCCGCCGCGCCGCGCCGCGCAATGCGACCCCGTCGCGTCGTGCGATCTAACGCAGGAACAGCCGGTACACCGGGTTGTCCGTCTCGTCCTCGCACGGATAGGCCAGGCCCTCGAGGAAGGCGCGGAAGGCCTGCTTGTCCGAGCGCGGCACCTGCAGCCCGACCAGGATGCGACCGTAGTCCGCGCCCTGGTTGCGATAGTGGAACAGGCTGATGTTCCAGTCCGGGTGCATGCTGTCCAGGAAGCGCATCAACGCCCCCGGACGCTCCGGGAAGACGAACCGATACAGCCGCTCGTCCTGCGCCAGCTCGCTGCGCCCGCCCACCAGGTGGCGCAGGTGCTGCTTGGCGAGTTCGTCGTCGGTCAGGTCCAGGGTCGGGAAGCCGTGCCGCTCGAGGTGGCGCGCCAGCTTGTGCCCCTCCTCCCGGTTGGTGGTGGCCACGCCGACGAACACATGGGCCTGGTCCGAGTCCGAGATGCGGTAGTTGAACTCGGTGACCGCCCGCGCGCCGATCAGGGCGCACAGGCGCTTGAAGCTGCCGCGTTCCTCGGGGATGGTCACCGCGAACAGCGCCTCGCGCGCCTCGCCGACCTCGGCGCGCTCGGCGACGAAGCGCAGCCGGTCGAAGTTCATGTTGGCGCCGCAGGTGATGGCCACATAGGTTTGCCCCTTGCTGCGGTGCTGCTCGACGTACTGCTTGATCGCTGCCACGCCGAGCGCGCCGGCCGGCTCGAGGATGCTGCGGGTGTCCTGGAACACGTCCTTGATCGCGGCGCAGACGGCGTCGGTGTCGACCACCACGAAGTCGTCCACCAGCCGGCGCGTCAGGCGGAAGGTCTCCTCGCCGACCAGCTTGACCGCGGTGCCGTCGGAAAACAGCCCGACGTCGGCCAGCGTGACGCGCTTGCCGGCGCGCACCGAGCGCACCATCGCGTCCGAGTCGGTGGTCTGCACGCCGATCACCTTGATCTCCGGCCGCACCGACTTGATGTACGCCGCCACGCCGGAGATCAGCCCGCCGCCGCCGATCGCCACGAACACCGCGTCGATCGGGCCCTGGTGCTGGCGCAGGATCTCCATCGCGATCGTGCCCTGCCCGGCGATCACGTCCGGGTCGTCGAACGGGTGCACGAAGGTCAGGCCCTGCGAGCGCTCTAGTTCGAGCGCGTGCACGTAGGCGTCGGAATAGCTGTCCCCATGCAGCACGACTTCGCCGCCCAGCGCGCGCACCGCGTCGATCTTCAGCCGCGGCGTGGTCACCGGCATCACGATCAGGGCGCGGCAGCCGAGCCGCCGCGCGCTCAGCGCCACACCCTGCGCATGGTTGCCCGCCGAGGCGCAGATGACGCCGCGCTGCAACTGCTCCGGGCTCAGGTGCGCCATCTTGTTGTACGCGCCGCGCAGCTTGAAGCTGAAGACGGGCTGGTTGTCCTCGCGTTTGAGCAGCACCTGGTTGCCCAGGCGCTTGGACAGGCTGCGCGCGTTCTCCAGCGGCGACTCGATCGCCACGTCGTAGACACGCGCGGTCAGGATCTTCTGCAGGTAGTCGGCCGGCTTGAGTCGCGGTCGCTTGTCGGTGGGGGGTGGGCTGCGGCGGGAGCCGGCCATGGCGATCTTCTCCGGGCGGTGGGCCGTTGCGGCGCCGCATCATAGCCGCGCTGTCGCTGCGGGCCGGCCAAAGAAAAGAGCCCAAGGCATTGCTGCCTTGGGCTGAATCCACCAATGGAGGAGGTGGAGGAGACAAACGGCTCGGGGATCGAATCGCGCCTAAACGAACACAAACGACAGAAGACGATCACCGAATGAACAACAGTGTAGGCGCTTTCATGCTGCGCCGCAATAACTTCATCGCCTGAACTTAGAGCGATCTCTCGCCGGCGTGATGCAGCGCACAATGCGGCGCAATTCTGCGAGGACCGAGCATGGAGTGCACGATCAACTGGCTGCCGACCTCCGGCATGGCCTTCAGCGCCGAAACCGGCAGCGGCCACCTGATCACGATGGATGGCGCGCCCGACGGCGGCGGCCGCAACCTGGCGCCGCGCCCGATGGAGACGGTGCTGGCCGGCACCGGCGCCTGCACCGCCTACGACGTGGTGCTGATCCTGCAGCGCGGGCGGCACGACGTGCGCGGCTGCCGGGTCAAGGTCGAAGCCGACCGGGCCGAGGTCGACCCGAAGGTGTTCACGCGCATCCACATGCATTTCATCGTCACCGGGCACGATCTCCCGGAGGCCGCGGTCGACCGTGCGGTCAGGCTGTCGCACGAGAAGTACTGTTCGGCCAGTGCGATGCTGGGCAAGACCGCCGCGATGACGACCAGTTTCGAGATCGTCGCCGCCTGACCGGCGCCGCTCAGACGCGGTGCGCGGTCACGGTCATCAGCTTGGCCGCCGCCCGCATCGCCCAGCGCACCGGCAGGGGCAGTTCGGCGGCGCCGGCCGCCTGCGCGTCGTCGGCATGGCGGGCCTCGTCCTGGCGCATCTGCTCGACGATGGCGCGCGAGGCCTTGTCGCCCGCGGGTAGCCGATCCAGGTGACCCTCCAGGTGCTGCTCGACCTGGCGCTCGGTCTCGACGAGAAAGCCCAGGCTGGTCGCGTCGCCGACCCGGCCGGCCAGCAGGCCGATGGCGAAGGCGCCGCCGTACCACAGCGGGTTGAGCAGGCTCGGCCGGGCGCCGAGTTCGTCCAGGCGCTGCTGGGTCCAGGCCAGGTGGTCGGTTTCCTCGCGTGCCGCGGCGTCGAACTGGTGGCGCAGCGCCGGGTCCCGCGCCGTCAGGGCCTGCGCGTTGTACAGGGCCTGGGCGCAGACTTCGCCGACATGGTTGACGCGCATCAGCGCGCCGGACAGGCGGCGCTCGTCGGCGTCCAGTTCGCCGGCCGGCTCCTGCGACCGGGGACAGGGTCGTCCGGCGTGGCTGGCGCCGGCCAGGGTGCGCAAGGCGGTGTCGAAGGCGGCGATCACGGCGTCCGTGCCGCTCAGGGGCTGCCATGTACTCATGACACAAGTATGTCGCGCCCAGTCCCGAAAGGCATCGAGGCCTGCCGTTGTGATCAGGCAACATGGGTCTCGATATTCGCCCCAAATCTTTGCAACCCCTGGGGCCGTCTGGTGCAATACGCCCAACTTCCGCTGAGGGGGTTCGGCCTGATCTGCCCGAAAAGGGCGCCAGTCGATCGGGACCTCTTGTTCAACTTAGGAGATAGTCGCAATGAAAAAATCTCTGCTCGCTCTCGCCGTGTTGGGTGCGTTCGCCGGTGCGGCCTCGGCCCAGTCGTCGGTGACGATCTACGGCGTGGTCGACCTGGCCGTGCAGAAGTCCAATGGCGGGAACACCTACAGCCCGGGCGTGTGCGAGGTTCCGAGCGCGACGGGCACCTGCGGCCCGCTGGGCACGAAGGCCTGGAAGCTGCAGCAGTCGACCGCCTCGCGCCTCGGCTTCCGCGGCACGGAAGACCTGGGCGGTGGCCTGTCGGCCCAGTTCCAGATCGAGCACCGCTTCACGCCCGATGATGGCGCTTCCGGCGGCATCTTCTGGGGTGGCCGCAGCTACGTTCAGCTGACCAGCGCCGCCGCGGGCTCGGTCTACCTGGGTCGCGAGTACGCCCCGTTCTTCTGGCTGGCCGCCAAGTCCGATCCGTTCGGCCTGGACGGCGTCGGCCAGTTCACCGGCATGGTGTATGGCCTGGCCGGCACGCACGAAACGCCGATGGGCGCCGACGGTCTGCCCACCGGCAACCCGGCTGGCCGCCACACCAACGGCATCGGCTACAAGTCGCCCAACCTGGGTGGCCTGACGGTCAACGCCGCGGTGGGCCTGGGCGAAGGCTCGGCTACGCTGAACCGCGATGCCGGCATCAACGTCGAGTACGCCGGTGGCCCGATCTACGCGGGTATCGGCTACGGCAAGAAGACCGGCACCAACGCCAACAGCGACGGCAACTCGCTGGTCAACCTGGCGGCGGCCTACGACTTCGGCGTGGCCAAGCTGATGGGTTACTACATCCGCACGAAGACCGGCGTGAACAGCGACGGCACGAACAAGTTCTTCCTGATCGGCGCGACTGCTCCGGTGGGCCCCGGCCTGCTGAAGGTCGGCTACGGTCAACTGACCGCCGATCCGGTCGGCGCGACGGACGAGACCAAGGTCAAGAAGTTCGCGATCGGCTACAACTACAACCTGAGCAAGCGCACCAACCTGTACGTCGACCTGTCGACGGCGAACGACAACCTCGACGTCGGCTTCGACGGCAAGAACAGCAAGAACAGCACGGCGTACGCCTTCGGCCTGCGCCACACCTTCTGATCGGGGCCTCCCGCCCGATCCTCGAGGCCGCCTTCGGGCGGCCTTTTTCATGCTCCTGTCGTCCGCGCGACAAGTTCTCAAGGAAAACCAGCGTGGGTCCGGCGCGAC
Source organism: Piscinibacter caeni (assembly GCA_003265685.1). Lineage (GTDB taxonomy): Bacteria > Pseudomonadota > Gammaproteobacteria > Burkholderiales > Burkholderiaceae_C > Piscinibacter > Piscinibacter caeni. The sequence continues at coordinate 84,889 of QJOU01000022.1, read as the reverse complement.
AGGCGCCGGCCATGCCCGGTGGCGCTCGGCACAATCTTCGGATTACCGATTGGAGACCGCCATGAAAAGAATCCTCGCGCTGACCGCCCTGGCCGCCGCTTCGTCCGCCGCGTTCGCGCAGAGCAGCGTCACCGCCTACGGCATCCTGGACGGCGGGGTCAGCCAGGTCAGCGGCCTGCGCGGCGGCACCCGGACCTTCCTGGTCAGCGGCATCATGGACGGCTCGCGCCTCGGCTTCCGCGGCAACGAGGACCTGGGCGGTGGCTACCGCGCCCTGTTCACGATGGAACACCGCATGGAGATCGACACCGGCGGCATCAACAACCGGCCGCTGTCGGGATCGCAACTGCCGGATCGGCTCACCAATGCGACCCTGCTCGGGTTGCCGACCTTCCTGCAACCGGCGGTCGACAACGTGGCCGCAGGCATCGGCAGTACCGTCGGCGTCAACCTGGCCAACAACATGTGGGATCGGCAGGTCTTTGTCGGCCTCGTGACCCCGTTTGGCGCGGGGTTGGCCGGCCGCCAGTACACCCCGGCCTACGAGGTGTCGGCCACCTTCGACACGCTGGGCACGCAGTCCAGCCTGGCGGCCGGCCAGGTGGCGTCCTTCCCGCCCTCGATCGACATCCGCGTCAGCAATGCGGTGGCCTACCGCATCGCGCAGGGGCCGTTCTCCGCGTCGCTGATGTACGCACTGGGCGAAGGCAACACGACGAGCACCGGCCGCATGATCGGCGGCATGGCGATGTACAAGTCGGACGCCTTCGGCGCCGGCCTCGGCTACAACACCCGCAACAACGAGAAGGGCGACAAGTCGCTGACCTCGCTGGTGCTGGGCGGCTATGTGGCGGTCGGCCCGGGCACGATCTACGGCCAGTACGGGCACGTGAAGGACACGCACCCGAGCGGCCTGTCGGCGGTCCGCGCTGCGCTGGTCGCCAATCCGCAGCTCGGACCGGTGATCGGCGGCCAGGTGGCCGACGCCTTCGACCGCGCGCTGCAGCAGGACGCCCGCCTGCTGCACCTGGGCTACAAGATCGTCGCCGGTCCGCACACCATCTACCTGGCGGGCTCGTCGCTGAACGACAAGCGCCCGAACAACGCCGACACCACCTCGTACGGCGCGGCCTACACGTATTCGTTCTCCAAGCGCACCGACGTCAACGCGGTGCTGACCCACTTCAACAACAAGAACCTCGGACAGGCGGCACCGGGGCAGGCCGGCTTCATCGGCGGCGTGACCGACCGGGCCGGCACCGACTCGAACAGCGTCGCACTCGGCCTGCGTCACCGCTTCTGACGTGCGCCCGCCGCGCGGTGCCGCGGCCCGTGCGGCCGCGGCGGCGTTGTGGCTGGCGGGTTGCGCGACGCCACCGGCCGAGGTCGCGGCCCCCCTGTCACCAGGCTTGTCGGGCTGGAACGAATTCGTGCTGCCGGGCAAGCGGCCTACCCGCTACCTGGCCGATCAGGAAGACGGGCGGCTGGTCGTGCGCGCCGAGTCGGAAGCTTCGGCGAGCATGTTGCGCCGCGCGCTCCAGCTCGATCCTGCCCAGGTCGCCCAGGTCGAGTTCTCCTGGCGTGTCGACGAGCTGATTGCCGAGGCCGACCTCGGCGTGGCCGAACGGTCCGACTCGCCGGTGCGGGTCCTGTTCGCGTTCGATGGCGACCGCTCGCTACTTTCCTTGCGCAACCGTGCCGTGTTCGAGCTGGCCGAGACGCTGACCGGCGAGCCCCCGCCCTACGCCACCCTGATGTACGTGTGGGACAACCGGGCCGCGCCCGAATCGCTGTTCCAGGGCCACCGCACGGACCGGGTGCGCAAGATCGTCGTCGAGTCCGGCGCGGCGCGTCGCGGGCAGTGGCTGCTCTACCGGCGTGACCTGGTAGCCGATTTCCGGCAGGCCTTCGGCGAGGAACCGGGGCGGCTCGTCGGCGTGGCCTACATGAGCGACAGCGACAACACCGGCGGCCGCGCCCGGGCCCGCTATGGCGAGGTGCACCTGATCGGGCGCGACGGCCGCCGCCTCTGAGGCGCAGCCCGCGGCTGCGGGCAACCCCGCTTGGCGCATGGCGCGCGATTTGCTGAACTGCGTGCATGCTGGCTTTCGTGCTGCGTCGCCTGGTGCAGGGTGTCCTCGTGATGCTGACGGTGGGCTTCATCGCCTTCATGCTGTTCCAGTACGTCGGCGACCCGGTGATGCAGATGGCCGGGCCCGATTCGACGCCCGAGCAGCGCGAGCAGCTGCGCGCCGACCTCGGGCTCGACCGGCCCTTCCCGCTGCAGTTCGCGGCCTTCTGCGCCCAGGCGCTGCAGGGCGAGTTCGGCATCAGCCTGCGCCAGGGCCGCAAGGTGTCGACGCTGATCGCCGAGCGCTTCCCGGCCACGCTGGAGCTGGCCGTGGCGGCCGCCGTGCTGGCCCTGGTGGTCGGCATCCCGATGGGCGTGGTCGCGGCCCTGCGGCGCGGCACGGTGCTGTCGCAGGTGCTGATGACCGTCTCGCTGCTCGGGGTGTCGCTGCCCACCTTCCTGATCGGCATCCTGCTGATCCTCGTGTTCGCGGTGATGCTCAAGGTGCTGCCGAGCTTCGGCCGCGGCGACGTCGTGCAGCTTGGCGCCTGGAGCACCGGCCTGCTCACGGTCGACGGCTGGAAGCACCTGGTGCTGCCGGCGGTCACGCTGTCGGTGTTCCAGCTCACGCTGATCATGCGGCTGGTCCGCGCCGAGATGCTCGAGGTGCTGCGCACCGACTACATCCGTTTCGCCCTGGCACGCGGCCTGCCCGATCGCGTGGTCTACTTCGGCCATGCCTTGCGCAACACGCTGGTGCCGGTGATCACCGTGGTCGGGCTGCAACTCGGCGCGTTGATCGCCTTTTCCATCATCACCGAGACGGTGTTCCAGTGGCCCGGCATGGGTCTGCTGTTCGTGCAGTCGGTGCAGTTCGCCGACATCCCGGTGATGGCGGCCTACCTGTGCCTGATCGCCCTGGTGTTCGTGCTGATCAACTTGGTGGTCGACCTGCTGTACTTCGTCGTCGACCCGCGCCTGCGCCTGGATGCCGGCGCCGGAGGCCATTGATGTCCGCTGCCGCCGAGGTTCCCGCCGGGGTCTACCGCCGCCTGTCGGACTGGCACGGCGAGCTCACCGCGTTCCGCCGCGATCTGCACGCCCACCCGGAGCTCGGGTTCGAGGAGCGCCGCACCGCCGCCCGCGTGGCCGAGGCGCTGCGCGTGGCCGGCGTGGACGAGGTGCACGAGGGCGTCGCGCGCACCGGCGTGGTCGGCATCGTGCACGGGCGCGGCGGGCGGGATGCGGGCGCACGCGCCATCGGCCTGCGCGCCGACATGGATGCGCTGCCGCTGGTCGAGGAGAACGAGTTCGCCTGGCGCTCGGCCACGCGCGGCCTGATGCACGGCTGCGGCCACGACGGCCACACCACGATGCTGGTCGGCGCGGCGCGCTACCTGGCCGAGACGCGCCGCTTCGACGGCCGCGCGGTGCTGATCTTCCAGCCCGGCGAGGAGGGCTTCGCCGGCGCCAAGGCGATGATCGACGCGGGGCTCTTCGATCGCTTTCCGGTCGATGCGGTCTACGCGATGCACAACTGGCCGGCGCTGCCGGCCGGCACGGTCGGCATCAACCCGGGGCCGATGATGGCCGCGGCCGACCGCATCGAGATCGTCGTGCAGGGCCGCGGCGGCCATGGCGCGCACCCGCACCTGGCGATCGACCCGGTGCTGGTGGCCGCGCACATCATCACCGCCGCGCAGAGCCTGGTCTCGCGCAACGTCAACCCGATGGACCAGGCGGTGCTCAGCCTGTGCTCGATGCAGGCCGGCGAGCTCGGCGCCTACAGCGTGATCCCGCGCGAGGCGCGCCTGGTCGGCACGGTGCGCAGCTTCCGGCGCGAGGTGCAGGACATGATGGAGGAGCGGCTCGGCCGGCTGGTCGAGTCGGTCGCGCTCGGCTTCGGCGCGACCGCGCGGCTCAAGTACCAGCGCAGCTACCCGGCCACGATCAACAGCGAGCGCGAGGCGCAGTTCGCCGCCGACGTGGCTGCCGGCCTGGTGGGCGAGGCGCGCGTGGTGCGCCAGCTGGTGCCCAGCATGGGGGCCGAGGACTTCTCCTTCATGCTGCAGGTCAGGCCCGGGGCCTACCTGCGCCTTGGGCAGGGCGGCGAGGGCAGCTGCTTCCTGCACAACAGCCGCTACGACTTCAACGACGCGGTGCTGCCGCTGGGCGCCGCGCTGTACGCCGCGCTGGTGGAGCAGGCGCTGCCGGCGTCGTGACGATGCATGTGGCGCTGCGGCGCTTCCTCGACGGCGACCTCTGGCACAGCTTCCGCACCTCGCCGGTGGCGATGACGGCGGCGGCGATCGCGCTGGTCTGTGCGGCCGGGGCCTTCCTCGCGCCGTGGCTCGCGCCGCACGACCCCTTCGATCTCGCCACGCTCGAGCTGGCCGACGCGCGCCTGCCGCCGGCCTGGGCCGACGAGGGCCGCGCGAAGTACCTGCTCGGCACCGACGACCAGGGCCGCGACGTGCTGTCGGCGCTGATGTACGGCGCGCGCATCTCGCTGGTGGTCGGCCTCGCGTCGGTGCTGCTGTCGATGGCGCTCGGCGTCAGCCTCGGGCTGCTGGCCGGCTTCATCGGCGGCCGGCTCGACGCGCTGCTGATGCGCATCTGCGACGTGATGCTGTCCTTCCCGTCCATCCTCGTCGCGCTGTTGATCGACGGCGTCGGCCGCGCGCTGTTCCCGAACGCCCACGACACGCTGGCCTTCGCCGTGCTGGTCCTGGCGATCGCGCTGCCCGGCTGGGTGCCGTACGCGCGCACCGTGCGCGGGTCCACGCTGGTCGAGCGGCGCAAGGAATACGTGCAGGCGGCGCGCCTGATCGGCGTGCCGCCGCTGCGCATCATGCGGCGCCACGTGCTGCCGAACGTGCTCGGCCCGGTGCTGGTGCTGGCCACCATCCAGGTGGCCACCGCGATCCTGATCGAGGCGACGCTGTCCTTCCTCGGTGTCGGCGTGCCGCCCACCCAGCCTTCGCTCGGCACGCTGATCCGCAACGGCAACGACGCGCTGTTCTCGGGCGAGTGGTGGATCACGATCTTCCCAGGAGCGGTGCTGGTGCTGATCGCGCTGTCGGTCAACCTGCTGGGCGACTGGCTGCGCGACGCGCTCAACCCCCGGCTGCGTTGATGTCTTCGCCCCTGCTCGAAGTCCGCCACCTGCGCGTCGAGTTCCCGACGCGCCGCGGCACGCTGGTCGCGCTCGACGACGTGTCGTTCGAGATCGCCCCCGGCGAGGTGCTCGGCGTGGTCGGCGAATCGGGCGCCGGCAAGTCGCTCACCGGCGCGGCCATCATCGGGCTGCTGCCGCCGCCCGGACGCATCGCGGCCGGGGAGATCCTGCTCCAGGGCCGGCGCATCGACCGGCTGCCGCCCGAGGAGATGCGGCGCCTGCGTGGCCGCCACATCGGCGCGGTGTTCCAGGACCCGCTGACCTCGCTGAACCCGCTCTACACGGTCGGTCGCCAGCTGGTCGAGACGATCCGCGCGCACCTGCCGCTGAACGAGCGTGCCGCGCGCGAGCGGGCGATCGCGCTGCTGCGCGACACCGGCATCCCGGCGCCGGAGAGCCGCATCGACCAGTACCCGCACCAGTTCTCCGGGGGCATGCGCCAGCGCGTCGTGATCGCGCTCGCGCTGGCGGCCGAACCGCGCCTGGTGATCGCCGACGAGCCGACCACCGCACTCGACGTGTCGGTGCAGGCGCAGATCATCACGCTGCTCAAGCGCGTCTGCCGCGAGCACGGCGCCGCAGTGATGCTGGTGACGCACGACATGGGCGTGATCGCCGAGACCTGCGACCGCGTGGCGGTGATGTACGCCGGCCGGGTGGCCGAGATCGGCCCGGTGCGCGACGTGATCCTGCGCGCGGCGCATCCCTACACGCTCGGCCTGATGGGCTCGATCCCGGCGATGGACGTGCAGCGCGAGCGGCTGCTGCAGATCGACGGCGCGATGCCGCGGCTCGATGCCATCCCGCCCGGCTGCGCCTTCCACCCGCGCTGCCCGCAGGCGCTCGAGCACTGCCGGCGCGAGCGGCCCGAGCTGCGCCCGGCCGGCGCGACCGAGGCCGCCTGCTGGCTGCATGCCGGCCCCGGAGGCAGACCGTGAGCGCCGCCACGCCACTGGTCGAGGTGGTCGACCTGGCCAAGGAGTTCGAGGTCTCGGCGCCCTGGCTGAACCGCGTGCTGGAGCGCCGGCCGCGCCAGTTCGTGCATGCGGTCGACGGCATCGGCTTCGCCGTCGGGCGCGGCCGCACGCTTGCGCTGGTGGGCGAATCCGGCTGCGGCAAGAGCACCGTGGCGCGGCTGCTGGTGGGCCTGCTGCAGCCCACGCGCGGTACGCTGCGCTTCGACGGGGAGGACAGCGCCGCGGCACTCGCCGCGCCGGGCGCGAACGCGCTGCGGCGGCGCCTGCAGATGATCTTCCAGGACCCGTACGCGAGCCTGAACCCGCGCTGGACGGTGCTCGAGATCGTCGCCGAGCCACTGCGCGAGCATGGCCTGGTGCAGGGCGCCGCCGAACTGCGCGCACGCGTCGAGGCGCTGCTGGCCTCGGTCGGCCTGGCCGCGGCGGACGTGGCCAAGTACCCGCACCAGTTCTCCGGCGGTCAGCGCCAGCGCATCTCGATCGCCCGCGCGCTGGCCACCGAGCCCGAGTTCCTGGTCTGCGACGAGCCGACCTCGGCGCTCGACGTCTCCGTGCAGGCCCAGGTGCTCAACCTGATGAAGGACCTGCAGCGCGCCCGCGGCCTGACCTACCTGTTCATCTCGCACAACCTGGCGGTGGTACACCACGTGGCCGACGAGGTGGGCGTGATGTACCTCGGCCGCCTGGTCGAGGTGGCGCCCAAGGCCGAGCTGTTCGCACGCCCGCGCCACCCGTACACGCGCATGCTGCTCGACGCGATCCCCGACGTGCACCTGAGCGGGCGCGCACGCACGCCGGTGCAGGGCGAGGTGCCCAACCCGCTGGCGCCGCCGCCGGGCTGCTCGTTCCACCCGCGCTGCCCGCACGCGAACGAACGCTGCCGCCGCGAGCGGCCGGGCGACACGCTGATCGGCACGGTGCGCGTGGCCTGCCACGCGGTGGAGGAAGGGCGGCTTTAGGAGTCTGCGCGGCAGAAACCCGGGCCCGCGCCGGGCGGCCAAGGCCGCTGGCGTAGGCGCGGCGCGCGGCGCGGGCTGCTCGCCCGCGCAAGCGGCGCAACGCCCGCCAGCGGCCTTGGGTGTCCCGGCCCGAAGGGTTGAGCCCGCCAAGGGGCGCATGCGTCGTTGCACCCCTTGCCCGGGCGGCCAGCCCGGGCGGCGGGCTGCGCCTAGCCTGCGCCCCTTGGCGGGCTCAACGCGGGCCCGGGTTTCTGTCGCGCAGACTCCTCGGGAATCAGGTGCTCGCCGCGGAACAGCTCGGCAGGCGCCTCGCGGTCGCGGATCAGCCAGGCCTGGTCGCCGTCGACCATCACCTCGGCGGCGCGGCCGCGGGTGTTGTAGTTGCTGGCCATGCTCATGCCATAGGCACCGGCCGACAGCACCGCGACGCGGTCGCCCGGCTGCACCGCCAGGCGGCGCTCGCGGCCGAGCCAGTCGCCCGACTCGCACACCGGGCCGACCACGTCGTAGGTCTGCGCCGGCGCGCCGGCGCGTCGCGTCGCGACGATGTCCATCCAGGCCTCGTACATCGCCGGGCGCATCAGGTCGTTCATCGCCGCGTCGACGATGCAGAAGTTCTTGTCGCCGCCGGACTTGAGGTACTGCACCTGCGTGACCAGCACGCCGGCGTTGCCCACCAGCGAGCGGCCCGGCTCGAGCAGGATCTTGCGCCGGCCGTGCCCGCGTGCGTCGATGCGCGCCAGCATCGCGCCGACCAGCGCCTCGGCGGCCGGCGGCTGCTCGTCGGTGTAACGGATGCCCAGGCCGCCGCCCAGGTCCAGGTGCGGCAGCGCGATGCCGCTGGCCTCGACCGCCTCGACCAGGTCGAGCACGCGGTCGAGCGCGTCGAGGTAGGGCTCGGCCTGGGTGATCTGCGAGCCGATGTGGCAGTCGATCCCGACCACCTCCAGCCCGGGCAGGCCCGCGGCACGGCGGTAGACGTCCAGCGCGCGCTCGTGCGCGATGCCGAACTTGTTGCCCTTCAGGCCGGTCGAGATGTAGGGGTGGGTCTTCGCGTCGACGTCCGGATTCACGCGCAGGCTGATGCGGGCGCGTGCGCCATGGCTGCACGCGACCTCGTTCAGCGCCTCGAGCTCGCCCTCGCTCTCGACGTTGAAGCAGGCCACGCCGGCCGCGAGCGCCTGGGCCATCTCGGCGCGGGTCTTGCCGACGCCGGAGAACACCACGCGGGCCGCGTCGCCGCCGGCCGCCAGCACACGCTGCAGTTCGCCGCCGGAGACGATGTCGAAGCCGCAGCCGGCCCGCGCGAAGGTCTGCAGCACCGCGAGGTTGCTGTTGGCCTTCATGGCGTAGCAGATCAGGTGGTCGCGCCCGGCCAGGGCCCGCTGGTAGCTGGCCAACGCCTCCCGCATCGCGCGACGCGAGTAGGCGTACAGCGGCGTGCCGAAGCGCGCGGCAAGGTCGTCCAGAGGCAGGTCGTCGAGGTGCAGCGTGTCACCCCGGTAGGCGACATGCGGGTGGCCGGGCAGGGTCATCGGGTGGGGGCGGCGGGCGCCGAGGCCGCGGCGGCGGAGGGCAGGGGCTTGGGCAGGGTCAGCGGACCCTTCTGGCCGCAGGCCGAGAGGGCCAGCGCCGCACCCAGCAGGACTACACTGATGTGGCGCTGCAACATGCCAGCGATTCTAGCGAGCGCCATGACCCTCCCGTTCGAGCCCACGCCCCTGACCGACGCCCAGTACCACGCCGCCACCTCGGCGGTGCTGGCCCAGATCGAGGCCACCATCGACCGCTGGCTGCAGGACGACGTGGTCGACATCGACACCCACCGCACCGGCGGGCTGCTCGAGCTGGACTTCGGCCGCGGCGGCAAGATCGTGATCAACACGCAGCCGCCGCTGCACGAGCTGTGGCTGGCGGCGCGCGCGGGGGGCTATCACTACAAGCACCACCAGGGCCGCTGGCGCGACACGCGCGACGGGCGCGACTTCTTCGACGAGCTGTCGCAGCGCGCCGGCGAGCAGGCGGGCACCGCGCTGCGCTTCGAGCCGCCGGCGACTTGAACCGTGCCTGAACCGCGCCTGATCAGCGGTTGAACAGGTCGAGGATGCTCTTGCGCTCCTCGTCGTTGCGCGGCGCCGCCGGCGCCTCCTCCATGCCCAGGCTGCTGACGCCCGAGCCGTTGGCGTATTCGTCGTAGTACCACTCGCCGCCGACGTTGACCACGCCCGGCGGTGCCGACGGCTCCGACACCGGCACGCCCTTGAGCGCGACGCTCATGAAGTCGATCCATACGGGCAGCGCCAGGCCGCCGCCGGTCTCGCGGTCGCCCAGCTTGCGCGGCTGGTCGTAGCCCAGCCAGACCACGCCGACGACCTCCTTCTGCCAGCCGGCGAACCAGGCGTCGTTCGAGTCGTTGGTGGTGCCGGTCTTGCCGTAGATGTCGGGCCGCTTGAGCGTGCCCTGCGCGCGCGCGGCGGTGCCCGAGCGGGTGACTTCCTGCAGCAGGCTGGTCATCACGAAGGCGTTGCGGGCGTCCAGCACGCGCATCGAATCGTCCAGCACCGGCGGCTTGGGCTCGTTGAGCAAGCGGCCCTTGGCGTCGGTCAGCTTGCTGACCAGGAACGGGTTGATCGCGTAGCCGCCGTTGGCGAACACGCTGTAGGCGGTGGCCATCTGCAGCGGCGTGACCGAGCCGGCGCCCAGCGCCATCGTCAGGTAGGCGGGGTGCTTCTCCGCCTCGAAGCCGAAACGCGTGGCCCACTCCTGCGCATAGGCCGGCCCGATCGCCTGCAGGATGCGGATCGAGATCATGTTCTTCGACTTGGCCAGGCCGCGCCGCAGCGACATCGGGCCGTCGAACTGCCCGTCGTAGTTCTTCGGCTCCCAGGGCTGGCTGCCGGTCACGTCGGCGTCGAAGAACAGCGGCGCATCGTTGATCACCGTGGCCGGCGTGAAGCCCTTCTCAAGCGCCGCCGAGTAGATGAACGGCTTGAAGCTCGAGCCTGGCTGGCGCCAGGCCTGGGTGACGTGGTTGAAGCTCGACTTGGAGAAGTCGAAGCCGCCCACCAGCGCACGGATCCCGCCGGTGCGCGGGTCGAGCGCGACGAAGGCGCCTTCGACCTCGGGCTGCTGGGTGATGCTCCAGTCGCCCTTGGGGCCCTTGATCAGCCGGATCACCGCGCCGCGCCGGATCGCCGTCTTCGGGTTGCCCTTCTCGGCCAGGCCGGACGTGGCCGGCTTCAGCCCCTCGCCGGTGATCGTCACCGATTCGCCGCTGGCCAGCACCGCGACCACCTTCTTCGGCCCGGCCTCGAGCGCCACGGCGGCCTTCAGCTCGTCGTTGTCCGGGTGGTCCTGCAAGGCCTCGGCGATGCGCGCGTCCACGTCCTTCAGGTTGCCCGGCAGGTCGATGTAGGCCTCAGGGCCGCGGTAGACCTGCCGCTTCTCGTAGTCCATGATGCCCTTGCGCAGCGCGCGGTAGGCGACCATCTGCTCGGCCGAGTTCAGCGTCAGGTAGACGTTCAGCCCGCGCGTGTAGGCCTCGGCACCGTACTGCGAGAAGATCAGCTGGCGCGCCAGCTCGGCCACGTACTCGGCATGCACCGCCACCTCGCTGGGCGCGCGGTAGCGCAGCTGCTGGGACTTGGCGGCGTCGTGCTGCTCCTGGGTGATGAACCCGTTCTCCAGCATGCGGTCGATGATGTACTGCTGCCGCTCGGTGGCCCGCTTCGGATTGACGATCGGGTTGTAGGCCGAGGGCGCCTTGGGCAGGCCGGCCAGCATCGCCGCCTCGGCGACCGTGATGTCCTTCAGCGGCTTGCCGAAGTAGATCTCGCTGGCCGCCGCGAAGCCGTAGGCGCGCTGGCCGAGGAAGATCTGGTTCATGTAGACCTCGAGGATCTGCTCCTTGCTCAGCAGGCTCTCGATCTTCAGCGCCAGCAGCACCTCGTAGATCTTGCGGGTGAAGGTCTTCTCGGTGGAGAGGTAGAAGTTGCGCGCCACCTGCATCGTGATGGTGGAGGCGCCCTGGCTGCGCGATTCGCTCAGATGCGCCAGGCCGGCGCGCAGCACGCCCTTGTAGTCGACCCCGCTGTGTTCGTAGAAGCGCGCGTCCTCGATGGCCAGCACGGCGTGCTGCATCACCTTCGGGATGTCCCCGATCGGCGTGAAGTTGCGCCGTTCCTCGCCGTACTCGCCCAGCAGCACGCCGTCGGCCGAGAAGATGCGCATCGGCAGCTTGGGCCGGTAGTCGGTGATGCCGCCGATCTCCGGCAGGTTCGGATAGGCCACCGCCAGCGCGATGGCCACCGTCATCAGCAGCGCGGCGAAGCCCGCTGCCGCCAGGCCCAGCAGTGCAAGCACCGCACGCAGCGGCCACGCGGCCCACGCAGGCAGCGAAGAGGCGGCCTTGCGGCCCGACGCACCCGCGCCCTCGGTCTCGCTCATGGCACTCCAATGAAGCTGGCGGGATTATAGAAACCGGCTCCCGCAGGGCCCGAATGCATCAATTTGTCACGGCGCGAAGGCCACGGCGGTACCTGCCGATAACGGGGTTTGTGACCACTTCGAAACGTCCGCAGGCAGTGTGAGTTTTGCAACGGCGCGAGGCGTTGCGGCGGGCATTTTTCTATGGTGCACAAAGGCTTTACTGCTAGCATTGAAGTAACTTATTAACAGTTCCAGCGTGTCCTCGAAGCGCTGGGGGGAAAGGCGTCGTGAGCTTTCTGGACACCCTTCTGGGCCGCAAGCATCCGCCGGTGATCGGGCTGGACATCAGCTCCTCGAGCGTCAAGCTGGTCGAACTCGGGCAGACCGCCAACGGCGAGTACGTGCTCGAGCGCTTCGCCGCCGAGAGCTTCGAGAAGGGCTGGATCACCGACGGCCAGATCGAGAAGTTCGACGAGGTGGCCGAGGCCGTCAAGCGGGTCGTCGCCAAGAGCGGCACCAAGACGCGCCAGGTGGTGATGGCCATGCCGCAGTCGGCCGTGATCACCAAGAAGATCATGCTGCCGGCCGGCCTGCGCGAGGAAGAACTCGAGATGCAGGTCGAGAGCGAGGCCAACCAGTACATCCCGTTCTCGCTCGACGAGGTGAGCCTGGACTTCTGCGTCATCGGCCCGAGCCCCACGTCGGTGGGCGACGTCGAGGTGCTGATCGCCGCCTCGCGCAAGGACCGCGTGCAGGACCGCCAGGGCCTGGCCGAGGCCGCCGGCCTGAAGCCCGCGGTGCTGGACATCGAGTCGCACGCCTCGCGCCTGGCGATGAGCCGCGTGGTGGCGGCGCTGCCCAGCGAGGGCAAGGACGCGCTGGTGGCGCTGTTCGAGATCGGCGCCGACACCACCAGCCTCAAGGTGCTGCGCGACGACGAGATGCTGTATGACCGCGACCAGGCCTTCGGCGGCTCGCAGCTGACGCAGCTGATCTCGCGCCAGTACGGCTTTTCCTACGAGGAGGCCGAGCAGAAGAAGCTCGCCGCCGACCTGCCCGAGGACTACGAGAGCACGCTGCTCGCGCCTTTCGTCGACAGCCTGTCGCAGGAGATCGGCCGCGCACTGCAGTACTTCTTCACCAGCACGCCGCACCACAAGGTGCACTACGTGATGCTGGCCGGCGGCACCGCCACGCTGCCGGGCCTGAAGGACCGGGTGACCGAGCTGACCGGCTTCGCGTCGATGGTCGTCAACCCGTTCGAGAACATGAAGCTCGGCTCCGCCGTGCGCGAGAGCAAGCTGCGCCGCGAGGCGCCGTCCTACCTGACCGCCTGCGGTCTGGCGATGCGGAGGTTCCTGCAGTGATCCTGATCAACCTTCTTCCCCACCGGGAAGAAAAGCGCCGCCGCAGGAAGGTCGCGTTCTTCGCCGGCCTGGGCGTGGCGGCAGGCGTGGGCCTGGGCATCGTCGGCCTGTGGTTCCTGGTGGTCCAGCAGATGACCGCGGCCCAGCAGGAGCGCAATGCGTTCCTGACCGCCGAGATCAAGAAGCTCGAGGTCCAGATCAAGGACATCGCCACGCTGAAGAGCGAGATCGAGGCCCTGAAGGCGCGCCAGAAAGCGGTCGAGGACCTGCAGATCGACCGCAACGTGCCGGTGCACATCCTCAACGAGCTGGTCAAGCAGACGCCCGAGGGCATCTACTTCAAGACCATCAAGCAGGACGGGCAGACCCTGTCGGTCAGCGGCATCGCGCAGACGCAGGAGCGCATTTCCGAGTTGCTGCGCAACACGGCCTACAGCTCCGAATGGCTGGTCCGTCCCGAACTGATCGAGAGCAAGGCCACCAACGCGTCCTCGGGCCCCAACGCGCCCAAGGACGGTGGCCGCCAGCTGTTCGAGTTCGGCATGCGCCTGGCCGTCAAGCGGCCGCAGGAAGCCGCTTCCGCGCCCGCGGGTGCCGCCTCCGGTGCGGCACCGGTGACCCCTGCCGCCGCCGCGGCCGCGAAGAAGGTGTGAGGCGCTCATGGCGACCAAACGTGGCATGAACGTGGACCTGAACTCGGTGTTCGAGGGCGCCGCGTCGCAATTCCGCGGCCTGAACCCGAACGAGCCAGGCCAGTGGCCGATCCTCCCCAAGCTGATGACCTGGGCCGGCGTGGCGCTGGTGATGGTCGTGCTGGGCTGGTTCCTGCTGCTGTCCACCTCGCACGAGGAGCTCGACGCCGAACGCGCCAAGGAGCCGACGCTCAAGGCCGACTATCGCAACAAGCTGGCGCAGGCCGTCAACCTGGACGAGCTGCGCAAGCAGAAGCTGCAGGTCGAAGAGTACGTGACGCAACTCGAGAAGCAGCTGCCCGGCAAGGCCGAGATGGACGCGCTGCTGTCGGACATCAACCAGGCGGGCCTCGGCCGCGGCCTGCAGTTCGAGCTGTTCCGCCCCGGCAGCGTGGTGGTCAAGGACTACTACGCCGAGCTGCCGATCGCGATCAAGGTGTCGGGCCGCTACCACGACATCGGCGCCTTCGCCGCCGACATCGCCAACCTGTCGCGCATCGTGACCCTGCACAACCTGTCGATCAGTGCCACCCAGCAGAACAGCGGCAGCACCGCCCCGCTGGGCATGGAGGCGACCGCGCGCACCTACCGCTACCTGGATCAGGACGAGATCGCGCAGGCCCGCGCCGCGGCCCAGAAGAAGGCCCAGGGAGCCAAGAAATGAGCGCAACGACGACGCCCGCGCGGCCGCTCGCCGCGCCCGCCCTGCTGCTGAGCGCCTGCGTGCTGGCACTGGCCGGCTGCTCCGGCGACGAGCAGGAGCTGAGCCAGTGGATGGAGCAGCAGAAGCGCGAGGTCAAGCCCAGCGTGCAGCCGCTGACACCGCCCAAGAACTTCGTGCCGCAGCCCTACACCGCGCTGACCGGTGTCGAGCCGTTCAGCGCCCAGAAGCTGACGGTGGCGCTGAAGCAGGAGGCGCGGCAGCCGAACTCGCTGCTGGCCACCGAGATGAACCGGCGCAAGGAGCCTCTCGAGGCCTACCCGCTGGACAGCATGCGCATGGTCGGCAGCGTCACGCGCAATGGCCAGCAGTACGCGCTGCTGCGCGTGGACAACCTGCTCTACCAGGTCAAGCAGGGCGACTACCTGGGCCAGAACTACGGGAAGATCACCAAGATCACGGAGACCGACGTGAACTTGCGCGAGGTCGTGCAGGATGCGGCAGGGGAATGGATCGAGCGCCCCAGCGCCCTCCAGCTTCAGGAGAAGGCGCGATGAGCAGCCATCAGGAGAACACCATCATGAGCAAGTGGCGGGGCGGGGCGCTGGCATTCCTGCTGGCGGTCGGCATGCCGATCGCCGCGTTCGCGCAGAACGCGATCCAGTCGATCAACAGCTCCCAGCAGGGCTCGTCCGACGTCGTGCGCATCGAGCTCAGCGAGCCGCTGGCCGCGGTGCCGGCGGGCTTCACGATCCAGACGCCGCCGCGCATCGCGATCGACCTGCCGGGTGTCAGCAACGCACTCGGCCGCTCGAGCGTCGAGCTGAACCAGGGCAACCTGCGCTCGGTGAACGTGGCGCAGGCCGGTGACCGGGTTCGCCTGGTGCTCAACCTCAAGCAGGCTGCCAACTACAAGGCCACGGTGCAAGGAAAGACGCTGCTGCTGGCGATCGAGTCCAGCGGCCCGGCGCCAGCGGCCGCGGCGCCGACCGAACAGCCGGTGCGCTTCGCCGAGAGCCTGAACACCAACCCGCTGGCGCTCAAGGACATCGACTTCCGGCGCGGCAACGACGGCGCTGGCCGCGTGGTCGTCGAGCTGGCCAACAACCAGGTCGGCGTGGACATCCGCCAGCAGGGCCAGAGCCTGGTGGTCGAGTTCCTGCGCTCGACGCTGCCGGACAACCTGCGCAAGAAGTTCGATGTCACCGACTTCGGCACGCCGGTGCAGACCATCACCACCTCGCAGCAGGGCGACCGGGTGCGCATGATGGTCGAGCCGCGGGGCTCCTGGGAGCACAGCGCCTACCAGAGCGACAACCAGTTCGTGCTGGAGGTGCGGCCGCAGAAGGTCGACCCCAACAAGCTGACGCAGGGCCCTGGCTACGCCGGCGAGAAGCTGTCGCTGAACTTCCAGAACATCGAGGTCCGCGCGCTGCTGCAGGTGATCGCCGACTTCACCAACTTCAACGTCGTGACCAGCGACACCGTGACCGGCAACGTCACGCTGCGCCTGAAGGACGTGCCCTGGGACCAGGCGCTGGACATCATCCTGCAGGCCAAGGGCCTCGGGCTGCGCAAGTCGGGCAACGTGATCTGGATCGCCCCGAAGGACGAACTGGCCGCCAAGGAAAAGGCCGACCTCGAGGCCAAGCAGCAGATCACCTCGCTCGAGCCGCTGCGCACGCAGTCGTTCCAGCTCAACTACGCCAAGGCCGAGGACGTGGCCAAGGGCCTGACCGGCCAGGGCGCCAGCGGTGGCGGCTCGGGCAGCGGCACGCGCATCCTGTCCCCCCGCGGCAGCGTGATCTTCGAGACGCGCACCAACCAGCTGTTCGTCAGCGACGTGCCCTCCAAGCTGGAGGAGATCCAGTCGATGATCGGCAAGATCGATGTGCCGGTGCGGCAGGTGCTGATTGAGGCGCGCATCGTCGTGGCCGACGACAGCTTCTCGCGCTCGCTGGGCGTCAAGCTCGGCGCGACCGACCTGCGCGGCCTGCGCGGCGGCGTGCCCGGATGGAGCGTCGGCGGCGACAACCGGGTGTCGATCGGCGGCAACCTGAACGCCATCGGTGCGCAGACCCGCCAGACCACGGCGACCAACGTCACCTTCAGCGATGCCCAGTTCGTCAACCTGCCGGCCATCGGCCAGGGCGGCTACGACCCGGCGACCCTGGCGGTCTCTCTGTTCGGCGCGAACTCCAACCGCTTCCTGAACCTGGAGATCTCGGCCGCCGAGGCGGACGGCAAGGGCAAGGTGGTTTCCAGCCCGCGCGTCGTGACGGCCGACCAGCAGAAGGCGCTGATCGAGCAGGGCACCGAACTGCCCTACCAGGTGGCGACCTCCAGCGGCGCGACCTCGCTGCAGTTCCGCAAGGCCAACCTGAAGCTCGAGGTGACGCCGCAGATCACGCCCGAAGGCGGCGTGATCCTGGACGTGGACGTCAACAAGGACAGCGTGGGCCAGGCCACCGCGGCCGGCTTCGCGATCGACACCAAGCACATCAAGACCCAGGTGCTGGTCGAGAACGGCGGCACCGTCGTGATCGGCGGCATCTTCGAGCAGAGCGACCGCACCGACGTGGCCAAGGTGCCGCTGCTGGGCGACATCCCGGTGCTGGGCAACCTGTTCAAGACGACGACGAAATCGTCCGAACGCACCGAACTGCTGATCTTCCTCACGCCCAAGGTCGTGACGGATCGGGTGGTGGCGCGCTGAACCGCCGCGCGACGCATCGACAAGCAGTACAGGAACCAACGACATAGAGGCCGGGAGCGAACCGAATGAAGGTGATCAAGTGGCTGGTGGCGGTGTTCGCCACCCTGATGCTGGCGGCGTGCGGGAGCGGCGGGTGTGACGCCGGTTCGTCGCCGCTGACGGGTTCGTCGGCCTGCGGCGGTGACGGCGGCGGAACGACGACGGCGCAGTCCATCGATATGCTGGCCAGCGCGGTTCAGCTGGGCACCGGCGCAAACGCATCGGTCACCATCACGGCGATCGTCAAGGGGGCCGGCAACGTCAGCCTGGCCGACACGGCGGTCAGCTTCTCCACCAGCAGCGGCACGCTCACCTCGGCCAGCGCCACGACGGACGCTGCCGGCGTCGCCACGGCCACGCTGTCGGCCGGTGGCGACAAGTCGAACCGGACCATCACCGTCACGGCGACTTCCGGCTCCGCCGTCGGCACGCTGCAGGTGGCCGTCGCGGGGACGACGCTGTCGTTCTCCGGCGCCACGACAGTGACGCTGGGCGCCAACAGCACGGTCGCCGTCAAGGCGACGGACTCGCAGGGCGTGGCCATCGCCAACCTGCCGATCACGGTCGCGAGCAGCCTGAACAACGGTCTGTCCGCCACCTCGGTGACCACCGACTCGCTGGGCAGCGCCTCGGTGACCTATACGGCCACCAACCCAGGCACCGACACGCTGAGCTTCGAGGGCGGGGGCGCCACCACCACCGCCACGCTGCAGATCAGCGGCGAGAACTTCGTCTTCACCACCCCGGCCGCCAGCGCGCAGATCCCGGTCGGCACGCCGACGGCGGTGAGCGTGCGCTACTTGCAGAACGGCAACCCGGTGTCGGGCCGCACGGTCAACTTCGCGGCCACCGGCGGCACCATCACGCCGAGCAGTGCGGTGACCAACGCCAGCGGCGTCGCGAGCGCCAGCGTGACGTCGACCACCGCCGGCCCGGCCACGCTGCAGGCGACGCTGACCGGCGCCACCACGGCGCAGGCCACCGTGCTGGTCGACTTCGTGTCGCTGGCGCCGAACAAGCTGGTGCTGCAGGTCACGCCGACCGCCATCGGCCCGAACGCGGCCGGCTCGACCGGCAACCGTGCCGACGTGCTGGCCACGGTCACCGACGTGAACGGCAACCCGGTGAAGAACGCGGTGGTCAACTTCACCCGCGTCGAGGACCCGAGCGGCGGTGACCTGTCGCAGGCCTCGGCGACCACCGACGGCAGCGGCCAGGCCAAGGTCGAATACATTGCCGGTGCGCTGACAACGGCCAGCAATGGCGTCAAGCTGCGTGCCTCGGTGGCCTCGAACAGCAGCGTGTTCGGCACGGCCAACCTGACGGTCAACCAGAGCGCGCTGTTCATCGCGCTGGGCACCGGCAACGTGATCGAGAACCTCGACGAGCAGACCTACAAGAAGGATTGGGTGGCCTACGTGACCGACGCCAACGGCATCGCCGTCGAAGGGGTGACGCTGACCTTCAAGGTGCTGCCGGTGGCCTATGGGGTCGGCACGCTGGGCTGGAACGGCAAGTCCTGGTCGTACTCGAACAACGTCTCGTTCTGCAAGAACGAGGACCTCGACTTCGACGGCGTGCTCGACGGGGTCACCGAAGACAAGAACGGCAACAGCGTGCTCGAACCCGGCAACGTGATCTCGGTGACGCCGGGCAACGCGAAGACCGACTCGACCGGGCGCATCACCGTGTCGCTGGTCTACGCGGAGAGCTACGCGCCCTGGGTTCGGGTGAGGCTGCGTGCCGAGGCGGTGGTGGCCGGCACCGAGTCGAGCAAGGAGGCCGAGTTCGTCGTCAATGGCCTCGCCTCCGACTTCACCAGCGAGACCGTTCCGCCGGCGGGCGCCACCAGCCCGTTCGGCACCACTGCGGGCACTTGCGCGGCCTACCCGTGATTCGCGCGATGATGCGCGGGTGCTGATCTCCCTCGTCGCCATGCCCGGCGGTGGCAAGTCCACCGTCGGGCGTCATCTCGCCCGGGCCCTGAACGTCGCGTTCGTCGACGCCGACACCGAGATCGAACGCCGCATCGGCTGCCCGATCCGCGTCTTCTTCGAGCGCGAGGGCGAACCGCGCTTCCGAGACATCGAGCAGGAAGTGATCGGCGAACTCGCCGAACGGCCGAGCGGCGTGATCGCCACCGGCGGCGGCGCGGTGCTGCGCGAGGCGAACCGCCGCGCGCTGCGCGAGCACACCACGGCGGTGTACCTGCGCTCGACGCCCGAGGAGCTGTTCCGCCGCCTGCGCCACGACACGCACCGGCCGCTGCTGCAGGTGGCCGACCCGCTGCGCAAGCTGCGCGAGCTGTTCGCCGAGCGCGACCCGCTCTACCGCCAGACGGCCCACTTCGTCATCGAGACCGGCCGCCCGTCGGTGCCGACGCTGGTGAACATGATCCTGATGCAGCTCGAACTGGCCGGCGTGGTCGATTCGTCCACCGTGCCGTCGCCCGTCGAGCCGCGCCCGCCGCAGCGCTGAGGCGCACCGCCGGCCCGGGCCTACACTGGGGCCCATGAGCACTCCCTCCGGCATCGCCGCCCGCGTCGGCATCGCGCTCGACGGCGGGCGCAGCTACGACATCCTGATCGGCTCCGGCCTGCTCGGCGACCCCGCCGCCTTCGAGGGCCTGCCGCGTGCCAGCGGTGCGCTGATCGTCAGCAACACCGAGGTCGCACCGCGCTACGCCGACACGCTGGCGCGCACGCTGCGCACGCGTTATCCGCGCGTCGAGGTGCTGGCGCTGCCCGACGGCGAGCAGCACAAGGACTGGGCCGGCCTGAACCGCATCTTCGACGCGCTGCTCGGCGGCGGCTTCGACCGCAAGACCGTGCTGTTCGCGCTCGGCGGCGGCGTGGTGGGCGACCTGACCGGCTTCGCCGCCGCCTGCTACATGCGCGGCGTGCCGTTCGTGCAGGTGCCGACGACGCTGCTCGCGCAGGTCGACTCGTCCGTGGGCGGCAAGACGGCGGTGAACCACCCGCTGGGCAAGAACATGATCGGCGCGTTCTACCAGCCGCTGCGCGTGATCGCCGACCTCGCCACGCTCGACAGCCTGCCGCCGCGCGAGGTGTCGGCCGGCTTGGCCGAGGTCATCAAGTACGGCCCGATCGCCGACGATGCCTTTCTCGGCTGGATCGAGGCCAACCTGGACGCCTTGCGCGCGCGCGACCGCGCCGCCCTGGTGCACGCGGTGCGGCGCTCGTGCGAGATCAAGGCCGAGGTGGTCGGCCAGGACGAGCGCGAGGCCGGGCTGCGCGCGATCCTGAACTTCGGCCACACCTTCGGCCATGCCATCGAGACCGGCCTGGGCTATGGCGAATGGCTGCACGGCGAGGCGGTCGGCTGCGGCATGGTGATGGCGGCCGAGCTGTCGGTGCGGCTCGGGCTCGTGCCGGCCGCCTATGCAGCCCGGCTGAAGATGCTGATCGCGCGTGCTGGGCTGCCCACCGTCGGCCCGCGCCTGGGCGCGGCGCGTTACCTCGAGCTGATGCGGCACGACAAGAAGGCCGAGGGCGGCGAGATCCGCTTCGTGGTCATCGAGTCGCCCGGCCGCGCCGGGCTGCGCGCGGCGCCCGACGCTCTGGTGGCGCAGGTGATCGACGACTGCTGCCGCTAGCACCGGCGTCGCGATGGACCCGTTTGCCACCGGCCTGCGCGCCAGTGCGAGCGACCCGTCCCGCTCGCGCGGCCGGCGCCATGCCGAGCCGCCGGCGCCGGGCCGCAACGACTACCAGCGCGACCGCGACCGCATCGTGCACAGCACGGCGTTCCGCCGGCTGGTCTACAAAACCCAGGTCTTCCTCAACCACGAGGGCGACCTGTTCCGCACCCGCCTGACGCACTCGCTCGAGGTGGCGCAGCTGGCCCGTGCGATCGCCCGCCGGCTGCGCCTGCACGAGGACCTGTGCGAGGCCATCGCCCTGGCGCACGACCTCGGCCACACGCCCTTCGGCCACGCCGGGCAGGACGCGCTCGACGCCTGCCTGCGCGAGGCCGCGCCCGGCAGCGGAGGCTTCGAGCACAACCTGCAGAGCCTGCGCGTGGTCGATGCGCTGGAGCAGCGCTACGCCGGCTTCGACGGCCTGAACCTCAGCTTCGAGACCCGCGAGGGCATCCTCAAGCACTGCTCGCGCCGCCACGCCGTCGAGCTGGAGCAGCGCGAGCCCGGCGGCGTCGGGCGGCGTTTCCTCGACGGCACCCGCCCCGGCCTGGAGGCGCAGGTCTGCAACCTGGCCGACGAGATCGCCTACAACACGCACGATGTCGACGACGGCGTGCGCGCCGGGCTGCTGCAGGGCGAGCAGCTGCTCGAGCTGCCGCTGTTCGCGCGCCACCACGCACAGGCCCTGATGGAGCATCCCGGGCTGGCCGGCCGGCGGCTGCTGTTCGAGACCCTGCGGCGCATGCTGTCGGCGCAGGTGCACGACCTGGTCGCCTGCTCGGAGCAGCTGCTCGAGTGCCACGACCCGGTCGATGCCGACGCCGCGCGCAGTGCGCCGCCGCTGATCGCCTTCGGCGAGGCCTGCGCCGGCGAGCTCGGCGAGCTGAAGCGCTTCCTGCGGCAGGCCTTGTACCGTCACCCGCGCGTGGTGGCCACCACCGACGGCGGGCGGCAGGTGATCCGTGAACTGTTCCACGCCTACCTCACCGAGCCGGCGCACATGCCGCCCGAACACGCGCGCCGCGAGCCGCGCCCCGAGGCCGTCGCCGACTACATCGCCGGCATGACCGACCGCTTCGCGCTGCGCGAGCACGCGCGGCTGTACGGCCCGGCCTTCGCGGCGGCGCTGCAGCGCCAGCTCGACACCGACTGAGCGGGCGCGGCGACGCGGCGGACGAGCGGCCGCCGGCGCGCGACGGGCGGCACGCCGGGGCGTTGCCCGGCGGCCGGTGGCCGACAAGAATCGCCGCATGAAGATCACCGTCACTCCGGTGCGCCCGGCCACCCAGCGCGGCTTCACGCTGCTGGAGGTGCTGGTCGCGATCGTCGTGCTCTCCTTCGGCGTGCTGGGCGTCGTCGGGCTGCAGGCCATGGCCCTGCAGGCGAACAAAGAGGCGCGCTACCAGTCCACCGCGGTGGCCCTGGCGCGCGAGCTGGGTGACATGATGCGCAGCACCAAGAACATCGCCCGCGACACCAACGCAGGTGCGAATCCCTACCTGGTCGATTTCGCCGCGCCGGGCGCGCTGCCCGCGGCGCCGAGCGATTGTTTCGCCGTGTCCTGCCCGACGCAGCTGTCGGTCGCGCAATTCAACATGCGCGAGTGGCTCGGCCGCATCAGCACCGCGGTGCCCGGGGTGCGCGTGGTGGTCTGCTTCGATGACAACCCGTACTCGGCCGACGGCCGCCCGCGCTGGGCCTGCGACGGCGGGGCCACCAAGACCTCGGTGGTGAAGATCGGCTGGGCGCGCCAGTCGACCGACGCCAATGCGAACGACCTCGACCGCGTCACGGCCGGCGGCACCGGTGTGCCGGCCGTCGTGCTCCCGCTGATCGCCGACTGACCATGACGATGCACGCCACTCCGCTCGCGCGCCGGCAACAGGCCGGCCTCACGCTGGTCGAACTGCTGGTGGCCATGGCGCTCGGCCTGCTGATCGCCGGTGCGGCGGTCGCCACGCTCGTCATCGGCCGCCAGGGCTTCAACGCGGTGGACAGCAGCACGCAGTTGCGCGAGAACGCGCGCTTCGCGGCCAGCCTGATCCAGCGCATCGGCATCCAGGCCGGCTACGAGAACAACGCCGGCGGCAACTTCACGCCCTGGCGCTTGTTCTGCGGCACACCCGGCGCCACGGTGCCGTGTGGCGTCGGCGGCGACACCAACCCCGGCGTGCGCGCCTACGACAACGCGGTGATCGCCAACCTGGCCGCACTGCCGGGCGGCCTGGCCCACGACAGCCGCGGCGCGGCCTGCGCCGTGGCGGACACGAGCTGCCAGAACGGCAGCGACATCCTGATGATCCGCTACTTCGGCGACACGCGCCCCGGCGGGGCCGTCGGCAGCGGCTCGATGATCAACTGCGCCGGCATGAACGAACCGGAGAACCCGGCGCCGGCCTACAGCATCTTCCACGTGGTGCGCAGCGCGGCCGGCGAGCCGACGCTGGTGTGCGCCTTCGTCAACCCGACCACCGGCGCCTGGCAGCAGGTGCCGCTGGTCGAGGGCGTCGAGGGCTTCCAGCTGCTGTTCGGCGTCGACGGCG
Source organism: Piscinibacter caeni (assembly GCA_003265685.1). GTDB lineage: Bacteria > Pseudomonadota > Gammaproteobacteria > Burkholderiales > Burkholderiaceae_C > Piscinibacter > Piscinibacter caeni. The sequence continues at coordinate 61,597 of QJOU01000022.1, read as the reverse complement.
TGACGCCCGGCGCCGCGCCGCCGGTGCTGCAGCTGCCGCTGAACATCAACAACGTCGGCAACGACACGGTGCCCGAGCGCTACCTGCGCGCCAGCGAGCTCGACGTGGCCGGCAACCCGGCGGCCACCGCGGACAACTGGCGTCGCGTGCGCAGCATCCGCGTCGGCATGGTGGTGCGCGGCGGCGCGAACTCCGCGGTCGACCGCGCCAGCAGCGGGCGCACGATCGACGTGCTCGGCAACGGCTTCTTCAACGCTGCCGACGTCGGCTCGCGCCTGGTGGTGCCGGCCGACGGACGGCTGCGCCAGACCCTGGTGTTCACGATCCACCTGCGCAACCCGCAGTACGTGTTCCCCAACTCCTGACCCGAACGCACGCCAACGCTTCCGGACCTGGACGCCGCCATGCACAAGCCCTCCCCGTTTCCACCGCCGTCCGCCCAGCGTGGCGTGACGCTGGTCGTCGTGCTGCTGATCCTGGTGGTCGTGACCATCCTCGGCATCGGCGGCGCGCAGATCGCGCTGCTGGGCGAACGCTCGACGCGCTACGACCGTGACAATCTCGTGGCCACGCAGTCGGCCGAATCGGCCCTGATGGACGCCGAGTTCGACATCGCCGGGCCGAACGCCTTCGCCGGCAACCGCGTGGCGCAGTTCAGCCCGTCGAACACCGGCATCTTCGTGCCCGATTGCGGCAGCGCCGGCCTGTCCCAGGGATTGTGCGAAGCCAAGCCCGAGACGCAGAAGCCGGTCTGGCTGACCGTCGACTTTCTCGACAACGACCCGGCCACCGCCCGCACCGTCGAGTACGGGCAGTTCACCGGCGGCCAGTTCGACGCCGGCGGTGTCGGCATCAAGCCGGCGCGCAAGCCGCGCTACATGGTCGAGGTGATGGACGACCAGTCGTGGGGCTCCAGCGCCAAGTACGACCCGAGCAAGCCGCAGCTGAAGCTGTACCGGGTGACCGCGATGGGCTTCGGTCCGCGCGAGGACATCCAGGTCGTGATGCAGATGACCTACAGGAAGGACAGGGACTAAGCCATGTCGCGCCTCATGAACCTGCTGCACGCCGTCGGCGCCAGCCGCACGGCCCGCTGGATCGGTGCCCCGGTGCTGATCGCCGCGGCATTCGCGTCGCTGCTGAGCCAGAGCCAGACCCCGCTGCCGCCCACCGTGGCGCTGGCCGCCGAGCCGCTGTACGCGCGTGGCGCGCGCGCCAAGCCGACGCTGACGCTGGCGCTGTCGGTCGAATTCCCGACCGTGGGCGCGCAGTACGTCAGCTCGCCGGGTGCCAACAGCGACAACACCTACGCGCCGACCACCAAGTACATCGGCTACTTCGACACCGAGAGCTGCTACACCTACGTCAACGACCCGACGCCGGGGCTGAAGCGCTTCGACCGCATCGGTGCGGCCACCAACCGCACCTGTGGCGGCACCGGCTTCAGCGGCAACTTCATGAACTGGGCCACCAGCTCGGCCATCGACGTGCTGCGCCTGGGCCTGACCGGCGGCGACCGCGTCGTCGACACCGGCACGATGACCGTGCTGCAGCGCGCGGTGCTGCCCAACACCAGCGTTTCCAACAACTTCTGGAACGGCTCGAACTTCCCCGACAAGATCCTCACCGCGGCGCAGGCCGCCGGCGCGGTGCCCAGCACGCTGCGCGGCGCCTACACCGGTGACATCCACGTCGCGAACTGCCTGAACCGGGTGCACTTCGGCACCCAGGCCACCGGCTCGTGCGCCACGCCGGGCAACAATTCCAACCTCGGTACGGGCGGCACACCACCGGTGCTCAACGTCGTCTCCAACTACACCGGCACGCTGCCGAGCGACTTCTCCACCACGCCCTGCGCGGCCGAGAACGCCACCTGCAACGTCAGCGGTACGGTGGACGTCGCCTACGGCATCATCGGCCAGACCGAGTGGCGCTTCATGACCGTCAACTCGAACGTGGCCTGCGACAACACCACGTTCGGCGATCCGCTGCAGGGCATCGTCAAGGCCTGCTACACGCGGCCGAGCGTCTCGACCGGCGGGCTGACCTCCGACAGCTTCTTCTACACCCGCGTCAAGGTCTGCGAGAGTTCGGGCGGCGTGCTGACCGACCCGCGCATCGACCTGTGCCAGCGCTACCCCTCGGGCAGCTACAAGCCGGTGGGCAACCTGCAGAAGTACAGCGACCGGGTGCGCGTGGCCGCCTTCGGCTACCTGAACCACAGCCCGAGCGACCCGCAGCGCCACGGCGGCGTGCTGCGCGCGCCGATGAAGTACGTCGGCGACAAGTCCTTCGACTCGAACTTCAACCTGGTCACCGGCGCCAACCCGGTGCGCGAGTGGGACGACGTGACCGGCGTGTTCCTGCGCGACCCGGATTCCGGCGGCGGCCCGAACAGCGGCACCGGCAGCAACTGGCCCGGCCAGTCGATCAGCGGCGTGATCAACTACCTGAACCAGTTCGGTCGCCACGGTACCTTCGGCCAGTACAAGACCTACGACCCGGTGGGCGAGCTCTACTACGAGAGCATGCGCTACATCCAGGGCCTGCAGCCGACCAACATCGACAGCACCGTCGGCCACTCGTCGATCACCGGCATCACCGACACGATGCGCGACGGTTTCCCGGTGTACACGAACTACACCGATCCGCACCCGGCCGTCGCCGGCATGACCGACTACAGCTGCGTGCGCAACAACATCGTCGGCATCGGCGACGTCAACACCCACAACGACCGCTACGTGCCGGGCAACCCGTCCTCGCGGACCGGCAAGGGCGACGCGGCGCGCACCGCCAGCGACGCCGCCAACGAACCCGACTTCTACTACTGGACCAAGGTGGTGGGCGGCTTCGAGTCCAACACCGCGGTGACCTACACCGACGGCAAGGGCGTCTCGCGCAGCACCAGCAACCCCAACACGCCGGTCAGCGCGCGCTGGGGCATGGAGAACCAGAACATCGGCGCCGACAACGCGTCGTACTACATGGCCGGCATCGCCTACTGGGCGAACACGCACGACATCCGCGGCAACCAGTGGAGCGACACCGCCAAGCGCCGCCCCGGCATGCGCGTGACGACCTACTGGCTGGACGTCAACGAGTACGGCCAGCAGACCGACCCGACCGTGCACCGCACGCGCAACCAGTTCTATTTCGCCGCCAAGTACGGCGGCTTCAAGGACGTGACCGAGAGCGGCAACCCGTTCAAGAAGCTGGCCCCGGGCACCAAGCCCTCGGACAACAACTTCGTCAACGACCCGGATAACCTGAACTGGGAGCGCAAGTCGACCAACCCCGACAAGCAGGAGGCCAAGAACTACTTCCTGTCCAGCTCGGCGCAGGAGGTGCTCGACGCGCTCGACCAGATCTTCGCCAACATCGCCACCGAGGCCGCCTCGATCGCCGGTGGCGCGATCTCCACGCAGCGCCTCACCACCTCGGGCGGCCTGGTCTACCAGGCGCAGTTCGACCCGGCCGACTGGAGCGGCGACCTGGTCGCCTACCCGGTCACGCTGTCCACCGACGGCACCGCGGTGTCGATCGGCACGCTGCAGAACTCGCCCTGGCGCAACCTGGCGGGCGACGCCGTCGGCGCCTCCGGCAAGCTGGACGACCGCAGCGTGGCCTCGCGCAACATCTACGTCGGCTACTACAGCGGCTCGGGCACGGGGCTGTTCAACACCGCCGAGTTCGTCTGGAGCGGCAGCCTGCCGGCGCAGATCAAGGACGCGATGAAGCTGCCCCCCGGCGGCTCGACGCCCGACTCCGACACGATCGGCGAGGCGCGCCTGAACTACCTGCGCGGCGAACGTGCCTCCGAGGCCGGCACCGGCGTGGTGTTCCGGCGCCGCAGCGGCCGCCTGGGCGACATCGTCAACTCCGGCGTGGCCTTCTCCGGTGCGCCGAGCAAGAACATCTCCGACAGCTCCTACGCGTCGTTCGAGTCGACCAACCGCAACCGTGTCAAGGCGCTGTTCGCCGGCGCCAACGACGGCATGCTGCATGGCTTCAACGCCGACACCGGCGACGAGCTGTTCGCCTACATCCCGAGCTGGGTGGTGCCGCGCCTGACGGCACTGACCTCGCCGAACTACACGCACCAGAGCTACGTCGACGCCACGCCGACGGTGGCCGAGGCCAACACCGGCACGAGCGCCTCGCCGAACTGGAAGACGGTGCTGGTGGGCGGCACCGGCGGCGGCGGCCAGGGCGTGTATGCGCTCGACGTCACCGACCCGACCGCCTTCGCCAGCGGCGCGGGCAACGACAAGGTCTTGTGGGAGTTCACCGACCGCGACGACGTCGACCTCGGCAACGTGGTCGGCAAGCCGCAGATCCTGAAGGTCAACCTGAACGCCGGATCGGCGACCCCGAACTACAAGTACTTCGCCGTGGTGGCCAGCGGGGTCAACAACCACGCGGCCGACGGCCGGGCGAGCAGCACCGCCGAGCCGGCGCTGTTCTTCCTCGACCTCGGCAAGCCCAAGACCGACAGCTGGTCGCTCAACGGCAACTACTTCAAGATCAAGTTCCCGGTGCGCACCAACGCGATCACCAGCGGCATCATCGGCTTCAGCGCCCGCGTGGGTAACGCCACCGAGCTGAGCTACCTGTATGTCGGCGACCTGCAGGGCAACCTCTGGAAGCTGGACTTCACCAAGACGGCGGCGAGCGCCTGGTCGCTGGACGCGCTCAGCTCGTTCAAGCAGTCGGGCGTGGCGCTGCCGATGTACGTGGCGCGCGACGCGTCGGGCAGCACCAACCGGCAGCCGATCTCGATGGAGCCCGCCCTGGTGTTCGGCCCGAACCGCAGCATCGTGGTGGCCTTCGGCACCGGCAAGTTCCTCGAGGTGAGCGACATCTCGCCGCCGTACAACGCGCAGTCGGTCTACGCGGTGCTCGACAACGGCAGCGCCACCGTCGACGGCGTTGCCACGCCCGAGGCGGCGATCGCCGGCCGGCCGCGCCTGATGCAAGGCAGCATGACGGGCACGACCGTCGCATTCACCGCGTTCAACTGGGGACGCCCGACCACCGACAACAGCACCACCTCGCGCGCCGGCTGGTACTTCGACTTCCCGTTCTCCGGCACCACCACCACGCCGGCGAGCGCGGGTACCGGCGAACGCCAGATCAGCAACTTCGCCGTGCTGGCCGGCAAGCTCGTGTTCGGCTCGGTGATCCCGGCGCTCAACAGCTGCGACAACGGCAGCGGCAACCTGTACATCATCGATTTCCTCAGCGGCAGGGGCACCGGCACGGTGTCCACCGTAGGCATCCTCGGCGAGCCGTTCGTGATGCAGCTGGGCAATTCGTCGAAGGACGGGACCGACTCGACCCGGATGCGCCGCCAGACCTCGCGCTGGCAGATCATCCTGCAGGGTTCGGCCGGTGTCTCCGCGCCGCCGAGCATCACCAGCGACAGCATGAGCGGCCGGCTCGGCTGGCGCGAGATCAGCAACTACCAGGAACTGAGGAACGCCCCGTGATGCGCACGCACGCCGTCGGCCTGCGGGCCGCCCACAAGGCCGGCGGCTTCTCGCTGCTGGAGCTGATGATCGTGGTGGCGATCATCGGCGTGATCGCCTCGGTCGCGTACCCGGCCTACACCGAATCGGTGCTCAAGGGCCGGCGCGCCGAGGCGCGCACCGCGCTGATGAACCTGATGCAGCAGCAGGAGCGGTACCTGTCGCAGAACGGCTGCTACTTCCTGTTCAACGCCAGCGCCGGCGCCTCGACCGGCACCAACTGCGCCGGCGCGACCGTGACAACGCCGTTCGCGACGAAATCCAGCCCGCGCTCGAATGCGCACCTGCTGTCCGCGACGGCCTGCGTGGTCGGCGGCGCCCCGCTGCCGGCCAACCAGTGCGTGACGCTCTCCGCGGTGCCCAATCCGGCCGGCAACGATCCGGCCGCCGGCACGCTCTCGCTGATGAGCACCGGCCGCAAGGACTGCAACGGAACCAAGCCGGAGGTCTGCTGGAAATGAAGCTGCCGACCCTGCGAATGCCGGCGTGGCGCCGACGGGGCATGACCCTGGTCGAGCTGATGGTCGTGATCGCGATGATCGCGATCCTGCTGGGCATCGCGTCGCCGAGCTTCATCGCCTACCGGCGCAATGCGGAACTGACCAGCACGTCCAACGAGTTCCTCGCCGCGCTCAGCGCGGCGCGCGCCGAGGCCATGAAGCGCCAGCTGCGCGCCTTCGTCGTGCCGGCCGACGGGGCGACCTGGTCCAGCGGCTGGATCGCCTTCGTCGACGTCAACAGCAACGTCACGGCCGGCTCGCTGACCATGGAGGAGGGCACCGACTTCGAGATCACGCGGCATGCAGCGCTGCCGGCCTCCCTGTCCAGCCCGGCCTCGGCCGACGTGACCGGCTTCCTCAGCGCCGGCGTGCCGTACGCGATGTTCAATGGCAGCGGCTTCATGGTGCAGCTCGACGGCGCGTTCCCGCCCGGCGGCGTGCACGCGATCGACCTCTACAACGGCACCGACACGCGCCGCATCATCGCCAACACCACCGGGCGGATACGAGTGTGCAAGCCCGACCCGGTCACCTGCAGTGCCGCCGCGGGCGGCATCTGACGCGCCACCACCGCCTTGGCCCGCCTGCCCCGCCTCGTCGTCGCCGGTCTGCCGCATGTCGTGGTGCACCGCGGCCTGAACGGCCAGCCGGTGCTGCTGGACGAGGCCGACCGTGCCACCTACCTGCAGGCGCTGGCCGGTGCCGCGCGCGAGGCGGGGGTGCTGCTGCACGGCTACGGGCTGTTCGCCGGCGAGGTGCGGTTGCTCGCCACGCCGACCACGGCCACCGCACTGGGGCAGATGATGCAGGCCGTGGGGCGCCGCTACGTGCGCGCCTTCAACCAGCGCCACCAGCGTGCCGGCACGCCCTGGGAGGGGCGTTTCCGGTCGACGGTGCTCGAGCCGCAGGCGCACTTCATCGAGGCGCTGCGTTTCGTCGAGGGTTGCGACGACGACGGCACGCCGCTTGCAAGCGGTGCCGACACGCCGCGCTGGTCGAGCGCCGCGCACCACCTTGGCCGCCGGCACGATCCGGCGCTGACCGAGCATGAGCTGTTCTGGGCCCTCGGCAACACGCCGTTCGAGCGCGAGGCGGCCTACCTGGCGCTGCTGGCGCAGCCGGTGCCGGCCGCCGCGCGCGAGGCGGTGCGGGACGCCGCCCTGAAAGGCTGGGCGCTCGGTTCGACCGCCTTCGTCGACGGGTTGCGCGCCGGCACGAACCGCCGTCCGTCGCCGCTGCGGCGGGGGCGCCCGAGCCGCCAGGCCAGCACCGCCGTGATGGTGGGGAATATATCTGTCCCCTAAATAGTCTGACCTGATCTCTCGATCTATTTAAATGGGGTCGGACCCCATTTAAACTCCTTGGCGCCCATGTTGCGCTGCAGTAAGCTTGCGGCCGTTTCGATCTGCCGGAGCCTGCCATGGTCACGCCCCAATCGCCCAGCGCCACTGCCCACGAACTGCGCGAGGCGGCCGACAAGGGCCTGTACACCCCCACGCTGGAGCACGACGCCTGCGGCGTCGGCTTCGTGGCGCACATCAAGGGGCAGAAGGCGCATGCGATCGTCGAGCAGGGCCTGAAGATCCTGGAGAACCTCGACCACCGCGGCGCGGTCGGGGCCGACAAGCTGATGGGCGACGGCGCCGGCATCCTGATCCAGATCCCGGACGAGTTCTACCGCGCCGAGATGGCGAAGCAGGGTATCGAGCTGCCGCCGCCGGGCGAGTACGGCGTCGGCATGATCTTCCTGCCCAAGGAGCATGCCTCGCGGCTGGCCTGCATCCAGGAGCTCGAGCGCGCCGTCAAGGCCGAGGGCCAGGTGCTGCTGGGCTGGCGCGACGTGCCGGTGGACCAGGACATGCCGATGTCGCCCACCGTGCGCGCCAAGGAGCCGGTGCTCAAGCAGATCTTCATCGGCCGCGGGCCGGACGTGATCGTTCCCGACGCGCTCGAGCGCAAGCTCTACGTGATCCGCAAGACCGCCAGCAGCGCCATCCAGGCACTCAAGCTGACGCACTCGCGCGAGTACTACGTGCCCTCGATGAGCTGCCGCACGGTCATCTACAAGGGCCTGCTGCTGGCCGACCAGGTCGGCACCTACTACAAGGACCTGCAGGACCCGCGCACCGTCTCCGCCCTCGCGCTGGTGCACCAGCGCTTCTCGACCAACACCTTCCCCGAGTGGCCGCTGGCGCACCCGTACCGCATGGTGGCGCACAACGGCGAGATCAACACCGTCAAGGGCAACTTCAACTGGATGCGCGCGCGCGAGGGCGTGATGAAGTCGCCGGTGCTGGGCGACGACCTGAAGAAGCTCTACCCGATCAGCTTCGAGGGCCAGTCCGACACCGCCACCTTCGACAACGCGCTCGAGCTGCTGGTGATGGCGGGTTACCCGCTCGCGCACGCGGCGATGATGATGATCCCCGAGGCCTGGGAGCAGCACACGCTGATGGACGCGCGCCGCCGCGCGTTCTACGAGTACCACGCCGCGATGCTCGAGCCCTGGGACGGCCCGGCCGCGATGGTGTTCACCGACGGCCGCCAGATCGGCGCCACGCTCGACCGCAACGGCCTGCGCCCGGCGCGTTACATCGTCACCGACGACGACCTGGTCGTGATGGCGAGCGAATCCGGCGTGCTGCCGATCCCCGAGGCCAAGATCGTCAAGAAGTGGCGCCTGCAGCCGGGCAAGATGTTCCTGATCGACTTCGAGCAGGGCCGCATCGTCGACGACGAGGAACTGAAGCAGCAGTTCGCCTCGGCCAAGCCCTACCGGCAGTGGATCGAGAGCGTGCGCATCAAGCTCGAGGACACACCCGCCGAGCCCGAGAGCTTGGCGTTCAAGGAATCGCTGCTCGACCGCCAGCAGGCCTTCGGCTACACGCAGGAGGACATCAAGTTCCTGCTCTCGCCGATGGCCGTGGCCGGCGAGGAGGGCATTGGGTCGATGGGCAACGATTCGCCACTGGCGGTGCTCTCGGACAAGAACAAGCCGCTGCCCAACTACTTCAAGCAGCTGTTCGCGCAGGTCACGAACCCGCCGATCGACCCGATCCGCGAGGCGATCGTGATGTCGCTCGTCTCCTTCATCGGCCCGAAGCCGAACCTGCTGGACATCAACGCGGTGAACCCGCCGATGCGCCTGGAGGTGCCGCAGCCCATCCTCGACTTCGAGGACATGGCACGCCTGCGCCAGATCGAGAAGCACACCGGCGCGAAGTTCAAGACCTACACGCTCGACATCACCTACCCGCTCGCCTGGGGTGCGGAGGGCGTGGAGGCCAAGCTCGCCTCGCTGTGCGCCGAGACGGTGGACGCGATCAAGACCGGCCACAACATCCTGATCATCAGCGACCGCAGGATGGACCGCGACAACGTCGCGATCCCGGCGCTGCTGGCGCTGTCGGCGATCCACCAGCACCTGGTGCGTGAAGGTCTTCGCACCACCGCCGGCCTGGTGGTGGAGACCGGCTCGGCGCGCGAGGTGCACCACTTCGCCGTGCTGGCCGGCTACGGCGCCGAAGCCGTGCACCCGTACCTCGCGATGGAGACGCTGGCGGCAATGCACCAGGAGCTGCCCGGCGACCTGTCGGCCGAAAAGGCGATCTACAACTACGTGAAGGCGATCGGCAAGGGTCTCTCGAAGATCATGTCGAAGATGGGCGTGTCGACCTACATGTCGTACTGCGGCGCCCAGCTGTTCGAGGCGATCGGCCTGGACAAGCCGCTGGTGGAGAAGTACTTCCGCGGCACCGCGAGCCAGGTGGGCGGCATCGGCGTGTTCCAGGTCGCCGAGGAGGCGATCCGCATGCACAAGGCGGCCTTCGGCGACGACCCGGTGCTCTCCGGCATGCTCGACGCGGGCGGCGAGTACGCCTGGCGTGTGCGCGGCGAGGAGCACATGTGGACGCCGGACGCCATCGCCAAGCTGCAGCACAGCGTGCGCGGCGGCAAGTTCGAGACCTACAAGGAATACGCCCAGATCATCAACGACCAGAGCAAGCGTCACATGACGCTGCGCGGGCTGTTCGAGTTCAGGGTCGATCCGAGCAAGGCGATCCCGCTCGACGAGGTGGAGCCGGCCAGCGAGATCGTCAAGCGCTTCGCCACCGGGGCGATGTCGCTCGGCTCGATCTCCACCGAGGCGCACACCACGCTCGCGCTGGCGATGAACCGCATCGGCGGCAAGAGCAACACCGGGGAGGGCGGCGAGGACCCGGCGCGCTACCGCAACGAGATGAAGGGCATCCCCATCGTCGACGGCACCAAGGTCAGCGAGGTGCTCGGCAGCAAGGTGATGGAGGCCGACATCGTCATGAAGGCCGGCGACTCGCTGCGCTCGAAGATCAAGCAGGTCGCCTCGGGCCGCTTCGGCGTCACGACCGAGTACCTGGTCTCGGCCGACCAGATCCAGATCAAGATGGCCCAGGGCGCCAAGCCCGGCGAGGGCGGCCAGCTGCCCGGCGGCAAGGTCAGCGAGTACATCGGCTTCCTGCGCTACTCGGTGCCGGGTGTGGGCCTGATCTCGCCGCCGCCGCACCACGACATCTACTCGATCGAGGACCTGGCGCAGCTGATCCACGACCTGAAGAACGCCAACCACCGCGCCAGCATCAGCGTGAAGCTGGTGTCGGAGGTCGGCGTGGGCACCATCGCGGCGGGCGTGGCCAAGGCCAAGGCCGACCATGTGGTGATCGCCGGCCACGACGGCGGCACCGGCGCCTCGCCGTGGAGCTCGATCAAGCATGCCGGCACGCCCTGGGAGCTGGGCCTGGCCGAGACGCAGCAGACCCTGGTGCTCAACCGGCTGCGCAGCCGCATCCGCGTGCAGGCCGACGGCCAGATGAAGACCGGCCGCGACGTGGTGATCGGCGCGCTGCTCGGGGCCGACGAGTTCGGCTTCGCGACTGCGCCGCTGGTGGCCGAGGGCTGCATCATGATGCGCAAGTGCCACCTCAACACCTGCCCGGTCGGCGTGGCCACGCAGGACCCGGTGCTGCGCAAGAAGTTCGCCGGCAAGCCCGAGCATGTCGTCAACTACTTCTTCTTCGTCGCCGAGGAAGCGCGCCAGATCATGGCGCAGCTGGGCATCCGCAAGTTCGACGAGCTGATCGGCCGCGCCGACCTGCTCGACACCCGCAAGGGCATCGCGCACTGGAAGGCCAAGGGCCTGGACTTCTCGCGGGTGTTCCACCTGCCGGCGGTCCCGGCCGAGGTGCCGCGCCGCCAGGTCGAGGAGCAGGACCACGGCCTGGCCAAGGCGCTCGACCAGCGCCTGATCCAGAAGGCGCTGCCGGCACTCGAGCGCGGCGAGAAGGTGCAGTTCCTCGAGGACGCGCGCAACGTCAACCGCACCGTCGGCGCGATGCTCTCGGGCGAGCTGATCCGCCGCCACCCCGAGGGCCTGCCCGACCAGACCATCTTCATCCAGATGGAAGGCACTGGCGGCCAGAGCTTCGGCGCGTTCCTGGCCAAGGGCATCACGATCTACCTGATCGGCGACGCCAACGACTACACCGGCAAGGGCATGAGCGGCGGCCGCATCGCGATCCGCCCGTCGATCGAGTTCCGCGGCGACGCGACCGCCAACATCATCGTCGGCAACACCGTGCTCTACGGCGCCACGAGCGGCGAGGCCTTCTTCCGCGGCGTGGCCGGCGAGCGCTTCGCGGTGCGCCTGTCAGGCGCGACGGCGGTGGTGGAAGGCACCGGCGACCACGGCTGCGAGTACATGACCGGCGGCACGGTGGTGGTGCTCGGCAGGACCGGGCGCAACTTCGCCGCCGGCATGAGCGGCGGCATCGCCTATGTCTACGACGAGGACGGCAGCTTCGCGCAGCGCTGCAACACCGCGATGGTGGCGCTCGAGAAGCTGCTGCCCAAGGGCGAGCAGGAAGCCACGGTCGACCGCTCGTTCTGGCACAAGGGCGAGGCGGACGAGGTGCTGCTGAAGAAGCTGATCGAGGACCACCACAAGTGGACCGGCAGCCTGCGCGCGCGCCACATCCTCGACCACTGGGCCGAGTCGCGCGCGAAGTTCGTCAAGGTGTTCCCGAACGAGTACAAGCGCGCGCTGGGCGAGCTCCATGCCGCCAAGGAGGCCGGCGACACGATCGCGAAGGCGAAGTCGCCGGAGAAGAAGTCCAAGGCGATTCCCGCCAAGTGACCTGACCACGACCACACAACGATCAGAGCGAAGAGATCATGGGCAAAGTCACCGGCTTCATGGAGTACGAGCGCCTCGAGGAGGGCTACGCGCCCGTCGCCGAGCGCGTCAAGCACTACAAGGAATTCGTCATCGGGCTGAAGGCCGAGGAGGCCAAGGTGCAGGGTGCGCGCTGCATGGACTGCGGCACGCCGTTCTGCAACAACGGCTGCCCGGTCAACAACATCATCCCGGACTTCAACGACCTCGTGTACCGCGGCGACTGGAAGAACGCCTGGCACACGCTGGATTCGACCAACAACTTCCCCGAGTTCACCGGCCGCATCTGCCCGGCGCCCTGCGAGGCCGCCTGCACGCTGAACGTCAACGACGACGCGGTGGGCATCAAGTCGATCGAGCACGCGATCATCGACCGCGCCTGGGCCGAGGGCTGGGTCGTGCCCCGGCCGCCGAAGGCGAAGACCGGCAAGAAGGTCGCCGTCGTCGGCTCCGGCCCGGCGGGCATGGCCGCGGCGCAGCAGCTCGCGCGCGCCGGCCACGACGTGACGCTGTTCGAGAAGAACGATGCGATCGGCGGCCTGCTGCGCTACGGCATCCCCGACTTCAAGCTCGAGAAGTCGCACATCGAGCGTCGCGTCGAGCAGATGAAGGCCGAAGGCGTGAGCTTCCGCACCGGCGTGCTGGTGGGACACCTGCCCGAGGGCAGCAAGGTCACCAACTGGGCCAGGGAGATCGTCGCGCCCGACGAGTTGAAGGCCACGTTCGACGCCGTGCTGCTGACCGGCGGCGCCGAGCAGTCGCGCGACCTGCCGGTGCCCGGCCGGGACCTCGACGGCATCCATTTCGCGATGGAGTTCCTGCCGCAGCAGAACAAGGTCAACGCCGGCGGCAAGCTGAAGGGCCAGATCTCCGCCTCCGGCAAGAACGTCATCGTGATCGGCGGCGGCGACACCGGCAGCGACTGCGTGGGCACCAGCAACCGCCACGGCGCCAAGAGCGTGGTGCAGTTCGAACTGCTGCCGATGCCGCCGGAGCAGGAGAACAAGCCGCTGGTGTGGCCGTACTGGCCCATCAAGCTGCGCACCTCGTCGAGCCACGAGGAGGGCTGCCAGCGCGAGTTCGCCATCGCCACCAAGGAGTTCATCGGCGAGAAGGGCAAGGTCACGGCGCTGAAGACGGTGCGCGTCGAATGGCAGGGCGGCAAGATGGTCGAGGTGGCCGGCTCCGAGAAGGTGCTGCCGGCCGACCTGGTGCTGCTGGCGATGGGCTTTGTCAGCCCGGTGGGCTCGATCCTCGAGGCCTTCGGCGTCGAGAAGGACGCACGCGGCAACGCGCGTGCCGGGGTCGATGCCGACACCGGCTACAGGACCAGCGTCGACAAGGTGTTCGCGGCCGGCGACATGCGGCGCGGCCAGTCGCTCGTGGTGTGGGCGATCCGCGAGGGCCGGCAGGCGGCGCAGGCGGTCGACAAGTACCTGATGGGCGCGAGCGACCTGCCGCGCTGAGGCCGCCGGTCCAAGCGTGACCAATCCGGCAGCGCACCGGCGCTGCTGGTGAGAAGATGTATCCGCACCCTCCCCGGGGTGCGGGGGGCGACAGGGCATGCGCTAGGATGCCCCGATCCATATGCCGGGCTCCGTACGCGCCATGTCGACCTCGTTCGCCAGCAGTCTCGACGCCCTGAGCGGCTGGCGCTCGGGCTTGCTGACGAACCTCGAAGCGGTCGCGCGTTTCCTGGCCGACCACGAGCTGGCCGACGTGCAGATCGAGGCCCAGCTGGCCGCCGTGCGCGAGCGGCTCGCCCAGGAGAAGCTGGTCGTCGCCTTCGTCGCCGAGTTCTCGCGCGGCAAGTCGGAGCTGATCAACGCGATCTTCTTTGCCGACGCCGGCCGGCGCATCCTGCCTGCCACGCCGGGCCGCACCACGATGTGCCCGGTCGAGCTGGCCTGGGACGGCGAGGAGGCTCCCGGCCTGGCGCTGCTGCCGATCGAGACGCGCCTGAACGGCCAGTCGCTCGGCGAACTGCGCCAGCAGCCGCGCCAGTGGAAGCAGATCGAGCTCGACACCAGGAACCCCGAGCGCCTGGCCGAGACGCTGCGCGAGGTGATGCGCACCTCCTGGGTCTCGAAGGACGACGCCCGCGCGCTCGGTTTCTGGAACGACGAGACGCCGGACGACAACCCGCCGCTGGACGAGATGGGCCGCGTCGAGGTGCCGGCCTGGCGCCATGCGCTGATCAACTACCCGCACCCGCTGCTCAAGCAGGGCCTGGTGGTGCTCGACACGCCGGGCCTGAACGCGATCGGCGCCGAGCCCGAGCTGACGCTCTCGCTGCTGCCCACCGCGCACGCCACCGTCTTCATCCTCGGCGCCGACACCGGCGTGACCAAGAGCGATCTCGCGATCTGGCGCGACCACCTCGGCACCGACCCGCTGTCGCGCTTCGTCGTGCTGAACAAGATCGACGCGCTGATCGACCCGCTTGCCTCGCCGGCGGTGGTGCGCGAGCAGATCGCCTCGCAGGTCAGCGAGACGGCGCGCACCCTGGCGATCCCGGCCGAGCGGGTGTTCCCGCTCTCGGCGCGCCAGGCACTGGCCGCGCGCGTGGCCGGTGATCCGGCCGGCCTGGCCGAGAGCCGCCTGCCCGCGCTGGAGGGTGCGCTCGGCGCCGAGCTGATGCCGCACCGCCGTGCGCTGCTCGAGCGCGTGGTGGTCGAGGCGGCCGCCACGATCGAGAACCATGTCGCGCGCCATGTGATCGACCGGCGCCGCCAGCTCGCCGAGCAGATGCTCGAGCTGCGCGGCCTGCGCGGCAAGAGCGCCGGCAAGCTGCAGATGATGCTGCAGCGCGTGGACGCCGAGACGAGCGAGTTCGAGGTCTGCACCACCAAGCTGCAGGCGATGCGCGCGGTGCACAGCCGCATGCTGAAGGACGCGATGGTCGACCTCTCCTCCGACCGCCTGCGCGAGCAGGTCGGCCAGATGCAGGAGCAGATGTCGGCCTCGCTGCTGAACCTCGGCGCCCGCAAGGCCTTCGTTGCCTTGTGCCAGCGCCTGCATGGGCTGCTCGGCGCCGCGGCCAGGCGCAGCGGCGAGATCCGCGAGATGCTCAGCGCCACCTTCGGCAAGCTGAATGCCGAATTCGGCTTCAGCCTGGCGGTCAATCCGGGCCCGGACCTGGAGCGCTTCGCCGACGAACTGCGCCTGATCGAGAAGAGCTACACCCAGTACCTCGGCCTGACCCAGGCGCTGCGCCTGTCGCAGCCCAGGTTCATGGAGCAGTTCCGGCGCATGCTGATGTCCAAGCTGCGCGTGGTGTTCGAGAACGCGAGCGCCGAGATGGAGCTGTGGAACAAGTCCGCCTCGGCCCAGGTCGACGCGCAGCTGCGCGAGCGCCGGCGCGCCTTCCGGCGCCGCCGCGAGGCGCTCGAGCGCATCCAGGCCGCCGCCGGCGAGCTCGAGACGCGGCTGACCGAACTCGAGGCGCAAGACGGCCGGCTGCAGGGCTTCCAGGGCCGCTGCGAGTCGCTGACCGGCGCGTTGCGCACCCAGGCCCGCACCGGCATGCGCGGCGAGGCGGCCACGATGATCAGCATCGACCTGCCGCTGTCCGACGAGCCCGAGCCGCCGATGCTGCGCCACGCCGCGCAGGCGTGAGCCGGGCCGGTTTCTCCGCGCGCCTGATCGCCTGGCAGCGGCGCCACGGCCGGAACGACCTGCCCTGGCAGGCCACGCGCGACCCGTACCGCGTGTGGCTCTCCGAGATCATGCTGCAGCAGACCCAGGTGGCCACCGTGCTTGGCTACTACGGGCGGTTCCTGGAGCGCTTCCCCGACGTCGCCGCGCTCGCCGCGGCGTCGCAGGACGAGGTGCTCGCGCTGTGGAGCGGCCTGGGCTACTACAGCCGCGCGCGCAACCTGCACCGCTGCGCGCAGGTGGTGGTGCAGCGCCACGGCGGCGCCTTCCCGCGCAGCAGCGCCGAACTGGCCGAGCTGCCCGGCATCGGCCGCTCGACGGCCGCGGCGATCGCCGCCTTCTGCTTCGGCGAGCGCGTCGCGATCCTGGACGGCAACGTCAAGCGCGTGCTGACGCGCGTGCTGGCCTTCGAGGGCGACCTGGCCGAAGCGGCACACGAGCGCGCGCTGTGGCACGAGGCCACCGCGCTGCTGCCCGCACAGGGCATCGAGGCCTACACGCAGGGCCTGATGGACCTGGGCGCGACGCTGTGCCTGCAGCGCGCGCCGCAGTGCCTGATCTGCCCGGTGCGCGAGGACTGCCGCGCAGCGCGCGCCGGCGAGCCGCAGCGCTACCCGGTCAAGACGCGCAAGCTGCGGCGTGGCACGCGCGCGCACGTCTGGCTGTGGCTCGCCTGGCGCGAGCGGCTCTGGCTGGTGCAGCGTCCGCAGACCGGCGTCTGGGCCGGCCTGTGGAGCCTGCCCGAGTTCGACGACGAGGCCGCATTCGACGCCGCCCGCGCCGGCTGGCCCGGCCAGGTGCAGGCGCTGCCGAGCTTCACCCATGTGCTCACGCACCTGGACTGGACGCTGCACCCGCGCCGCCTGGTGCTGCCCGCGCGCACGTCTGCCGCGCGCGTCGCCGCGATCACCGCCGCCTGGCCCGCGGGCCGCTGGTTCACGCGCGAGGAGGCGCTCGCCAGCGGCCTGCCCGCGCCGCTGCGCAAGCTGCTGCTCGCCGCTACTTGACCACGCCCTTGCCGCGCAGGAACTCGTCGACCAGCGCCAGGCGCGCCAGCGGGTCGGGCAGCTCCATCAGCTTCTGCTTGGCCGCCAGCGGGATCGGCAGGATCTCGCACCAGCGGTTGGCCACCCAGCCCGCCAGCTCGAAGTGGTAGGGCGCGTCGAACGGCTCGGCGCCCTGCGCCTTCAGCGAGGCGATCGCGTTGGCCAGGCCGCGCACCGTCTCGTGCTGGTTCGCGGCGGGAGCCACGGGCTCGTCCGCCGGCAGCAGGCGGGTGCGCGCGAGCCACAGGCCGTCGGCCTGCTGGTGCGACTGCTCGACCTGGAAGCGCTGCGTGCCGCGACCGCGCACCTGCAGGATGCCGGGGCGCAGGCTGTCCACCTCCACCAGCTCGGCCAGCACGCCGATCGGCTCGAAGGCCACCGTGTCGTCGCCCTGGCGCACCTCGGCGCCGCTGCGCAGCGCCACCACGCCGAACGGGCGCTGCTCGCGCAGGCAGGCGGACATCAGGTCGAGGTAACGCGCCTCGAACACCTTCAGCCCCAGGCGGCCGCCGGGGAACAGCACCGTGTTCAGCGGGAACAGCGGGGTCTCTTGGGCAGGGTCAGTCACGCGCGTCCAGTTCGCGATGGCGGATCAGCGTGCCGCCGCGCGCGCGGAAGCGCGCGGCGAGCTGCTCGGCCAGGTAGACCGAGCGATGCTGGCCGCCGGTGCAGCCGATCGCCACGGTGAGGTAGCTGCGCTGGTCGGCCTCGAAGGCCGGCAGCCAGCGGCTCAGGAAGGCCTCGATCTGCGCCAGCATCTCGCCCACCTCGGGTTGTGCGAGCAGGTAGTCGGCCACCGGTGCATCCTTGCCGGTGAGCGGACGCAGCTCGCGGATGTAGTGCGGGTTGGGCAACATGCGCACGTCGAACACGTAGTCCGCATCGAGCGGCACGCCGTGCTTGAAGGCGAAGCTCTCGAACACCAGCGTCAGGTGCTGCGGCCGCGCCTGCACCAGCCCGCGGATCCAGGTGCGCAGCTGGGCCGGGCGCAGCTGGCTGGTGTCGATCACGCTCGACACCTCGCGCAGCCCGGACAGCAGCTCGCGCTCGAACTCGATCGCGTCGATCAGCGCACGCCGGCCCTCGCCCTGGCGGTCCTCGCGGCGGCGCGTGGGCAGCGTGGCCGCCGCCAGCGTCTCGTCGGACAGCGGGTGCGGCCGGCGCGTCTCGGAGAAGCGGCGCACCAGCGCATCGGTGGTCGAGTCGAGGAAGATCGAGACGATCGCCACGCCCTCGCCGCGCAGCTGGTCGAGCAGCGGCAGCAGGTGCGGCAGCGAGCCGGCGCTGCGCACGTCCACCGCGATCGCCACGCGACGCTGCGAACGTTCCTGCTCCAGGCGCAGGAACTCGCGCAGCAGCTCGGGCGGCAGGTTGTCGATGCAGTAGAAGCCGACGTCCTCCAGCGCGTGCAGCGCGACCGACTTGCCCGAGCCGGAGATGCCGGTCACCAGCACCACCTCGCGCGTGCCGGCTTCCGCCTCGGGCACCGGCTCGCCCTCCGGCGTGAACTGCTCGAGCTGCGCGAGCACCTCGCCGCGGTGATCGGTCGGCGGCGTGTTCACCGCCGGCTCCGCGCGCTGCCGTGCGCGAGCATCTCCTGCGCATGGGCCAGGCTGGTGCCCGACAGGCGCTCGCCGCCCAGCATGCGGGCGATCTCCGCGACGCGCGTCTCGCCGGCCACCGGCGCCACCTCGCTGCGCGTTTGCCCGCCGCGGGCCGCCTTGGTGACCACGAAATGGTGGTCCGCGCAGGCCGCCACCTGCGGCAGGTGCGTGACGGCGAGCACCTGGCGGTCGCGCCCGAGCTGCTTCATCAGCCGCCCGACTGTTTCGGCCACCGCGCCGCCGACGCCGGCATCGATTTCGTCGAAGATCAAGGTGCCGGCCGCTTGTTCGTCGTTCTCCAATTGACTCGTCGTCACCGCGATCGCCAGCGCGATGCGCGACAGCTCGCCGCCCGAGGCCACCTTGGCCAGCGGCCGCGGCGTGCTGCCGGCGTGGCCGGCGACCAGGAACTCGGCCGACTCGAGGCCGAAGGACTGCGGCGCCTCCTGCGCGAGCAGCGCCACCTCGAAGCGGCCGCCGGCCATGCCGAGCTGCTGCATCGCCTGCGTGACGGTGGCGGCGAGCCGCGGCGCGGCCGCCTTGCGCGCCTTGGAGACCTCCTTCGCGAGGCGCTCGAAGCCGGCCCGTGCACGCTGCAATTGCTGCTCAAGCGCGGCCAGGTCGGCGGCGGCGTCAAGTGAGCGCAGCTCGTCCTTCCACTGCGCCAGCAGCGCCGGCAGCTCGCCGGGCGCGCGGCGGTAGCGGCGCGCCAGGCTCATCCAGGCGGCCAGGCGTTCGTCGAGCGCGGCCAGGCGCTGCGGGTCGAGCTCGGTGCGCCCGAGGTAGCCGTTGAGCGTGTGCGCGGCGTCCTGCAGCTGCGCCTGCGCGCCCTGCAGCACCTCGGCCACCTCGGCCAGCGCGCGGTCGTAGCCGGCCACCGCCTCGAGCGCGTCGATGGCGCGGCCGGCCAGCGCCTCGGCGTTCGCGTCGGCCTCGGCCAGCGCGTCCAGCGCGAGCCGCGCCGCATCGAGCAGCGCCTGCGCATTGGCCAGGCGCTTGTGTTCGGCCTCGAGTTCGTCCCACTCGTCGGCGCCGGGGGCGAGCTTGTCGAGCTCGCCGATCTGCCAGGCCAGGCGCTCGCGTTCGCGCTCCAGGTCGGCCTGCGCGCCGCGTGCCTTGTCGAGCGCCTCGCCGGCAGCCTTCCACTGCTGCCAGGCGGCGGCCAGCGGTGCGGCGTCGGCGCCCGCGTAGGCGTCGAGCAGCGCGCGCACCGCCACGCCGCGCGTCAGGCTCTGCCAGGCATGCTGGCCGTGGATGTCCACCAGATGCTCGGCCGCCTCGCGCAGCTGCGCCACGGTGGCGGCGCTGCCATTGATCCACGCCCGGCTCTTGCCCTGGGCGTCGATCGTGCGGCGCAGCAGCAAGCTGTCCTGGGCCGCGAAGCCGGCCTCCTCCAGCCACGCGGCCAGGCTCGCCGGCGCATCGAACTCCGCGCCGATCTCGGCGCGCGCCGCGCCCTCGCGCACCACGCCCGCATCGCCGCGGCTGCCGAGTGCGAGCTGCAGCGCGTCGACCAGGATGGACTTGCCCGCGCCGGTCTCGCCGGTCAGCACGCTGAAGCCGCCATCGAGCTCGACCTCGAGTTCGTCGACGATGACGAAATCGCGCAGGGACAGGCGCCGCAACATCAGGCCGCTCCCATCATGCGACTCCGGCGTTCCAGTGCAGCTTGCGGCGCAAGGTGGCGTAGTAGCTCCAGCCGCGCGGGTGCAGGAAGCGCACCTGGTCGCGCGAGCGGCGGATGCCGACGCGGTCGCCGTGCAGCAGGCTGGCCAGCGCGTGCATGTCGAACGAGACGCTGGCGTCGCGCCCGGCGACGATCTCGATCGCGATCTCGTCGTGGTCGGGCAGCACGATCGGGCGGTTCGAGAGGTCGTGCGGCGCGATCGGCACCACCACCCAGCCGGCGATGCCCGGGTGCAGGATCGGCCCGCCGGCCGACAGCGCATAGGCCGTGGAGCCGGTGGGCGAGGCGATGATCAGGCCGTCGGCGCGGAAGTTGGCGACGAACTCGGCGCCGATGTCGACCTTCAGCTCGATCATGCTGCTGGCCGCGCCGCGGCTGACCACCACGTCGTTGAGCGCGAAGCCCTCGAAGATGCGCTCGCCGTCGCGCCACACCCAGCCGGTCAGCATGGTGCGGCGCTCCTCCTCGTAGTCGCCGGCGATCATCGGCGCGAGCGCCTGCGCGAACTGGCCGATCGAGACGTCGGTGATGAAGCCGAGCCGCCCCTGGTTGATGCCGATCATCGGCGTGCCGTGGCGCGCGAGCTGGCGCGCGATACCGAGCATGGTGCCGTCGCCGCCGACCACGACCGCCAGGTCGCAGTGGCGGCCCAGGTCGTCGGGCGCCATCGCGCCGTAGTCGGCGAGGCCGGTGCTCTGCGCGGTCTGCAGCTCGAGCGTGACCTCCAGGCCCTGGCGCACCAGGAAGTGGGCGATCTCCTCGAGCACCGGGCGGATGCCGCGCGCCTGGTACTTGCCCACCAGCGCCGCGTGACGGAATCGGCTCACCATGCGCGGGATTACACCACAGGGCCCCCCGGCGGCAGGGGGTGCAAACGGGGCAGGAATGCACGCGGTCCTACAATGAAAATCATGCTCGACGAGCGCGCCAAGACCCTGCTAAAGACCCTGGTTGAACGCTACATCGCGGACGGCCAGCCGGTGGGCTCGCGCACGCTGTCGCGTGCCAGCGGGCTCGAGCTCTCGCCTGCGACCATCCGCAACGTGATGGCCGACCTGGAAGATCTTGGCCTGATCGCCAGCCCGCACACCAGCGCCGGGCGCATCCCGACGGCACGCGGCTACCGGCTGTTCGTCGACACCATGCTGACGGCGCAGCCGCTGTCGCTGGAGGCGGCCGCGCTGCCGCCCGAGCTGCCGCCGGACCAGCCGCAGAAGGTGATCGCCAACGCGGCGCAGCTGCTGTCGAGCCTGTCGAGCTTCGTCGGCGTGGTGACCGCGCCGCGCAAGGCGAGCGTGTTCCACCACATCGAGTTCATGCGCCTGTCGGAGCGGCGCGTGCTGGTGATCATGGTGGCGCCCGACGGCGACGTGCAGAACCGCGTGATCGTCACTGCGCAGGACTACTCGCCCGCGCAGCTGCTCGAGGCGAGCAACTACCTGACGGCCCACTACGCCGGCCTGACGATCGAGCAGGTGCGCGAGCGGCTGAAGACCGAGGTCGAGGCGCTGCGCGGCGAGATCGCCGCGCTGATGCAGGCCGCGGTGCAGGCCGGCAGCGAGGCCATTGCCGACAGCCGCGAGCAGGTGGTGATCTCCGGCGAGCGCAACCTGCTGACGGTGCAGGACCTGGCCAGCGACATGGGCAGCCTGCGCAAGCTGTTCGACCTGTTCGAGCAGAAGACGCAGCTGATGCGCCTGCTCGACGTGAGCAGCCGCGCCGAGGGCGTGCGCATCTTCATCGGCGGCGAGAGCATGGTGGTGCCCTACGAGGAGCTGTCGGTCGTCTCGGCGCCCTACGTGGTGGACGGCCAGGTGGTGGGCACGCTGGGCGTGATCGGCCCGACCCGCATGGCCTACGACCGCATGATCCAGATCGTCGACATCACCTCGCGCCTGGTCAGCAACGCGCTGAGCCAGAAGTAGCCCTGCCTACAATCCGCCGCGGCGGGCCGTTAGCTCAGTCGGTCAGAGCAGAGGACTCATAAGAACCTGCTGCTGCCCAGCGTAGGTGGCGCCAGGACGGTCACGCTGTACGGCGGCTGTAAGCAGCGGCGCACGGCGCTGGCCGGCGGGCACAATCTCAAAGTTTGCGCGGCGGGCCGGAAGCTTAAACCCGGTATAAGCACCCGACTCATAATCGGACGACAGTGGGTTCGAATCCCACCCGGCCTACCAGTTGCGCCCCCGCAACGCTTGCGCAGCGCTTACGATTGGGCCTCTGCTGATGCTTCTCCAAGGGAGTGTTATGGCCACGAAAAGCACAAAAGGCTCGCTTGCCGGCGGCAAGGTCAAATTCCGAGTCATTGAGTTTGAGTTGGAAGGCAGCGACGAGTCGCTGCATGACGGCCTGAAGAACTTGGCTGCTGCATTGCTGCGAACTGGGCCAACACCAGTCAGTCGTCAATTGAGCAACGGCTCCCGGCCGGCTGCAACGCCGGACGCAGCCTCGGTCGAGGCGGACGAGGGGAGCCCGGACGATGACGTTGTCGATAGTGAGATCGCCGAGCCGGTGGTGAAGCGGTCGCCGGCATCGCGGAAGCCCATTTCGGTCAAGGTACTGGAGGACATTGCTTTCGATGATGTTGACCCAACGCTGCCAGAGTTCTTTGCCTCGAAGAAGCCCTCCAATGTGTTGGACAAGTACCTCGTCATCGCGTACTGGTACAAGAACCAAAAGAAGATCAGCGACCTGACACCGGATCACTTTCACACCGCGCTGCGCTTTCTGAATCAGGCCACCCCCAAGGACGCCGCACAGCCAATGCGTGATCTTCGTCACCGGCGACGGGGCAAGTTCAGCGTTGGCAAGACTCCTGGTTCAGTGGTGATCAACCACGTTGGCGAGAACTCGGTGCGCGAAATGGGCAAGGGAGGCTAATGAGCCTCGCCGCCTTCATCCGAAATCTGCCCAACTTTGCAGACAGTTCACTTACGAGGAAGATCAAAGTCTTCGCGTGGTACCTGCACGAGGAGTTGAATCAAGAGCGCTTCACTGGCACCGAGATCAACCGCTGCTTCGACGAGGTCCACCTATCGCGACCGTCAAACACGAGTTCGATGCTTCGTGGCATGACGCTGACTAACCCGAAGCAGGTACTACGAGACGCCAAGGGATACAGGCTCAGCGCGAGCAGTCGATCTGAAATGGTCCAGTTGATCCCGCCTGCACGGCAGTCGGCAGCAGAGGCTACGAAGCTACTAAAGGGCCTTGAAGCGCGAGTCACCGACCCTCATCAGAAGACCTTCTTGGCCGAGGCGTTGGTTTGCTTCAGCCAAGAGGCCTATCGCGCGTCCATTGTCATGGCGTGGAACCTGGCCTATAGCCACGTCTGCGACTACATCTTCGACAGTCACTTGCCTGACTTCAACACCCAGCTAAAGCTTGCCCGCCCGAAGGCCGACCCTTTGGCAAAGAGATCCGACTTCGAGGACCTTAAGGAGTCGCTAGTCATCGAGGTCGCACGAGGTGCAGGCATCTTGAGTGCTGCAAGTGCCAAGTCGCTCACCGAGAAGCTTGGAAAGCGAAACACGGCAGCACACCCGTCTTCAACAATCGTGACCTCCGTAACTGCCGAAGAAGTAATACACGACCTTGTGGAGAACATCCTCCTTCGTGCTGTGCTGTGAATCCAAGCGCAGCGATCCGATCAGGTGGGTGACGAAGCCCTGTGCGTGTCCTTCTGGCAAGCGCCGACTGAGGGAGCGGGCTCAGCCGCAGGACCGGCCGTAAGGCGCTTGACCGGATCGCACCCAGCGCAGCGGCCCGCCTCATGCGCGCCGTTTGCATTGTGGCCGACCCACATGCCGCAGAATTTCATGTCTCGAACTTGCGTGCAGAAAGACGGCAATGACGAATCACGAAATTGTTCTGGCGGCCTTCGATCAGCTGGGTGGAACGCTCCACCACAACAAGGCGCTCATCTCCAACATCAGCGAAATGTTTTCGATTTCGAAAGTGGCGGCAACTGATCTTGTCCAGCTTGCAGTCGACGATGGTGTGCTTGCCATGAATAGCGTTGGTGAAGTGCGGCGGGGTCCCGCTGCCCAGTAGTGGGGTCGGCGCAGCTCCGGCACTCCTGGGGCCAGTTTGCGGCGGCCAAGGGGCTGACTCCAGCTGAGCTGCGGCGCGCTGTGGGCCCGCCACTGAAGCCACCGCGTACAGCCGCCGTACAGCCGAGCCGCTCATGTCGTCCTGTCACTAGGCAATGACGCTGAAGTCAATATCCTTTGCACAGCCGGCGTCCCTGAGACTTGCCCAGCGCAAGCGTGCGGTAGCGCTGCAGCCAGCCGCCGCGCCCTACCCCTGAGCCAGCCCGCCCGCGCGCCCCAGCGCCCCGCCAGGGCCTGCGCCGGGCACTTGCCGCCGGCTCCAGCCGCCCCACAAAGCAAACGGCCCGCACGAGGCGGGCCGCTGGGCTGGGCGAGGTGTAGTCAAGCGGCTTTGCGCGCCGTCAGCCAGCGCTGGGCCTGCGTGCGGGCCGTCCAGTAGTTGACGCCCTCGGCCACAGCCAAGTCGACAATCATCGAGCGGGGCAGCAGCTCGCCGTCCGCAATGTCGTCCCACAGCGACCAGCACTGGGCGACGGCGCCGCGAATGGTGTCCGGCTTGGCAGCAGGTGCGGCGGGCTTGGTGGCGTTGGCTTGCTTCGACATGATCTAGCTCCTTGGGTTGGACGCTGCACCGTGCAGCGTCGAAGCCAGAGCATCAACACATCTGCACCGCACGTCTCCGAGGGTCGGAGCCTGAAGACAACAACGCCCCGGGCACCTTGCGGCACGCCAGGGCGCTGAGGGCAGCGTCAGCGTCTTCAGACTACGTAGGAGACGCGCCTAGAGCACGCCCGCTGCTGCGACCGTTGGATGGTGAGCCTACATCCTCGCGCGTCGAACGGTTCGCTTAGCGTCGCGCGAGGCCCCGTGGGATCAGCTGTCTTCCAAGTGAACGAACTTGTTCTCGTCGGGCTGGCGCCCGGCATGCGCGGGAAAGAACATGCGCAGCGCTTCCAGCTCTTCCGGCGATGGTGCAAGCCGGCGAACCAGCTTGGACAGTTCGTGTGCCTGCGCGCGAATCTCGCGGGCTTGGTCGCGTAGCTCCGGGCTCGCGTGCGTCATGCGCCACCCAAGAGCTTGAACCTCGATGCAATGTTCGAGCAGGCCCGCGCGAATGGCGGTCAGCTTCTGATCCATGCTGTCCTCGCGTGGGTTGTGGTCGAGAGCAGCGGGCCGCTCGGCGTCTCTTGCGCGGACGCCGTGTCGGCCTGTGCGTGGTCATCGGCGCTGGCCTGCATCAACGCGGCCTGCTGCGGGCGGGCCAGCGCCTCCCATTCGTCCAGGCCGATGGCGCGAGGCATGAGGATCGCCCCCAGCGTGGCCTCGCGATTTTTCGGGCCGCTCTTCAGCTCGGCGAGGGCGCGGCGCATGGACGCGGGGATGGTGACGGAGCGGGCCACTTCACCACACCTCCGGGCTGACCAGCCCATGAATGCGATTGAGAGCCTTCGCGCAGGCAATGCGAACCTCCGGCGGCTCGTCGGGCCGATCCAGCACTGCGCGCAGGCACGCCATGTCGGCCCAGCGTCCGTCATCGAAGAAGTGCGGGTCTTGCTGGGGCGTTGGGAAGGTGTACACGCATTCGATCCGCGCCCAGCCCTTCATCCCCGCCCGCAGCCACATGCGATAGGCGGTGCGCTGCGCACGCTCGGTGAACTGCTGGTCCGTCTCGTTCGGCACCCGCAGCAGCGTCTGGCGTTCGACCGGCGGTGCGTCCGTGTAGATGCGGAAGACCGGCGGGCACTCGGCCTGCGCGAACATGAAGGGGAACATCATTTCCAGACTCCAGTGCGTTTGTCGAAGACCTTGCCGTCGCCGCGCACGTAGGGGCCACGGCGCGGAGGAGCCGGCTGGGGCTGCGGGGCGACGCCGGGCGTGTGGGCGACCTGGGCCAGCGCGCGCAGGCCGGCAGGCGTGGCGTGCAGCAGGTCAGCGGGGCGGATGCTGATGGGTGTGGTCATTGCTGGGGCTCCGGAGGCTTGGGCAACGTGGGGCGGGCGCACGCGGCAGCGGCGTCCTTCAGGTCGAACATCACCTGCCCGCCACTGTTGCCGGCTGCGGCGGTGAGGCGTGCAAGGTGCTCGCGCATCTGGCGTAGCTCGTCCTCGAAGGCGGTGAACTTGCGCAGGCTGGCGACCGAGGCGAGGCAGTCAATCAACACCTTGCCGTCATCCGCCGCAAGCTCGCCAGCGGCAACGGCCGCGACGATCTGCTGGGCCTGCTCGTCTGGCGGCTTGGAGCTGTCCAGTTCGAAGGGAGTGCGCTCGCTCACGGCACGCTTGGGCGGGACGGCTCGAGACAACACCAGCCCGGCCGCTTGCAGGTCGCCTTCGCGCGCCTTCTTCTTCACCACGGCAACAATGTCGTCCACGCCTTCCTCGAACTGCTCGATCAGCCGCGTGCGCAGTGCCTTCGTGCCGACAGGCTTGCCGTTCGGATTTCCGGACACGCCCGGCGGGAACTGACCTGACTGCGTGCGCTGGTCTTGCGGCCGGAGAGGCTGGGACGACTGGCCGCCGTTCTTCCACGCGCCCAGCCACGGCGGGTCACTTCGTTCGCTGCTCAAGTTGCTGGCCCCTTGCAGGGATCAGGCGACGACGCCGATGACCGTCTTCAGCTTCTGCCGCTGCTGCCGCAGCTTGGCGACGGTCGCGTGCTTCACGCCGGTCAGCGCCTCGGTGGACGCGATGAAGGTCGAGCCGGCCTGCTCCAGCTTGGCCTGCGCGTGACGCATCAGCGCGAGTTGCTTCGCCTTGACCGGCTCGCGCTTGCTGTTCCATTGGTTGAGGTACGCGGCATGCATCTCGGCTGTCAGGTCCAGGCCGGTCAGGTACGGCGCAGGCGAGCCGAGCAGTGCGCCGACCGTGGTTGCGTCGCCGCTGTTGATGGCCTGCCGCAGCACGCTCGCACGCTCGGCCGGCTTCAGCGAACGCACGTAGTTGCGGATCTCTTGCCCGTGCGGCGTGTCCTTCACGTGCGCCGCCAGTGCCGCCTCGTGCGACGCGATGCCCGCGCCCAGAGCCTTCAACGCAGCGTCGGCCTTCTTGGTGGCGGTCGGCGCGAGCTTGCCGTGCAGGTCGTCCAGTTCGAGGATCAGCTCCGCAGGGTGCTTGATGGCGTTGGCTTGCAGAACTTGCCGAGCGTCGATGATCTGCTTCGCCACGGTCTGCAGGGCCTCCATCGCGGCGACGGCCTGATCCGTGTTCCAGCCCTCCAGCTCCTCGAAGTGCTCGTGCGCCTTGATCTGGCCGGGGTCGAGCGCCATGCTCGGCAAGGTCGCCGGCTCCGCGTCCCACAGCGACGGCGCGTGTGTGGCGTTGGGCCGCTGCGAGGGCCGGGCGAACGATTGGTCGAGCGGGCTCTTGTTCGCGTGCAGCAGCGCGGCTTGCGCTTGCTTGGCTGCGTGCTGCTCGTCGGGCGACAGTTCGTCGGCCGGCGTGTCGGTGGCGGTGTTCATACTGGGCTGATTGGCAGTTGCGCGGGCGGTGCGCCGCTACAGCAATGGTCCCAGTGGGCAAGTTTGATCACGCAGGTTTTTTTGCAGCTCGCGCGGCACCAACATCGGCCAGCAGAGAACACGTAGTCCTCGGCTGCCACCTCGGAACGGCTAGGACCTGTGAAAGGCGTTGTCGGTGGGCTGTCTGCCAGCAGGCAAAAGGTTGACTGGCGCGGGATCGAGGAAGCGTCCGCACATTCACCACAGGTGCCAGCCGCACCGGCAGGCCAAGCCGAGCGGGTATGCGAAGAAGGCGCGGTAACCCATTAACCGCTTAACCGGCAGCGTGTGTGCCTGCCATCCTCCGGCCAGCCGAAGGCCCGCCACACACACGCCGGGTAATTGGGTTAACAGGTTAATTTTTTTTGCTGTACCCAGGTAGCACCAGGGCGCATCGCATTAACTGTGTGGCTAACGGATAACCTGCTATGCACTCGCATCAACGGCGCGAGCCGCGACCGATGCAACTGTGTCGGGTTACTTGGCCGGTTAAGGCTGGCAGCCGCCGCACCACCCGGCGGGCTGTGGTCAAGCGTACTTTGGCAGTTGCACGACCCTAAAGCAGCGCCCCTGATACGTGTACGCCTCGCCGGCCTTCTCCTTGGGCATCTCGACGATGTAGCCACTGTCCATGCAGTTGGCAATGGCGTCGTCGAGGGCGCGCTTGCCGCCGAGCTTGTGCATCTTGAAGATGCCGATGCGAGCAGCGCGGATCTGCAGGTACTTCCGAGGCACAACGCCGTCACGCTGCATTTCTTGTGGCACCCCATAGCCAGGCGCGAGCGGTTGCGCCAGAAACTCGTGCATGAGGTAGAGGAGCTTCTTCATACGCTCGTCGTCGCCCTGCCCAATGTCTCCACTTTGCAGGCGCGACAGGTAGCGGGAGATGTCGCGCCGAACGAGCCCAAGCGCCCATTCCGCCTGCTCGCCACTGACCTCTGGCTGCAGAGGGTTCTGCGCAGCCGCGAGTAGACAGGCCACGCGCAGCGCCTTGAGGTGCGCGCGGTTCCACGGCTGCGTGATTGCTTCGCTGTCGGCTGCATCGATCTGCTCATCGCACTCCTCGTTGAAGTCACTCAGCTGCTTCTGGGCTTGAATCCCGAGCACTACCGTCTTACGTGCGCGTCGCCTGCCCAGGTCGCGCGAGTAGACCAGCAGGTCCTGTAGGTGCTCGACAAGCTCCTTGGGCGGAGCTAGCACGCGTGCCTCATTGGCCCTTGGGCGCGGCCCGACGTACTCCGTAGTGATGAACCGCGACAAGAAGCCGTCCGCCAGCATCGAGTACGTCAGCGCCTCGTAGAACGTGTCCGGCGTGGTCTCTCCGACAAAGCTGTAGGCGATCCCATCCACGGCCGCCGCGTTCATCTTCTCGTCGGCGTATCGCACGCCTCCGGCTACGCTGCCGCGCCCTGCCTTGTGGTAAAGGTTCGTGATGACGCGGCGGAGCGTCTGCATGTGGTTGCTGCCGCCTGACTCTGTGGCCTTGGACATGGTGCTGAGCTTGTGCCCCCACTCGCCGACGAAGTTGCAGAACGAGCGCGTTGGATGCTTGGCGCAGTATTTCGCCAGCGCCGATCCACTCGCAAAGTCGTCGAAGCAGAAGAACTCGTGCGCCTGCTCGATCCACTTCGGGCCGGCTTCAAACGTGGCGGGGCCACCTATGCCCACTTCGCCGTCACCTGGGTGCCGAAAGAGTGCGCGGTTCAGCAGCCCCGGACCCTCGTGAAGCCACTCCTTGCCGCGTCCGCTGGCAGCGATGAGCACTTGGTACAGGTTCAGACCCGAGCCCGTCTCTGTCTCGAACGCCGCGCCACATACGCCGGACAGCCATGCGAGCGTGCCTACGATGGCAACCTGCTCGAGCGGTCGTGGGGCAGAGTGATAGAGAAAACTCGCAATGTCGCCGGCGACGCCGGGCGGGTACTCCATGGACTCCGCGAAGCGCCGGCCTTCGAGGTCGTCGGCATTTGCGCCGGCGCTGGCCTGTAGGCGCGGCTGCGGCAATGCCCCGCCGGCAGCCGTAGCGGCCCGCTGGGGCGCGTTTGCGGCCGGGCTGGGGGTGTGGGTGCGGCCGGCCGCACGCGGGGCCTGTGGGTGTTGCCCGGCTGGCATGTCATCTGAGACAGCAGTGGCCGGCTGCGGGAAACTAGTTGCGTTCATCTTCTTTCCCGGCCCGCTTCAGCGGGCCTTTCTTTTGACTGGGTGCATACAACCGCCTGCGCCCGCCGCGTTATTCGCAGGCAGTGGCGAAGGACAGCTCATTCCCTGCTCAGGCGGTAGCTGGCGCGCGGGCGTAGTTGGAGGCGTATGTATTCGCGTCGAGCCATGCCTGCACGTCGCCGCGCCGATAGCGGATGTTGGCGCCGAGCTTCTTGAAGAGCGGGCCTCCGCCTACGCGGCGCCATCTACGAAGCGTTTCGGGCGGGACCGTATTGCCGAGCATCTCGCTGCTCACCTGCTCGGTCGTCAGCAGGTCATCGGGGGACTGCGGAGTGTTCATGCGGGAGGACTCCAGAGCGGCTCCCGCGTGGACGCAGCGGGACAGCCAGTGCTGCAACGGTACTGGGCGTCCCGCAGGGATCACAAATGAAGACAGCGCACTCGCCCCAACGGGCGTCGCGCTGCTCCAACATCTACTTCACGCGCGTTAGGCAGAGTTCGCGCGCTTAGCTCGGTCGGGCAGGGCGACCACGTTGCGGCCCGCTGCCTTGTCGCCCTGCTGCGTGATCCACGAGCCAATTCGCTCAAGTTCCGGTGCGGCCCAGCGTAGGTCCGACGTTTCGCGGTAGTGTTTGTCCACGACCGTAGTCGGCACGTGGCCCGTGATCAGGTCCACGTCGCCGCTATCCATGCGGAGCACGTTGCGGGCAATGGTCGTGAACGTTGCGCGCAGCGCGTGCCGCGTCTGGTGGCAGCCGGCCGCGTCGATCAGCGCCTGCATTGCTGGCCCGCGTGGCGTGCCCGCGTGGCCCTTACCGCTGCGGGCCGGGAACACGTGGTCGTTGCCCTTGCGGCGCGGCCGGGCCGCCATCAGCTCGCGCGCGGCCTTATTGAGCGGGTAGGTCACGGGCCGTCCGTTCTTCGGGTCGGGCAGGTGCCACGTGCCCTCGTCGTCGCCCAGCCACACGCGGTCCCAGGTCAGCGACAACGCCTCGTCAGCGCGTGCGCCGGTCAGCAGCATGAACATCAGCGCGTCCGCTTGCGTGTGCGTTGCGGGCATATGGGCATGGTCGGCCCGGATGGCGCGCAGGGCTTCCCACACGTGGCCGACCCGCTCTGTCGGGACGCGGATGTTGCGCGCCTTCGGCGGTGCCATCTGGCCCTTGAGCACGCGCACCGGGTTCTCGCGGATCAGCGGCTCGTCGCCCACACGGTACTTCTCCATTGCCCAGTTGATGATCGCCTTCAGGACGGTGAACGCCTGCCGGGCTTGCGCGGGGGCAGGGCGCTCGCCAGTTAGTCCACCTGTGGCCAATTCCCGATGACGCCGCTCGCACATTGCGCGGGTGATCGACTTGATGGGCTTGTCCGCCCACTCGCTGAACGCCTTGTCCAAGTGCTTGTTGATGTCGCGTACCGTGTTGGCTTTGAGCGGGCCATTTCGCGTCTTCTTGTTGGCGACATAGTGCTCAACGACTTGGCGCAGCGTGACCGCTTCGGACTTGGCTCGCTCTTGGTCCAACGCCTCAGCGGTCTTTGCCCGCGCCTGCTCGGCCATCGGATCGCGGCCCATGTCCATCATGTTCCGGAGCTTGCGTGCGCGCTGCCGCGCACCGTGCCGCGCCTCGTCCCTGTTCGTGTCGTCGCCTTCCAGCGGCATGGCGTCGACCCGACCAATGGTGATTCGGCGCTCGGTGTGGGCACCCTTGACGCGCCCTTGGAAGACGTAGGTCTTTGCGCCGGGCACTCGCTGCCCGTCCTTGACGTAGTCGCGCACGGCTCGCACGCCAAGCCCTTTCACCTCGGTGTCCCAGAGGATCAATTGCAGCTTGTTGTCGGGGCAGCGGTGCTCCTTGACCGTGCGCTGCGTTAGCTTCAGCTTGCTGGTGTTCATAGTCCTCACTCTGCGGCAGCTAGGGTTTGAGGACCGTGATGACTCGCGCTGATGTTGCGCCGCGCGAACGCGAAAGGCGCGCGAGTGCGCGCCAGCGTGCGGCCGTGATGCCGCGCGCTTGATGAGATGATTCCCACGTTGGCTCTCCAAAGCGTTGGAGGGTTGACCACGTGCCCCGGACGGTTGCCGCCGTCGCGGGGCACACCTACTGCGGCGCGAATGCACCGCGCAGGCATTGTCACAACGCTGTAAGCACCAAGTCTCGCCCTAGCGCCCGCTGGGGCACGCTGGTGCCCGATCACAAGTGCCCGTCAACGCACGGCTTTCCCGGTGTGGCGCGGCACAGCCCGCTAGCGCCCGGCTGCTCGTCGGGAACTCATAATCCTTTGGTCGTTGGTTCGATCCCAACACGGCCTACCACCCGCTCGCGCCGCCGTCGCATGCTCATGCGTCACGAGGCCAGCGCCTCGTCCACCGCGGCGAGCAGTTCGGCCACATCGAACGGCTTGGTCAGGTAGCGCATGAACCCGGCTTCGTGGCCGCGCTTCACGTCGGCCGGCAAGGCGTTGGCGCTGATCGCGAACACCGGCGTGTGGCGCGTCGCCTCGGCCTGGCGCAGGCGCCGCAGGAGCTCGTAGCCGTCCATGCCCGGCAGCTGGATGTCGACCAGGATCAGGTCGGGGCGTTCGGCGCGGGCGATGTCCAGCCCGAGCCCGGGCAAGGGCGCGACGATCAGGCGCAGCCCAGGCCTGCGGGCCAGCACCGCTTCCATCAACGCCACGTTGACCGGGTTGTCCTCGACGTAGAGCACCTTGTGCTGCCGGGCGGCAGCAGCGTGGTCCGCCGCCGGTGCGGCCCCCTCGTGCGGCGCCGGCAGCGCTGCCGGCGCGCAGCGCGGCACGCGCAGCCAGAAGGTGCTGCCGCGTCCGACCTCGCTGTCCACGCCGATCTCGCCGTGCATCATGCCCATCAGCCGCCGGCTCAGGGCCAGGCCGATGCCCGTGCCCTCGATCGGCACCTGGTCGGCACCCAGGCGCTCGAAGTCGCGGAACAGGAGCCTCTGCTGTTCGGCACTCAGCCCCGGGCCGGTGTCGCTGACCTCGATCCGCACGTCCTGCGCCGCGACCTCGCAACGCAGCCACACGCGGCCGTGCTCGCGGTTGTACTTGATGGCGTTGGACAGCAGATTCAGCAGCACCTGGCGTAGGCGCGTGCGGTCGGCGCGCACGTGGCAGGTGCAGGCCGGAGGCGCGCCGGCGGCGAGATCCACGCCGTGGTCCTGCGCGACCGGCTGCATCAGCGTCAGGCACTCCTCGATCATCGCGGCGAGGTCGACCGGCTCCAGGCTGATCTGCAGCTTGCCGGCCTCGATGCGGGCCAGGTCGAGCACCTCGTTGATCAAGGCCATCAGGTGGGTGCCGGCACGCAGCACGTGCCGGACGTGGCCGCGTTGCCGCTCCGACAGCGGCGGCGCGTTGTCGGCGGCGAGCAGCTGCGCGAAGCCGAGGATCGCGTTCATCGGCGTGCGCAGCTCGTGGCTCATGCCGGAGAGGAAATCCGACTTGGAGCGGCTCGCGCGCTCGGCCTCGTCGCGCGCGCGTGCCAGTTCCGCGGTGCGTTCGGCCACGCGGGCCTCGAGCCGGGCGTTGGCGCGGCGCAGGTCCTCCTCCGCCCGGTGCCGCGCCGTCGCGTCGACGTGGTAGATCAGCAGGTGCGCCTCGCATCCCAGCGTCACGCGGCTGGCGTGGGTTTCGGCGTGCACGTGCCGCCCGTCGGGCGTGTCGAACTCCAGCGGCAGTTCGTGGACCTCGTCGCCGCGTCGCAGCTCGCCCAGCGCCTGTTCGCGGATCGCGGCACCGGGCCAGAGGCCCAGCTCCAGGGCGGTGCGGCCGAGCGCCTGGGCACGGCCGATGCCGGTCAGGCGCGACCAGCACTCGTTGACGTCGACAATGCGCGCGTCGGCGTCGCGCACCAGGCCGATCGCCACCGGCGCCTGGGCAAAGATGCGCGTCAGCAGTTCCTCGTTGCGGCGGCGGACCTCCGCGTGCGCAGGCTCGTCATCGCTGCACCAGAACTTCACCACCGCGCGGCCGGGCGCGGACTGGAACGCGAACAGCGTGAAGGCGCGGGCCAGCCGGGTGCCCGGCGGCACGAAGTTGCACGGCGCGAGGGGCGTGCCGAGGCTGGCGGTCTCGGCCAGCCCGGCCGGAAGCTCGGTGCCAGCCATGCCGGTGAACACCTCCAGCGCCGGCCGGCCGAAGTAGGCCGGCTGCGCGACGGTGATCAGTTCGCCGGCGGTCGCGTCGGCGGCCACGAAGCGCAGCTGGCCCTGCTCGTCGAGCGCGAACTCCAGCGTACCGAGCTGCGGGCCGCCGAGCCCGACGACGGCCTGCAGGCGGCGCTCGGCATCGCGCAGGGCCGCGCGCAGCGACTCGAGCTCGGTGGTGTCCTGCAAGGCGTCGGTCCCTCTTCCCGTCGTGTCGCGGCCGGCGGCCGCCCAGGCCCGGACGAGGCCCCGCGTGCCCGCCGTGGCCATTGTCGCGGCGGTCCGCGACAATGCGGCAGGGGGTAAGCACGGGCGATCCGATGAGTGGGTTGACGCGGCGCAAGTTCTGCGGCGGGATCCTGGTCGCAACGGCCTGGGCCGCGGTGGAAGTGCGGGCGCAATCCTGGCCGTCGCGACCGATCCGCCTGGTCGTGCCGTTCCCGCCGGGCGGGCCGAGCGACACGCTGGCGCGGGTGCTGGCGCAGCGCCTCGGCGAGCAGCTCGGCCAGCCGTGCATCGTCGACAACCATCCGGGCGCCGGCGGCACCCTGGGCTCGGAACTGGTGGCCAGGGCCGCAGCCGACGGCCATACGCTGCTGCTGGCCACGACCAGCACGCACAGCATCGCGCCGGCGCTGAGCCCGAAGCTGCCGTACGACGCGGTGGCCGACTTCACCCCGATCGCCGCGCTGGCCGACGCGCCGGGGGTCGTGCTGGTGCCGCAGTCCTCGCCGGCGACGACGCTGCGCGAACTGATCGAGCTGGCGCGGCGCCAGCCGGGGCAGCTGAGCTACGCCTCCAGCGGCATCGGCACCATCGTCCACCTGTCGACCGAGTACTTCAAGGCCGAGACCGGCACCTACATCGTGCACATCCCCTACCGCGGCACGGCGCTGGCGATGAACGACCTGGTGGCCGGCACGGTCGACCTGCTGTTCGACTCGGTGCTGACCGGCCTGCCGCAGGCGCGCGCCGGGCG
The DNA here is from genome assembly GCA_003265685.1 of Piscinibacter caeni. Lineage (GTDB taxonomy): Bacteria > Pseudomonadota > Gammaproteobacteria > Burkholderiales > Burkholderiaceae_C > Piscinibacter > Piscinibacter caeni. Next base: position 26,520 of record QJOU01000022.1, on the reverse strand, counting down.
CGTGCGGGCCCTGGCGGTGACGAGCCTGCAGCGCTCGCCGCTCGCGCCTGGCTTGCCGGCCGTGGCGGAAGTCGTGCCCGGCTACGAGGCGGTGACCTGGTTCGGCCTGTACGGCCCGCGCGGGCTGCCGCCGGCGCTGGCGGCACGGCTGAACGAGGTGGTGAACGGGGTGCTGGCGGAGCCCGAGGTGCGCGAGCGCCTGGCCCGCATGGGCGCCGAGCCGACCGGCGGCAGCGCCGCAGCGTTCGCGCGGCGTGTGCAGGCCGAGACGCTCAAGTGGGCGCGCCTGGCCGCCGAGCGTGGCATCCGGTTCGACTAGTTCTTAGGTGCCGGCTCGGCGGTCACCGCCGGGGCCTTGCTGACGCGTGTCTTGCCGCCGGTGGTGACCAGGATCACCGGGTCGCCCGGGCTGAAGGTCTCGCTGCCCTTGGCCTGCACGATCGCGCGGCGCTCGCCGTTGCGCAACTGCAGCATGATCTCGAGCGCATCTTCCTTGGTGGCGCCGCGTTCCACCGCGTTGCCGACCACGGCACCGGCCACCGCGCCGAGCACGCCGATCGCGATGCCCTCGCGCCGCCCGCCGACCGACGAACCGGCCACGCCGCCGATCACCGCGCCGGTGGCGCCGCCGGCGCCGCTCTGCGTGCCGTCGACGACCACCGGCCGCACCGACAGCACCGTGGCGTCCTGCACCTGCGACAGGCGCTGCGCGTCGCCGCGCTGGATCACGTCGGGGCTGGTCGTGGAACAGGCCGCCAGCGCGAACGCGCTCGCCGCGGCGATCAGGATCCTCTTCATCGAATCTCTCCGGAGTGTTCCCGGCCAACGCCGCGCGGGCGGGCCGGGTTGACCAGGGTGTTGATCTGCCTCAGGCGTGCAGCCGGCTGCTGCGCGGCACGCTCGCCAGCAGGAACTCCATCTGGTCGGCCAGGATGCGCCGGCCGCGCAGGATCATGTCCTCGTGCAGGCTCGGCACGTAGGGCAGGAAGAGCAGGCTCATGCGCGCTTCCTCGGGCAGCCGGCTGCCCTTGTGCCCGTTGCAGGGACGGCAGGCGGTGATGCAGTTCATCCAGCTGTCGTCGCCGCCGCGCGAGACCGGCACGATGTGCTCGCGCGTCAGCTCGTCGACGTGGAAGTACCCGCCGCAGTAGGCGCAGACCTGGCGGTCGCGCGCGAACAGCTTCGGGTTGGACAGGGCCGGTGTCTGGCGCCAGGCCCGGCTCGGGATGGCGCCGCGCACGGCGACGATCGGGTGCACCTCGATGCGGCTCTGCAGCCCGGTGCGGCGCTGCGTGCCGCCGCGCAGCACCGTGCAGGCGTCGCCCAAAGTCCAGGCGATGCCGTCGCTGGCGTACAGGATGGCCGCCTCCTTCGCGGAGATCCACGCTTGCGGCCGCCCTGACACATCGAGTTGCAGCACGTCCATCACAGCTTGAGAGCGTAGCAAATCCGCGCGCGTGCGCTCAAGTCGGGGCCATGACCGATTTCAACTAGGGACGAATGCCTAGAAATACTGCAGGGGTGTTCGGCGACAAGCCGGGGGAATCTGCAGAATAGAACGATCGTTCGATTCTTGCCCGCCACCGTGCCCGACCCCCACGCCACCGCCGCGCACCGCTCGCTGCACAAGGGCCAGCAGACCCGCGCCGCGATCCTCGACGCCGCGCTCACGCTGGCCTCGCACATGGGCCTGGAGGGCCTGTCGATCGGTGCCCTGGCCGAGGTGACGCACATGAGCAAGTCGGGCGTGTTCGCTCACTTCGGCTCGCGCGAGGAACTGCAGATCTCGGTGGTGCGCGAGTACCACGCCAAGTTCGAGGAAGAGGTTTTCTACCCGGCGCTGCGCGAGCCGCGCGGCCTGCCGCGCCTGCGTGCGCTGTTCGACCGCTGGGTGCGGCGCGTGGCGGTGGAGATCGACTCGGGCTGCATCTACATCAGCGGCGCGGTCGAGTTCGACGACCGGCCCGGCCCGGTGCGCGACGCGCTCGTCACGATGGTCCAGACCTGGCAGGACGCGCTCGAGCGCGCCATCCGCCTGGCCGTCGACGAGGGCCACCTGAAGCCCGACACCGATCCACCGCAGATGCTGTTCGAGGTGCACGGCCTGATCCTCGCGCTGCACCACGACGCGCGTTTCCTGCGCCACCCCGGCGCGGTCGAGCGGGCCCGCCGGGCCTTCGACCGCGTGATCGAGCATTACGCCATGCCCGCCACCCCCGCCCGCCCGCGCAGCCCGGCGCGGCGCGGCGGCGCGGCGCTGCGCACCTGAATCCCTCTCAAGGAGTTTGCACGATGCCCCAGTACACCCCGCCGTTGCGCGACATGCAGTTCGTGATGCACGAGGTGCTGCACGCGGTCGACGAACTCAAGCTGCTGCCGGCCCATGCCGAGCTCGACGTGGACACCGTCAACGCCGTGCTGGAGGAGGGCGGCAAGTTCGCCGCCGAGGTGCTGGCGCCGCTGAACCAGAGCGGCGACGCCGAGGGCTGCGCACTCGACCCGGCCACCCACGAGGTGAAGGCGCCCAAGGGCTTCAAGGAGGCGTACAAGACCTACGTGGAAGGCGGCTGGCCGGCGCTCTCGTGCGACCCGGCCTTCGGCGGGCAAGGCCTGCCGCACCTCGTGAACCAGGCCTTCTACGAGATGATGAACTCGGCCAACCAGGCCTGGACCATGTACCCCGGCCTCTCGCACGGCGCCTACGAGGCGCTGCACTCGCACGGTTCGGACGAGCAGAAGCGCCTGTACCTGCCCAAGCTGACCAGCGGCCAGTGGACCGGCACGATGTGCCTGACCGAGCCGCATTGCGGCACCGACCTCGGCCTGCTGCGCAGCAAGGCCGAGCCGCAGGTGGACGGCAGCTACAAGATCACCGGCACGAAGATCTTCATCTCCGCCGGCGAGCACGACCTGGCCGAGAACATCGTCCACCTGGTGCTGGCCCGCCTGCCGGAGGCGCCGCAGGGCAGCAAGGGCATCTCGCTGTTCGTGGTGCCGAAGTTCATCCCGAACGCGGACGGCTCGCTCGGTGCGCGCAACGGCCTGTACTGCGGCGGCCTCGAGCACAAGATGGGCATCCACGGCAACGCCACCGCGCAGATCATCCTCGACGGCGCGAGCGGCTGGCTGGTCGGCGAGCCGAACAAGGGCCTGGCGGCGATGTTCGTGATGATGAACGCGGCGCGCCTGGGCGTGGGCATGCAGTCGCTCGGCCTGACCGAGGTGGCCTACCAGAACGCGGTGGCCTACGCGAAGGACCGCATCCAGATGCGCGCGCTGTCCGGCCCGAAGAACCCGGACAAGCCGGCCGACACCATCATCGTGCACCCGGACGTGCGCAAGATGCTGCTGACCGCGCGCGCCTACGCCGAGGGCGCGCGCGCCTTCGCGATGTGGACCACGCTGCAGCTCGACAAGGAGCTCGCCTCCGACGACGAGGACGAGCGGCGCGACTGCGCCGACCTGGTGGCGCTGATGACGCCGATCGTCAAGGCCTTCTTCACCGACAACGCCTGGATCGCCACCTCGCACTGCCTGCAGGTGTTCGGCGGGCACGGCTACATCCGCGAGTGGGGCATGGAGCAGTTCGTGCGCGACGCGCGCATCAACATGATCTACGAGGGCACCAACACGATCCAGTCGCTCGACCTGCTGGGCCGCAAGGTGCTGGGCGACAACGGCAAGAAGCTGAAGAAGTTCGGCAAGCTGGTGCAGGAGTTCGTCGAGGACGAAGGCACCGACGAGGCGATGCAGGAGTTCGTCAACCCGCTCGCGGACCTCGGCGACAAGGTCACCAAGCTGACCACCGAGCTCGGCATGAAGGCCTTCCAGAACCCCGACGAGGTGGGCGCGGCGGCGGTGGACTACCTGCGTGTCTGCGGCCACCTGGTGTTCGCCTACTTCTGGGCCCGCATGGCCAAGGTGGCGCTGGCCAAGCAAGGCAGCGGTGACCCGTTCTACACCGCCAAGCTCGCCACGGCGCGCTTCTACTTCGCCAAGCTGCTGCCCGAGACGGCCGGCCTGATCCGCAGCTGCCGCGCCGGGCTGCAACCCCTGATGGCGCTCGACGAAGCGCTGTTCTGAAGGAGACCACGATGCTGAAGACCGCCGCCACCCTGGCCGTGTTCGTCGTCCACGCCGCCGCCTGGGCCCAGGCCACGCCGGTGGGCCTGTGGAAGACGATCGACGACGAGACCAAGAAGGAGAAGTCGCTGGTGCGCATCGTCGACGGCGGCGGCGTGCTGAGCGGCAAGATCGAGAAGATCATCGACCCGGCCAAGCAGAACGACGTGTGCGAGAAGTGCGGCGACGAGCGCAAGAACCTGCCGATCGTCGGCCTGACCATCATCCGCAACGCCAAGGCGAGCGGCGAGGACGCGACCACCTGGACCGGCGGCGATATCCTCGACCCGAACAACGGCAAGGTCTACAAGCTGCGCCTCAAGCCGCTGGACGGCGGCAAGGAACTCGAGGTGCGCGGCTACATCGGGCCGTTCTACCGCAACCAGACCTGGATCCGCGTGGAGTGAACAAGCAATGAATCGATTCAATGTCCGCAAGGTCGCCGTGCTGGGCGCCGGCGTGATGGGCGCGCAGATCGCGGCCCACCTCGTCAACGTCGGGGTGCCGGTCGTCCTGTTCGACCTGCCCGCGAAGGAAGGGCCGAAGAACGGCATCGTCACCAAGGCGATCGAGGGGCTGAAGAAGCTCAAGCCCGCGCCGCTGGGTGTGCCCGAGGACGCCGCGCGCATCGAGGCCGCGAACTACGAGGAGCACCTGGCCAAGCTGGCCGAATGCGACCTCGTGATCGAGGCCATCGCCGAGCGCATGGATTGGAAGCTCGACCTGTACAAGCGCATCGCACCGGCGCTTGCGCCGCACGCGATCGTCGCGTCCAACACCTCGGGCCTGTCGATCACGAAGCTCGGTGAGGTGCTGCCGGAAGAGATCAGGCCGCGCTTCTGCGGCGTTCACTTCTTCAATCCGCCGCGCTACATGGCCCTGGTGGAGCTGATTCCCACGCCGGCGACGCGGCCCGAGGTCATCGAGCAGCTCGAGACCTTCGTCACGACGACCCTGGGCAAGGGTGTCGTGCACGCCAAGGACACGCCCAACTTCATCGCCAACCGCGTCGGCATCGCCGGCATGCTGGCCACCATGATCGAGGCCGAGAAGTTCGGCCTGTCGTACGACGTGGTCGACGACCTCACCGGCAAGAAGCTGGGTCGCGCCTCCAGCGGCACTTTCCGCACGGCCGACGTCGTCGGCCTGGACACCATGGCGCACGTCATCAAGACGCTGCAGGACAACCTCGCCGACGACCCGTTCTTCGCGAGCTACGCCACGCCGCCGGTGCTCGCGAAGCTGATCGAGCAGGGCGCCCTGGGCCAGAAGAGCGGCGCGGGCTTCTACAAGAAGGTCGGCAAGGACATCCTGCGCCTGGACGCGGCCAAGGGCGAGTACGTGAGCGCGGGGGGCAAGGCCGAGCCGATCGTCGAGCGCATGCTGAAGAAGGCGCCGGCCGAGCGGCTGAAGCTGCTGCGCGAGTCGAGCAATCCGCAGGCGCAGTTCCTCTGGGCCATCCTGCGCGATTCGTTCCACTACTGCGCGGTGCACCTGGCCGACATCGCGGACAGCGCGCGGCACATCGATTTCGCGATGCGGCGCGGCTTCGGCATGCAGCAGGGCCCGTTCGAGCTGTGGCAGGCCGCCGGCTGGAAGCAGGTGGCGCAGTGGGTCAAGGAAGACATCGACGCCGGCAAGGCGCTGTGCCGGGCGCCGCTGCCGGACTGGGTGTTCGACGGGCGCGATGGCGTGCACAGCCCGGAAGGGTCGTGGAGCGCATCGCAGGGCCGCTACCTGCCGCTCGCGCCGCTGCCCGTCTATGCGCGCCAGCTGTTCCCCGAGACCCTCGTCGGCTGGAATGCGGCCGACCCGCTCAAGTCGGGCACCGAGGAGTTCCGCAACGACGAGATCCGCGTTTGGAGCCTGGACGGCGAGGTGCTGATCGCCAGCATCACTGCCAAGCTGCACCTGATCAGCCCGGACGTGACCCAAGGGCTGCTCAAGGCGGTCGAGATCGCGGAAGCGAAGTACAAGGGCCTGGTGATCTGGTCGCCCGACGACGTGTTCTCGGCCGGCGCGAACCTCGAAGCGCTGATGCCGGTGTTCATGAAGAGCGGCGCCAAGGGCATCGCGCCGGAAGAGAAGAAGCTGCAGGACGCGATGCTGCGCATCCGCTATGCCAGCGTGCCGGTGGTCTCGGCGATCCGCGGCATCGCGCTGGGCGGCGGCTGCGAACTGGCGGTCTACTCGGCCAGGCGCGTGGCGGCGATGGAGTCGTACATGGGCCTGGTCGAGGTGGGCGTGGGCCTGATCCCGGGCGGTGGCGGCCTCGCCTACATCGCCCGCCGCGCGGCTGAGATGGCCAGCGCCGGCAACGCCGGCGCCGACGTCTTCAAGTTCCTCACCGACGGCTTCACCAACGCCGCGATGGCCAAGGTGGGCACCAGCGCGATCGAGTCGCGCAAGCTCGGCTACCTGCTGTGGAGCGACGTGATCGTGCCGCACAAGGACGAACTGCTCTACGTGGCGCTCCAGCAGGCCAAGGCGATGTTCGACAGTGGCTACCGCGCGCCCGCGAAGGCGCTGATCCCGGTGGCCGGCCGCTCGGCGATCGCCACGATCAAGGGCCAGCTCGCCAACATGCGCGACGGCGGCTTCATCAGCGAGCACGACTTCCACATCAGCGCGCTGATCGCCGACGTGGTGTGCGGCGGCGAGGTGGATGCCGGCTCGCTGGTCAGCGAGGAATACCTGATGGCGCTCGAGCGCAAGCACTTCTGCAGCCTGCTCGAGAACCCGAAGACGCAGGAACGCATCATGGGCATGCTGCAGACCGGCAAGCCCGTCCGCAACTGATCGGAGCGACGACATGAGCAAACAGATCCAGGACGCCTACATCGTCGCCGCCACCCGCACGCCGATCGGCAAGTCGGGCCGGGGCTACTTCCGGAACACGCGGCCGGACGACCTGCTGGTCGCCGCGGTGCGCAGCGCGCTCGCCCAGGTGCCCAGCCTCGACCCGAAGGCGATCGAGGACGCCGTGGTCGGCTGCTCGTTCCCGGAGGCCGAGCAGGGCATCAACATGGCGCGTGTGGCCATGGTGCTGGCCGGGCTGCCGCACAGCGTCGGCGGCGTGACCGTCAACCGCTTCTGCGCCTCGGGCCTGACCGCGGTGCAGATGGCGGCCGACCGCATCCGCGTCGGCGAGGCCGACGTGATGATCGCCGGCGGCGCCGAGTCGATGAGCATGGTGCCGATGGGCGGCAACAAGCCCTCGTTCAACCCGGAGATCTTCGCCAAGGACGAGAACGTCGGCATCGCCTACGGCATGGGCCTGACGGCCGAGAAGGTGGCGGCGCAGTGGAAGGTCACGCGCGAGGCGCAGGACGCCTTCGCGCTCGCCTCGCACCAGAAGGCGCTCAAGGCGATGGCGGCCGGCGAATTCACGGCCGAGATGACGCCCATCGAGATCGTCGACCGCTTCCCGGATCTGGCCTCCGGCGAGGTGCGCACGAAAACGCGCACCGTCAACCTCGACGAAGGCGCGCGGCCGGACACCTCGCTCGAGGGCCTGGCGAAGCTGAGGCCGGTGTTCGCCGCCAAGGGCAGCGTCACGGCCGGCAACAGCTCGCAGACCAGCGACGGCGCCGGCGCGCTCATCCTCGCGTCGGAGAAGGCCGTGAAGACCTTCGACCTGAAGCCGCTGGCGCGTTTCGTGTCGTTCGCCGCGCGCGGCGTGCCGCCCGACATCATGGGCATCGGCCCGATCGAGGCCATCCCGGCCGCGCTGAAGGCCGGCGGCCTGACGCTCGCCGACCTGGGCTGGATCGAGCTGAACGAGGCCTTCGCCGCACAGGCGCTGGCGGTCATCAACACCTGCGGGCTCGATGCGGCCAAGGTCAACCCGATGGGCGGCGCGATCGCGCTCGGCCACCCGCTGGGTGCCACCGGGGCGATCCGCTCGGCCACCGCGATCCATGCGATGCACCGCCACAACCTGAAGTACGCCATGGTGACGATGTGCGTCGGCATGGGGCAGGGCGCGGCCGGCATCTTCGAGCGGGTCTGAGCGCGTGGAAGCGTGCACGCTGACGACGCCCGACGGGGCGGCGGTCGCCGTCCGCTTCTTCGCGCCGGCGGACGCGACACCGCATCACGCCGCGGTGCTGATCGGTGGCGCAATGGGCGTGCAGCAGGCCTATTACGTCCCCTTCGCCCGCTGGCTGGCGGGCGAGGGCTTCCTGGTCGCCACCTTCGACTACCGCGGCTGCGGCGACTCGCGCCCGGGCTCGCTGCGCGGCTTCCGCGCCGACCTGTTCGACTGGGCGCGCGACACCGACACGGTGATCGAGGCGCTGGCCGCCCGCGCGGGCGGCGTGCCGCTGTTCCTGATCGGCCACAGCCTGGGTGCGCAGCTGCCCGGGCTGCTGGCGCAGCGCGAGCGCATCGCCGGGCTGCTCTCGGTGGCGGCGGGCAGCGGCTACTGGCGCGACAACGCGCCGCGGCTCAAGCGCATCGTGCCGTACTTCTGGCATGTCGCCGTGCCGCTGGCCACCGCGCTGTGCGGCTACTTCCCGGGCCGGCGGCTCGGCAAGGTCGGCGACCTGCCGCGCGGCGTGATCCTGCAATGGCGGCGCTGGTGCCTGCACCCGCGCTACCACGTCGGCGTCGAGGGCGTGGGGGCGCAGTTCGCGGCGCTGCGCTTCCCGATCGTCGCGCTGTCGATGACCGACGACGAGCTGATGACCGAGCGCGGCACGCACACGCTGGTCGGCTTCTACGCCAACGCCCCGGCGCGCATCGAGCGCATCGCGCCGGGCGACGTGCAGGCGCCCCGCATCGGCCACTTCGGCTTCTTCCGCGAGCAGTTCCGGCCCACGCTCTGGCAGCGCACGCTGCACTGGCTGCATGGCCTGCACCCCCACCAGGAGACCCCCGCATGAGCATCCGCACCGCGACGCTGAACGGCGTGGCCACGATCGAGATCGCCCGCCCGGAGAAGAAGAACGCGCTGACGGTGGCGATGTACCGCGCCATGGCCGAGGCGCTGGACGCCGCGCAGGCCGACGCCGCGGTGCGCGCCGTGCTGATCACCGGCCAGCCGGGCATCTTCAGCAGCGGCAACGACATCGAGGACTTCATGAGCCGCGGCCCGGGCGAGGGCACGACGAATCCGGACTCGCCGGTGTTCCGCTTCATGCGTGCGCTGACCGGCATCGACAAGCCGGTGGTCGCGGCGGTCACCGGCGCAGCGGTCGGCATCGGCACCACGATGCTGCTGCACTGCGACCTGGTCTACGTCAGCGACGAGGCCCGCCTGGCGATGCCCTTCGTCAGCCTCGGCCTGGTGCCGGAGTTCGCCTCCAGCCTGATCGTGCCGCGCCTGCTGGGCAACGTGCGCGCGGCCGAGAAGCTGCTGCTGGGCGACCCGTTCTCGCCGCAGGACGCGGTGGAGGCCGGCATCGCCAATGCCGTGCTGCCGGCCGGCGAGGTGGTGAACCACGCGCGCCGGGTGGCCGAGCGCTTCAACGCGCTGCCGCCGGGCGCGGTGCGCGAGACCAAGAAGCTGCTGCGCCGCGCCAGCGCCGAGGAGGTGCTGAAGACCATCGCGGTCGAGGGCGAGCTGTTCGCGCAGCGCCTGCGCAGCCCCGAGGCGATGGAGGCCTTCCAGGCCTTCTTCCAGAAGCGCAAGCCGGACTTCTCGAAGTTCTCCTGAGCAAATGGTCGCCGCCGCGCTCAAGCCCGTGCTGATGCCGGTGCTGATGCCGGTGCTGGTCGCGCAGGCGGTGGCGCTGCGGCGGCGTGCGCCGACGCTGCCCGAGGCGGCCGGCCCGCGCGCGGGCCGCCTGGGCGAGGGCGCGCCGCTGCGCCTGCTGATCGTGGGCGACTCGTCGGCTGCGGGCGTGGGCGTGGCGACGCAGGACGAGGCGCTGGCCGGGCACCTGACGCGCACCCTGGCCGCGCGCAGCGGGCGCTGCATCGAGTGGCGCCTGCAGGCGCGCAGCGGCACCACCAGCGCGCAGGCGCTGGCGCTGCTGCAGGAGGCGCCGCCCGGCCCCTACGACCTGGCCGTGGCGGTGCTGGGCGTCAACGACGTGGTCGAGCAGGTGCCGCCGCGCCGCGCCGTGCAGCAGCGCGCGGCGCTGGCCGACTGGCTGTTTGCCGAGGCCGGCGTGCGTCACGTGGTGTTCGCCCCGCTGCCGCCGATGCACCAGTTCCCGCTGCTGCCTCAGCCGCTGCGCTGGTTCGCCGGGGCCGAGGCCCGTGCGCACGACGCGGCGCTGGCCCGCTGGGCCGCCACACGCGCCGACGTGCACCATGTGCCGATCGCGCTGCAGCTCGGGCCGCAGACCATGGCCGCCGACGGCTTCCACCCCGGCGCGCCGGTCTACCGCGCCTGCGGCGAGGCGCTGGCGGGGTTCATCGCCGAGCGGCTCAGCCCTTTGGAATCTGGCGCGGCTGGCCCTGCAGGTCGATCGCCACGTAGGTGAGGTTGGCCTCGGTCACCTTCACCACCCGCAGGTCGGCCGGGTTGCGCTCGGCGTAGACCTCGACATGCACGGTGACCGAGGTGTTGCCGATGCGCTCCACCTTGGCATAGAAGCTCAGCAGGTCGCCCACCGAGACCGGCTGCTTGAAGACGAACTGGTTCACCGCCACGGTGGCGATGCGGCCCTTGGAGATGCGCGCCGGCAACACCGCACCGGCCAGGTCGACCTGCGCCATGATCCAGCCGCCGAAGATGTCGCCGTTGCCGTTGGCGTCGGCGGGCATCGGCATCACGCGCATCACGAGCTGGCGGTCCTCGGGGAGCTGCAGCGGGGCGGCGGCATCGGGGTGGCTTGAAATCTCGGGCATATTGCTGCACCTGCGGTGGGTTCGCCGCATTCTTCCACGCCCCGCCGCCATGCGCCGCCACAGCCTGCCGATGTCCAGCGCCCCGGCCGCGCCCGCCACGGGCGCGCCGCGTTCGGACTGGGCCACGCTGCGCAAGCTCGCGCCCTACGTGTGGCAGTGGCGCTGGCGCGTGCTGGTGGCGCTCGGCTTCCTGGTGGCGGCCAAGGTCGCCAACGTCGGCGTGCCGCTGGTGCTCAAGGGCCTGGTCGATGCGCTCGACCTGAAGCCGGGCGACCCGCGCGTGGCGCTGGCCGTGCCGGTGGCGCTGCTGATGGCCTACGGCGCGCTGCGCGTCTCGGTGACGCTGTTCACCGAGCTGCGCGAGTTCCTGTTCTACCCGGTGGCCGCGCGCATCGCGCGGCGCGTCTCGCTGGAGGCCTTCGAGCACCTGCTCAGCCTGAGCCTGCGCTTCCACCTCGAGCGCCAGACCGGCGGCGTCTCGCGCGACATCGAGCGCGGCTCGCGCTCGATCCACTCGCTGCTGAACTACACCATCTACACCATCCTGCCCACGCTGGTGGAGATGACGCTGGTGATCTCGCTGCTGTCGGCCAAGTTCGACGGCTGGTTCGCCGCCATCACGCTGAGCGCGCTGGTGCTCTACATCGGCTTCACCGTCACGGTGACCGAGTGGCGCACGCACTTCCGCCGCGCGATGAACGAGCAGGACAGCAAGGCCAACACCAAGGCGGTCGACGCGCTGATCAACTACGAGACGGTCAAGTACTTCGGCAACGAGTCCTTCGAGCAGGCGCGCTACGACGAGAACCTGCGCCAGCTCGAGCGCGCCTCGGTCAAGTCGCAGACCTCGCTGTCGCTGCTGAACCTGGGCCAGAGCCTGATCATCTCGGCCGCCGTCGTGCTGCTGGTGTGGCGTGCCACGGTCGGCGTGGTGGCCGGCACCATGACCCTGGGCGACCTGGTGCTGGTCAACGCGCTGATGATCCAGCTCTACATCCCGCTGAACTTCCTGGGCGTCATCTACCGCGAGATCAAGCAGTCGATGATCGACATGGAGAAGATGTTCACCCTGCTCGGCGAGCACCGCGAGGTGGCCGACGCGCCGGGGGCGCTGCCGCTGGCCACGCAGGGCGCGGCGGTGCGCTTCGAGGGTGTGCGCTTCGGCTACGACGCCGACCGCGAGATCCTGCACGGCATCGACTTCGAGATCCCGGCCGGCAAGACGGTCGCCGTGGTCGGCCCCTCGGGCTCGGGCAAGAGCACGCTGGCGCGGCTGCTGTACCGCTTCTACGACGTCGATGCCGGGCGCATCCTGATCGACGGGCAGGACATCCGGCAGGTGACGCAGAAGAGCCTGCGCGCGGCCATCGGCATCGTGCCGCAGGACACGGTGCTGTTCAACGACACGGTGGAATACAACATCGCCTACGGCCGCCCGGGCGCGGGCCGCGCCGAGGTGGAGGCGGCGGCGCAGGCGGCGCACATCCACCGCTTCATCACGAGCACGCCCAAGGGCTACGACACGATGGTCGGCGAACGCGGGCTCAAGCTCTCCGGCGGCGAGAAGCAGCGCGTGGCGATCGCGCGCACGCTGCTGAAGAACCCGCCGCTGCTGATCTTCGACGAGGCCACCTCGGCGCTCGATTCGGCCAACGAGCGTGCCATCCAGGAGGAGCTGAAGAGCGCGGCGCGCAACAAGACCGCACTGGTGATCGCGCACCGGCTCTCGACCGTGGCCGATGCGCACCAGATCCTGGTGATGGAGCACGGCCGCATCGTCGAGCGCGGCACGCATGCCGAGCTGCTCGAGCGCGGCGGGCGCTACGCCGAGATGTGGCGCCTGCAGCAGGCCGGCGAGGAGGAGCCGGCCTAGCGCAGCCGCCGCGCCACGAGCGCGGCCAGGCCGAGCGCGAGCAGCGAGGCCGCGCCGGTGGCCAGCCAGGTCCAGTGCCAGCCGCCCGCGCGGGCGGCGATGGCGGCGACGATCGGCGGCCCGGCGAACTGGCCCAGGGCCGAGAGCTGCTGCATCCAGCCCACCGTCGTCGAGACCGTGTCCTCGCCGGGGGCCAGGCGCATGGCGAGCGCGAACAGCGTGGCCGGCACCATGCCGCCGACGCCGGAGAACACCAGCACCGCGATGAATCGGCCGACCGGCGGCAGGCCCGCCCCGGCACTGCCCGCAAAGGCCGCGCCGGCGGCCAGCGCCATCACCACGAAGCCGATGGCCAGCAGCCGCGGCGGCGCCACGCCGCGCTGCAGCAGCCGCCCGGCGCCGAGGTTGCCGAGCATGTTGACCGCGGCGGCCAGCGCGGTCAGCACGCCGGTCAGCGCCGGGGCAATGCCGGCGCCGGTGTAGATGGTGGGCAGGAAGCCGATCACCGCCAGCCACTGGCTGGAGTAGAGCGCGAAGCAGCCCGCCACCAGCCAGGGTCCGGCGTCGCGCAGCGTGCGCGCCAGGCGCTCCGGCAGGCCGGCGCCGCCGCGCGCCGCCGCCGGCGCGTCGACGAGCGTGCGCAGCGACAGCGCCGACAGCGCCGACAGCCCGCCCAGCAGCAGCCACCACGAGCGCCAGCCCAGCGCCGCGATCCACACCGGCCCGGCCAGCAGGCCGATCGCGGCGCCCAGCGGCATGTAGGTGCCCCACACGCCCAGCATCACCGCGAGGCGCTGCGGCGGCACGAGGCGGCGGATCAGCCCGGGGGCGGGCAGCACCACCATCAGGAAGCCGATGCCCTCGAGCGCGCGCAGCGTGAGCAGCGCCGCGACGCTCTCGGCCGCGGCGCCCAGCGCGCTCGCGGCGGCCAGCAGCGCGAGGCCGACCTGCATGCTGCGGCGCAGCCCGATCGCGTCGGCGAGCAGGCCGAAGGCGATGCCTGCCGCCATGCCGGCCGCCTGCACCAGCGAGAGCAGGAACCCGGCCTCGACCAGGCTGATGCCGAGCGCCTCGCGCAGCGCGCCGATCGCCGGCGGCAGCTTGCCCACGTGCAGCGCGGCGCAGACGCCGGCGGCGAACACGAACCAGGCGGCATGCCGGGTGGCGGGGGAAGGGTGGGCGCTGCTCATCGCGCCGCAGTGTGCCTGCGCGGACCGCGTCCGGGCCCCGGGGCCTCGCCCCGGCAGCGGCTGGCTACACTGCCGGCCGTGGAAACCAAGTGGCTCGAGGACTTCGTCAGCCTCGCCGAGACGCGCAGCTTCTCGCGCTCGGCGCAGTTGCGCCACGTCACCCAGCCCGCGTTCTCGCGCCGCATCCAGGCCCTCGAGGCCTGGGCCGGCATCGACCTGGTCGACCGCTCGTCCTACCCGACGCGCCTGACGCCCGCCGGCGAAACGCTGCACGCGCAGGCGCTCGAGATCCTCGGCACGCTGCAGGCCACGCGCAACATGATGCGCGCGCACCAGAGCGGCGCCGCGGACATGATCGAGTTCGCGGTGCCGCACTCGCTGGCCTTCAGCTTCTTCCCGCACTGGCTGACCGACCTGCGCGAGCGCTTCGGCGCGCTCAAGAGCCGGCTCATCACCCTGAACGTGCACGACGCGGTGCTGCAACTCACCGAAGGCGGCTGCGACCTGCTGATCGCCTACCACCACCCGAGCGACCCGCTGCAGCTGCCGGGTGACCGCTACGAGATGCTCAGCCTCGGCCGCGAGACGCTCGCGCCCTACGCCAAGGCCGATGCGTCGGGCGCGCCGCTGTACCGCCTGCCCGGATCGCCCGCGCACAAGCTGCCCTTCCTGAGCTACGGCGAGGGCGCCTACCTCGGCCGCCTGGTCGGCGTGATCATGCGCGAGGCCAGCCCCGTGCTCGCGCTCGAGCCGGTCTACGAGACCGACATGGCCGAGGGCCTGAAGGCGATGGCGCTGGAAGGCCACGGCCTGGCCTTCCTGCCCGCCAGCTCGGTGCGCAAGGAGCTCAAGGGCAAGCGCCTGGTGCGCGCCGCCGAGCCCGGCCAGCACGAGTTGACGATGGAGGTGCGCATCTACCGCGAGCGCCCCGAGACCGCACGCCACGCCAAGGCGGGCGCGCTGGCGCTGTGGGACTTCCTGCGCAGCGAGGCGCGCCGGCCCCCGGCTCAGGGTTGACCCGGAGGGGCCATGCAAGGAATGCATGGCCCGGCCGCGAAACGGCATTGGCCACGACATTGGCCCGCCCCTACAGTGCGCCCCCATGCAAGCAGACACCCCCCAAGCGACCCGCACCGAGCAGGACTTCCTCGGCCCGCGCGCCATTCCCCAGGCCGCCTACTGGGGCGTGCACAGCGCCCGCGCGGTGGAGAACTTTCCGATCTCCGGCCACACAGTCGGGCAGTGGCCCGAGCTGGTGCGTGCGCTGGCGGCGGTGAAGAAGGCGGCGGCGCGCGCCAACCGCGGCTTCGGTGTGCTCGACGCGCCGCGCGCCGAGGCCATCGAGCGGGCCTGCGACGACCTGCTCGCCGGGCAGCTGCACGAGCAGTTCGTCGTCGACGTGATCCAGGGCGGCGCGGGCACCTCGACCAACATGAACGCCAACGAGGTGATCGCCAACCGCGCGCTCGAGCACCTCGGCCGCCAGCGCGGCGACTACGCGGCGCTGCACCCGAACGACCACGTCAACGCCTCGCAGAGCACCAACGACGTCTACCCGACCGCGCTGCGCCTGGCCGCCTGGGCCGGCATCGAGGCGCTGCTGGCGGAGATGGCCGCGCTGCGCGGCGCCTTCGCCGCCAAGGCCGACGAGTTCAAGGCGGTGCTGAAGATCGGCCGCACCCAACTGCAGGACGCGGTGCCGATGACGCTGGGCCAGGAGTTCCAGGCCTTCGCGATCATGATCGGCGAGGACGAGCAGCGCCTGCGCGAGGCACGCGCGCTGATCCAGGAGGTGAACCTCGGCGCCACGGCGATCGGCACCGGCATCAACGCGCCGCACGGCTACGCCGAGGCGGTGATCCCGCTGCTGCGCGAGACCAGCGGCGTGCCGGTCACGCTGGCCGAGAACCTGGTCGAGGCGACGCAGGACACCGGCGCCTTCGTGCAGCTGTCGGGCGTGCTCAAGCGCGTGGCCTGCAAGCTGAGCAAGACCTGCAACGACCTGCGCCTGCTCTCCTCCGGCCCGCAGGCCGGCTTCGGCGACATCCGCCTGCCGCCGCGCCAGGCGGGTTCCTCGATCATGCCGGGCAAGGTGAACCCGGTGATCCCGGAGGTGATGAACCAGGTCGCCTACGAGGTGATCGGCAACGACGTGACGATCACGATGGCCTCCGAGGCCGGCCAACTGCAGCTCAACGCCTTCGAGCCGATCATGGGCTGGTCGCTGCACAAGAGCATCGTGCACCTGAGCCGGGCCTGCCGCACGCTGCGCGAGAACTGCGTGGAGGGCATCGCCGCCAACCACGAGCTGCTGGCCCGCCGCGTGGCCGAATCGGTGACCCTGGTGACGGCGCTGAACCCGATCATCGGCTACGAGAACGCCGCGCTGATCGCCAAGACCGCGCTCGCCGAGGGCGGCACGATCGCCGCCACCGCGCAGCGCCTCGGGCTGATGGGCGAGGCCGAGATGGCCGCGCTGCTGGTGCCCGAGCGGCTCACGCAGCCGGTGCGGCTGGCGCGCTGAGCGGGGCGCGCCGAGTGGCCTAGGCATGGAGCTTGCGGAAGCGATGGCCACCCCGGATCCGGGGCGGGGAACCCCGTGAAGACCCGGATGTCCCCGCTCCCTAGAATCCCGTTTTTCCCTCACCCTCTGTCAACCCCTCAGGAGTCGCTATGAAGAAGGCTGTGCTGGTCCAGGCCGTGGCGCTGGCCGCCGCGTTCGTTGCCGTCGGTGCCCAGGCGGACACGCTCAAGAAGATCAAGGAATCCGGCTCGGTGACGATGGGCGTGCGCGAGTCCTCCGGTGCGCTCGCCTACACGCTGGGCGACGGCAAGTACGTGGGCTTCCACACCGAGGTCTGCACCAAGGTGCTGGCCGACATCCAGAAGCAGCTCGGTCTGGCCAAGCTCGAGATCAAGTACCAGCCCGTCACCTCGCAGAACCGCATCCCGCTGGTGCAGAACGGCACGGTCGACATCGAGTGCGGCTCGACCACCAACAACGCCACGCGCCAGAAGGACGTGGCCTTCGCCGTGACCACCTACGTCGAGGAAGTGCGCATCGCCACCAAGGCCAACTCGGGCATCAACTCGATCAAGGACCTGAACGGCAAGACGATCGCCACCACCACCGGCACCACCTCCGTGCAGACGCTGCGCAAGCACGAGCGCGCCGGCGGCGTCGACTTCAAGGAGGTGTTCGGCAAGGACCACGCCGACAGCTTCCTGCTGCTCGAGAGCGGCCGCGCCGATGCCTTCGTGATGGACGGCCAGATCCTGGCCGGCAACATCAGCCGCTCGAAGAACCCGGCCGACTACAAGATCGTGGGCGAGGTGCTGTCGGTCGAGCCGATCGCCATCATGATGCGCAAGGACGACCCGGCCTTCAAGAAGGCGGTGGACGACAGCATCATCGCGCAGATCAAGAGCGGCGACCTGGCCAAGACCTACGACAAGTGGTTCATGCAGCCGATCCCGCCGTCCAACACCAAGGTCGGCCTGCCGCTGTCGGAGGCCACCAAGGCGGCCTGGGCGAACCCGAACGACAAGCCGATGGAAGACTACGCGAAGAAGTAAGCGCAGCGCCTTCGGCCCGGCGCCACCCAGGCAAGCCCTGAGGCGCCCGGGCGCGGGCCTTGCTTATGCTGCGTCAAGCGCGGCGACGGTCACCCCGCGTCGCGCTTTTTTCTGCCCGATCACGACAAGAGCCCAGGAGGCGGCGCGATGACATGGGACTGGCAGGTGTTCCTGCAGGACACCGGCGGGGGGGAAACCTACCTGCAGTGGATGATGTCCGCCTGGGGCTGGACGCTCTCGGTGGCGCTGTGCGCGCTGGTGGTGGCGCTGCTGGTCGGCTCGCTGATGGGCATCCTGCGCACGGCGCCGCACCAGGGACTGGTGCTGCTCGGCAACGCGTGGACGGAGCTGTTCCGCAACATCCCGCTGCTGGTGCAGATCTTCCTCTGGTACCACGTGATCCCGTCGATCTTCACCAGCCTGAAGAGCGTGCCGAGCTTCGTGCTGGTGGTGTTCGCGCTCGGCTTCTTCACCTCGGCTCGCATCGCCGAGCAGGTGAAGGCGGGCATCCAGGCGCTGCCCAAGGGCCAGCGCTACGCGGGTCTCGCGATGGGCTTCACGCTGCCGCAGACCTACCGCTACGTGATCCTGCCGATGGCCTTCCGCATCGTGATCCCGCCGCTGACGAGTGAATCGATGAACATCATCAAGAACTCCTCGGTGGCCTTCGCGGTGAGCATCGCCGAGCTGACGATGTTCGCGATGCAGGCGCAGGAGGAGACCTCGCGCGGCATCGAGATCTACCTCGCGGTGACGGCGCTGTACTTCGTGTCCGCGTTCGCGATCAACCGGCTGGCGCTCTTCATCGAGCACCGCGTGGCCGTCCCCGGCATGATCGGAGGCGGCAAATGAATCTGGACTTTGCGTTCCTCAACTGGGGTGTCATCTCCAGCTTCGTCGCCAAGGGCTTCTTCTTCTCGATCCAGCTGACCCTGGTCGCGATGCTGGGCGGCATCGCGCTGGGCACCGTGCTGGCGCTGATGCGGCTGTCGGGCAAGAAGTGGCTGGTGATGCCGGCGGCGTTCTACGTCAACACGCTGCGCTCGATCCCGCTGGTGATGGTGATCCTGTGGTTCTTCCTGCTGATCCCGCTGCTGATCGGCCGGCCGATGGGCGCGGAACTGTCGGCCATCATCACCTTCACCGTGTTCGAGGCGGCGTACTACTCGGAGATCATGCGCGCCGGCATCCAGAGCGTGCCCAAGGGGCAGGTCCATGCCGGTTACGCGGTGGGCATGACCTACGCGCAGTGCATGAGGCTCGTCGTGCTGCCGCAGGCCTTCCGCAACATGCTGCCGGTGCTGCTGACGCAGACCATCATCCTGTTCCAGGACACCTCGCTGGTCTACGCGATCGGCGCCTACGACCTGCTCAAGGGCTTCGAGGTGGCCGGCAAGAACTTCAACCGGCCGGTGGAGACCTACCTGGTCGCCGCCCTCGTCTACTTCATCATCTGCTTCTCGCTGTCGATGCTGGTGCGCCGGCTGCAGCAGAAGATCCAGATCATCCGCTGAGGAGGCTGCAGTGATCGACATCAAGAACGTCAGCAAGTGGTACGGCAGCTTCCAGGTCCTGACCGACTGCACGACGAAGATCGAGAAGGGCGAGGTGGTGGTGGTGTGCGGGCCCTCGGGCTCGGGCAAGTCCACGCTGATCAAAACCGTCAATGCGCTCGAGCCGTTCCAGAAGGGCGACATCGTCGTCGACGGCATCAGCATCTCCGACCCGAAGACCAACCTGCCCAAGCTGCGCAGCCGCGTCGGCATGGTGTTCCAGCACTTCGAGCTGTTCCCGCACCTCTCGGTGACCGAGAACCTGACGATCGCGCAGATCAAGGTGCTCGGCCGCAACGTCGACGAGGCGAAGACACGCGGCCTGAAGATGCTCGATCGTGTCGGGCTGATGGCGCACAAGGACAAGTACCCCGGCCAGCTCTCCGGCGGCCAGCAGCAGCGCGTGGCGATCGCCCGCGCCCTCTCGATGGACCCGATCGTGATGCTGTTCGACGAGCCCACCTCGGCGCTCGACCCCGAGATGGTGGGCGAAGTGCTCGACGTGATGGTGCTGCTGGCCAAGGAGGGCATGACGATGATGGTCGTCACGCACGAGATGGGCTTCGCCAAGCGCGTCAGCCACCGCGTCATCTTCATGGACGCCGGCAAGATCGTCGAGGACTGCAAGAAGGAGGACTTCTTCGGCAACCCCGAGGCGCGCTCGCCGCGCGCCAAGGACTTCCTGTCCAAGATCCTCCAGCACTGAGAAGGTGTGAGAGAACCCGGCAAGCCCGCGGGAGACCCCTCAGCACGCCGGGCATCGATCGGTGATTGAATCGCGGCTGATGGACAGCCGCAGCGCCAGCCCGCTCTACCTGCTCGAACGCTCCGACGTGGGCGTGGTGCAGCTCGACCGCGACCTGACCGTCGTCGCGATGAACAGCTTCGCCCGCCGCGCGCTGCCGGTGGAGGACAAGCAGCCGTTCGAGAAGATGGTGCTGTCGTTCCACCCGGAGCGTTCGGTGCCCAAGGTGAAGTTCCTGCTCGACCAGGCCGAGTGCCCGGTCAGCAACCCGCCGCCGATGACGATGATCATCAACATCCCCGAGCGGGTGCTGCTGATCAAGGTGACCAAGCTGTCCGACCTGCGCGGCGAGACCACCGGCTACACGCTGATCTTCTACGACATCACCGACGTGGTGTCGCGCGAGGAGCCGGCCGCGCAGAAGCCGGCGGCCAAGCGCCAGCTGCAGAAGATCCCCACCGTGTCGCAGAACCGCATCGTGCTGGTCGATGCCGACGAGGTGAGCTACGTGCGCGCCGAGGGCCACTACACCTGGGTGAGCACGCCGCGCGGCGCGAGCTTCTGCAACCTGAACATCTCCGACCTGGCCGAGCGGCTGGACGGCGCCTCGTTCCTGCGCATCCACCGCAGCTACCTCGCCAACCTCGAGTTCGCCGAGCAGATCGTGCGCGACGACGGCAAGGTCAGCCTGAAGCTGCGCGGCGAGAACTCGGCCCTGCCGGTGGCCCGCACCACCGTGCCGCTGCTGCTGGCGCGGCTGGGCATCGCCGAGGCCGACGGCACGCGCTGACACGGCCTCCGGGTTAACCCGGGACGCCGCGTCGGGGGCTGCGGCTCATGCGCGGCAGCCTGCATTTCGTGCACGCGGCGCCGCGCTTCGTGAAGCATGCGCAGAGGGTTTCTGCAGCGCCCCTATCTTGCGGGCCTTCCAGCCGGCGCCTCGACCGGCGCCCACCCCAGGAGACGCGCACGATGATCCCGCCCGGATTCGACTACCACGCGCCACGCTCGGTGGCCGAGGCCCTGAGCCTGCTCGGCAGCCTGCCCGACGCCAAGCTGCTGGCCGGCGGCCACAGCCTGCTGCCGATGATGAAGCTGCGTTTCGCGCAGCCCGCGAACCTGATCGACCTGAACCGCATCGCCGAGCTGCGCGGCATCTGCGAGGACGGCGCGGCGGTCGTGATCGGCGCGATGACGGTCGAGAACGACCTGATCGCCTCGCCCCTCCTGCAGAAGAAGCTGCCGCTGCTGCCCGAGGCGGCCCGCCAGATCGCCGACCCGCAGGTGCGCAACCGCGGCACCATCGGCGGCGACATCGCCCACGGCGACCCCGGCAACGACCACCCGGCGCTGATGCTGGCCCTCGACGCCACGTTCACGCTCGAGGGGCCGAAAGGCAAGCGCCAGGTCGCGGCCGACGGCTTCTTCCACGGCACCTACATGACCGCGCTGGCGGAAGACGAGATCCTCACCGCGATCCGCATCCCGGCCTTCGCGCCGAAGACGGGCCACGCCTACGCCAAGCTCAAGCGCAAGACCGGCGACTGGGCCACCGCTGCCGCGGCCGTGGTGCTGCGGCTCGATGGTGGCAAGGTCAGCCACGTGCGCATCGCGCTCACCAACCTCGCGCCGGCCGCGCTGCGCGCCAAGGAGGCCGAGGCCGCGCTGCTCGGCCAGCCGCTGACCGACGCGGCGATCGCCGCGGCCGCCGCCAAGGCGATGGCGGCCTGCGACCCGGCCGACGACCTGCGCGGCGACCGCGAGTACAAGCTCGCGATGGCCGGCCAGATGGTGCAACGCGCGCTGCGCCAGGCCGCAGCGCGCTGCCAGTAAGGAGACGCACGAATGGGCAAGAAACTCGTCACCGTCAAGGTGAACGGCAGAACGGTCGAGAAGGCCGTCGAACCGCGCCAGCTGCTGGTGCACTTCCTGCGAGAGGAATGCAGCCTGACCGGCACGCACATCGGCTGCGAGACCAGCCACTGCGGCGCCTGCACCGTCGACATCGACGGCCAATCCGTCAAGAGCTGCACCCACCTCGCGGTGCAGTGCGAGGGCTCGGAGGTGCTCACCGTCGAGGGCCTGGCGCAGGGTGGTGTATTGCACGCGGTGCAGGAGGGCTTCTACAAGGAGCATGGCCTGCAGTGCGGCTTCTGCACCCCCGGCATGCTGATGCGGGCCTACCGCTTCCTGCAGGAGAACCCGAACCCGACGGAAGACGAGGTGCGCGCCGGCATGAGCGGCAACCTGTGCCGCTGCACCGGCTACCAGAACATCGTCAAGGCGGTGCTGTACGCGGCCGCCAAGCTGCAGACAACGGCCAAGGAGGCGGCATGAACGCGCCGGAACGCATTGCGGCCCTGCAGGGCCTGGGCGACAGCCGCCTGCGCAAGGAAGACGCCCGCTTCATCCAGGGCAAGGGCAACTACGTCGACGACATCAAGCTGCCCGGCCTGCTGCACATGGACATCGTGCGCAGCCCGCTGGCGCATGCGCGCATCAAGTCGATCGACAAGACCGAGGCGCTCAAGGTGCCCGGCGTGATCGCGGTGCTGACGGCCGAGGACCTGAAGCCGCTCAAGCTGCACTGGATGCCCACGCTCGCCGGCGACGTGGCCGCGGTGCTGGCCGACGGCAAGGTGCACTTCCAGATGCAGGAGGTGGCGGTCGTCATCGCCGAGGACCGCTATGCCGCGGCCGACGGCGTCGAGGCGGTGCAGGTGGAGTACGAGGAACTGCCGGTCGTGATCGACCCGTTCGCGGCGCTCGAGCCCGGCGCGCCGGTGCTGCGCGAAGACCTGGCCGGCAAGACCGAGGGCGCACACGGCAAACGCGAGCACCACAACCACATCTTCACCTGGGAGGCGGGCGACAAGGCGGCCGCCGACGCCGCCTTCGCGAACGCGCCGGTGACGGTGAAGGAGCGCATCTTCTACCCGCGGGTGCACCCCTGCCCGCTGGAGACCTGCGGCTGCGTCGCGAGCTTCGACCCGGTGCGCGGCGAACTGACGACCTTCATGACTTCGCAGGCGCCGCACGTGGTGCGCACGGTGGTCTCGCTGCTCTCGGGCCTGCCGGAATCGAAGATCCGCATCGTCAGCCCGGACATCGGCGGCGGCTTCGGTAACAAAGTCGGCGTCTACCCGGGCTACGTGTGCGCCATCGTCGCGAGCATCGTGCTCGGCAAGCCGGTCAAGTGGATCGAGGACCGCATCGAGAACATCTCGACCACCGCCTTCGCGCGGGACTACCACATGGACGGCGAGCTCGCCGCCACCGCGGACGGCAAGATCCTCGGCCTGCGCGTGGACGTGATCGCCGACCACGGCGCCTTCGACGCCTGCGCCGACCCGACCAAGTACCCCGCCGGCCTGTTCCACATCTGTTCGGGCAGCTACGACATCCCGGCCGCGTGGTGCCGCGTCAAGGGCGTGTACACCAACAAGGCGCCGGGCGGCGTGGCCTACCGCTGCTCGTTCCGCGTCACGGAAGCCGTGTACGTCATCGAGCGCATGGTGGACATCCTGGCGCAGAAGCTGGGCCTGGACAAGGCCGAGATCCGCGCCAAGAACTTCATCCGCAAGGAGCAGTTCCCGTACCACAGCCCGTTCGGCTTCGAGTACGACTCGGGGGACTACCACACCGCGCTGAAGAAGGTGCTCGACGCCTGCGACTACCAAGGCCTGCGCGCCGAGCAGGCGAAAAAGCGCGCCGACCCGAATTCGCCGACGCTGATGGGCATCGGCCTCGTCACGTTCACGGAAGTGGTCGGTGCCGGCCCGAGCAAGATGTGCGACATCCTCGGCGTGGGCATGTTCGACTCCTGCGAGATCCGCGTCCACCCGACCGGCAGCGCGATCGCGCGCATGGGCACCATCACGCAGGGCCAGGGCCACCAGACCACCTACGCGCAGATCATCGCGACGGAGCTCGGCATCCCGAGCGAGGTGATTCAGGTGGAGGAGGGCGACACCAGCACGGCACCCTACGGCCTGGGCACCTACGGCAGCCGCTCCACGCCGGTGGCCGGCGCGGCGATCGCGCTCGCGGCGCGCAAGATCCACGCGAAGGCGCGCAAGATCGCGGCCCACCTGCTGGAGGTGGGCGAGAACGACCTCGACTGGGAGATCGACCGCTTCAAGGTCAAGGGCGACGACGCGAAGTTCAAGACCATGAAGGACATCGCCTGGGCGGCCTACCACCAGGCCCCGCCGGGGCTGGAGCCCGGGCTGGAGGCGGTGCACTACTACGACCCGCCCAACTTCACCTACCCCTTCGGCATCTACCTGTGCGTGGTCGACATCGACCGCGGCACCGGCGAGACCAAGGTGCGGCGCTTCTACGCGCTGGACGACTGCGGCACGCGCATCAACCCGATGATCATCGAAGGCCAGATCCACGGCGGCCTGACCGAGGGCTTCG
This sequence comes from Piscinibacter caeni, assembly GCA_003265685.1. GTDB lineage: Bacteria > Pseudomonadota > Gammaproteobacteria > Burkholderiales > Burkholderiaceae_C > Piscinibacter > Piscinibacter caeni. The sequence continues at coordinate 2,238 of QJOU01000022.1, read as the reverse complement.
CGGTGGCGATGGGGCAGCAGATGCCGTTCGACGCGCAGGGCAACCTGCTGGGCAACACGCTGATGGACTACTTCCTGCCCACCGCGGTGGAGACGCCGAAGTGGGAGACCGACTTCACCGTCACACCCAGCCCGCACCACCCGATCGGCGCCAAGGGCGTGGCCGAGTCGCCGCATGTCGGCTCGATCCCGACCTTCACCGCTGCGGTGGTGGATGCCTTCGCGCACCTCGGGGTCAAGCACATGACGATGCCGCATTCGGCGTACCGTGTGTGGCAGCAGCTCAAGGCCAGCGGAGTGAACCTGTAATGGAGGTCAAGCTCGACAAGCGCTACCCGCTCGAGGTCGATGCGGCGCGGGCCTGGCAGGTGCTGCGCGACGTGAAGGCGGTGGCCGGCTGCATGCCCGGCGCCGAGATCACCGAGCAGCTCGACGCCACCCACTACAAGGGCACGGTCAAGGTCAAGGTCGGGCCGGCGAACGCGGCCTTCGGCGGCGACATCGAGGTGAAGCAGCTCGACGAAGCCGCGCGCCGCCTGCAGCTGTTCGGCAAGGGCGCGGACCGCGGCGGCTCCTCGGCCTCGATGGACCTCACCGCCACCATCGAGCCGGGCGAGTCGCCGGCCGCGTCGGTGCTGGTGGGCCAGGCCGCGGTGGTGGTGAACGGCAAGTTCGCCCAGTTCGGCGGCCGCATGATGACCCAGGTGTCGGACATGCTGCTGGCGCAGTTCGTCGACAACTTCCGTGCCGCGGCGGCCGCGCTGCCGGGGCCGGAGGCCAGCGCCGCGCCGGCGCCGGCGCCGCAGGCCGCGCGCGAGATCAACGGCCTGGCCATCCTGTGGAACCTGATCAAGGGCTGGCTGGCCGGGCTGTTCGGCAAGCGCGCCTGATCCGGGCATGGAAGAAGCCGCGCTGCGCGAAGCCCTGCACCGCGCCGGCTACCTGGCCGACGAGGCGCTTGCCACCACCTTGTGGCTGGCCGGCGAGCTGGGCCGGCCGCTGCTGGTGGAAGGTGATGCCGGCGTCGGCAAGACGGCGCTGGCCGCCGCGCTCGCGCGCGCCCAGGGCCGGAAGCTGGTGCGGCTGCAATGCCACGAGGGGCTGGACCTGGCGCAGGCCGCCTACGAATGGAACTACGGCCGCCAGCTGCTCGCGATCCGGCTCAGCGAGACCGGCGCGACGGCGCTGCGCGAGGCCGACCTGTTCGCCCGCGAGTACCTGCTCGAGCGCCCGCTGCTGCAGGCGCTCACCAGCGAGGCGCCGGTGGTGCTGCTGATCGACGAGATCGACCGCGCCGACGAGGCCTTCGAGGCCTTCCTGCTCGAGGTGCTGGCCGAGGACCAGATCACCGTGCCGGAGCTCGGCACGATCCGCGCGCGCCACGTGCCGCAGGTGATCCTCACCAGCAACGGCACGCGCGAACTCTCCGATGCGCTGCGCCGCCGCTGCCTCTACCACTGGCTCGACTACCCGAGCCTCGCCCGCGAGATCGCGATCGTGCGCGCGACCCTGCCGCAGGCCGAGGGCGCGCTCGTGGAGCAGGCGGTCGCCTTCGTGCAGCGCCTGCGCCGCGAGGACCTGGCCAAGAAGCCCGGCATCGCCGAGACGCTCGACTGGGTGCGCGCCCTGCACCGTCTCGGCCATGCCGCGCTGCCCGACGAGGCGGCGCTGCTGGCCGGCACGCTGGCCTGCCTGCTCAAGACGCGCGAGGACCGCTTCCAGCTCGGCGAGGACCGGGTGCGCCAGCTGATCGAAGGCCGCCGCAGCGTGGGCGTCGCGGAGAAGGCATGAGCGCGACGGGCCGCTCCCGAGCGCTCATCCCGCAGCCCGCAGGGCGGAGGGCAGTCCGATGAACCCGACCGCTGCGCAGCCGCTCGAGGCGATCGCCGGCTTCGCGGCCCTGCTGCGCGAGCATGGCCTGACCGTCGGCATCGCCGAGCAGCAGGCCATGGTGCAGGCCGCACTGCGCGTGCCGGTCGAGCGCAGCAGCCTGCTCGACCCGGCCTGGCGCGCCATCGCCTGCCACGACGCGCGCGACTGGCGGCGCTGGCCGGACCTGTTCCAGCGCTACTGGCACCCGCAGCGCGTGCGCGGCAGCACGCGCGTGTCGGGCCAGACGCGGCCGAGCCGCTCGCTGCAGCAGCTGGTGCAGGGCCTGCACGACAGCATGGCCCCGGGCCAGCCGCGTGGCGCGCCGGCGGACACCGCGCTGCAGGCCCCCGCCGCCGGCGACGAGGCC